>JADCFX010000041.1 GCA_020249285.1 Roseomonas sp. | reverse complement strand
GACGGTATTGCCTTTCCGTCTGGACGGGACCTTATGGCTTTCTGCGACGCGGCAGGTGAGGATTTCGACCGCGTCGCCTGGAACCAGGACTGACGATCATGGCCCTAGGCCCTGCCACACCCGCGCCCGCCAGCTTCGATTGCGCCGATATCTATCAGGAGCACGGCTTTCTCGTGCGGCTGACCAAGGGCCGCGACGCCAAGGTGCAGGTGTTTGAGGTGTTCGGGCGCCCACCAACGGAACGCGAGCCACAATGGGCGCCCGAGACCATCATGCGCTGTGAGGCCGCGCGTGAGGTGTGGGATGTTGTTTCCCCCGAAGCGCGCGCCGAGTTTAACCGACGCCTGAAGGCGGAGAACCGTCCGTCGGGGCGCTGGGGTGCAGATGAAACCGCTGTGCAGCGGCTGTTCGGTAAGGAGTTGCTGGTGCTGCTCTGGGCCATCGAGCTGCCTGATGTGAAGCCGGAGGAAGTTGGCGTCGCCATCCGCAACTGGCTGGGGCTGAAGCCGGAGGAGCGCTGGTGGCTCTACACAATGACCGCGGCTGGCACCGGGCTGGCGCACCAAGCGGGCATGGGCTGGCGCGGCGCCCTGCGGCAGGCGCTGTGCTTCGGCACGCGCCACGACGCTTTCCACCTTGGGGCGGTGACCGGCCGCGGTACACTGGAGCCTCGGGTGAATGCCCAATACGTGCAGCCGAAGCGCAAGCCGGGGCGCAAGAAGACAGATGACCCTGGGTTCCTTTTTGCCCCGGCGCTGCCGGCTGAATGACGGAGAGTTCTGTGACCTCTGCTGAGCGTGATGAGGTGGTTTCAGGCCTCGTGCCCCTTTCGCTGAAGGATGCGCCGGCGTTTATCGAACGGCAGTTCCCAGTCGGGCGGCTTTCGGCCGAAGCGTACAAGGAGCGTAAGGCGAACCTTGGACAAACGTTGACGGGGCTCGGTTCGTATTGGAAGGGGCGCAAGCCCCTTATTATGGTGAGGGCTGTCGTGCTGGGCTGCCTCTTGCCCGCAACGAATGATGCCGCAGCAGACCTCGATGTCTTCCTCAAGCTCATGGCGATGGACGATATGGCCTTCGGTCGCCGGTTCAACGGAAGCGCCGCCGAATTCGCAAAGCTCTTTCCGGCCTACGCGAGCCTAGCAACGGAGGCCAAAGGCAAACGCAGCGTCTGGAGAGAAGATCTATCCACAGCGCAGCGACAAATCCGCGTCGCTGAGGCCTTTACCAGCCTCCCCTACGCAGAGCGGCTGAAGCACGTGCGCCGGCCCGAAGAATGCGACGAGGCTGAACTCTTGGGCACCGTATGGCCGTCCGTGAATCAGCATCTTGGCACAAGCGCCGGAAGTCTGCCCCAGTTGGTTGAGCAGCTCGGCCTGCTCCGCTTTGGACGTCGTCCGCAGGTAGCTGACACATTCTGCGGTGGAGGATCTATCCCGTTCGAAGCGGCACGCATCGGATGCGACGTCTATGCTTCAGACCTCAACCCGATCGCGTGCATGCTGACCTGGGGCGCCTTCAACATTATCGGGGCAAAACCCGATAGGCGCGTGGAGATTGAGAAGGCGCAGAAGAGCGTTGCGCAAGCGGTAGATGCAGAGATCACGCGCCTCGGCATCGAGCATGACGCAGCCGGCAATCGTGCGAAAGCGTACCTCTATTGCCTAGAGACGCGATGCCCCAAGACTGGTTGGATGGTGCCCATGGCGCCATCCTGGGTTGTTTCGAGGCTCCGCAATGTGGTTGCAAAGCTGGTGCCCGATCACGCTGCGAAGCGCTACAAAATCGAGATTGTCGCGAATGCGTCCCCTGAAGAAATGAAGACCGCGGAGCAGGGCACCGTTCGAGATGGCCGGTTGGTTCACCCCATGAATCCTGAACGGTCTGGCGTCGAGATCAAGACCATCCGTGGAGACTACAGGGACGCCGAGGGAGCCACGCGTAACCGTCTCCGCCAATGGGAGATCGCCGATTTCGTACCAAGATCGGACGATATCTTCCAAGAACGCCTTTACTGCGTTCAATGGCTTGCAAAAGAATCGTTTGGGAAATCCAGACAAGAGACGTTCCTCGCCGCGGTGACTGATGAAGACATGGAGCGCGAGCGTCGTGTTGAGGCAATTGTTCGTGACAACCTAGCACGCTGGCAAGAATGCGGCGTGGTGCCGGACATGGCTATCGCGCCCGGTGAGAAGACTGATGAGCCAATCCGCACGCGCGGTTGGACTTACTGGCACCATCTATTCGGAGCCCGGCAGCTACTACTTTTTTCGCTGTATTTTTCTAATAGATCGGCAGAAGAAAGTATATTTAGTGCAAAAATGCTCGACTGGAACTCTAGAATTTCTGGATGGATGAATCACTGGGAGAAGACAAATCAGGTTTTTTATAATCAGGCATTGAATCCTCATTTAGACTACGCTGCGCGCGCCTTCGTAAGTCACGATGCTGGTCGTGTTTTTGGATTTAGTGATATTGCGATACCACCTGGTTTAGTGAAAATAGAAACTAAAAATGCGAAGGATTACAACGAAAATTGCGAAATAATTGTCACCGATCCGCCGTATGCTGATGCCGTTAATTATCATGAGATAACAGAATTTTTTATTGCTTGGCTGCGGAAAAATCCTCCGGCTCCATTTGATAATTGGGCATGGGACTCACGACGAGATTTAGCCATTAAAGGAAAAGATGAGCAATTTCGGCGCGATATGGTTTCCGCGTATAGCGCAATCTCACAACATATGCCTGAGAGCGGCCAGCAAGTTGTTATGTTCACACATCAGGACGCTGGTGTGTGGGCTGATCTCGCCAGCATCTTATGGGCTGCCGGACTGCGCGTTACCGCGGCTTGGAACATCGTCACCGAGACTGAAAGCGCACTGAAGGCGGGCAATTACGTCCAAGGAACGGTTTGCCTCGTGCTTCGTAAGCGCCTGGGCGCAGTCAATGCTCGGCGGATGGAGATTGAGGCGGAGATTGAGGAGGCGGTGGCGGCCCAACTCGCCCACCTCAACGCCCTCGATGACGCCTGGCATGAGCGCACCAATGCGGAGACGCTCTACACCGATGGCGACCTGACGCTCGCCGCCTATGCTGCGGCCCTGCAGGTCGTCACCGCCTATTCCAGCATTGATCGCCAGCCGCTCGACCGCGACCTCTACCGCAAGCTCGGCAAGGGCGAGAACACCATGCTGCGTGACTTGGTGGACTACGCCGCGCAGGTGGCGAATAGCCTGCTGGTGCCGGAGGGCTTCCCCCGCGACATGTGGCGAGACCTGCTGGCCGCCGAGCGCTTCTACGTCCGCATGCTCGACATGGAGGCGAAGGGCTCTGCCAAGGTCGCTGACTTCCAGAACTTCGCGAAGAGCTTCGCCTTCGGCGGCTATGCCGACCTGATGGCCTCCACCACCGCGAACGCGGCGTCGCTCGCCGGCGCCGCCGATCTCAAGGGCCGCATGCTGGAAGGCGAAGGCTTCGGTGGCACACAACTACGCCAGGTGCTCTTCGCTATCTGGAAGACGATGGAAGGGCAGGAACTTGACCCCAAACGCGGTGTCACGCTGCTGAAATCCGAATACAGCGCGGATTACTGGCAGCGCCGCCAGAAGCTGATCGCGCTTGCAAGCTATATCGCCATGAAGACCGCACGTACTCGCGCTGAAGAAAGCGCGGCCGCGCATGAACTGGCCGAGGCGCTGAAGCTCGATAGGGTATAGCGCTTATGGGCACGGCGGCATGATCGAGCGCTTCTCCTCCCGCCGCGAAGCGCTGGGCCCGGTCCTGACTGCCCGGCTTGCTGGCGCCACGCGCTACCTCCGCATCGCCGGCTATTTTCGATCTTCCCTGCTTGATGTGGTGGGTGAGGCACTGGAAACAGTCGGTGAGATCAAGGTGATCTGCAACGGGGACCTCGATCCGCATGACGTCAAGGTGGCGAAGGCTGCTCGCGATGGTCAGGCGGCGCTGGCGCGCACGCTTGTCTCCTCCTGGCAGGCAACGGAAGACGGGTTGGACGTGCTGCTGGCCCGCGAACGCTATCGGCGGCTGCATGGCCTGCTGGCCTCCGGCCGGATGAAGGTGCGGGTCGTGCCGCGGGACGCCAATAATGTCTTCGTCCATGGCAAAGCCGGCGTGATCGAACATGGCGACGGGCGGGTCTATTCCTTCGTCGGCAGCGTGAATGATTCCGCCTCCGGCTTCCGACATGCCTACGAGATTCTTTGGGGCGACGAGGATCCGATTGCCGCGACATGGGTGCGCGAGGAGTTCGAACATTTCTGGCAACAAGGCGTTGACCTGCCCGATGCGGTGGTGAAGCACGTCGCCGCCATGGCGGGCCGGATCGAATATCGCTCGATCGAAGCGGCGCGTGATGCAGGGGGTGATGTCTCGACCGATGCCATCCTTGCCGAACGCCCGATTTATAAGGGCGGGCAAATCCTGCGGTCCTGGCAGAAGCGCTTCGTACAAAGCTGCGTCGAAGATCGCAGGCTGCATGGCGGTGCGCGCTACCTCATCGCGGACGATGTTGGCCTCGGGAAGACACTCTCGATGGCGGCGGCTGCACTGGTGCTGTCGATGTTGGACGATAAGCCGGTGCTGATCCTGGCCCCCGCAACGCTGATCTGGCAGTGGCAGGAGGAATTGGAAGATAAGCTCGGCGTGCCAGCGGCGGTGTGGTCAACGCAGAAGAAGTGCTGGCTGGATGGCGAACGACGCCCACTGACGCAAAAGGGCGATCCGACGTTGGTGGCGAAGTGTCCCTGGCGCATCGGGATCATGTCCACCGGGCTGATCGTCAATGGCGATGATGCAGGTGAGCGCGGGGCGCTGGCAAAGAAATCTTTTGGCGTGGTCATCCTTGATGAGGCGCACAAGGCGCGCGCCTCTCGCGGCCAGAACGGACGCGGTGCGGCGGAACCTAACCAGTTACTGCGATTCCTGCGTGGTGCGGCTAGCAAGGCCACGAACGTGATCATTGGCACTGCAACGCCGATCCAACTCGACGCTGTGGAGCTTTGGGATTTGATGCATGCGCTTGGCCAGGGGGCGCCGCATGTCCTTGGTACGCCCTTTGATGGCGGCGAGTGGATGCGCGAGGAGTCGATCCGCTATCTGACCGGGGCAAAGGCTTGGCCGATGAACGACACGAACCGCTGGGGCCTGTTTCGCAACCCGCTTCCTCCAGCTGCCGAGCACTCGGTGTTTCGCGATGTTCGTAATGATGCCGGCCTCCTCCCACGCGAAGTAATGGGGCCGCGGTTCGACGATCTTAGTTCAGATACCCGCACCGATTTCCTGAACGACTTCCAGGGGCTCGCCGAACGGAACAACCCAATCGTGCGTCGGGTTGTTCGGCGCACCAGGCCAATGCTCGAAGCGCGTGGGCTGCTGAAGCGCATTGGTGTGCTGACGCACCCAAAGCCGGATGATGGTTTGCCAACATCGCTATTCAGCGGTGAAGGGCTGGAGATGAGTATTGCCTTCAAGGCCGCTTATGAAGCAGCGGAGGGATTCAGTCGTCTTTACGCGCAACGCTTCCCCGGCGCCGGGTTTCTAAAGACCATCCTCCTGCGCCGTATCGGATCTTCAGCGCGCGCAGGGCTGGAAACGGCGCAGCATTTGCTGGGCAGGCTCGAGGGGCCGCCCGTTTCTGAAGATGAGGCGAGTGATGAAGGATTTCCCGATGTAGTCCTTCCACCCGAGCCCCAGGAGATCCAATACCTGCGGGAGGTGGAGCGGAACCTAGCCGCCGTCGTGGCAGGCAGTGATACGGATCCGAAGGTGCAGGTGGTTTTGCATTATCTGCGGGAACGCCGCTGGCTTGAGACAAATGGCGCCATAATCTTCAGCCAGTATCGGACGACGGCGGAGTGGGTCCTGGAGGCGCTCTGTGCGGTGTTTCCGGACGAGCCGGTGGCCCTCTACGCCGGCGGCGCAGCTTCCTTCGTGCAACGCGGCCAGGACCGCCGCACGGCTGCCCGCGAGCAGATCAAGCGACGTATTCAGGATGGAGAAATCAGGCTGGTCTGCGCCACGGATGCTGCCTGCGAGGGCCTGAACCTTCAGCGTCTTGGGGCGCAGGTGAACATCGATTTGCCGTGGAACCCGTCGCGGCTGGAGCAGCGGAAGGGGCGTGTGCAGCGTATCGGTCAGGCGCGGGACGACATTCACGTGCTGAACCTGCGTTATGCGGGCACCGTTGAGGATCAGGTCTATGCGGCGCTGTCCCAGCGCTTCGGCGACATTTTCTCGGTCCTTGGGCAACTTCCAGATGCTTTTGAGGATGACTGGATCTCGGCCGCTCTCAATGATCGCACGGCACTTCAGAATTTCTCGCAACGTGTAGAACTAGCAAAGCCGCCAATGGAACTGCGTTATTCTCTGGACATCGCCGATGATCAGGGCCTTGACTGGGAGTATACGGAGAATGTGCTCTCCTCCCGCGATATCGACGAATGGATGCGGCAGGGATGGTGATTGAGGAAATTGAGGTCAAGACCCATAGCCTAAACCTTTGGTCAGCTGCAGAATGCAAAATCCAATGGTAGCGGTGTCTGATGCAGACTGGCGCATTTGTGCTTCCGTCAGTGCTGAACGGCGCGATCTATTGCTCAAGGGAGCACCATCATCAGCTAGCCTTATCGCGATCTTTGGAAAAGCCGCGACATTTCAGGCGGAAGCTGGTTGTCTCAAGATATCATGGCAAGAGGCCTCCGAGGCTCCCGGTCATTTTCGCGTAGAGGCAACCGTTTTTGTTACCTCGGAGCAATTCGACTGGATTTTCAACGGAAGCACAGGCTATCGAGCGGCATATTGGATATCAGTTGACGAGGGTCTGTCTTTCAATTGCCAGTTGCTGCAGTCGATCGAACCTGCATTTCGCATTGCTTGGTTAGGCTGTGCGCGCCAAGTCTCTTGGGAACACGCGCGCCTCTCACTACTCGGCAAGCACAGCAAGCTTTGGGCGCCGGAAAGAAAAATTTTCGCGCCAAATGAGTGCGAGGATTGGGGCGCTTATGGTCTGCTGATTCCCGACCGCTGGAAAGGGAACGGTTACAACGAGGGCACCCGTCTCCCGATGCCATGGCCACCTCGTCTAGAGGTCAAGGGTACTTTCATAAATGCTGCAGGGCACGATTGGTTGCCCAACAAGAAGGCTCAGCGCCACGAGGACATTCATGAGACTGGGTTCACCTGACGGTCCCTCAGCCAGCCTCCTCCGTACCTCCGTTTCGCTAATTCAGTACGGATCTCAGGCAAATGAAATGCGAACCAAGCCACATTTCTGCCGCAAGAAATCTATTTAATTTCAATATCTTATGAAATCCGTACTAAATCGGCCAAGTCAACAGGTTCGGAGAGAATTGGCCCTCGGAGAGCGGTTTTCGGGCTTTTCCCGGCTTGGCCGGTCAACAGGTCTGCCCCAAAAAACCCAGGAATCCTGCCATCCAGCGGGGGGATCGGGCCGGCGGAGAGAGCGGATCACTTTGAAACTGGCGGATGGGGTGGGATTCGAACCCCCGGTACGCCCCGGACCACACGGTCATCCAGACCCAACTATCGGCTACGGGACCCCGAACGCCCCCCCCAAAGGGCGTACACTTCCACGCGGCCTCGCAAGGCTGTTCGGGCTGCGTGTCTTACCCGCGAATCGGACCCGAAAGACAATTTTCTTATACTGTACAACAGATTAGTATCCCCCAGGCCATTGTGACCGCTCAACTATCGATCTGCTTTTAGGCGCCAGCACACCAAATATGTGTACGGCAAATGGGTTATATTTCTGCTTTTTCGGGTCATTTATAGGAATTTTGATTCTTTTTCTTGACAAATAGGATTTTTTATTGTTCAAACTTTCGGCGTGGGGAAATGGTTCCCCATACAAAGCGGCCGCCAGGGTGTTACCACCACCCCGACGGCCTAACCCAAAGCAATGGAGCTTCAATCCAATGCATCAGGCTGATTCCAACGCTATCAAAAACCCGCCTTCAGCGGAAACGCCCTCCGCCGCAGGCGTCTATTCCATCTACGAAATCAGGCGCCGCTCGGACGGCCGTAGATATGTTGGCGTTACCCAGCGTCCGCTCGAACTGCGCAAGCGTCTTCATATCTACTGCGCCCGCCGCCGGACACAGGTCCCTCGCCCGGGCGGCCTCGGCGAGGCCATCCTGCGGGCAGAGCGATCAGGCCTCTCGGCAGCGGTGGAGTTCGAGATCACGCTGCTCGAAACATGTACCACCCCGTTGGAGGCACGGCGTCTTGAAGCTTTGTGGATCGAAAGGCTGAAAACGCGGGTTCCTAATGGCTTCAACCTGCAGCCAGGCGGCGCGACCCTTGGAGGGCCGGGGAATGCGCGCCCCATCACCCTTGGCCCGGTCGGCCAGGCGCCGCAGGTCTTTCAGTCGATCATGTCGGCGCTCGCCGCCACAAATGCGACGCGGGAGGCCAATGGCGAAAAGGCATTGAGACTCCCCGCCGTGTACGCCCGCCTCCAAGCAGGCCATGCGCAGCGTGCGGCTTTTGGGTTGACCCAAAGGCTGGATCTTCGCCGCAAGCGCGCCGAGCCGTTTCGATATCGCGGACGGACGCATGTCTCACTGCACACCGTATCGTCACGCAAGAATATTCCAATCGACACGTTGCGGTCGCGGCTGCACAGAGCGCGCCTCGCGGGGATTGCGAACGCCGACATTGGGTTCGATCGGCGCCTGCCCGGTTCGCCCCGCCGCAATGACGCGGGTACGGGCCGTCTTCCGCCGTTATCTTTGCCGCACCCCAAGGATGCGGAGGCGCCGCCGGTATCGGCGGCGGAGTTCGCGCGCCTGACCGGTATCCCAAAGGCGACGGTCACACATCGCTTCAATCGCGTGCTTGCGGGCGACTTCGGCGATCCGGCAGCGCTGACGCGCCAACAGATCCTCAATATCCTTATTCAAAAGACTGAGCGTCGTATTGTGATCGCGCTTCCGGTACCGGATGGCCGGGTCTTGCACGGTGGCGTACGCGAATTGATTCGCCATCTATTCTCCCAGCCCAGGCTGTTGGCAGTGCGGCACGAGCGGCTGGGGCCAAGCGCGATCCGCGCGAGGCTGCGAAAGCTGCCTCGTTGGCCTCTTCCAGCAGCAGCGGGGGACATCTCTTGGGCGTTCGGCTTCAACCCGAGCCGAGGTTAACGTGATCAGCGGCCCACCCGATGGGTGGGCCGCTTCTGATTTTGACGATGCATATTGACCTGCAACAGACTGGCCTTCCCGATCCATGCTGCCTGACCATCCAGAAATGCTGGCGCACCGTGATATATTTTCTTCCGTGCGGGAGAGCGGCGGGCTCTTCGCGGATGTAGCGGATCGCAAGCGTCTCAGCCCGGCGTGCGCGCGGGCCATGCGCAATATTTTCCGCGACTGGCGTGTTCCGCGCCACCAGGCAGCGGCCGTGCTCGGGGTATCATTGTACACTTGGAGTAGGATTCAAAATGATAACTGGCGCGGGTGTTTCTCGCAGGATCAGCTGACGCGGGCCTCCCTGACGCTTGGCATTTATCGAAATCTACACAGCGTTTTTGATCAGGCGCTCGCGGACCAGTGGGTTGGGCTGGCGAACTCGGGACCCCTTTTCTGTGGCAAGCGCCCCATCGCATTTATGATCAGTGAGGGCATCCTCGGGATGTATTGGGTCCGCCGCCACCTAGAAAGCTTGGCCCAAGGTCATTAGCCCTCGGCCTCACTGGTTCGCGATTTTCATTCTTGAGAAAGCGATTCTCTCTGTACCAAAAGCGTTTCTCTTTCATTTTTTTGCGTTTCAAATTCAAAGTTATGCGTTTCGGAAAAACCCTTCCGAGCAATGGGTAAGGTGTTCATCTGGTCCGCCGCCTCCTCGGGAAGTTGGAGGCGTCGCAGATTGGCCGCGATTCTTCTTCCACCAAAAGCGTTACATTTGCCCACAGTAACGGGGGGGCAGAGGAGATCATCTAAATTTTTGGAAATCAGGGCGGGCAAAAGATGTCGATAGAAAATCGGAATGACATCACAGGAACGCGAACCTTGTTTGGCGCCCATCCAAACATCTCGCCCCCTACCCCTTACAAGCCGAGCAACCATCGCGAAGTGGACGGCACATCAACCGCCGCAACGTGGACGGCACATAAAGATGTGGAAATCACCCTCAGGGAGCCAGGCATCAAACCCCCATTCGCGGCACGTTCATGACACGCTTGGCGCCTAGAGCAGCTAATGTTGACAACTCGGGCAAGCGGTCAGGCTGCCAGCACCTAATGTTGACAAGTTAGGGCTGTTGACGTGCCCCCCTGAAATGTTTCCAAATTTCGGTAGAGTCTGTTTCTCAAGGGGACGGACGAATGAAACGCAGCAGGTTCAGCGATGAGCAGATCATCGGGATTTTGAAGGAACAGGAAGCGGGTGCGGTGACGGCGGATGTTTGCCGCCGTCATGGGATCAGCAAGGCGACATTCTACAAGTGGAAGGCCAAGTTCGGCGGCCTGGAAGTGACGGAGGCGAAGCGGCTTCGTACGCTGGAGGAGGAGAACGCCAAGCTGCAGAAGCTTTTGGCCGAGGCAATGCTGGACATTGCGGTCTTGAAAGACATCTCGTCAAAAAAATGGTGACGCCCGGAGCGAAGCGGGACGCGGTCGCTCATGCCCGTGGCTGTTAAGGGATGAGCGAGCGCCGGGCGTGTCATCTGATCGGAATTGCCAGGCGGGAAGCGCGGTATAAGCCGAGCCGTCCGGACGATACTGACCTGCGGCAGCGGTTGCGTGAGCTGGCGGCCATGCGGCGGCGGTTTGGCTATCGGCGGCTCGGCTATCTCCTGCCCCGCATCGCCGATTTGCCGCAGCAGAGACTTCATGAATTGCTGCCTTGGAATTGGAAAAAGCAGCAGAACATGGCGCCCGGCACGCCGTGAAGACCAAAAAGACGTGGGATTCGCCGGATGGAAACCTTGGTCAGCCTATCCTTCACTTGAATCCCCGGCTTGCCCACCGGCCGGTCGCGGCAAGATGTCTGTGAGTAGCCAACGAGGGCGTCGTGCCGAGACGCGAACCGGCTGAGGTAACTTCCCCTGCTTGACCTGTCGCCAAAAACTGCTGAGCCCCTGCCGCCGGATCCTAGCGGCCTCTGCCGCAGTGACGTAGGTCCACGCAGGTGGCAGGGCCTGCGCGGCGGGTAAATCTACGATCATCCCGCCGCGGCTCTCGCTATCTCGCTTGGAGAGGCACTTGCTTTTTTTGTGCGACCCGTTAAAACCCACTTCGTTAGAAAACATCATCGATTGAGGTGTTCCTAGTGCTTTATCTAATTTACTGATTTGGTTCATTTTTTTCCTTTGAGTTATCTCTAGCAGCAGGCGAGCGAAACTTTTGAGCAAACTGGTCTGTTTGCCGTCCTGAACCTTTCTACCGTGCCGAGATAAGTATTACCGATCGAGAGGCTATTTTTTGTGTGTCACAAAAATTTCATATTTAGCGTTCGCGGATTGTTGCGTCTGTTCGTCGTCAAATCATTTGAGACTGCTTTCCCTCTCGCCCTTCAGCGTATCCTCAAGGAAGTCGCTGAATGAGGCATCCCGTGCCGCAGCTGCCTGAGCATTCGCAAGATAAAGATCAGGCACCGCCGCCAAGTGCAATTCCGAACAGAGTTCGGCAATCCGCGCATGTTGCAGTTCGCTCATGGCGCCGCATCCATGCTCAGTGCCGCCGGGAATAGCGTGTCGTATAACGCAAGCGGGTGCTGCAGGCCGACCAGCGGGCGCAGTAATGGCGATGACGCTGCTGCCATAGCCACCCTGGACTGGCCGCCATAGGGTGGCGGGATGGGGCCAAGCTGGGGGCGTTCCAACTCCAGCCGATCCGCAGGCACCTCGCCGGTGGTGGCGTGCCGCCTAGCATTCGCTACTTCCCGCAACCAACGCCTGGCGGCGAGGTTCAGTTTTACTACGGCGCTAACATTCTGGCTCATCTTCACTCTTCTTGGAGTTACGATGAGCCGAAAATCCTCCGTTATTCAAATCGCCAATTTGGTCCCATAGGCGCTGACGCTGGACATGTTTCCGTGCATTTGGGGGCTAACCCACGATAGAGCGAGGGTATCTTGTGGAAAGTTATTTCTTAGTCACACAACGGGTTTACCCTGCTTAATCCGCTCCAACTCGTCAGCGAGCTTCTCAACGCCCTCTCGGGTCTCCTTCTTAAAATCGTAGTGCTCATAGGCCGAGGCGCCGTCTCGAGGTTGGGCATGTCCGGTGATTCGTACACGAACTTCCCTGGGGATCCCCAGTCGCTGCATAATGGTAATTGAAGTCCGGCGGCAATCATGTCCTGCCCAGCCTGTCGTTTCCGTTAGGCGGCGCACCTCCTCAATTCCATTGCTTCTGCCATTGAAAGGGCGCTCGCCTCCACTCCCAACACCGAAAAGATAAGGTCCCCAGTCCTCACCATTCTTTTCCATCTGCGTTTTGATGAGTTTTTGCGCAGCTCCCGATAATGGCACCGCATGCGGTTTATCCTGCTTCATCGTGGCGCGAGGCACATTCCAGACAGCGCGTCTAAGGTCCAGCTCTTCCTTGCGCATTTTGCAGACTTCAATGCCTCGCATGCCGGTCAATAGAATGAACTGGAGCATTGTGCCCCAAGCGCTGCCTTGCAGGTTCATCACAGAAGCCAGCTCATCATCATTTAGGATGCGGTCTCGTGGCTTGACTGGCTTGGGCGGTCGAATCTGTCGACAGACATTTTCTGACACCAAGTCTCGATCCTGACACCATCCCAAAAAATGATTTAGGTAGGAGAACAGCTTCCGGCGTGCACCCGGCCTAGAGGCATAACTGTCCAATAACCTTGCAACATCCGCCTTGGTAATCCGCTTTACAGGCCGCTTCTCCAGCTTCCCAAGAACCCCCTTGAGGATGGCTCGTTTGTCATTGATGGTGCTCGCCCGGTTCTCAACCTGAGCATTAAGATATTCGATTAAGAGTGCCCTGACCAAGTTTTGGTCGTCTGCGGCGCGGTCAGCCCTTGCATGGCGCGGGTCGGTGCCAGCATCGCATAACCGCCTATTCGCCTCGCCCAGATCGCGGGCCTCTGCCAGCCTTAAGGAAGGGTATCGTCCTAGTTTAATCGCAACGCGTGCACCTGAGCCCCGAACCCGCCCCACAAACCTGACCCCGGCTTCTCCCTTCGCGTAAAATCGGAACTCGAGGCCATTCTCGCGCAAAATGGCCCCCTCTGGAGCATTCTTAAGCGCAACATCTGTTAGGGCCATTGGGTCACCGCACTAAATCCATGGTGCCACTATGGTGCCAGATTATCGGCGCTGTGGAAAGACGGGGTGAGACGCCGTGAGAATAAAAATTAT
This sequence comes from Roseomonas sp., assembly GCA_020249285.1. Classification (GTDB taxonomy): domain Bacteria; phylum Pseudomonadota; class Alphaproteobacteria; order Acetobacterales; family Acetobacteraceae; genus Neoroseomonas. Next base: position 134,512 of record JADCFX010000041.1, on the reverse strand, counting down.
ATAAACCAATAATTTAACGGTTTCCACGAGACATGGTGAGACGTGCTGAGATGGCCTCTTTTAGGACTGTTAATCCCTAGGTCGTTGGTTCGAGTCCAACTCGGGGAGCCAGATGTTTCAAAGAATTGGCACGAAGCCGGCCCGCATTGCCTTCCTGCGCCCTTGGCTTTGGGCGGAAAGCCTGCCGCGATAAGGTGTCAAGTCAACCGAGCCGCTGCCTCGCGCACCGCAGCTTCCCGCACCGCTTGCCGACGCGTTGCCGCCGTGCGCGCTTTCGTCACCAGCGCTTCGCCAGCACCCTGGGGGGAGCCCGCCTTAAAGGGCGGCTGAGGGTCATATTCGATGCCAAGCTGGATGGATTTCGCCACATCCTCCCCAAAGGCTTCGGCGGCGACGGTCAGGGCGAAATCAATGCCGGCGGTCACGCCGCCCCCGGTGATCACATTGCCATCCTTGACGACACGTTCGGCCATGGGAATGGCGCCGAAATGCGCCAGCATTTCCAGGCTCATCCAATGCGTGGCTGCGCGCTTGCCCTTGAGAAGCCCTGCAGCGCCAAGCACCAAAGCGCCGGTACAAACACTGGTGATATAGCGCGCGGACGCTGCCTGCCGCCTGAGGAAAGCGAGCGTTTCCGCATCATTCAACAAGGGATTCATGCCCGCACCGCCAGGCACGCAGATCAGATCAAGCGCTGGGCAATCCGCCATGGTGATATCTGGCAGAATGCGCATGCCGCCATTGGCCTTCACGGGGTCCAGGGTCTTGGCGATCAGATGCACCTTGGCATCGGGGAATTTCGTGAAAACCTCATAAGGGCCGGTCAGGTCCAGTTGGGTGATTTCAGGAAACAACAAAAGACCGATGTTGAATGCCATGGCCAATATCTCCGCTTCCATGGAAGGATGAAGCAAAGCCTGGCGCCTGGCAATTTTCACGCCCTGGGCCGCTACAGAGTGACCTCAGGACCAATGCCAAATCGGGTAGGCAAAATTTTGGAACCGGCCCGTCGCTATTGCTAAGCCTCTCGGATGATGGGTAGCGTTGCGGGTGATTGGTGATTGAGACGGCGTTCTTGACCCTATTCGAACAGCATGGCCTTGGCGCCACCCAGGATAGGCAATGAAGCGGCCACAAGGTACCGATCATTTTTGGACTGGCGCGCGCATGCGTCACATCCTGTGTGAGGAAACAAGGTCAGATGAACGCCATCAAACAAACCATCAAATCAGGCAAAACCGCTATTGGAACAACGGCGGGGCCGAATATTGATGTATCGGTGCTGGCAGATGCCGGCTTTGATTTCATCCTGTTCGATACGCAGCACTCCCCCTATGAAATCAAGCAAATGGCGCCTTCCATTCAGGCGATGCGCGGCAAGAAGGCCGTCCCCTTTGTGCGCGTTGCCGCGAACCAGGCAGATCAGATTTGTTTCGCACTGGATGCCGGTGCGCGTGGCATCATTGCCCCCATGATCAATACGCGGGCTGAGGCTGAGGCAATGGTGCGTTCCTGCCGCTATTATCCGCAGGGCAATCGCAGCAATGCGGGCGTGCGCGGTGAATGGGGCGAATTCCCCAAATACCGCGACTATATGGATACGGTGAACAAGGAATTGGTCATTGTGCCCATGATTGAAACCAGGCAGGCGCTGGAAAATCTTGATGCCATCGCTTCGGTGCCGGGCGTGGATGTTTTGCTGATTGGGCCTTCCGATCTTTCCATCGAATTAGATGTGCCGCTGGATTATGCTTGCGATACCTATCAGCGCGCGCTTGATAAAATCGCAGCAGCTGCGGCCAAGCATGGGATTGCCGCCGGCATGTATTTTATCCCGCCCGGGATGGAGCCGAATTTCTTCGTGGATAAGGGCTTCAAGTTCTTCACCATGCCCTGGGGCCCCTGGGCCTCCACCGGCATTCAAAACGCTATCGCCGGGATCAAGCGCTGAGCATGGCGCTGCGTAACGCTTGATCCTTCTTGCGATTAGGCGTTACGCAATCTTCAAATCACTCGCCAAATGGAATAGGCAATCCCCGCGCTTGGTGCGCGCCGGGATGCGCTGACACATTACAATGCCCGCTGCCTTGAAGGTGATTTCAACCGGCGGCAGCCAGGGCATTTCCGTGAAATGAATACGCGCTGCGGGCGTGCCGATGGACACCATATCGCCGAGTTGGACCAGAGGCTCAAAAACGCCGTTTTCTGGTGCATAGACATAATAATCCTGCCCGCGCACATCCAAGAACTGCGTGGGTGAGGGCGGTTCGACCCAGTCTGACTTCGGCAGAATGCCAAGATGCACCAGCACATTGCGCACGCCGCGTTCGGCAATGGCCAGGCCGGCCGGATTGACGGTGCCGCAACCGCCCAATTCGCTGCCCAACGCGATCTTGCCGCGCCGTTCTGCCCCGCTGCCGAGTGTCTGATTCCCGCCCTGGCCTTGCGCGCCGCCCTGAATATAGGTGAAGGGGGCGCCAAAGGCGCGCAGTGCCGCCAATTGCTTCTGGAATAGCGCGGGATCGTTTGATTGCGTCGCCAGCGCGCAAGGCACGTAATTCAGCGATGATCCACCCGAATGCAAATCCATCACAAAATCCGCGAGCGGGATCAATTCGCTGTCAATGTAATGGGCGATCTGCCGCGTAACCGTGCCATCCGGATCGCCCGGAAAAATCCGGTTTAGATTGAGATCATCAATCGGCGAAACGCGCCGCCCCGCAAGTGCTGCCGGGTAATTCGCCATGGTCAGTAGGATTACGCGCCCCTTGATCCGCGCAGGATCAAGCGATTTCGCCAAATTGGTCAGCGCCACCTGGCCTTCATATTCATCGCCATGATTGCCAGAAGTAAAAAGCGCGGTTGGCCCTTCACCGTTCTTCACCACCACAATCGGGATGGGCAGAAAGCCATAGGCGCTATCATGTGTTGAATGGAACAGGCGGATGAAGCCTGTCTGCTTGCCATCCCTGTTGAAATCTACTTCGGAAACAAGGCGCGATTTGCGTGGTGCATCAGCCATGGCGTTTTCCCTATTCAGGCTTGGGCTTGGGTCATCAAATGGCAGGCCACCTGATGCCCCGGTTGCGTTTCAACAAGTGGCGGCGCTGCTTCCCGGCAAATCGGCATGACATGCGGGCAGCGCGTGTGAAAGCGGCAACCAGAAGGCGGGTTGAGCGCGCTTGGGATATCGCCAACGATATTCTCCCGCTTGCCGCGTGAGCGGCGCGATGGGTGCGGCGCTGGCACAGCGGCAATCAAAGCGCGCGTATAGGGATGCTGCGGCGTCATGTAGATCTCGCGCTTTTCGGCAACTTCCACAATCTTACCAAGATACATCACCGCGACACGGTCAGAGATATGCCGCACCACCGAAAGATCATGCGCGATGAACAGATAGGTCAGCCCCATATCCCGCTGCAAATCCTGCAACAGATTGACGATCTGCGCCTGGACGGAAACATCAAGCGCCGAGACAGCCTCATCACAGACAACAAAGCGCGGACGCAGGATCAGCGCGCGCGCGATGCCAATGCGCTGACGCTGGCCGCCGGAAAATTCATGCGGAAAGCGATCCAGCGCGCGGCTTGGCAGGCCGACACGGTCCAGCATTTCAGTGACCTTCTGGCGTGTCTCCGCGCCGGATTTGGCGCCGTGGATCACCAGCGGTTCAGCGATGATATCCTCAACAGCCATGCGCGGATTGAGCGCGCCATAGGGGTCCTGGAAAATAATCTGCATGGAACGGCGAAATTCGCGCATCGCTGCGCGACCAAGGCCGGTGATTTCCTGCCCCTGAAAGCGGATATTGCCCGTGGTCGGGTCCAGCAGCCTGATCAGCAGCCGCCCAAGGGTGGATTTGCCACAGCCGGATTCACCGACCAGCCCCAGGGTTTCGCCAGGCATGATGGAAAGCGCCACATCATCCACCGCGCGCAGCTTGCTGGTTTTGCTGCGTAGAAACAGGCCGCCGCCGCCAACATCAAAATGCTTGGCCAGGTTCTGCGCGCTGATCAGGGGCTCGGTCATGGCGCAGCCAATTCCTTGGCGCGGAGGCACGCGGCCCAATGATCCGCTTCTTCCAGGATCAGCGGTGGCAGGGCATCGCTGCAACTTGGCTGCGCATAACGGCAGCGCACACTGTAACGGCAGCCGGGTGGGCGGCGCGCAGGATCGGGCAGCGTGCCGGGAATGGCGATCAGCCGCGCGCGGTCTTCCGTGATGGAAGGCACGCATTCCAGCAAGCCGCGCGTATAGGGATGTATGGGGTGGTCAAAAATCCGCGCCACCGGCGCTTCCTCAATCACACGCCCCGCATACATCAGCAGCACGCGGTCTGCCGTTTCCGCAATAACGCCCATGTTGTGCGTGATGATCATGATCGCCATGCGGAATTCATCCCGCAAATCCATCAGTAGATCGAGGATTTGCGCCTGAATGGTCACATCAAGCGCCGTGGTTGGCTCATCGGCAATCAGCAGTTTCGGGTTGCAGGCGAGCGCAATGGCGGTCATCACGCGCTGCCGCTGCCCGCCGGACATCTGATGCGGGTAATCATCCAGCCGCCGCGCCGCTGAGGGAATGCCGACCTTGTCCAGCATATCAATCGCGCGCTTGCGGAGTGCGGCGGCGGGCAGGTTTTCATGCGCCTTGATGGTTTCCATGATCTGATCGCCAATGGAAAACACAGGGTTCAGCGATGTCATGGGTTCCTGGAAAATCATCGCAATGCCGGGGCCGCGAATGCGCTGCATCTCCCGCGACGATAGCTTTGTCAGTTCCTGCCCCTGGAACAATACTTTGCCGGCGGCGATGCGCGCCGGCGGTGTCGGCAGCAGCCCCATGATGGTGAGCGCCGTCACACTTTTGCCGCTGCCGCTTTCACCGACAATGCCGAGGATTTCACCTTCCTTGAGGGAAAAGGACACCTCCTCAATCGCGGTGATTTCGCCGCGCCCGGTCATGAAGGCCGTTGTCAGCCCCTGCACATCAAGCAACGTCACTGTTGAATCCTGAGCCGGGGGTCAAGCACATCGCGCAAGCCATCGCCCAGAAAATTCAGGCCCATCACCGTGATCATGAGCGCAATGCCTGGGATGGTGATGATCCAGGGCGCTTCGCGCATGAAGTCTCGCCCTTCGGCCATGATATTGCCCCAGGTGGGTGTGGGCGGCACGGCACCAACACCCAGGAAGGAAAGCGTGGCTTCTGACAGCACGGCGAAGGCGAACAGGAAGGAAAGCTGCACAATCACCGGCGCCATGGCATTGGGCAGGATATGACGCGTCAGGATACGCCAATGGCCCGCACCGGCGGCGACGGCCGCTTGCACGAATTCCATTTCCCGCAGGACAATCACAGAAGATCGCACAATGCGTGCCGTACGCGGAATATACACAATCCCAAGCGCCAGAATGACATTGAAGGTCGAAGGCCCGAGCACGGAAGTAACCGCGATGGCGAGCAGAATGGCCGGGAAGGCCATCAGCGCGTCATTGATGCGCATCAGCAAATTATCAATGCGGCGGAAGTAACCCGCAGCGGCGCCGATCAGAATCCCAAACACCGCATTCAGCGCCACCACGGAAGCGCCAATCAGCATGGAAAGCTGCGCGCCCCAGACCACGCGGGACCACAGGCTGCGCCCGAAACTATCCGTACCGAAGACCCAGCCCTCACCAGGTGGCTTAAACTTGTTGCGCATGGAAAGCCGGTTGGGATCAACATCGGTAATCCAGGGCGCCAGGATGGCGGTAATGGCGATGATCAGGAACAACACCAGACCAGTCATGAAAAGCCGATGCCGCAGCAGGCGCTTGATGGTGGCGCGCGCCGGATGTTCGCGCTTCAGCGCAATACCTTCGGCGTCTATGGCGGCGGCGGCGTCACTCATAGCGCACCCGCGGATCAATCAGGGCATAGAGGATATCAACCAGGATATTCACCACCACCAGAAATGTCGTCACCAGCAATAGCCCGCCCTGCACCATGGGGTAATCGCGGCTGAGCACCGCTTGCGTCAGCAATTGGCCCATACCGGGCAGGGAAAACAGCGCCTCCGTCACCACTGCGCCCGACAGCAATAGGGAGATGATGATGCCCACCACGGTCACAATCGGGATCAGCGCATTGGCCAAAGCATGCTTCAGGATCACCTGACGTTCCGGCAGCCCCTTGGCGCGGGCGGTGCGCACATAATCCTGCCGCAGCACTTCCAACATGCCCGAGCGCGTAATGCGCGCCAGCAATCCCGCTTGCAGCAAGGCAAGCGAGATCGCCGGCATGGTGGTGCTGCGCAGCCAGCCAAGCGGGTCCTGTGAGAAGGGCACATAGCCACCGCTTGGCAACCAACCAAGCTGCACAGCGAAGAAGATGATCATCAACAGGCCCAGAAAGAAATTCGGGATGGAAATGCCGAGCATGGCGATCATCATCGCCACCTGATCAATCCAGGTGTTCTGGCGCAGCGCCGCGATAATGCCGCTGGTCACACCAATCAGCAGCGTCAGCACAAGGGCGTAGAGAGAAAGTCCGATGGTGACCGGCAAGCGTTCCAGGGTGGCGGCCAGCACGCCCTTGCCAAGCAGCAGCGATTTGCCGAAATCGCCCTGCAGCAGACCTTGGTAGTAATGCAGCAACTGCATCAACAAGGGCTCATCCAACCCAAGGTCGCGGCGCAATTGGTCAATCTGCGCTGGGGTGGCGGAAGGCCCGGCGATGGATGCCGCCGGGTCACCAGGGATCAGCCGCATCAGCCCGAAGCTAATCAGGCTGACAATGAACAATACCGGAATGGCGCTGAGCAGCCGGCGGAGCGCGACCAAAATCAAGGTAAATCGCGCTCCCTAGCCGTAAACCTCAACGTTCAATCCACACATTGGAAAAGCGCGGAATGCGGAAAGGCGCGAAGCCCTTTACATTGGCGCGCGATGCCTGAACCTTGGTGAGTGAGCCGAAGGGATAGGCATAAGCGCGTTCCAGCACCAGGCGCTGCATGCGCGCAAAGGCTTCCTGGCGCACCGCCGGGTCGCGCTGGATGTTCATGTCATTCCAGGCGGCGAGCACTTCCGGGTCATCCTTGTCATCCCGCGGGCGATAGGCGGCATTCGGGGAAACCAGGAATTGCATGGTGGCAAGCGCGCCAAGCGCGGGCTGCGTGCCCCAGCCGGAATGGAAGAAATGCCATTCCGTTGAATTCAGCCGCTGAGACATTTGCACCGATGTCGGCCAATCCACCACGCGAAGCGACGCATTGATGCCAATCGCTTTCAATTGCTGTTCCATCACCAGCGCCGCGTTATACATCGGCGTCAGGTCCCGATTGGTCAGGATGATGATCGGTTCGTTACGATAGCCTGATTCGCGCAGCAAGGCGCGGGCGCGCTGCGGATTGTTGATATTGTAGGTTTCCTTGCCCGCATCCGTGAAGCTCGGCTGATTCGGATATTGGAAGCCGACATTGAGCCGGAAGTTATTGTCGGAAGCCGCATCCATGATGTCTTCCATACCAAGCGCCGCCTGCACGGCGCGCCGGAAGGTCAAGTTATCGGTGGGTGCCAGCGAAGTATTGGGCAGCGCAATCTGGATCCACCAATTCTGCAAGGGCAGGATGGTGATGGCGCTATTGCGGCGCAGCGCTTCTACCGAACGTGTCGGCACATCTTCCACCACATGCAGCGCGCCGGTTTCCAAGCCCGCCACGCGGGCGCTGGCTTCGGTCACGATGCGGAAGGTCACGGTATCCAGGCAGGCAACACGATAGCCACCAAAGCCCATGCGCTGTTCATAGGCTGTATTGGGCTTATAGGCATCAAAGCGGCCAAGCCTTGCATGGCTGCCGGGCACGAATTCCAAAAGGCGGAAAGGCCCTGTGCCCACAGGGCGAAGTTGTTGGCGTTCATCATCCTTGTGTTCTGACGGAATGATGACAATGGGGACCGAGAAGGAAGACAGCGCCTCAACAAACGTCGGCTGCACCTGCTTCATGCGGATGATGAAGGTGAGAGGGTCCGGCGTTTCCCAGCCCGCGACATTATCCAGCGTGCTGCGTTGCAGACCAATTCGGTTGTAGCGGTCGAAGGAAGCCGCAACATCTGCCGAAGTCAGCGCCTTGCCATTATGGAAGGTGATGCCCTGGCGGAGCTTGAAGGTATAGCTCAGGCCATCAGGGGCTTCCTGCATGGTTTCGGCCAATTCCGGGATGGGCCGGTTATTGTCATCGCGCGTGATCAGCGTCTCGTAGATATTCATCGCGATATTGCGCGTTGAAATCGTGCTGGAGGTCATCTGATCCAGTGAATTGACATTTGCTTCCTGGCCAAACACCAGGTCTCCGCCGCGCGTGGGGCAGGTGAAAGGGGCGGCCAGCAGTGGCGCCGCCGACAAGGCCATGGCAGCGGCAACAAGACCTGTGCTGAGACTGAGGCGTTTCATCCATGCTCTCCCTTTATTTGTGGTGCGGTAGCTTCATGCGCGCGCCCCGCGGCGTCAACCATTATCGGCAAGCCCGGCAAAACGGCGCACAACATTTTCCGTGAGCCGGCTGATCGGCCCTTCAAACCCCTGGCGCCACAGGCTGCCGCAATAGGTGATGGAACCAACGGCGAAGACGCCACCGCCGCCGGGTGTGTCGAAATAGATGATCTCGCCCCGCTTCAGCGCCTGGGCCTTTTCGCCATTCACGGTGTTCACATGTGAAAGCAACTCCTCCGGCACCGCGACGAAGGAAGCGGGCGGGTCTTCGGAAACGGCCAGAATCGCCGTGCCTTCCGGCGTGCCAAGGGCAGGGTCCGCGCGGTCCAATTCAAAGCCGGCCGCACCGCCGCCGGAAAGCCCATAATCGCCAATGGTCTCGCCTTCCACGCCTTCGAACATCCAGGCATGGCGCGCCTCTCGCGCGGGTGGCAGCAGGCGGTAATAGGTGCCTTCGAACAGCCCCTGGCCTGAGAAACCCACACCGGCCAATTGCTGCGGTGGGCGACGGTTGCGCCGCCACAGCCCGCCATAGGCGCCATCGGTCTGGTGATAATATTCGCCTGGTTCCGCGGCCCAGGCGCGAATGCCGCCCTCGGCGCGGCGCAATTCAAACGTGCCGGGCAGATCGGTGGGCTGGGCGATGCGCCAATAGAACCCATTGCCGCCAAGATACATCATGCGCCCGCCGCTCCGCGTATAAGCGTAAAGCGCATCAAGCGTTTGCGGCGTGTGATATTCCGGATGCGAACCGGTCATCACCACCTTGTAATTGGCCAGCAGTGCCGCGCCTTCCGCGTACAAATCGTGATCCGTGATCACATCGAAGGCCATGCCGCGCGCTTCCAGCCAGGCCAGGATATGCGTATCGGCGGGGTAGTGGCGCAGCCCTGATCCCTTCGCGTCATTGAAGGTGAGAAACCCAGGCCGCATCGTCAGAATGGGCCGCAGCCGGGATGAAAAGGCGATGCCGCTATTGTCTGGGTGGCGGTTATAGGTGGAACGCCCATAGATCGGGAAATCATCCGGATTATGCGGATAAGCGCCCCAGGCAGCGACGCGGGCGCGATAGGCCGCATCCGCATTGCCGCGCGAATGATTGGCATAGGCCTGATAAGTGAAGGTGGAAGCCAGAAAGGCGATGGGCGCGGTGGCCGTGCCGCGCGGGGGCAGGATGTAGAAGGGGATGTGATCCTCTCCTTCGGCGCAAGTGACATGCAGCGCATAGGCGCCGGAACGTAAATCCGCCGGCACGGTGAAGCTGAAATCATCCGCCCAGCCGCAATCGCTCAAATCATCGGCGTGGAAATGGATGGCGCCATAATCTGCGGGCGCGTGGCGCCAGCACATCTCGGCCCCCGACCACCGGGCACCGACCACGGCGCGGGTTGGCACATTCAGCAAATCACCATGGCAGGCTTGCGGGCCGATATCTTCCACGCGCTGCGTTGCGATGCCGCGCGCGAAATCCCAGGCTCCGATCAAGCCGGGTGAGGCCGCGGAAAGCGGCTGATCCGGGCGCGGCCATTCGGCGTGAAAGCCCGCCAGAATGGCAGGGTCTTCAATCTTGCCGGTCAGATGCGCGCACGGCGCGGTGGCGTTTTCCGCAGCAATCATCACCACGCCCGCGCCATCGGGCAGCGCCATGTCTGCTGCCGAGACTTCGCGCGTGCTGGCAGGGGTGGCATCTTCAATGCATTGTGCGCCGAGCAGAATGCGCCCCGTGCTGGGATCAGCACTCAGCCAAAGCCGATGCCAGCGCCGCACGGGTAAGGCCGCGCCAAGGCCAAGCTGCCTTTCGTCGCCTTCCCAGATGATATGTGCCACGGGGCCATGCGGGCCGACTGAAAGCGTGACGCGCCGGCCCGCTGCTTCTTCGCTGATCACCACAGCTTCGCCGCCGGGCTGCGCCTGGAACCAAACCAGCGCCGTCCAGGTCACCGGCCCCGCCGCGCGCTTGGGTGCTTTGGGGATCAGCGCATAAGACCCAAGCCGGATCGGCTGGTGACGCCCCTGAAATTCGGCATCGAAACGGGCGGAGAGGTCCTCAAACTGCAGCCCTGGCCCGGCTGGGTTCGGGTCGCCCGAAATCACGCGCCGCAGCCTTGCGCGGTAGCGCCCGCCGCTTGGCACGCTGATCTTAACCGCCAGGCTTTCGCCCGGGCGCGCGGAAAAACGGTCCAGATAGCCGGTGATGGGCAACTCGGCGGGCTTGGCTTCGGCCATGGGCGGGTCCTCTCTTTGTGTGGAATGCTCCGCGCCCTGCCTAGCGCCGTCAACACCGGACCCCGTGGTCAGGCGCGCCTGATCTGTGCAAGGCTTGGCCAAATGAATGGTTCAGAGAGGTCCAGATGGCCGCGATCATCGAAAAACTGAGCGATAGCCGTGTCGAGGCGCGCGAATGGGAACTCCGCTGCGACATGGCCGCCGTGTTCCGCATTGGCGCCAGACTCGGCTGGAATGAGCATATCGGCAATCACAATAGCCTGATGTTGCCTGATGAGGCTGAGCCGCGCTTCCTGATCAATCCGCGCGGCTATTTGTTCCAGGAATTGAAGGCATCCGATCTGATCATCTGCGATCTTGAAGGTCGTGTGCTGCGCGGCAGCGGCGAACTCCGCAAGGTCGCGTTTCATATCCACACGCGCATCCATCTGGCCAATCCGGCGGCGGCTTGTGTGATTCATGTCCATCCGCGCCACCTGACAGCGCTTTCCATGGTGCAGGGCGCGGAATTCGCGCTGTCGCATCACAATAACCTGCTGCTGAATGATCGCACGGTTTATGATGATGAAGGCGATCAGCCAGTGCATAGCAATGAGGAAGGGGATCGCATTGCGCGGCTGATGGGCGATAAGACCATCATGCTGATGCGCGGCCATGGCGTGACCGTGGTGGGCCCCACCGTGCATGACGCTTTCGATGAATGCTACATGGCGGAACGCACCTGCATGTATCAGCTGACTGCCATGCAGACCGGGCTGCCTTTGCATAAGCTGCCCGATAATCTCAGGCGCAATCACGCTGGGCCATGGGGTGAAAAGCTGGATGCGCGGCTCCATCTCAATGCCTGGCGGCGCGTACTGGACCGGGAAGAACCTGACTACGCGCGCTGAAATGACAGCAAATAACGGGAGGAAAACATGATCCAACGTCGCAGCCTTCTTGCCACACCACTCGCCCTTGGCCTGGCCAGCCCCGCGATTGCGCAAGCCGCCTGGCCCAATCGGCCGGTGCGCGTTTTTGTCGGCTTTCCGCCGGGCGGGTCGCTTGATGTGATGACGCGGCTTGCCTGCGAAGTCTTGTCGCGCCGCTTCGGGCAGAATTTCATTGTTGAGACGCGTTCCGGCGCTTCGGGCAATATCGGCACGGAAGCCATCGCGCGGGCCACGCCTGATGGTTACACCATCGGCACGATCAGCATGCATAATATCGTGATCAACCCCATGCTGTTCAAAACCCTGCCCTATGATCCCGAGCGTGATTTCGCCTGGATCAGCGCCATGTGGGATTTGCCCAATGTGGTGGCGGTGCCGGCGCAGCATGTGCCCGCACAAACGCTCCAGGAATTCATCACCTGGGCCAAGACGCGGCGCGGCGGTATCAGCTACGGGTCTTCGGGTGTGGGCACCACCATTCATCTTTCCGGCGCTTATCTTCTGGGGCGTGCCGGGATTGAATCGACTCATGTCGCCTTCCGGGGCGCGGCGCAGACCATCCCCGCCATGCTTTCGGGCGATATCCAGCTCGCGGTTGATAATCTTGCCAGCTATGTCGGCGTTATTCAGGAAGGGCGCATTCGCCCGCTGGCTGTCACCTTGCCGGAACGCTGGCCCGCCATGCCGAATGTGCCGACCATGGCGGAAGCGGGGATGGATAATTTCAACGTCAGCCCCTGGCATATGTGGGGTGGCCCACGCGCCATGCCGCGTGAGATTGTGGATAGGCTTTCTTCTGAAATCCGCACGGCCTTTGCTGATCCCGAATTGCAGCAACGCGCGATTGGCATGGGCGCGCGGCTGACGGGTTCAACACCGGAAGAATTGGCAGCGCGGTTGAAGCGAGAACAGCCGATCTGGGCTGAGATGGTCAGGATTTCCGGCGCGCAGCCGGAATAGGGTGGGGGCCTAATCAGCCTAACTACGCGTGACCCGCTGTCACGGGTCACGCCGTAAGCGTTACGCCAACCCCAAGGCCCAAAGCAGCACACCCTTCTGCGCATGAAGCCGGTTCTCTGCCTCATCAAACACCACGCTTTGCGGCCCATCCATCACCTCATCGGTGATTTCCTCGCCGCGATGTGCTGGCAGGCAATGCATCACAATCGCATCCGGCGCGGCGTGCTTCAGCAGCGCAGAATTAAGCTGATAGGGCGCCAGAAGATTATGCCGGCTCTCTGCCCGCCCTTCGCGTTCATCAGACATGGAAACCCAGCTATCGGTCACCACACAGCGCGCATCACGCACGGCGGCGATGGGGTCATGGGTCAATTCCACCTTCGCCCCTTGGGCACGCGCCCAGGCGATCAATTCCGCGGGCGGCGCCAATTCCGGCGGGGTTGCAAGCCGTAGCGTAAAACCAAACCGCGCCGCCGCTTGGATGAAGGATTGCGCGACATTATTGCCATCACCTGTCCAGGCCACCACCTGCCCGGCAATCGGGCCGCGATGTTCCTCAAAGGTCATCACATCGGCCATCAACTGGCAGGGATGCGAAACATCCGTGAGGCCATTGATCACCGGCACCGTCGCATGTTCCGCCAATTCACGGATTTTCTGCACATTATCGGTGCGCAGCATGATGGCATCCACATAGCGGGAAAGCACCTTCGCGGTATCCGCCGGGGTTTCGCCTCGGCCAAGCTGCATGTCCTTGGTGGACAGCACCACAACATCGCCACCCAATTGGCGGATCCCCACTTCAAAGGAAACGCGTGTGCGGGTCGAGGGTTTTTCGAAAATCAGCGCAATGGATTTGCCGGCCAAGGGCTTGCCCGCAAGCTCGCCCCGCTTGGCGCGCCCGGCTACATCAAGCATCCGGCGCAGCACCGCCGGTTCAAGATCCATCAATTCCAAAAAGTGGCGGGGCGGCGCATCGCCGCCCCTAACCGATTTCAACATTGCACTCATTGCGCCGCGGCTTGGGCACCCGCTGGGGTCAGGCGCAGGCAAGCGCGATCGAGCAAGGCCACCGCCTCATCCGCATCCGCCTCAGTGATGATCAGCGGCGGCGCCAGGCGCAGCACATTCATCCCCGCCGCCACCGTCAGCAGACCCTCGGCCACGGCGGCATTCTGCATTTCGCCGTTATTCACCTCGGGCCGCAGCTTCAGGCCAAGCAGCAGGCCGGCGCCGCGCACATCCTCAATCACTGTCGGATGCTTGGCGGCCAGCGCCAGCAGGCCGCGCCACAAATGTCGCGCCACCTGATCCACACGGTCAAGGAAGCCGGGGGCGGAGACAACATCCATCACCGCATTGCCCGCGGCGCAAGCAAGCGGACCGCCGCCATAGGTTGAACCATGCGTGCCGGCCTTCAAATGCTTCGCCACATGTTCCTTGGCGAAAATGCCGCCCAGCGGGAAGCCGCCGCCAATGCCCTTGGCGGATGACATGACATCAGGTTCGATCCCCGCCCATTGATGGGCCCACATCTTGCCGGAACGGCCCATGCCGGTCTGCACTTCATCCAAAGCCAGCAACAGCCCGTATTCATCGCACATGGCGCGCAATTCGCGCAGGAAACGAAGCGGCGCGGGGCGCACGCCGCCTTCACCCTGCACGGGTTCAATCATCACGCCGGCCGTATTGGGACCGATCGCATCACGCACCGCATTCATATTGTCGAAGGGCACATGGTCGAAGCCTTCAACCGGCGGGCCGAAGCCGGCCAGGTATTTCTCATTCCCCGTGGCGGCCAGCGCGGCCATGGTGCGGCCATGGAAGGCGCCTTCAAAACAGATCAGCCGGTAGCGTTCCGGATGGCCATTTTCCGCATGGTATTTGCGGACAGCCTTGATCATGCCCTCATTCGCTTCGGCGCCGGAATTGCAGAAAAACACGCTGTCAGCGAAGGAATTTTCCACATGCCGCTGCGCCAGCCTTTCCGCCTGCGGGATGCGATACAGGTTTGAGGCATGAATGATCTTGCCCGCCTGTTCCGCAATCATCCGCGTCAGATGCTGGTGCCCGTGGCCGAGTGAGGAAGTCGCGACGCCCGCGCCGAAATCCAGGAAACGTCGGCCGTCTTCCGTCCAAAGTCGCGCGCCTTCGCCCCGCTCAAAAGCAAGGTCGGCACGGTTATAGGTCGGCATCAGGGCGGGAATCACGTTTCCAGTCTCCGCAAGCTACCGGTCCGGGCAAAGGCGACCATCGCCCCACCAAGGACCGGAAAGGGGAAACTTGCCGGAAAAGCGCGCAAGATGAAAGAGGCGCCTTGGTTTATTCGCCAATATTCATCAAAGCGCCTCGGACGCGCGCCGCCTGGAATTGCGCCATGAAAAGCCAGGCCGCCAGTCCAAGCCAGATCAGATCAAGCGCAAAAGCATAGGCCAGATGATCCCAGGCCAGCCGCCCATCCAATAGCGCGGCACGCATTCCCTCAAAAACATGCGTCGCCGGAATGGCGAGTGAGACGGGCTGCAACCAGCCAGGCAGCACCGAAACCGGATAAAACACCGCTGAGAAGGGCGCCAAGCCGAACAGCACGCCCCAGGCCAAAGCCTCGGCCCCCGCGCCATGGCGGAGGATCAGCGCCGTGACGCCAAGCGCGACCGCCCAGCCCATTGCCATCAGGGCCGCGAAATAGAGCACCAGCACCGGCCCCAGGGTCCAAATGCCAAAGCCGTAAAGCAGGAAGGCCAGCAGAATGGCTGGGCCTACGCCAATGGCGGTGCGGAGCATGCTCATGGCGACCAAGCCTGCCACCAATTCAGTGGGCCTCAGCGGGGCCACAAAGATATGGCCCAGATTGCGTGACCAGATTTCCTCCAGGAAGGAAATGGCGAAGCCCATTTGGCTGCGCAGCGTCACCTCCCACAGCAGCACGCCGCCCAGCAGCACGCCGGCGGTGACACTGGCCGTATTGTTCTGCACGCCAGCGAGCCAAGCCGTCACAAAACCCCAGACCAGCATTTGCAGTACGGGCCAATACATCAATTCCAAAACGCGCGGCCAGGAACGCCGATACAGCGCCAAATGCCGATACATTAGCCCCCAAACACGCCGCACCGCGCCGCTCATGCCGCGCGCCCCTGGCCGCGGGCGATATCCAGAAACACCTGTTCCAGATCATCGCGGCCATAGCGTGCGATCAGGTCGGCGGGGCTGCCTTGGTCCACAATGCGTCCGCCCTTAAGCATCAGGACGTGATGCGCAAGGCGTTCGACTTCCGCCATATTGTGGCTGGCGAGCAGAATGGCCGCACCTGTTTCAGCGCGGTAGGCTTCCAAAAGGCTCCGCACCCAATCGCCCGTATCGGGGTCTAGGCTGGCGGTGGGTTCATCCAGCAGCAGCAATTCCGGTTGATTGATGAGCGATTTCGCAATTGCCACGCGGGTTTTCTGCCCCGCCGAAAGCTGCCCCGCTGGGCGGTCCAGAAAGCTGGTCAATTGCAGCCTTTCCGCCAATGCGGCGATGCGCTCATGCGCCTTGGGCACGGTATACAAATGCGCATAGACCATCAGGTTTTCCCGGACCGTCAGCCGATGCGGCAGCGCGACATAGGGGGAAGAAAAATTCATCCGCGCCAGCGCCGCGAAGCGATCCCGCGCCATGTCATGGCCAAGGACCACCACTCGACCCGAACTGGGTACCAAAAGGCCCAGCAGCATGGCGATGGTGGTGGATTTGCCCGCGCCATTGCCGCCCAGCAGCGCCCAGGTGCTGCCGGCGGGCTGGATGAAATCCAAGCCAGCCACGGCGGGCGGGTCGCCAGCCTTGTAGGTTTTGGTCAGGCCCTGGGCCTCAATGGCGGGAAGCGGCATGAGGGCCATATCGGCCCAAACCAGCGTTTCGCCAAGCCATGGCGTCAGCTTGCGGGGCGTTGGCTTTCAATCAGGCGGCCCTGGAACATGCGAATGCCTGCTTCCCAGCCCCAGGCAATGGCCGCGGGGCGATCCGCACCCGCCAGCACCACGTGTTCGGCTGCGTGGGCGAGCTTTTTGCTGAGCTCTGCCGTCGCAGCGCTATCTGCGCCGGGGAAATCCTCGGACCATTTGAGGCGCAGAAAGTCAAAGCCGCCACGGAGGCTGGACACCACTGTTGCAGCAAAGGGTGAAGCCGCTTCAAGCATCAGCCGATAACCCCGCGCCTTTGCGAAATGGCGCGCCAGCAGAAAAAGGTCAGGATCGGCCAGCACATCTTCCGAATCAAGCCCAATGATCAGCTTATGTCGCTGGCTTTGCGGCATGATGGAATCAAGGCGCAGGAATTCTGCCGAAAAAAGACTTTCCACGCGAAGCGGCAGCGCAAGGGTGCGCATGTCGCGCAATGCCTCAGGCCGGGCGATATCGCTCAATTGCCGGCGGTCAATGGATTGCATCAGCCTCTGCGCAAAGGCAGGCGTCAGTGAGATATCGTAGCCAGGCAAAAGTCTTTCACAGACTTCCGAGAGCTCGACGCGGCGGTCTTCCCAGAATAGCTTGGTGTTCTGCCCGCCAGGCTCAAGCCAGCAAACCTTTTGCCGGCGGAAAAAAATGCTCAGATCAGCGGTGGTCAGGCCGCGCTCAGCCGATGCCAGGGCCGCAGTGTCAACCACGCGATTCTCCGGCTCATCCAGCGTCATGGCGCGCATGGCCTCCACCATACCAAGGCTGTCTTCGACGGCAGCCATCACAGCCGCTGCCTGTTGCGGCAGACGGAGCATATAGACCGCTTTTTCCGCTTCCTCAGGCTCCAGCATGGAAAACAGGATTTTGCGCTGATGCTCCAGCGCATCGCTCGCCTTGGGCAGACCGATGGCAACCAGATCACCGCCCCGTAATTTGAAACCCCTGACCCGGGCAGTGCTATTCAAAGGCTCCCAGGCTTCACGCAACAATTCTGCCCGTGTGCCAAAGCGCCGGGCGCGCGGCAGGGCCGAAAATCGCAGCATGAGAACCAGGCGCTCCTCGCCAAGGGCGACCGCATCACGAATGGCACCGGAAAGCGCCACAGCCCCAAGTGCCTCAGCCGGCAGGGCGGCAGTATTGAGCTTGGCAGAACTCATGAACCGCGCTCCGGCAATACGGCTTCCAGCAAAAGGGGCCTATGGCAGCCGAGCCTGTCGGGGGGCGAGGTCGCCAGCCCGCGGGCGCGACATTCCGAACGCAGGCAGAGTTCCGCTTCGCTGCAATGCTCCATGCGGCTCGCGGCGATGACGTCTTCTATCCACGGCCCGCAATAAAGCTGAATGCCTTGGCTGAGACCCCAGGTGAGGGCCGCTTCACCATTGCAACCATCGAGGATAAGGCGCGCGCGATCAACGCGTCGTAAAGCCTTAAGCGCCTGCGTGTCTTCCAGTGCCGGTGACCAATCCAGGATCAGCCAATCCGCGGGCAGGGCATCCATATCCATCAGGCCAAGCGCTGATGCTGAAAGCCCTGCTATGGCAATACCCCAGGCTTCCTGGTGCAGCGCTTCTCGTCTGCTGGCGAGATTGCTGATGGAGATCGCATCATGCAAAGCGAGCGTGGCGTAAAGAGCCGGTGCAGCGGCGGGGAGTGACGTGTCATTCGCATCCGGCGACGTTGCGGGAAGCAATTCAGGGGGCAAATCCAGAAATAGGGGCGCAATCGGCCCGCCCCCCATGATTGATTGACGTGTGCCCTCATCCCCAAGCGCTTCAAGCACCCGTTTCTGGATCTGCGCTTCCGCATGGCGCAGCAGCGCGCGATCTTTGGCAAGCCCCCCAAGGATTTGCCGCAACCCTGATCTCTCTGGGGCAAGGCGCTGGAAAACCAGCCGCGGCAGCAGCCCATCTGCGATGCCAACAATATTTTGCCGGCGATAGATTTGCGCCAAATTGACTCTATCCAGCCGGGCATCAAGACCAATGGGCGAGACCAGCTCCGCCGTTGGCACTTCAAGAAACTGGGGCACGCGGGAGCCGTGCAATAGCCCGGCGAGCAGGTTCTTGGATGCCGGCAGCGGCAGTAAAGCGACCGACGCTTCACCCAGAATTTTCGCCAACAGCGTCTGGAGCTTACCGGCTTCAAAAATGGGTAGCTCAGTCAGCAGCCAGTCATTTGGCGTGATTTCAAGCAGCGACCCGCCCTTGACGTCCGATGCTTCCCGCAACAGGGCGAAAACCAAGCGCTGCGCTTCCGGTTGTGGCCCGGGGGCGACCCGCACCGCCGCTCGGCCACCTTCATCGCGCAGCGCCCGTCGTAGGGCGTCCTGCAACGAGGTCTGGCTGACCTGCGGATGGGGGGGGGAGGTTCGTGAGTTGGACATTCGATGGGTGAGTCTAGCAGAAACCTACTAGCAAGGCGTATAGAAATGGGGGAAGGCGCCTTTCGTTATCCCATTTTTGGCCCGGCTGCGCCAAAGCTTCAATCACTCGGCGCAATTTACCCCTTCGCTTTGGCGTAGAAATACCTATATTAAAAGCTGTTCATGTTGGAGAGGTCCAGATTCCGATGCGTCGCCCAAGCTATCTTCTGACCGCTTTCGCGGCCCTTGCCATGGTTTTGGTGCCAGTCCTGGCCGATGCCAAGCCGGGTGGCAATTCATCTTCCGGCAGCCGCGGCAGCCGGACCTATTCCGCGCCGCCGCCGACCCAGACCGCGCCCAATACCGCGCGGCCCATGGAACGGACGGCAACGCAGCCTTCTGGCCCGCAACAGGCCGGCGGCGCGGCGCGTCCCGGCATGCCGCCTCAGGCGCAGCCGCAGCGTTCCTTCATGGGCGCGCTGGCTGGTGGTTTGCTGATGGGCGGCCTGGTCGGCATGCTCTTTGGCGGTGGGCTTCTGGGGGGTATCGGCGGCCTCGGCGCCATGCTTGGCATGCTGCTGCAAGTGGCGCTGATTGGCGGCCTGATCTATCTGGCCTTCCGCCTGTTCCGCCGCCGCCAGGCCGCGCCTGCCATGGCCGGTACTTCCGGTTATGCGCGCCAGATGGAACCGGCGCCCATGGGCGGTACCGCTGCCCCGGTCGCGGGCGGCTCCTATGCCGCGCCCGCGCGCGATGTCCAAGTGACGCCGCAGGATTATCAGGCGTTTGAGCAAAGCCTGATCGAGGTGAATGCCGCCTGGTCGCGCCGTGACCTTAAGGGCCTGCGGGAATTCGCAACCCCTGAAATGGTTGGCTATTTCGCGAATGACTACCGCGATTTGGATGCGCGCGGCTGGCGTAATGAAACCCGCGATGTGAAGCTGGAAGGCGGTGACCTTTCCGAAGCTTGGCATGAGGATGGGCTGGATTACGCGACGGTTGCCATGCGCTTCAGCCTGCTGGACGCCACTTTCGAGGAAGCAACCGGCAAGTTGGTGGAAGGCAGCACGACAGAACGCCAAACCTCGACCGAGCTTTGGACCTTTGTCCGCAGCGGCCCTGAGGAGCGCTGGCTGCTCTCGGCCATTCAGCAGACCACCTGAGGTTGCATTGCCGGTATGGTGCAGGCCATGCCGGTTTGGTGTTGCGCCATACCGTGATCGGCTGCCGCTGATCACGGTGTTTTTTTTGCGTGCATGGGGCGGTAGTGGGATCGCGTTTGAGGCGCCAAAAAATACTCGCCTTTGGCAGATAGGTTCGTTTAACCTTCCTGAAAAGAAACGGGAGGAGATCATGGACATGCTGTTGGGGCGCCGCGCCGTGATGGCAGGCTTGGCTGGGGCGCTGGTGACACCCGCGCTGGCGCAGGGGCGGTTTCCGGACAAGCCGATCCGCGTGATGGTGCCATGGACGCCGGGCGGCGCGACGGATATTCAGATGCGCGCCTTGTGCGAACAGGCGGCGAAGCGGCTTGGCCAGCCGATCATTGTCGAAAACAAGCCGGGCGCAGGTGGGTCTCTTGCGGCGCAATTCCTGGCGCGGGAGGCGCGGCCGGATGGCTATGCACTCGCGCAAATGTCCAATGGCAGTTTCCGCATGCCGCTGATGCAGGAAAGGCCGCAATGGGACCCGATGCAGGATTTCACCTGGATCATTCGCCTGGTGGGCTATATGGGCGGCGTCGTGGTGCGCCGCGATGCACCCTGGCGAACCATGCAGGAACTGCTGGCCGATGCGCGCGCCAACCCAGGCAAGTTCAATTACGGTACGCCGGGCGCCAATACCACCGATATCCAAATGACGCGGCTCGCGCGGTTGGCTGGCATCGATTGGGTGACGGTGCCCTTCCGCGGCGCTGCGCCCAATCTGCAAGCGCTATTGGCGGGCGATATTCATTTTTCAGCCGAAACCAGCGCTTGGGCGGATATGGCGTTGGAAGGGCGTGTGCGGCCCTTGGCCGTATGGATGAGCGAAAGGGCAACGCGCTTTCCGAATGTGCCCACCTTGCGAGAGGTTGGCTATGACGTGCTGGGTGAAAGCACCTATGGCATCGGTGGGCCACGCGGCATGGACCCCGCTGTGGTGCGCGTGCTGCATGATGCCTTCAAGGAAGCGTTATTTGATCCCGCGCATCTGGCCGTGATTGCGCGCTTCGATATGCCGGTGCGTTATTTGAACAGCGCCGATTACGCCGTGGCGGCACGGGCGCATTATGAGGATGAGAGAAAGACCGTGCAGGAACTTGGGCTGAGGCTTGGGTAGGGGGCTTGCTTAGCCAAGCCCCATCACGCGCGGCAACCACAGCGCCAAATCCGGCACGGCCATGACGGCCACGGCCGAAAGCAACATGGCCAGCACCAGCCAAATCACCCAAGGTACGGTGCTTTCCATGGAAACCCCCGCAATCCGGCAGGATACCATTAAATTCACCGCCATGGGCGGCGTGAATTGGCCAATGGCGATCATCATGGTCAGCACCACGCCAAACCAGGTCAAATCCCATTGAAAGGCAGCGGCAATCGGCAGCAGTAACGGTAGCAGGATCAGGAAGATCGAAATGCCATCCAGAAACATGCCCACAATGATCAGGAAAATCGTGAGCAGCGCGAGTGTGCCGGCCGAGCCAAGCCCAAGCCCCACCACCCATTCCACAATCGGGCGCACAATGCCAAGCGTGCTGGTTGACCAGGCAAAGACTGTCGCCAAAGCAATGACGATCAGGATGACGGCAGAGATTTCCCCAGCCTCCACCAGCATTTCATAGACATCGCGAAGCGTCAGGCTGCGATAGACGAAAAAGCCGATAAAGAGCCCATAGAATACCGCGACAACAGCGGCTTCCGTTGGCGTGAAAAGCCCAAGCCGCATGCCGCCCAGGATCACCACCGGCGCCAGCAGGCCCCAGAAGGCTTCCTTGAAGCTTTGCCAGACCGCAATGGCTTCCTTCTGGCGCGCCTTACCGCCGAAATCCTTGACGATGGAAATGATCACCACGGCCGCGATGATGCAAAGCCCGGCGAGAATCCCGGGGATCATGCCGGCAGCGAAAATAGCGGGCACAGAAACGCCCGGCACCAGCACGGCATAGACGATGAAGGCGATGGAAGGCGGGATCAGGATATCAGTGGCCGCCGCCGCACCCACGGTGCTGGCGATAAAGGGGCGCGGGTAGCCATCCTCCGCCATGCTTTTCGTCACCACCTGGCCGACCGCCGCGCTGGTGGCCGGGCCTGACCCCGAAATCCCGCCAATCACCATCGCAACCAGCACGGCCACGGAAGCAAGCGCACCCCGCCCAGCGCCGACCAGCGCGGTTGCGAAGCGCACCAGCCGCAGTGCAACGCCCGTGCGATCAAAAACGCTGCCCACCAGCACGAACATGGGAATGGCGATCAACGGGTACTTGGCAATGCCGGCATAGACATTGGTGGGCATCGCCATGATGGATTGATCCGCAAGCCAAATGGCGAAAGCGCCCGCCAGCCCAAGGCAAATCGCGACAGGCACACCGCCCGCGAGCAGCAAGGCGAAGGCAAGGAACAGGGTGGTTGCTATCATGGCTCAGCCATCCTCACCGCGTGCCAGCCGGATCAAGCGGCCCGCCGCGCGCGCAATGACCAAAAGCGAAACCAAAGGCAGCCAGCCAGTGTAGAGCCATTGCGGATTGCCAAGCCCGTTGGATAGCACTTCAAAGCGATATTCATCATAAGCCAGCTTGGCGCCGAAGATCGCAAGCAGACCAAAGCAGATAATGGCAAGGATCAGCGCCAGCATTTCCGCCCGGCGTTGCCCAAGCTTCCCCATCAGATCGGTGAAATACCCAACCCGAATATGCCGCCCAGTTGCGATGGCGAGTGCCGTGCCGATCAGCGCGATCACCACCATCAGCACCACCGAATATTCTTCCGTGATAGCAAAAGAAACATTCGTAAGGTAACGCGCCAGCACATTCGCCGCTGTAATCAGCGCCATGGCCGCCATGGCAAGCGCCAGCAGAACGCGTTCGAAACTCAGCGGAACCCGGGTTTTCGGATCCGGAAGCGTTGCCCCCGGATCCAATTCAACACTCATGGCGCGTCAGGCAATCGCGCGCGCAATGGAGGCTTCGGCCTTTTGCACCAAGGCGCTGCCAACGGTCTGCGCCCACTTGTCAAAGACCGGCCGTGTGGCGCGGGCGAAGGCCTGCTTTTCAGCGGGCGTGAGTTCCGCCACCGCCACGCCACGGCGGATACATTCCTCGATCGAGGAACGGTCGCCATCAATGCCCAGCCCCTTGCGCGCCGCCGCAATCTGGCGCTGCGCCGCTTCACGCGCGCAGGCGATCACCAGATCGCGGTCCGCCGGCGCGAAGCTATCCATTACGGCCTTTGAGGCAACAAAAATCGCCGCATCGGCGCAGTAATTCCAGATGGTCAAATGGCGCTGCGCCAGCGTATCCATGCGGAAGCCCAGGAACAGATTGACTGGGTTTTCCTGCCCATCCACCGCGCCGGTGGAAAGGGCGGGTTGTAGATCAGCAAAGGACATTTGCACTGGATTGGCGCCAAGCCCCTGATAGATTTCACTGAAAATCGCACCCGCCGCGAAGCGAATTTTCAGGCCACGCAGATCCTCGGGCTTGCGGATTTCGCGCTTGCTGTTGGAGATTTCGCGGAAACCATTCTCACCCCAGGCAACCGGCGTCACATCGCGGCTGGTCAGCGTGCCGAACAAATCGCGCCCGACTTCCCCATTGATGATCGCGTCATAAGCGCGGTGATTGGGCATCAGGAAGGGCAGCGAAAAAATGTTCATTTCGCGGATTTGCGGGGAGATGTTGATGGTGGAAAACACCGCCATATCAATCACGCCCTGGCGCATCGCGACCAATTCGCGCGTCTGATCACCGCCGACCAATTGGCTGCCCGGATAGACCTTCATATTGATCCGCCCGCCCGAGCGTTCCGTGACCAGCTCTGCCCAGGTGAAGGCGCCGTCTGAGATCGGCAGCGGGCGATTGCCCACCACCGAGACCTTGTACTCGGCGCGGTATTGCCCCTGCGCGCGGGCAATCGCGGGGGCGGCCAGGCCGAGCGCGCCTGCGCCCAGCAGCAGGTTACGGCGCGTCGCGCCCTGGAATGGGGTGGTCATGGCGTTCTTCTCCCTTTGTTTGGATCCAGACTAATATCCCCACTTGCCCAAGGCCAGCGCCGGAGGCAAGCGAAACATCGCGCGAACCGCCGAAAGGGCGCCGCAAAAAAGGAGACGCCGCATGATCCCGACTTCCAACCTGGGCACCATGCTGCTGCAAACCGCCCGCCGCCTGCCGGACCGCCCCGGCCTGATCTGGCGCGACAGGGTCTGGAGCTGGGCGGAAATCGCGGCGCGGGCCTGTGCCGCCGCTGCCGGCTTGCGCGCGCGCGGCATTGGCGCCGGTGATCGCGTGCTGATCCATTCACGCAACAATAACGCGATTTTCGAAGGCGTTTGGGCCTGCTGGCTGATCGGCGCGGTTTGGGTGCCGACGAATTTCCGCCTGAGCCCGCCAGAGGCCGCCTATCTGGCCGGGTCTTCGCGCTGCAAGGCGCAGATCTTCGATGTGGCCTTCCCCGAACACCGCGCTGCCTGCCGCGCGGAAAATCCGGCCTGTATGCTGGATATCGCGATTGGCGAAGGTGCCGGTTTTTCTTGGGAAGATTTGATCAGGGAAGGCCAAAGCGCCCCGGTTACCGTGCCCGCCGATGTGGATCGCGATCATCCGGCCTGGTTCTTCTATACCTCCGGCACCACGGGCCGGCCCAAGGGGGGCATCCTGACCCATGGGCAAATGGCCTTTGTCATCAACAACCACATCGCCGATCTGATGCCGGGGCTGACTGAGAATGATGCGTCCTTGGTGGTGGCGCCGCTTTCCCATGGCGCTGGCGTGCATGCGTTATCGCAAGTGGCGCGTGGCGCGGCCTCCATCCTGCTGCCCGGCGAGCGGTTTGATGTGCCGGAAGCCTGGCGGCTGATTGAAGCGCATCGTGTTTCCAACATGTTCACCGTCCCGACCATCCTGAATACGCTGTGTCGTGACCCTGCGGTGGATACGCATGATCATGCTTCCCTGCGCCACGTGATCTATGCCGGCGCGCCAATGTATCGGGAGGATCAGAAATACGCGCTGAGCAAGCTTGGCCCCTGCCTGGTGCAGTATTTCGGCTTGGGTGAAGTGACCGGCAATATCACCGTGTTGCCGCCCGCCTGGCATAGTATGGAAGATGATCCTGCCATGCCGATTGGTTCCTGCGGCTATCCGCGCACAGGAATTGAGGTGGCGATTCTGGATACCGCGAACAGGCCCTTAGCCGCAGGCGAAACTGGCGATATTTGCGTGCGTGGACCTGCGGTGTTCGCTGGCTATTTCGAAAATGACAGCGCCAATGAAAAGGCCTTCGCCGGCGGCTGGTTCCATACCGGTGATCTTGGCCATTTGGATGCGCGCGGGTTCCTGTATATCACCGGGCGCGCTTCGGACATGTATATTTCTGGCGGGTCCAATGTGTATCCGCGTGAGGTGGAGGAAGCGCTACTGACTCACCCATCCGTCGCGGAAGCCTGCGTGGTAGGTGTTGCGGATGTGAAATGGGGCGAAAGCGGGGTCGCAGTGCTGGTGGCCGAAGCCGGTGCCGTGATTGATCCGGCGGCGGTGATGGCGCATCTGGATGGCAAGCTTGGCCGCTATAAATGGCCGGCGAAAATCGTGGTCTGGGATGCGCTGCCGCGTTCTGGTTACGGCAAGGTCCCGAAGAATGAGGTGAAGCGCCTGCTAATCGAACGCGGGCAGGCGTGAGTTTATTCAGCCGGGCGGGGGCAGCCGTTTTCCAGATTCCGCATCGAAGACATGCAAATGTTCGATGCGCGGCGCAATTTCCAGCACCGCGGCGGAAGGCGGCGCACCGGGGAGGCGCAAGGCAATGGTTTCACCGGAACCAAGCTTGCCATGCACCACGCTTTCGGAACCCAGCGGTTCAACCAGATCGGTGGTGAGCCGAAGCGGCCCTGGCAGGCTGATATGTTCCGGGCGAATGCCAAGCGTGACCTTCTGGCCCGGGTGCGTGGCGTATTGTCCCGGTGGTAGGGCGATGATGTTGCCATCTGAAAGCCGCGCCGCCTTGGCATCTTCCGTGATGGTGGCTGGCAGGAAATTTATGGACGGGCTGCCGATGAAGCCCGCGACATAGGAATCGGCGGGGCGTTCAAAAATCTCCATGGGAGAGGCGATTTGCGCCGCGCGGCCTTCATGCATGACCACAAGTCTGTCGCCCAAAGTCATCGCCTCCACCTGGTCATGTGTGACGAAAAGGCTGGTGACGCCAAGCCGGCGTTGCAGGCGCTTGATTTCCGCGCGCATGGCAACGCGAAGCTTCGCATCCAGGTTGGAAAGTGGTTCATCAAACAGGAATAGCTTGGGTTCGCGCACAATGGCGCGCCCCATGGCAACGCGCTGGCGTTGACCGCCGGATAATTCCCTCGGGCGCCGATCAAGCAATTCGGAAAGGCCGAGCAGATCAGCCGCTTCCTGAACGCGGCGCTTGATGTCTTCGCGGTCAAGGCCGCGAATACGCAGCCCATAGGCCATATTGTCGAAGACGCGCATGTGGGGATAGAGCGCGTAATTCTGAAACACCATGGCGATATCGCGTGCCGCAGGTTCCAGCGCCGTCACATCCCGATCATCAATAAGCACCGTGCCACCCGTGCTGCGTTCGAGCCCCGCCACGATGCGCAGCAAGGTTGATTTGCCGCAGCCGGAAGCGCCGACAATGACAATCATCTCCCCATCCTGCACGGTCAAATCAATGCCATGCAGCACGCGCACCGCGCCGAAGCTTTTGACAATGCCGGAAAGTTTGAGCTCAGCCATGGGGGTTTCTCATTTCTCAGTCTCAACCAAGCCTTTGACGAACCAGCGCTGCATCAGGATCACGATGGCAACGGGGGGCAGCAGCGCGAGCACCGTGGTCGCCATCACCAAATGCCATTCCGTATCGCCCTGGGAGCCCAACATTTTCACAATGCCGATCATGATGGTTTCCACATCGGTGGAGGTCGTCACCAACAGCGGCCAAAGATATTGGTTCCAGCCATAGACGAAAAGAATAACGAAAAGGGCAGCGATATTGGTGGCGGATAGCGGCAGCACCACATCCTTGAAAAACCGGATCGGGCCGGCGCCATCCATCTTGGCGGCTTCCACCAGCTCATCCGGGATGGTCAGGAAGAATTGGCGGAACAAAAGCGTTGCGGTGGCGGAAGCGATCAAAGGCACGATCAAGCCGGCATAGGTATTCACCATGCCAAGGTCAGAAACCACCTGAAAGGTCGGGAAGATGCGCACCTCAACCGGCAGCATCAGGGTGATGAAAATCGCCCAGAAAAACAGCATGCGCCCGGGGAAGGAAAAGAAGGCGACCGCATAGGCGGAGATGATGGAAATCGCGATTTTACCGAAGGTGATCAGCAGCGCCATGATGGCGCTATTGAACATCATCGTGGAAACCGGCACGCCGGCGCGCTGCTTATTGCCCTGGCTCCAGACCGCGCTGTAATTCGCAGCTGCCTCGGCGCCCGGCAGCAAGGGCACATCGCCGCGGCCGATAGTGCCGGCATCATGGGTGGAGCCCATCAGCACAATCCAGATGGGCAGCGCGAAAAGCAACACCCCCAGAACCAGGATAACATGGGTAAGCATATCCGCTCTGGGATTGCTGCCGGCCATGCCCATGGGGGCGGCGATGCTGTTGCGTGGCTCGGCCATCAGTAATGAACCTTGCGCTCGATAAAGCGGAACTGCACCAGCGTCAGCGCTATCACCGCAAGCATCAGCACCACGGATTGCGCGGAGGATGAGCCGAGATCGAGATTGACACGCCCATCAATATAGGCGCGGTAGATCAGGGTTTGCGTGGCATTGCCCGGCCCGCCCTTGGTCAGCGCATCAATAATGCCGAAAGTATCAAAGAAGGCGTAGGTGATATTGATCACCAGCAGAAAAAAGGTAGTGGGCGACAGCAGCGGGAAGATCACCGTGCGGAAGCGATGCAGGGGGGACGCACCATCAATGGAGGCTGCTTCCAACACGCTGCGCGGGATGGATTGCAGCCCAGCCAGAAAGAACAGGAAATTATAGGAAACCTGTTTCCAGGCCGCCGCGAGTATCACCACCAGCATGGCCTGATTGCCATTCAGCGTATAATTCCAGGCAACCCCCGCGGCTTTCAACGCGCGGCCAATCAGCCCGATATCAGGGTGGAACAGGAAAATATAAAGAATGGCGGCTATGGCCGGCGCGACCGCATAAGGCCAGATCAGCAAGGTACGATAGCCATCCTTGCCGCGAATATGCCGATCCGCAAGCACCGCCAGGCCAAGCGCCAAGCCCATGGCAAGCGCGGTGACGGACACCGAGAAAATCAGCGTATTGATGATGACCTGGTGATACAGCGGGTCGGCGAAAAGATCCGTGAAATTCTCAAACCAGACGAATTGCTTGGAAATGCCAAAGGCATCCTGGCGGATGAAGGAAAACCAAACGGCTTCCCCCGCCGGCCAGAAGAAGAAGACAAAAGTGATCGCAAGCTGCGGCGCCAGCAGCAGATAGGGCAGCAGTTTATTGTTGAATATCGCCTTGCGCTGCATGTGGCCTCAACTGAGCATTTTCAAGCCAAGTTGGCTCACTTGGCGGCTCGGAAAATGCGGTCAAAAAAACCGATGAGATGGGGCCGCCGTGAAGGCGGCCCCGATACGCGATTAACGACGATTCGCACGCTCAAAATTACGCAGCACCACATCGGCGCGGCGATTGGCATTTGCAAGCAGCGTTTCGGTATTCTGCTGACCCTGGAAACCGCGTTCCAATTCTTCCTGGATGATATTGCGAATTTCCACAAAGCCGCCCAGCCGGAAGCCCTGGCTATTAGGCGTCGGCTCCGCACGGGAAAGCTGGATGATCGCGGCATCTGCGCCAGGGTTTTGGGTATAGAAGCCCTCAGCGCGCGAAGCTTCATAAGCAGCGAGTGTCAGCGGCACATAGCCGGTGACATGGTGCCACCACTTATCCTGCTCAACTTCCGAGATGAAGCGGTAGAATTCCGCGACACCGCGATATTCTTCCGCCGTGCGGTTGCGCGCCGTCAGTGTCCAAAGGCTGGCGCCACCAATCACGCCATTGCGTGGGGATTGCAGCACATCCGCATGATAGGGCAGCACCACGGAAGCCCAACGGAACTTCGCATCGCGCTGCACCTGCGCCCGACCGGCGGAGGAATTGAAGGACATCGCCGCCTTGCCGGCAGGGAAGCTCGCGAAGCCATCGGCATCGCGCCCGCCATAAACGAAGGTGCCTTCGCGCTGCATTTCCAGCAGCATATTGGTGTGCTTGGCAAAAATTGGCGCGCCAAGATTCATGGTCGCATCCAGGCCTTCAAAGCCATTGGCCTTGGTGGCGAGCCCGACATCATGGATGGATGACATTTGCTCAAACATCACCCAGGTCGGCCAGGCGGTGCTGATCGGGATTTCGGCGGCATTGGTCGCCTTGATCTTCTGCGCGGCGGCGCGGATTTCGGCCCAGGTCTTGGGCAGATCGGTGGTCGAAAGCCCAGCCTTTTCAAAAGCCTCCAGATTGATCCACAGGACCGCAGAAGAAGAATTATGCGGCATGGAAACCAGGCGGCCTTGCGTATCGGAATAATAGCCGCGCACACCGGCCAGATAGCGCTTGGGATCGAGATCAATGCCTGCCTCGCCCAGCAACTCATGCGTCGGGCGAATGGCAGGGCCGGCGGCCATCATGGTGGCGGTGCCGACTTCAAACACCTGCGCGATATGGGGCGGCGTGCCGGCGCGCCAGGCGGCGATGGCGCCAGTCATCACTTCCACGTAGGAACCGCGGAAATTGGCATTCACGCGAAAGCGCGATTGGCTTTCGTTGAAGCGGGTCACCTGTTCGGCAACGCGCTCACCAAGCGCACCGCCCAGCCCATACCAGAATTGGATTTCAGTGCGGCCCTGGGCGCGCACGGATGGTGCGATGAAGGGGGCCGCAAGCAGACCCGATGTTCCCAGCAGAATGTGACGACGTTGCATGAAAGCTCTCCTTCTTTGGGGGGAGCGTGTCCGTTACCCAGGCTTTATTACAGGTAAAAGACAGTTTCGCGAAGCTTGTGTTTCGGTCTTTCAGCCGCCCAGCAGCTGGGCCAGCCTGTCCCGCGCCCCGGCATCGAAGCGCAGCCCTAGCTTGCTGCGGCGCCAAAGCACATCCTCAGCCGTTGCGGCCCATTCCTCGCGGCGGAGATAGTCCAGCTCTGCCGCGTGCAAATCAGCGCCGATGGGCGGGCCAGGGTCCTGGCCCGGGGTGAAAATCCGCCAGGCCCGGGTGCCATAGGCGCGCAGCAACCGGGTGCAAAGCGCGTCTGGCAGCAGCGGGAAGTCGCGCCGGAAGCCGGCAAGCAGCGCGGGGAAGCCATCCGTCGCGAAATCCCCGCCCGGCAGGGGGGCGCGGGCGGTCCAGCCGGCTTTTTCGGGTTTCAGGCCAAGCTCCGCCAAGGCGGCCTCGGCCAATTTGCGATAGGTGGTGATCTTGCCACCGAAGATATTGAGCAGCGGCGCCTGACCCGCCGGCGCATCCAACTTCAGCACGTAGTCGCGTGTGGCTTCCTGCGCTTTGCTCGCCCCATCATCATAGAGCGGGCGGAGCCCCGAATAGGTCCAGACAATATCTTCGCGCTTCACCGGCGTGCGGAAATAACCGGACGCCGCAGCGCAGAGATAGGTGATTTCGCCCTCAGAAATCTGCGGCGGCTCTTCGGGGTTAGGGTGCTCCTCATCCGTGGTGCCAATCAGGGTGAAGTCACGCTCATAGGGAATGGCGAAAATGATGCGGCCATCGGCATTCTGGAAAATATAGGCGCGGTCGTGGTCATAAAGCCGTGGCAGCACGATGTGGCTGCCCTTGACCAACCTGAGCCGCGCCGGCTGGTTGCTGCCCATCACTGCATGCTGCACCGCGCCAACCCAAGGGCCGGCGGCATTGACCAAGGCGCGGGCGTGAAATTCGGCTGTCCCATCACGGCCCTCACCGGTGATATGCCAGAGCGCGCCTTCGCGCCGCGCGGTACTTACCGCCATGTGCGGCAGAATGCTGGCACCGCGTTCCGCCGCATCCTTGGCATTCAGCAGCACTAGGCGCGAATCCTCCACCCAGCAATCGGAATATTCAAAGCCGATGCGATGCCCAGGGCTGAGCGGCGCGCCGAGTGGGGAGCGTGTCAAATCAACACGCATGGTTGGCGGCAGTGTCTTTCGCCCGCCCAGATGATCATACAGAAACAACCCAAGCCGTAGCAGCAAGGCGGGCCTGAGGCCCCGGTGATGCGGCAGCACAAAGCGCAGCGGCCAGATGATATGCGGCGCAATGCCCAGCAGGATTTCACGTTCCATCAGTGCTTCACGCACCAGGCGGAATTCGTAATGTTCCAGATAGCGCAAGCCGCCATGGATCAGCTTGGTGGAATTGGCCGAAGTGCCGCTGCCCAGATCGCCCTTCTCAAACAATACAACAGAAAGCCCGCGGCCCGCGGCATCACGCGCAATGCCGGCACCATTGATGCCGCCACCAATGACAGCAAGATCGTAAGGCTCAGCCGGAGATGATGATGCGTGCAAGCTCATCCGGCGTGGTCAGCATGGGGTAATGGCCCGTGTCAATCACATGCCAGCGCGCGCCGAGTTTGTCTGCGCAGCGGCGCTGATGCGCCTCACCGGGGTTTTGCGCCTGCGGGCAATAAATGACCGAGGCATTCCAGCTTTGCTGCCAGAAGCTTGGCAGTTTCACGGGCTGGGTGAAGGTCTTGATCGGATGCAGCGTCATGCGATCCGCGGCCCATGCAGCCAAACCCCTTTCCATGCCCAGAAACAGGCGGTTCAGCGCATCCTCTCGGCCTGGGCCAAGCGCGATATCCGTATTGATGGCGGCGGGGCGGGTCACGATGTCCCTGATCTTTTCACCATCCATCAGCGCCAGCGCATCGGCGAAAACCAGGCGCCCAATGCGTTCACGCGCGCGTTCTGCCGCCGCCGCCATCACCATGCCGCCAGCCGAGGTGCCCACCAGCACCGTATCGCGCAAATCATGGTAATAAAGATATTCGGCGATTTCCTGGCCATGGCTTTCGGTATCAATGCCGGCCCGCATTTGGTGGCGGCGTTCGGCGCAGCCATCCAGCGTTGGCGCATGCACATCATGCCCGGCGGCACGGAGACTTTCGGCGACAAAGCGCCAAATCCAGCCGCCCTGATAGGCCCCGTGAATGAGTACAATGCTCGACATGTCGCGCCCCCCCGTCTTGAACAGAAGCTAAGCCCGAAACGCTGGGCTTGGAAAGGCAAGTGTATCAGGGCTGGCAGAATGCCCAAGGCAGGCTAGGGTTGCGGTATGGCAAAATCAAAAGGTCTTCCCCCCATGCTGCGTCGTTCCCTCCTTACCGCTGCTGCGCTTGGCTTGGCGGCCCCGGCCTTCGCCCAGGCGCGGCCTTTGCGCATGATCATCCCGGTGGGCGTTGGCGGCGTGACCGATGTGGTGGGGCGCATCCTGGCGGATGCCTTGCAAACCCAGCTTGGCCGCCCGGTGGTGCCAGAGAATATCGCGGGCGCGGGCAGCACCGTGGGTGCGGCGGCGTTTCATCGCCTGCCCGCCGATGGGAATGCGATTTTCATTGGCACCAATAACCATCCGGTGATGCGGGCGATTTACCCGAACTTCCCGCATGATCCCGTCGCAGATTTTATCCCACTTGCGCTGGTGGGCCGGCAGCCCTTTGTGCTCGCGGTGCATCCTGATGTGCCAGCGCGTGATGTGGCTTCATTGCTCGCTTGGCTCTCGCAGAAGAAGGAAGAAGCGAATTACGGCGCCACCAATCCCGGTGCCACCAATCATCTGGCGGGAGAATTGTTCCGACAGCTTTCCGGCACCAGCTTTACCATCGTGCCCTATCGCACCGCGGCCAATGCGGTGCAGGATCTGCTCGCGGGGCGGATGAACCTGACCATTGATAGCCCAACCCTGCTGACACCGCTGATGCGCGATGGCCGCGTGCGGGGGCTGGCCGTGAGTTCCGCCACACCTTCCGATCTTGTGCCTGGCCTGCCGGCGCTCGCGCAGGTTGGTGTGCCTGGCTATGAAGTCACGGCTTGGCAGGTACTGTTTGCCAAGCCGGGCACACCGGAAGAAGCACTCAGCGTCATTCGCGAAGCGACGTTGCGCGCGGTTGCCGATCCGGCGGTGAAGCAGCGCCTTGCAGCGGCGGGTGTGGAGACCTGGCCCGATCCTTCACCTGCCGCCGCAGCCGCGCATGTGCAGGCAGAGGTGACGCGTTGGGCGCCGATTGTCGCGCGCATGAATCTCGGGGGCTGAGCCATGGCTTATGAAGGCATTCGCGCCCGCCGCCCGCTGATCATGGGCAGGCGCGGGGCGGTTGCGAGCAATCACCCCGTCGCGACCGCAGCGGGGATGGACATACTACGCGCCGGCGGCAATGCTGCCGATGCGGCGGTGGCGATTGCGGTGACCCTGGGTGTGGTGGA
Organism: Roseomonas sp.; assembly: GCA_020249285.1. Classification (GTDB taxonomy): domain Bacteria; phylum Pseudomonadota; class Alphaproteobacteria; order Acetobacterales; family Acetobacteraceae; genus Neoroseomonas. The sequence goes on along the minus strand of JADCFX010000041.1, from coordinate 100,961 downwards.
ACCGCATATGTCGGGGCTGGGTGGCGATGGTTTCTACCACGCCTGGAATGCGAGAACCGGCGCCAGCACCACCTATAACGGCACTGGCGCGGCGCCTGCGGCGGCGACCATCGCGCATTATCGCGCGGCGGGCGGCATTCCGGTGCATGGCGCGCTTTCTATCCAAACGCCTGGCATGGTGGCGGGGCTTGCGGCGCTGCATGGGGCAGAGGGCAGCAAGCCCTGGGGCGCGCTATTTGGCCCTGCGATTGAAGCGGCGCGGGATGGTTTTGCGGCGACCCACGCCTTGCGCCATTTTGTAGGCGAAAACCGCGCGCGGCTTTCGCCTGATGCTTTGAGTACCGCGTTGTTTCTGCCGGAGGGCAAGCCGCCGGCTTTGGGGAATTTGTTGGTCCAGCCGGCTTTGGCGGCCACCCTGCAACGCCTGGCCTCGGCAGGGCCTTCGGATTTCTATCAGGGCAGGCTGGCGGCGATGCTGGCCGCTGATCTGGAAAAGGCGGGCGCCATGGTGCGCGCGGCGGATTTGGCTTCGGTTGCGCCGATCATCGCGCCGCCCATCGCCGTGCCTTATCGCGGCTTTGAACTACGTCAGACGCCACCCAATTCCATGGGCTTCGCCATGGCGCAGATGGCGCGTATTCTGGAACGCTTCGATCTGGCCGCGCTTGGCTGGGGCAGCGCAGCCTTGATTCACCTGATGGTGGAAGCGAAGAAACGCGCCTTCCTTGACCGGGAGGCTTATGCGGGCGCGGTGAACCCGCCGCTTGATATGCTGCTATCGCGCGAATGCGCCGGCGCGCATGCCGCCGCCATCACGGATCGTGCGGCGCATCTGCCGGTGCGCCCCGCGCGAGAGTCCGACACCACCTATTTCTGCGTGGTGGACCGCGACGGCAATGCGGTTTCTGCCATTCAGTCCATCAATTCCAGTTTTGGTTCTGGCGTGACCGGCCAGGAAACCGGCATCCTGTTTAATAACCGCATGAGCTATTGGCATTTGGAAGAAGGCCACGCGAATGCACTCGCGCCCGGCAAGCGCGTGCGCCACACCATGAATGCGCCCATGCTGATGAGGGCCGGCAAACCCTGGCTGATCTTCGGGACGCCTGGCGCGGATAATCAGGTGCAGGTGAATACGCAGGTGCTGGTGGCCTGCGCCGATTTTGGCATGGACCCGCAACAGGCGCTGGAGGCGCCGCGCTGGACATCCTCTCAACCCGGCCAGGAAAGCAATTACCCGCATGGGGGAGAGGATTTGCTCGCCATCGAAGCGGGCATGGGGGCAGAGGTGATCGCCGCACTTCAAGCGCGCGGGCATCGCGTGAGAACAGTGCCCGATCTGGAAGGGCCCTGCAGCGTGGAGGCCATTCGCGTGCTGGAAAATGGCGTGCGCATGGCGGCATCCGATCCACGGCGGGATGGCTGGGCGGGGGCCTGGTGATGGCCCCCTTGCCGCGCCCGCCCCTCAATCCACCGTGGCGCCGGAAACCCTGACCACCTCGGCCCATTTGGTGATCTCGCTCCGGATAAAGGCCTCAAAGGTCTCGGGGCTGGTGCCGCCGGCGGGCGTTAGCGCGGGCGGGGCGCCGCCCAATTCGGCGATGCGCGCGATATAGGCCGGGTCGCGCGTGACCGCATCAATCTCCGCCCCCAGCCTTTCGATGATCGGGCGTGGCGTGCGCGCGGGCGCCTGAACGCCGAACCAGGCGGTCGCTTCAAAATCGCGAATGCCGGCTTCGGCCAGCGTCGGCACATCCGGCAGCGCCGCTGCCCGCACATTGCTGGTCACCGCCAAGGCGCGCAGCCGCCCATCGCGGATATGGCCGATGCAGCTTGGCATATTGTCGCACCCGGATTCTAGCCGCCCTGCCACCACTTCCACCAGCATCGGCCCGGCGCCGCGGAAGGGCACATGGGTGATATCGGTGCCGCTGCGCAGCTTGAACATTTCCATGGTCATATGCGGCGAACCGCCCGAACCGCTGCTGCCATAATTGAGCCTGCCGGGATTGGCCTTCGCCCCCGCGATCAAGTCACTCACGCTGCGATAGGGCGAATTGGCGGTGACGAAGATCACATTCGGCACCCGGATCGCGAGGCCAACCGCCGCCAAATCCTCTGGCTTAAAGGTCATCCGCGCACCCCAGAGCGAGTAATTGATCGCGGCGGTGGAGATGGTGCACATCACGAGCGTATAGCCATCGGGTTCCGACCGGACGACCATCTCGGCGCCCAGATTACCGGTGGCGCCGGCGCGGTTTTCCACAATGATTGGCTGGCCAAGCCGCGCGGACAGACGCTCGGCCAGGATGCGCCCGGAGATATCCGTGGTGCCGGCGGGCGGGAAGGGAATAACCAGCCGCAAGGGGCGGGTTGGGAAAGCCTGAGCGCGGGCGATGCCGGGTGCGGCGAGCGCGCCGGCCATGCCGGCCAGGATGATGCGGCGGCCCAGCAGGGCGTTTGTCTTGGTCATTATTGTTTCCTCATTCCACACGAATATCGGCTTGGCGGACCACATCGGCCCAACGGGCGACTTCGGTGCGCATGAAAGCCGCAAAGCTTTCCGGGCTTGAACCACCATCAGGCGTGAGGCGCGGTGGCTCAGCACCAAAGGCTGCGATGCGGGCGCGGAAATCGGCTTCCTTGCCGATTGCATCCAATTCAGCGCCAAGCCGCGCGATGATCGGGGCGGGGGTGACGCCCGGCGCCAGCACACCGAACCAGGCGGTCGCCTCAAAACCCGGCATGCCTTGCTCAGCAATGGTCGGCACATCCGGCAGCACGGCGCTACGCTGTGCCCCCGTCACGCCAATGGCGCGTATTTTACCCTCCCGCACAAAGGTCAGTGCTGAGGGGATATTGTCCATCCCAAGTTCAATCCGCTCTGCCACCATTTCCGTCAGCATGGGGGCGGAACCGCGGAAGGGCACATGGGTGATCTGAATGCCCTGCGCCAGGCGGATTTGTTCAATCACCACATGGGGGGAAGTGGCGATACCCGCCGTGCCGTAATTCAACGCACCGGGCTTGGCCTTCGCTTCACGCACCATATCAGCAAGGCTGCGGATCGGCATGCGATTCGCCGCCATCAGCACATTCGGCACGCGGCACATCAGGCCAACGGCGGCCAGATCCTCAGGCTTGAAGGGCATGCGATTGCCGAAAACGGCAAAATTGATCGCCCCCGTGCCAATGGTGGTCAGCAGTAGCGTATGGCCATCGGGTTCTGATCGCGCCACGAATTCGCCGCCGACATTGCCTGAAGCGCCGGGGCGGTTATCCACCACCACCTGCTGGCCGAGCCGGGCCGAAAGGCGCTCAGCCGTGAGCCGCCCGACCAAATCCGTGGTCCCAGCGGGGGTAAAGGGAATGACCAGGCGAATGGGGCGGTTGGACAGCCCCTGCGCCAAAGCGGGCAGTGGCAAGCCGGCCCCTATGGTCAGGGTGCCTAAGCTGCGGCGGGTGATCATGGTGTTTAGCCTCCCGATTAGTGCGTTACCAATCAAGGTGGCCCGTGAACCCCGCCAGATCAACCTTGCTGCCCGGGTTTCAGTTTGGGCGATTCGTCGCCTATGATCGGCGCAACATAGGGGCGGCGGTCGAAATGGAGTTTTTGCGGCTTTACGGCAGGGTGCTTCGGTTACTGGCGGCGGATCGCGCCGTGGCCATTGGGCTTGTCTTGGCAGCCCTTGCCATTGCCGGGCTGCAATTCCTGGAACCGGTGCTGTTTGGGCGGGTGATTGACCTGCTTGCCCGGTCAGACCGGATGCAGGAATCCGCCGTTTGGGCTGAGGCACTTTCGCTGCTGATCCTTTGGGCGGCGATTGGGCTTTCGGCGATTGGCGCCAATGTCACGGTCGCGCTGTTTGCGGACCGCATGGCGCATCGCAATCGCCTGAAGGTCATGCATGATTATTTCCAGCATGTGCTGTCCCTGCCGCTATCCTTTCATGGGGATACGCAATCGGGCCGGCTGATGAAAATCATGCTGGTGGGTTCCGATAATCTGTTCGGACTGTGGCTTTCCTTTTTCCGCGAACATCTGATCACCTTCATTTCCGCCATTGTGCTGTTGCCGCTCACGCTTATCCTGAATTGGCGTTTGGGATTACTGCTGATTGGGCTTGTGGTGATTTTCGGCGCACTCGCCGCTTTTGTCATTCGCCGGACGGAAAACGCACAGCGGCAGGTGGAAGCGCTCCATACGCAATTGGCCGGCAACGCACAGGATGCGCTTTCCAATGTGATGGTGGTGCAATCCTTCACGCGGCTTTCCAGTGAAGCGCGGCTTTTCAGCGACATCATCCGCCAGGTGATTGCGCATCAATTCCCGGTGCTGAATTGGTGGGCGGTGGTGTCTGTGATGACCTCAGCGGCTTCGACGATTTGCGTCATTATGATCTTCATGCTGGGCACCTGGCTGCATCTGCGCGGCCAGGCGACGGTGGGGGAGATTGTGTCCTTCATGGGCTTCGCCACCATGTTGATCGGCAAGCTTGAAGGCGCGGTTGGCTTTGCGTCCCGGCTGGTGCTGCTGATGCCTTCCTTGTCCGAGATGTTTTCGGTGCTGGATGCGCGCACAACCGTGCCGGAAAAGCCGAATGCGGTTGATATCCCCCGCGCAAAAGGGGAAGTGGCGTTTGAAGATGTTGCCTTTGCCTACCCTGGTGGGCAGCCAATTTTCAGCCATGTAAATTTCTCAGCCGCACCCGGCAAGACCATTGCGCTGGTGGGGCCGACGGGCGCGGGCAAATCCACCGCCATGGCACTGTTGCAGCGGCTATGGGACCCGAAGGAAGGGCGCGTGACGCTGGATGGGCATGATTTGCGCGATGTTTCGCTGGAAAGCCTGCGCCGCAATATCGGCGTCGTGTTCCAGGAAAGCATGCTGTTCAACCGCACCATTCGTGAAAACCTATTGGTTGGCCGCCCTGATGCCTCGCAGGAAGATTTGGAACATGCCTGCCGGCTCGCGGAAGCGCATGATTTCATCCAGCGCCAACCCCATGGCTATGACACGATGATTGGTGAGCGTGGCAGCTCGCTTTCCGGCGGGCAGCGCCAGCGCCTGGCGATTGCACGCGCGCTGCTGAAGGACCCGCCGGTGCTGATTTTGGATGAAGCGACCAGCGCGCTGGATGCTGCCACGGAAGCACGGGTGCAAAAGGCGCTGGCGGCGCTGATGGCGGGGCGGACCACCTTCATCATTGCGCATCGGCTTTCTACCGTGCGTGATGCCGATGAAATCCTGGTTTTTGCCGGCGGGGAAATCGCCGAACGCGGCGGCTTCAAGGAATTGGTGGCCCAAGGCGGGCATTTTGCTGAACTGGTAAGGACGCAGCTTACCGGTTCCACCAGCACTTGATCATGATCAAGGCAGTTGCGTGATGGTTCGGCAGGATGGGCGCATCACAACCCCATCCGGAAGGCACATCAGCCATGAATCACCGTCACCGCAAGGTATTGCACGCCATCTTCGCCCACCCTGTCAGCGCCAATATTGACCCCAAGGCCGTGCAGGCAGTGTTTGAAGAACTCGGTGCCGAGATGTCCCATAACGGGTCCGGCCACTTGGCCGTGAAGCTCGGCAGCCATGCCCATGCCTTCCACAATAGCCAGCATAGCCTCTCAAAGGATGAGGTAGTGGCCATTCGCCATTTTCTGACGCAATCTGGCGTGGATCCGGTGCGCGATTACCCGCTTTGAAAGCCGGGCGGGGGCGGGGCCGGGCGTGAGAAGGAATCAACCCATGAAGCTTCATCGCCGCCATTTCCTGGCCGGGGCCGCTGGCCTGGCCGCCCTTTCCCCAAGCCTGGGCCAGGCGCAGACGCGTTGGCAAATGGCCACCCCCTATGCGGATGGCAATTTGCACACGCGCAATATCCGCACCTTCATTCAGGAAATCGAACAGGCCACCGGCGGACGGCTTTCGATCCAGCTTCATTCCAATGGCAGCCTTTTGCCCATGCCGCAGATCAAGCGCGGCGTGCAGCAGGGCCAGGTGCAGCTCGGCGAGATTTTGCTGACGGCCTATGCCAATGAAGATGTGTTCTTTGATGCCGATGCCATTCCGCAATTGGTGACAAATCTGGCTGAGGCCAAGAAACTCGCCGATCTGCAAAAGCCTTTCATCGAGGCGCGGCTGGCGCGTCAGGGCCTTAGCCTGCTGTACATGGTGCCCTGGCCTGCGGCGGGGCTTTACGCGCAGCAGCCCGTGACCAGCCTTGAGCAATTGCGCGGTCAGCGCTTCCGCACCTTCAGCCCAATGACCAATCGTTTCGCGACCATCATTGGCGCCAACCCGACGTTGGTGCAGGCGGCTGAATTGGCGCAGGCCTTCGCCACCGGTATTGTGAGTGCGCAGATCACCTCGGCCGCTACAGGCGTTGATACCTCTGCCTGGGATTACGCCAAGGTTTTCACGCCGCTCGGCTTTTCCATGACCAAGAATGCGGTCTTTGTGTCGCGCCGCGCGCTGGAGGGTCTGCCGGCGGATGTCAGGACCGCGCTAATGGAAGCCTCAGCACGCGCCGAAGCCCGCGGCTATGAACTCAGCCGTGACTCCCAAACCCAAGCCGAAGCGACACTCGGCCAGCGCGGGATGCAGGTGCTGCAACCGAGCGAACAATTACTGGGAGATTTGCGCCGCGTGAGCCAGCAAATGACCCAGGAATGGATCGAACGGGCGGGCGAGGATGGCAAGAGGTTGATTGAGGCCTATCTCGCCGCGCGCTGACTGCCGCGGGAGCAATCCCTGCCTGCAAATTGATCGCTGAGCAGCTCAAGGGGGGATGGGGCGCATGCCTGCCCCCCTTGTCTATTTCCGCTGTGGTGCGACAATTAACGCCTGATTTATTGAAAACAGGGGGCTTTCATGAAGAATTTGTCACGCCGCAATGTGCTTGCTGCGCCTTTCATCCTGACACCGCTGGCCATTCGCGACGCCAAGGCCCAGGCGCGCTGGCAGGTTGCCACCGCCTATCCGGATGGTAATTTCCACACGCGCAATATCCGAGGCTTTCTGGATGAGGTGAAGGCGCAAACCGGCATTGATGCGCAGCTGCATTCGAACGGCAGCCTTTTGCCGATGCCGCAGATCAAGCGCGGCGTGCAACAAGGCCAGGTGCAGATTGGTGAAATCCTGCTTTCTGCCTATGGCAATGATGATCCCTTCTTCGAAGTGGATAGCATCCCTCAGCTTGCCTGGACTGATGAGCAAGCGCGCAAGCTGGCGACACTGTCCCGCCCCTATATCGAAGCGCGTTTCCAGCGGCAGGGGCTGAGCGTTCTCTATAGCGTGCCTTGGCCGCCTTCGGGCTTCTATACCAACGTGCCGGTGGAAAGCCTGGAAGTGCTGCGTGGGTCGCGCATGCGCACCTTCAACGCCATGACCAATCGTTTCGCCACGCTGTTGGGCGCCACACCTACCCTGGTGCAGGCGGCAGAAGTGCCGCAAGCCTTCGCGACCGGTGTGGTCAATTCCATGGTCACCAGCGCGGCGACCGGTGTTGACAGCGCCGCCTGGGATTTCGCGAAAATCTTCACGCCCATCGGCTTCACCCGCACGCATAACGTGATTTTTGTGCAGCGCCGCGCCTTTGAAGCCCTGCCAGCAGCGCAACAGACCGCCATGCGCGAGGCCGCCAAGCGCGCCGAAGATCGCGGCTGGGCCTTGAGCGCGGAAGCGCGCGATGCAGCACAGGCCACCTTGGCTGCCCGCGGCATGCAGGTAATGCAGCCAACGCCAGCTGTCATGGAAGGCTTGTCGCGCATCAGCCAAACCATCGCGCAGGAATGGGCCGCGCGGGCTGGCGAAGATGGCGCGAGGCTTCTTGCCGCGTATCGGGCCTGAAGCGTATGCCATTCTTGCGCCGGGCACTTGATGGCCTTTACGACATTTCAGCAGGGCTAGCCGCGCTTTCCCTGCTCTCAATCTTTCTCGTCATGATGGCCCAAGTTGCCCTGCGTGAGATGAATATCCAATTCGCCGGCGCGGATGATCTCAGCGCCTATCTTTGCGTCGCGACCACCTTCTTCGCCCTGGCGCGTACCTTCAAGAATGGCGAATTGATCAGGGTTGGGCTTGCGATTGACAAGCTCGCGCCGCGCGCCCGTCGCCTCGCGGAGATTATCGTCCTTCTGATGGCAGCGATTGCCGTTGGCACGATTGTCTGGTTCACGCTGAATGATGTGCTGTTCTCCCTGGAGATTGAAGAAGTAGCGCAAGGCACGGTCGCCTTTTCGTTATGGATCCCGAAACTGGCCATGCCCATTGGCGCGGGCATTTTGCTGATCGCGATTGTTGATGAACTGATCCGTGTTCTGGTGGGCGAAGTCCCCGCCTATGTCGCGGCGGCGGCAGACCGTGCCGCGCGCGGCGATTTCTCGGCGGAGGTTTGAGCCATGGAATTATTGAGCTTTGCCCTGCTGCTGCTGATCCTGCTGTGCGTTCTGCTTGGCACGGGTCTTTGGATACCGATGAGCCTCGCCGTGGTTGGCTATATCGCCATGATGGCGGTGCATCCTCAGCCTGGGCTGTTCCTGGCAAGCTCCATGTGGGAATCAACAGGTTCCTGGACCCTGGCAGCGCTGCCGATGTTTGTCTGGATGGGGGAAATCCTATTCCGCACCAAATTATCCGAGGAATTGTTCAACGGTCTTTCGCCCTGGGTACGCTGGCTTCCGGGCAGGCTTTTGCATGTAAATATCCTGGCTTGTGGCATTTTCGGTTCTGTTTCGGGGTCTTCGGCGGCCACTTGCGCCACGGTTTCCAAGATTGCGCTGCCGGAATTGCGCCGCCGCGGCTATGATGAAGGCGTCGCGATCGGCAGCCTGGCCACCGCAGGCACACTTGGCATCATGATCCCGCCATCCATAATCATGGTGGTTTATGCGGTGGCAGCCGAGGTTTCGATTGTGCGCGTTTTCATCGCCGGCATGATCCCCGGCATTTTGGTGATGGTGCTGTTCAGCGCCTATATCGCGATTTGGGCCGTGCTGAACCCGGATAAGCAGCCAGCCAAGGAACCCGCGCTGAGCTTCCGGGAAAAAATGCGGGCCAGCGCGCAGTTGATTCCCTGCACCATTCTGATCATCGCCGTGATCGGGACCATGTTTATCGGCTGGGCGACGGCCACCGAAGCGGCGGCTTTCGGCGTACTTGGATCGCTTATTCTCGCGGCCGTTACGCGGACGCTCACTTGGCAGAGCTTCAAGGAAAGCCTGATGGGTGCCACTCGGCTTTCCTGCATGATCATGTTCATCCTGGCAGGTGCCGCCTTCCTGACCAAGGCGATGGCGCTGACCGGTATTCCCTCCGCGCTGGCCGCTGGCGTGGAAGCACTCAATCTCGGCCCCTTAGGCATTATCGCCATCCTGACCGTGGTTTACCTGATCCTGGGCACGGCGCTTGATGGTGTTTCGATGATTGTGCTGACAACCTCCATCGTTGTGCCCATGGTGCAGACCGCCGGGTTTGACCTTGTGTGGTTTGGCATCTTTATCGTGCTGCTGGTGGAAATTGCCGAGATAACACCACCGCTCGGCTTCAATCTTTTTGTCATGCAGACAATGACCGGGAAGGAGCAGACAGAAATTGCCTGGGCATCACTGCCCTTCTTCCTGATGCTGGTGCTGACCGTGGTACTGATTACGCTTTTCCCGGTGACCTTGGTAACTGGCCTGCCGGAATGGCTATTGGCGCGGTAGGGGAAGCAGCGCGGCGCAGGGGTGTTCAGCCAGGCTCAGGCCAATCGGGCCTTTCGAAGCGCTGAACCTCCAGCAAATAGCCGGCGGGGTCGTGGAAGAAAAAATGCGTCACGCGATAGGCTTCGGAATATTCCACCTGTTCCGGCACGGCCACCCCGCGCGCCTTTAGCCTTGCATGCCAGCCCTCCACATCTGGATCAACGAAGGTGAAGACAACACCGCCCTGCACGCGAGGATTGTCCGAAGCCCGCGGCGCGCGCGCGCGGCAGACGCCCAAAAAGCCACGCTCGCCCGGCGCGGTGGCATAGATGCGGCAGGTGCCCTGATCCTGTACCAGTGCCAGGCCAAGCTTGTTCTCATAAAAATCCCAGGAAGCGGCGGGGTCTTCCGCATAAAGGAAGGTGATTTGCTGGGCGAAGCGGCTTGGTTCCATTGGTCAAGCTTAAGCACAATGCTCGCGCCGCGCTATCCTGTTACCCCAAGGCTTGGGCCATACCCTGTTAAGCTTTACAAATGGCAATCAGTAAGCTTCAACGGCATGTCGAGATCAGCCTGGCTATTCGGGCTGTGATTTGGGGAACAAGGCATGAGCGATTTGGCCCATAAGATTGCCGGGCAGATACCGGTTAAGGAACCGCAATGGCTGAAGGAATTCAAGGCCTTCATCATGCGCGGCAATGTGATTGATCTTGCCGTTGGCGTGGTGATTGGCGCTGCCTTTACCGCCATTGTGACTTCCATGGTGGAGGATTTGTTCAACCCGATCTTCGGCTTGCTGATGGGCGGGATGGATTTTTCCAACCTGTTCGTCGTGATCTCCGGCGAACGCCAGGCAACCCTGGCCGCAACGCGCGAAGGTGGCGCTGCCGTGCTGGCTGTCGGCAAATTCATCAACGCCATCATCAAATTCGTGATCGTTGGTTTTGCGGTTTTTTGGATGGTGAAGGTGCTTAGCAAGCTCCAGGCATCAAAGGCCGTGGAAGAAGCAGCCGCCCCGCCGCCGCCGACGCCAACCGAATCCTTGCTTGCGGAAATCCGCGACGAGCTTAAGGCGCGCAAGGTCTGACTTGGCCTTGCCGCAAGGCGCTTAAATCAGCGTGACCTGCTTAGGTAGGTCACGCTTCACCTCACCAAACTATACCCCGGCACGCCCTTCAGCGCTTCGGTCGTGTCAAAATCGCGCAGCACAGCGTCATCGGCCATTTCAACTTCCACGCAGCGATCGGCGTATTTGCCGGCCAAATGCCGCGCGCCGACATCGCCGGTAATCGCCAGCATTTCCGGCAGGAATTCGCGCGACCACAACATGGGATTGCCCTGCTTGCCACGGAAGGTCGGCATCACAATCGCGCGGCCTTCTTCCGGATCAAACGCTGCCATCAGCCGATCAAGCATCGCCGCACTCACCAGCGGCATGTCGCCCAGACACACCATGAAGCCTTCAATATCCTCGGGCAAAGCTTGCAGCCCGGCCTTGAGCGATGCGGAAAGCCCCTGCGCGTAATCCTCGGCAATCGCGAATTGCACTGCGCGGCCGGCAAGGGCTTCCTCCACCCGGTCATGCTCATGGCCGGTCACAACAATGATCGGCCGTGCATGGGAAGCGAGCACTTGATCCACCACGCGCACCACCATGGGCACGCCATCATTATCCGTGACCAGCAGCTTGTTCAGCGGCGCCATGCGGCGCGAACGGCCAGCGGCCAGCACAATCGCTGCAACGCGGCGGCCTCGGCGCGGGGCGAGCGCCGGCGGCGGCGTGCGCGGCGCCAGTTCACGCGGCAGCGGGCGCAATTCGATTTCCTTGAGCAAGCCGCCCACACCCATGGCGCCGATATCTTCCGGCGTGACTTCAAGCCCCGCGAAAAGCCGTTGCAGTACCCAATCAAAGCCATTCAGCTTTGGGCTGCGCGCACAGCCAGGCAGCACCATGGCGGGGATTTTGCCGATATGCCCAAGGCAGAGCAGATTGCCGGGATCAACCGGCATGCCGAAATGATCAATCACGCCGCCGGCGCGCACAATCGCAGCCGGGCCGACATCGCGCCGATCCACCACGGCGGAAGCACCCGCCACCAGCAGCATCTCCGCACCCGCGCGACGTAGCCGGGACAGCGCATCGGAAATCGCGACCGTGTCATGGCGCACGCGTTCCACCGGCATGAGCATGCCACAGAGCCCGGCGATGCGTTCTTCCGTCGCCTCCACCGCGCCTTCCATGACGCTTTCCTTGATGCCGGGCAGTTCAGACAGCACCAGACCAACCTTCAAGGCGCGGAAAGGATGAATGGCAAGCACAGGACCCGCGCCGCTTTTCGCGACCGCTTCCACCACGCCCAGCATTTGCCCCGGCACGGCGAAGGGAATCACCTTAATGGTCGCGACCATTTCCTTGGTATTGACCGGCGTGAAATTGGGCAAAGTCGCAATCGTCAGGCTTTCATCCACCGCATTCATACGCGCGATGCGCCTGGTATCCAGCACCAAAAGCCCTGCTGTTTCCGCGAGAATATTCACGCGTCCGGTGGCTGCACGTGACCGCGCAAGCAAGGGCACGGCCAGCACTTGGCCCAGCCGCTCCGCAGCCTCATCTTCCGGCACATCACCCACTTCAAGCCGCGCGGCGATGATCTCTCGGTGGCCGGCGTCTCGCAAAGCCGCTATGGCGCCATCATCCAGCACGGTACCCTTTTTCAGCACGCGGCCCGTCAGGCGCATGGTATGCGCCAGGATCGCGCCTTTCGCTTCTTCAAGCCGCGTCGGGCCGAAAATCATGCCGTAACACCGGGAATGGGTCGCACAGCACCAAGCGCCGCACCGCGCCGGGCAGCTACGATTTCCGCCATGATGGAAAGCGCAATTTCCGGTGCCGTAACGGCTTGGATATTCAACCCCACCGGCGCATGGATCCGCCCCATTGCTTCAGCGCCATGGCCCAATTCCGTCAACCGTGCCACGCGCTTCGCATGGGTGCGCCGGCTGCCGAGCGCGCCGATGTAAAACGCCTCGCTTTTTAAAGCCGCATCCAGCGCGGGATCATCCAGCTTCGGGTCATGCGTCAGTGTCACCACCGCCGTGCGCGCATCAGGCGCCAAGGCCGCCATGGCCTCATCCGGCCAATCGGTGGAAAGCGAGATACCGGGCAGGCGTTCTTCGCTGGCGAAGGCGCGGCGCGGGTCCACCACCACCATCGCAAAGCCAAGTGGTGCGGCCATGGGTGCCATGGCCTGGGCGATATGCACGGCACCGACAACGATGATCCTAAGCGGTGGGTTATGCGGGTGGATGAACCAGGCCTCATCCCCCAGCGTCACATTGCCCGCTTCTTCGCTGCCGAGTGCTGCCTTGGACGCTTCGACCAATTCCGCCGGCATTTCATCACCGGGCCAGAGCAATTGCGCGCCATCGGAAAGGCGTGTGAGCAGCACCACCGGGCGCTTGCCAGCGCGTTCGGCTTGCAGCCGGGCAAGGGTTGCGGATTTCATGAAAGCGGCTCCACAAACACCTTCACCTTGCCGCCGCAGGAAAGCCCAACTTCCCAGGCCCGTTCATCGGAAATGCCGAAATCAAGCAATTGCGGCGCCCCGCTCACCATGGATTGCCGCGCAGCATCCGCAACGGCCCCTTCAATGCAGCCGCCGGAGACAGACCCCGCGAGCTTGCCGGATTTGGTGATGGCAAGCCGCGATCCCGCCGGGCGCGGCGAAGACCCCCAGGTTTCCACCACGGTCGCTATGGCCACGTCCTCACCGGCTGCCTTCCAAGTGGCGGCGATGGCCAGGATATCCTCGGCATTGTCGTTCTGGGTCATGCGACCATCATCCTTCTGCTTTGGCCGATGCGCGGGTCCGATAAGGTTTGGATCAGGGCGCGCAGGCTTTCAAGATTATGCACGGGCCGGAAATCATCCACATGGGGCAGCATGGCCCGAATGCCCTGGGATTTCGGTTGAAACCCCGAAAAACGCAACAGCGGATTGAGCCAGATCAGACGCGTGCAGGATTGTCTGAGCCTTTCGGTGGCCTCCGCCAGCCCCGCCGCGCCTTCGCGGTCCAGCCCATCCGTGATGAGTAACACAACGGCGCTCTGGCCCAAAACGCGCCGCGCCCAAAGCTTGTTGAACAGGCCAAGGCTTTCGCCAATCCGCGTGCCGCCCGACCAATCGGGCACGATGTGGGATACCATCTCAAAGGCGAATTCCGGATCGCGATGGCGCAATTGCCGAGTAACATTCGTCAGCCTGGTGCCGAACAGGAAACTATGCACCCGGTCCCGTTCATTGGTGACGGCGTGTAGGAAATGCAGCAGGATTTGCGCATACCGCGCCATGCTGCCGCTAATGTCGCATAGCACCACCAAGGGCGGCGGCTTTTCCACGCGCTGCTTGTGTTCAAGCTTCAGGATATCGCCCCCAAGCCGCAGGCTTTGGCGAAGTGTGGCGCGCAAATCCACAACGCGCCCTGCGGGATGCGTGCGAAAGCGCCGCGTGGGTTTTTCATCAAGCGGCAGGGTCAGCTTGCGGATTTCCTGCTTGGCGGCAGCAATCTCGGCCGCCGACATGGCCTCAAAATCCAGCTTTTGCAGTTTTTCCCGGTCACTGACGGTGAAGCTCATATCTTGGCGCGGCGGTTCAGGCTCAGGCGGGCGTGGCTTTGGCCTTTCACCCTGCATGGCTTCCGCCAAACGCCGAGACGCGGGGGGCGGCTTTTCCGCTTGCGGCTTATGGCCATCCAGCGCGGCCATGGCAGCGGCATGGGCGGCGGCTTCCGGATCGCGCCAGAATAATTGGAACGCCTGATCGAACAACTCAAAATGCTCGCGCCGGTGCACCATCACGGCGCGCAAAGCGGCATGCACCTGCCGGCGATCCCCGATTTCAATCGCGTTCAGGGCGGCGAGTGCGCTCAACGCCTCACCCGGCCCCAGCGGCAGGCCAGACCGGCGCAATAACCGCGTGAAGGCCAGCAGATTGGTCGCAATATGCCCGCCCGCGCCGGGCGCCGAGGCCAGCAAGGGCTGGCCGCCGGCGATGATGCGGGCAGGGTCGCGATCCGGCGTCACCCGGCCCGAGCCTCCGTAATCAGCCGCGCCGCTTCCTCGCCCTTCAGCTTGGCGATGTCATCCTGATACTTCAGCAAAACGCCGAGCGTTTCATCCACCGCGCCTTGCTCCAGCGCCTTGGCATCAAGGGCGGCCAAAGCCTGCGCCCAATCAATCGTCTCCGCCACACCGGGCAGCTTGAAGTAATCACCCTCGCGCAGCTTTTGCACAAAGGCGACAACCTGCGCGGAAAGCGCTTCCGGCAGGCCGGGGGCGCGGAGCTTCAGAATGGCGCGTTCGCGCGCGGCATCCGGGTAATCCACCCAATGATAAAGGCAGCGCCGGCGCACCGCATCATGCACTTCGCGCGTGCGGTTTGATGTGATGATCACAACCGGCGGGGTGGCTGCTTTTATTGTGCCAAGCTCAGGAATCGTGATCTGGAAATCAGCGAGGATTTCCAGCAGGAAGGCTTCGAAAGGTTCATCCGCGCGATCAAGTTCATCAATCAGCAGCACGGCGGGGCTGCCTTCCAGCGCATCCAGCAAGGGCCGCGGCTGGAGGAATTTCCGGTCATAAATGCCGCGATCAAGCGCGGCGCGGTCCACATCTCCCGCGGCTTCGGCCAGCCGTATCGCCATTAATTGCCGCGCGTGATTCCATTCATAGGCGGCGGCGGAGATATCCATGCCGTCATAGCATTGCAGGCGTACCAGGCGGCGCGGCAGGCGCGCGGCCAGCACTTTGGCGATTTCCGTCTTGCCCGTGCCGGGCTCACCTTCCAGAAAAAGCGGGCGACCCATGGTGAGCGCCAGATGGATGGTGGTGGCCAGCGCCTTATCAGCGACATAGCCCCCTGAAGCGAGGAGCGCCTGGGTTTCGGCAACGCTTCCGGGCAGGCTCACTTGAACATCAACGCGACAATGACAAGCCAGATCGCACCCCCCACCCAGGCGAGCAGCGGAATGCCAAGTGGCGCTTCCGGCAGCAGTTCAAAGATCGAAATGCCAGCGCTCGAGGCAGGCGGGGCGGGCAGGGGCGCCGGGGCAGCGCCCGGTGCTTCGGCGGCGGCAGGTTCAGCAGCGGCGACCGCGGCAGCGAAGCGATCAAAGAATTGATCGGACATTTGCTTGGCCGTCGCATCAATCAGCCGCGCACCAAGCTGCGCCATTTTGCCGCCGACCTGCGCCTTCACCGCGAATTTCAGCAAAGTCTCATTGGGGCCTACTTCTTCAAGCGCGACATCAGCACCGCCCTTGGCGAAGCCCATGGCGCCGCCATTGCCTTCACCTGAGATAGTGTAGGATGCCGGCGCCTGGATGTTTTCCAGCTTCACCTTGCCGCCGAATTTCGCCGCCATGGGGCCGATCTTGACCGATACCTTGGCTTCAAACGCGTCATCAGCGGTTTTGGTCACGCTTTCGCAGCCGGGAATCGCGGCCTTCAGCATTTCGGGGTCGTTCAGCGCGTCCCAGACGCGCTGACGGGGCGCGGGGATGCGGCGCTCGCCGTTCATTTCCATGGGGTGATCTCCTGCTACCCCCCAAACTAGGGGCGCAAGGCCATGGGGGAAAGGGGGCGCCCCCTTGTGGCGGGGCAGATCATCCGGCAAGCACGGTCTGCATGGGCGAAAGCCCGAACGTCTTGAGGGAGGCCCTGGCCCATGAAGGCGACCCGCTTCGCCCTGATGCTGTTCCTGGCGCTGAGCCTGCCGGCGGAAGCCGCCGGGGTATCCGGCGCGGGCATGAGCCTGGCTTGGGGCCTGCCTTTTGCGGGGCTGCTGCTTTCCATCGCGCTGTTGCCGCTGCTGGCGGGGCCGATCTGGCACCATCATTACGGCAAGATCGCCGCTGGTTGGGCTTTGCTGCTGGTGCTGCCCTTTGCCGTGGTGTTCGGGCTTGGCGTTGCGGCCTCAGAGGTCTGGCATATCCTGTTGCAGGAATACATCCCCTTCATCGCCCTGCTGCTGGCGCTTTACGTGACAGGTGGTGGCGTGCTGCTGAAGGGCACGCTGATCGGCACGCCGGCCACCAATACCGCTTTGCTGGCCTTCGGCACTGTGATCGCGAGTGTGATGGGCACCACCGGCGCTTCCATGCTGCTGATCCGCCCGGTGTTGCGCGCCAATGCCTTCCGCCAGCGCAAGACCCATACCTTTGTGTTTTTCATCTTCCTGGTCAGCAATATTGGCGGATCGCTGACGCCGCTGGGGGACCCGCCGCTTTATCTGGGCTTTCTGAAGGGCGTTTCCTTCTTCTGGACCACGACGCATCTTTTCAGTGAATTCCTGTTCTGCGCGGTACTGCTGCTCGCGGCTTACTATGTACTGGATAGCTGGGCCTGGGCGCGCGAAAAGCCGACACCACCCGCCATCGAAAAGCGTGATAGGTTTTCCATCGAAGGCTACGCCAATCTCTGGCTGATTGGCGCGGTGGTGCTGATGGTGCTGGCGCAGGGCTATTGGCGGCCGGGCGATGTGGCGCTGTTTGGCGAAAAGATCGGGCTTGAACGGCTGGTGGGTGTGGCGGTGTTCATTGGCATTGCCGCCATTTCCATGTGGGTCACGCCGCGGCAATTGCGCGATGATAATGGCTTCGCCTGGGGCGCCATTGCCGAAGTGGCCAAGCTTTTCGCCGCCATTTTCGTGACCATGGCGCCAGTGCTTGCTATTCTGCGCGCGGGCACTGCAGGCGCTGCGGCACCACTGGTGGCGCTCACCTCCGGCGCGGATGGGGAGCCGATACCTTGGGTCTATTTCTGGCTGACCGGGGCGCTTTCCTCCTTCCTGGATAATGCGCCGACCTATCTGGTGTTCTTCAACCTGGCCGGCGGCGATCCGGCGCATCTGATGGCTGAAGGCGCCTTGACGCTGGCGGCGATTTCCTGTGGCGCGGTCTTCATGGGGGCCAATTCCTATATCGGGAATGCGCCGAATTTCATGGTCAAGGCGATTGTGGAAGAACAGGGGGAACGCATGCCATCCTTCTTCGGCTATTGCGCCTGGGCCTTTGTGGTGCTGATTCCGCTTTTCGTGCTGGTGACATTCATTTTCTTCTGAGGAAACTTCCATGCCTTACGTGATCGCCGATGATCTGCCCGATGAACCCGCAGGTGTGCGCTTCCGCCGCCTGCTGGATCGCCCGCAAATCCTGCAAATGCCGGGCGCGCATTTGGGCATCGCCGCTTTGCTTGCAAAGAAGGCGGGGTTTGAGGCGTTGTACATGTCGGGTGCCGCCATGTCCGCCACCATGGGCCTGCCCGATCTTGGCATGATCACCGTGGATGACGTGTCCTGGCATGTGCGGCAGGTGGTGCGCGCTTCTGCCCTGCCGGTGCTGGTGGATGGCGATACCGGCTATGGGGAAGCGCTGAATGTCATGCACATGGTGCGCTGCTTTGAAGAAGCTGGCGCCGGTGCGGTGCATTTGGAAGACCAGTTGCTGCCCAAGAAATGCGGCCATTTGAATGACAAAAAACTGGCCCCGGTGGATGAAATGTCGGCCAAGGTCGCGGCTGCCCGCAAGGCCAGGCGCAATCTGGTGATCATCGCACGCACCGATGCGGTGGCGAGCGAAGGCATGGATGCGGCCGTGGCGCGCGCCAAGCGCTACCTGGAAGCCGGCGCCGATGCGATTTTCCCTGAAGCCTTGACCACGGCTGAGATGTTTCGCGAATTCGCAGCCCGTATGCCGGGCGTGAAGCTGCTGGCCAATATGACCGAATTCGGCCGCACGCCCTTCTTTACCGCCACTGAATTTCAGCAAATGGGTTACGCCATGGTGATCTGGCCCGTGAGCCATTTGCGCATCGCGGCCCGCGCGATGGAAGATCTGTACGGCGCGATCAAAGCCGATGGCGGCACGCATAACATGGCCGGGCGGATGCAAACCCGCGCCCAGCTTTATGAGACGATTGGCTACCACGCCTATGAATCGCTCGATGCCAGCCTGGTGCGCACCATTGTGCCGGAAGGCATGCCGCAGAATTAAGGGCGCCGTGGGCGCGGTGGTTCAGCCGCCGCGCCCGGAAAAGGCGTTGAAGGTTTGCAGGGTGTAAGTGTCCTTCACGCCGGGCACGGTCTGGATTGTCTCCACCACGAAAAGCCCGATATCGCGATCCGCTTCCAGGTAGAATTTCCCGAGCAGGTCATATTGGCCGGAAATGGAATGCATTTCCGAAAGCTCCGGAATGCCATCGGCCATCTCCCGCGCCACGCCATAGGCCTGGCCCATCTCACACTTGATCATGATGAATACGGCGCGCATGGCCTTGGCCCTCCTGAACTATTTCCATGGTAACGCGTAACCTTCCCGGCGGGAAACATGACCCCGCAGCAGGCAGGTTAATTTGCAAAGCGAATGGCATTATGACTAAGTTTTGGGCGAAAAATCGCCCAAAAGCCGGTCGGGTGCCCTCTCCAGGCGGCATAGGGTTTGCTTATCTAGGATTATGGTAATGCCCCCTCCTGCCCCAGATCGCGGCGGCGCCGCTCAGCCTCTGCTCGAAACCCGAGGCCTCGTGAAGCATTTCCCCATCCGGGGTGGCCTGTTCGGCCGCCAGATGGGGGAGGTTCGCGCGGTGGATGGTGTCTCGCTAAGCGTCCGCAAGGGTGAAACCTTGGGCATTGTGGGCGAAAGCGGCTGTGGCAAATCCACCACCGCCCGCCTGCTGATGCGCCTGCTGGACCCCGGTGCGGGTGAGATGGTTTTCGATGGCGAGCCGGTCGGGCGAGATGATCTCGGCGGCGGGATTTCGCTGAAGGACTACCGCCGACAGGTTCAGATGGTGTTTCAGGACTCCTACGCCTCATTGAACCCTCGCCTACCTATTGAAGATACCATCGCCTTCGCCCCCGAAGTGCATGGTGTGCCGGCAGCGGAAGCGCGCGAAAGGGCGCGGGAATTGCTCGCCGCGGTTGGCCTGGCGCCAGCGCAATTCGCACGGCGCTACCCGCATGAATTATCCGGCGGTCAGCGCCAGCGGGTGAATATCGCCCGCGCCTTGGCGCTGCGCCCGCGTCTGGTCATTCTGGATGAACCGGTCTCGGCGCTCGACAAAAGCGTGGAGGCGCAGGTCCTGAACCTGCTCGTGGACCTTAAGGAAAGCTTCGGCCTGACCTATGTTTTCATCAGCCATGATCTGAATGTGGTGCAGTATATCAGTGACCGCGTGCTGGTGATGTATCTTGGCCAAGTGGCCGAGGAAGGCCCGGTGGATGAGATTTATGCCCGCCCGGGGCATCCCTATACCCGGGCGCTTTTGGCTTCTCGGCCTTCCATGGACCCTTCGCAGCGCCGGACCGAACCGCCGCTGACGGGCGATCCGCCCAATCCGGTGAACCCACCTTCCGGCTGCCGCTTCCGCACCCGCTGCCCGCATGCCGAGGCGATTTGCGCCGAACGCGCCCCGGTGGCCGCCCCTTTAAGCCCCGGGCATCAAGCCGCCTGCCACATGGCTTTGCCCGGAAGTGGCCATAGCCAAGCCGGGGGGATCGCGGCATGAGCGCGGCGTTGAAACCAAGCCCTGAGGCACCGCTGATCCGGCTCCGCGACCTTCATGTGAAGTTCGAATCGCGTGATCGCACCGTGCATGCCGTCAATGGCGTTGATCTGGACCTCGCGGCTGGGGAGGTGCTGTGCATCCTGGGCGAATCAGGTTCCGGCAAATCGGTGACACTCCGCGCCTTGATGAAGCTCTTGCCAAAGACCGCGAAGGTGACCGGCGAAATCCAGGTGGCCGGGCGCGATGTGCAGGCCATGAGCGAAAGTCAGCTCGCTGATTTCCGCGGCGGCGATGTGGCCATGATCTTTCAGGAACCCATGACGGCGCTGGACCCGGTCTTCACCATCGGTCGGCAAATCGCCGAAACCGTGCAGCGCCATGAAGGCGCCAGCCGCAGCGCTGCCGATGCCAGAGCCTTGGAATTGCTGGAATTGGTGCAAATCCCCTCGGCCAAGCGGCGACTTTCGGCTTACCCGCATGAATTATCGGGCGGCCTCAGGCAGCGCGCCATGATTGCCGTGGCGCTGGCCTGCCGGCCCAAGCTGCTGCTGGCGGATGAGCCTACCACGGCGCTGGATGCTACGGTGCAAATCCAGGTGCTGCTGCTGCTGCGTTCCTTGCAGGAGCAGCTTGGCATGGGGGTGGTATTCGTGACCCATGACCTTGGCGTTGCAGGGGAAATCGCTGACCGGGTGGCGGTGATGTATGCCGGCAAGGTTGTGGAAGAAGGCCCTGTCGGCGCGCTCATGGCCGGCCCCTTGCACCCCTATGCCAAGGGTTTGCTGGGCGCAACAGTGCATGCCGGCATGCGCGGTAAGCGCCTGACCACCATCCCCGGCGCACCGCCCATGCTGGACCAGGTGCCCACGGGTTGCGCCTTCGCGCCCCGCTGTGCCGAGGTGATTGAGGGTTGCCAGAACGGGGTGCCGCCGCTCCGCCAGATTGTCCCTGGCCGACAGGCGCGCTGCATCAGGGTAGCGCCCGGCGATGGTCAACCCCATATCTAAGGAAAGTTAAACTTGCCGTGACCTTTGGGGCGCGGCAGAAGCTTCTCCGAGCTTGGCGATCTCGTCCGGCTCTTTCCCGCGGTCCGGGGCCGGTTTGCGGTTTCGCTCTGCCATGGTGCCGGTCCTGCGGGGCGGCTTGGGTTGGAATGATATGCGCACGATTACGCAGCTAGGCCTCTTGGCCCTGATCGCCGGCGCTGGCGCGGCTTGGCACTTCAAGGGCGAGGAATATGGCCTGCCGAAGCCATTGGAATTGGTTGGGCTGCAATCCGGCACCAGCCAGGCGCCTGCGCGTGGCGGGCCATCCGGCCCGATTGGCGTTGTGGTCCAGCCGGTGCGTAGCGGCATGGTGGTGGATAAGGTTGAAAGCATCGGCACGGTGCGTGCGCGCGAAGCTGTCACCATCACCGGCAAGATTGTTGGCATTGTCACCCATATCCGTTTCACTGAAGGCCAGAAGGTGCAGGCGGGGGAAACCCTGGTAGAACTCGATTCCGGCGCGGTTTCGGCGGAGCTTGATCAGGCCCGCGCGCTTTTGGACGATGCGCGCAATCAGCTGGTGCGTGCCCGCGGCTTGCAGGCTGGCCAGACCATCGCGGCGCAGCGGCTGGATACGTTGGAAGCGGTCGCGCGCCAGGCGGAAGGCCGTGTGCGGCAATCCGAAGCAAAGCTTGAAGAATTGCGCGTGACCGCGCCCTTCAGCGGGCGCGTGGGTCTGCGCCAAGTGAGCCTGGGCGCGCTGATCCAGCCCGGCACGGCGATTACGACACTCGATGATGTTTCCCGTGTGCGCGTGGAATTTTCCGTGCCGGAAGTCTATCTGGCGCGGGTGCAATTGGGGCGTCAGGTTACTGCGCGCAGCACTGCTTACGGTGATCGTCGTTTCAATGGGCAGGTCGCCATCATTGATACGCGTATTGACCCAGCAACCCGCAGCGTGCGCGTGATCAGCGAATTCGACAATTCGGATGAAGCGTTGCGCCCGGGCCTGTTCCTGAATGTGGAGATGGTGCTGGAAGAACGGCCAAGCGCGTTGCTGATCCCGGAAGAAGCGATAGACCCGGTAGGCGACCGCGCCTTTGTCTATGTGATCCGCGACGGCCGCGCGAAGCGCCAGGAAGTGAAGCTTGGGCTTCGCCTGCCGAGCGAGGTAGAAATCCGCGAAGGCGTTGCGGCGGGTGAGCCTGTTGTGGTGCGCGGCATCCAACGCTTGCGCCCCGATGCGCCGGTGCGCATCATTGAAACCATCACGCGTCCGACAAGCTGAGTAGGGCAGAACCCATGGTCCTTTCCGATATCTCGATCAAACGGCCGGTTTTCGCAACCGTTATCAGCCTGATGCTGATCGTGCTTGGTGTGGCGTCGCTCTTTAAAATGCCGATCCGGGAATACCCAAAGATTGATCCGCCGATCATCCAGATTGTCACCACCTATCGCGGTGCCTCCGCGCCCGTGGTGGATAATCAGATTACGGAAATCCTGGAAGGCGCTGTTGCGGGGATTGAGGGGATCAAAAACATCCAATCCCAATCGCGCGATGAACGCAGCCAGATCACGCTGGAATTTCGCCTGACGCGCGATGTGGATAGCGCTGCCAATGATGTGCGGGACCGTGTGGCGCGTGCGCTGGCGCGCCTGCCGGAACAGGCCGATACGCCGATTGTGCAAAAGGTGGATGGCGATAGCCGGCCCATTTTGTGGATTGCGCTGAATTCCGAAACCCTCTCACCGCTTGACCTGACCGATATCGCGCGCCGGCGCATCGTGGATCGACTCGCGATTGTGGAAGGTGTCGCACAAGTGCTGGTGCTGGGCGAACGGCGCTTTTCCATGCGTATCTGGCTCGATCGTCAGGCTTTGGCCGCGCGTGGCTTGACGGTGCAGGATGTGGAAGACGCGATCCGGCGCGAGAATGTGGAATTGCCCGGCGGGCGCATTGAAAGCACCGCGCGCGAATTGACGGTACGCACCGATTCACGGATGAGCACGCCCGACCAGTTCCGTCAGGTGGTGGTGGCGCGGGGCACGGGCGGCGCGCAAGTGTTGCTGGGCGAAGTGGCGCGGGTTGAGGTTGGTGCGGAAGATACGCGCGGCGGCTATCGCATCAATGGCCGACCTTCCATCGGCCTTGGCATTCTACGCCAATCCACGGCGAATACCTTGGCGGTCGCCGATGGTGTGAAGGCGGAGATGGAACGCATCAAGCCCACCTTACCGCCCGGTGTGGATGCCATCATTGGCTATGATGAAAGCCTATTCATCGCGCAATCTATCTATGAGGTTGAACACGCGCTGATAATTGCGCTGGCCCTTGTGGTGGGCGTGATCTTCCTGTTCCTGCGTTCGGTGCGCGCGACCATTATTCCTGCGGTCGCCATTCCCGTTTCCATCGTGGCGTCCTTCCTGCCCATGGCGGTATTCGGGTTTTCGGTGAATGTGCTGACGCTGCTTGGCCTGGTGCTTGCCATTGGCCTGGTGGTGGATGACGCTATTGTGGTGCTGGAAAATATCCATCGCCGCATCGAATTGGGCGAAGACCCCTTACTTGCTTCCTTGCTTGGATCACGCGAAATTGCCTTCGCCGTTATTGCGACAACCCTGGTGCTGGTTTCGGTTTTCTTGCCGTTATCTTTCATGGGGGGGAATACGGGGCGGCTGTTTACCGAATTCGGCATTGCGCTTGCGGCATCGGTCTTATTCTCGGGGCTGATCGCACTCACACTCACGCCCATGATGTGTTCCAAGCTGCTGCGCGCGCATGAAGGCGAAAGCATGCTGGTGCGCATGACAGAGCCGTTTTTCGTTGCGATGAATGATGGGTTGCGCTGGACCTTGGATAAGGCGCTCCGCGCCCCGGTGTTGGTCATGGGCGTATCGGCGGCCATGTCGCTATTCGCCGTGGTGCTGTTCAATGCTTTGCCTAAGGAATTCGCGCCGACTGAAGACCGCGGCGTTGTCATCATCCCGACCACGGGGCCTGAGGGCGCTTCCTTCCCCTATACGACTGAACATGTGATCCGCCTGGAAAGCCTGTTGCAGAAATATATCGATAATGGCGAGGCCTATGCGGTCTTCGCAACTGTAGGCGGCTTTCAGCGCCCAGCCGTTGGCAATATCGCGAATGTCTTTGTGCGCTTGGCACCCTGGAACGAGCGGGAACGCAAGCAACAGGCGATTGCTGCCGAAATCTTCCCCCTGGTAGCAGGCATTCCAGGCATTCGCGGCTTCGCGCTGAACCCGCCATCCCTTGGTCAGCGCGGCTTCCAGCCGCCGCTGCAATTCGTGATCGGCGGTCCGGATTATGATACGCTGATCGCTTGGCGCGATGTGTTTCTGGAAAAGGCGCGCACCAATCCGCGCTTGCTGAACCTTGACCACAACTTCAAGGAAACCAAGCCCGAAGTGCGCGTGGATATTGATAGGCGCAAGGCCGCCGATCTTGGCATTTCAATTGCCGCCGTCGGGCGTACCATTGAAACCCTGATGGGATCACGCGAAGTCACCACCTATGTCGTGGGCGGGCAGGAATACAAGGTGCTGTTGCAGGCACCAGATTCCGCGCGGCTTTCGCCTTATGATCTGCAGAATGTCTTTGTGCGTACGGGAAGTGGCGGGCTGGTGCCGCTTTCAAATGTCGTGACGCTTTCCGAACGCGCCCGCGCGCAAACCTTGTCGCGGCAGGACCGCGTGCGCGCCATCACCATCACCGCCTCTCTCGCGCCGGGTTATTCCTTGGGCGAGGCTTTGGACTTCCTTGATCGCACCGCCAAGGAAGTGCTGCCGCAGGAAGCGCGTATTTCCTATCTGGGTCAGAGCCTTGAATTCCGCGAAAGCTCCGGCGCGCTTTATGTGACCTTCGCGCTGGCGCTGTTGGTGGTGTTCCTGGTGCTGGCGGCGCAGTTCGAAAGCTTCATCCACCCCTTCGTCATTCTGCTGTCCACGCCGCTTGCGGTGACGGGTGGGCTGCTGGCGCTATGGGTGACGGGGCAGACGCTGAATGTGTTCAGCCAGATCGGGATGGTATTGCTGATTGGCCTCATGGCGAAGAACGGCATTCTGGTGGTGGAATTCGCCAACCAGCTTCGTGATCGCGGCATGAGCATTCGTGATGCGGTGCTGGAAGCATCCGTTGTGCGGCTGCGCCCGATCCTGATGACCTCCATCGCGACGGTGCTGGGCGCTGTGCCGCTTGCCATGGCAACCGGGGCCGGGGCGGAAAGCCGGCAGGCCTTGGGGGTGGTGATTGTGGGCGGCATCACGCTTTCCACGATTGTCACGCTTTATGCGGTGCCGGCGCTTTATCTGCTGCTCGCACCCTATACCAAGCCAATCGGCGCCATCGCCGCCAAATTGGCCAATCTGCAATCAAAGCCCGCCACGGGCCATGGGCATCAGGCGGCGGAATAACACGCCGCCGCTTGCACCGGGGTGATTTCACACCCGGATTTTCTGCGCTAGCTTCCCCCCTGAATTCGAATCATTGGGGAAGCGGTTATGGCTGAAGCGAAAACAGGACGGACAGGCGGCAAGCTTTTGGCCGATGCGCTGGTGGCCCAAGGTGTCACCCACGCGTTTTGTGTGCCGGGTGAGAGCTATCTTGATCTGCTCGATGGGCTTTATGCCGTGCGCAACCAGTTGCAATTGGTAACCTGCCGCTTTGAAGCTGGCGCCATTCATATGGCCGAAGCCTATGGCAAGCTCACCGGCAAGCCAGGTGTCGCTATTGTCACGCGCGGCCCGGGCGCCTGCCATGCGGCCATTGGCGTGCATGTGGCGCAGCAGGATTCAACGCCGCTGGTACTGCTGGTTGGCCAAATCCCGGTCGAGGAGACAGACCGCGAAACCTTCCAGGAAGTTGATTATCGCCGCATGTTCAGCCCCATCGCCAAATGGGTGACGCAGATTGATGATGAAAAGCGCATCCCCGAATTGATGGCGCATGCCTTTGATGTCGCGGTGTCTGGCCGCCCTGGCCCGGTGGTGATTGCGATCAGTGAAGAAATGCAAAAGCGCATGGCAGCCGTGCCGGATATCGGCCCCGCCAATGTGCTGCCGCCGCACCCCGCACCCGATGCCGTTGCGCGCATGATGGCAATGCTGGGTAAGGCGAAGCGCCCGCTGGCGGTGCTGGGTGGCTCACGCTGGTCCGATCAGGGCAAGGCCGATATCCGGGACTTCCTGCTGGCGAATGATCTGCCTGTGGCGGTTGGTTTCCGTCGCCAGGGAATTTTTGATGGTAATTCGGAGAATTATGTGGGCGATTTGGGCGTCGGTGCCGATCCGGGCCTGGTGGCCCATGCCAAGGATGCGGATTTGATCATCGCCATTGGGTCGCGCCTCGGTGAGACTTTCAGCCAGGGTTATACGCTGTTGGACATGGCAGGGGCGACGCCGATTGTGCATGTCTATCCCGAGCAATCGGAAATCGGGCGCGTCTATCGCCCCGCACTTGGCATCACCGCGGACCTCAATGCCTTTGCCGCAGCGGCCAAGGCGGCAGCGTCCATCAAAAAGCCCGCCTGGGCCGGCTGGACGCGGGATTTGCGCACGACGCGCATGAAGCAGGCGGCAGCACCCAGTTACGAAGGACCGCTCAATCTTGCGAAGGCCCTGCAGGATTTGGAAAAGGCTTTGCCGGCCAATACGATCTACACGACGGATGCCGGCAATTTCGCGACCTGGCCCACGCGCTTCATGCATGTGGGGGCAGGCCAGGATTTCCTTGGCCCCACCAATGGCGCCATGGGTTATGCGGTGCCATCAGCGATTGGTGCCAAGATTGTGCATCCGGAACGGACAGTGATTGGCTTTGTGGGCGACGGCGGCTTTCTGATGACGGGGCAGGAAATCGCGACCGCGTTTCATCATTCCGTCAATCCAGTCATTCTGGTGTTCAACAACCAGATGTATGGCACCATCCGCATGTATCAGGAACGCACCTATCCGCATCGTGTCTCTGGCACCGCGCTCACCAATCCGGATTTCGCGCGCTTCATTGAAGCCTTTGGTGGCCATGGTGAGGTGGTGGAAAAGACGGAGGAGATGGTGCCCGCAGTCCAGCGCGCGCTGGCTTCCGGCAAGCCCGCGATTGTTGAAATCCGCATGAATCCGGAACAGGTGACCAACCGCGCCACCATTGCCGATTTGCGCGCGCAATCCGGTAAGGCAGCACCCGCCGCGCTGCCGGCCGCCGCCAAGCGCGGCCCCGCACCGCGTCGCAGCGGCCCGCGCCCGCGCTGAATTCAGCTTGGCCGGGGCGCAGGCGATGGGCGCCCCGGCAAATTCATGCCGGAAAAGCGCGTATCCAGATGCTCGATCTCAAGCCAGCCCCTATCGCGGCCAAAGGGCTTATAGATCGGGAAGGTTTTCAGAATGCCGAGTGTTGCCGCGCTTTCCAGCGGTGAGATGAAGCTGCAATCCTGATCGCCGAATTGCGGTTGCGCCATCCAATGCGTCAATTGCTCGGCGGTAATCGCGAAGAACCCGCAATGCGGATTGGTCGCACGCTGGAAGGTGAGCGGCCTTGCCCCTTGTTGGCCCTTCAGGAAACGCTCATCCGGTAGCGCCGCTTCAAAAGGGGCGAGCAAGCCCGGGCGCAGCATGCCATCAATATAGGTCTTGAGCGCCGGGCCACGCGGATTCCATTCAAAGCGATTGGGAAATAAAACGCGCCGCCAGCCGTAATCATCCTGAAACGCCAGGATGCGCGGGATCATATCGCCACCGGTTGGGCGCAGATCATCTTCTGAGAAAGCGAAAACATCATAGACATTGCGGGCATCGGCAAAAAGCTTATGCGCCGTGAAGCCCAGCATGCGCGGATTATCAAGCTTCGCATCATAAAGTCGCACACCACGCGCGCGGCAGTAATCCGCATCCAGCAAATGATTCTCGCCATTCACCAGCACAATGATGTTAAGCTGATCCGCGACGCCCATCATGGGCTCGAAACGCTTTTGCCAGACATTGTTGGTGGAAACCGGGCCGTAATGCCCACGCCAGGCATCTATCACGCTGCGGATCGCGGCCGCGCGTTGATCACGCCGATGTGCATTGGTGGAGCTGTGGTTTGATCCTTCCTCGGCGCGAAAAAAATGCGCAATGGCGAGCAGGATGCGCATGCTCAGGCGGCTCCCTTGGACAATAGCTTATCGAAATAAGCGATGGTATGCACAAGGCCGTGTTCCAGCGGGATGGTCGGCTCCCAGCCAAGCTTGCCGCGCGCCTTGGTGATATCGGGCTGGCGTTGGCGTGGGTCATCCACCGGGGCGGGCCGGAACACCATGCGGGAAGTTGAACCGGTCAGCCGGATCACTGCTTCGGCCAATTCAATCATGGTGAATTCGCCCGGATTGCCAAGATTGATCGGCCCGGTGACTTCTTCGGCTGAATCCATCAGTCGGCGCAGACCTTCAACCAGGTCAGATACAAAACAGAAGGACCGTGTCTGCTTGCCATCTCCATAGATAGTGATGGGATCACCGCGTAGCGCTTGGACAATGAAATTGGACACAACGCGCCCATCATTCGGGTGCATGCGCGGGCCATAGGTGTTGAAGATGCGCGCAACCTTGATGGGCAGGCGGAATTGGCGATGGTAATCGAAGAACAGCGTCTCCGCGCAGCGCTTTCCTTCATCATAACAGGAACGCGGCCCAATTGGGTTCACATTGCCCCAATATTCCTCGGGCTGCGGATGCACATTCGGGTCGCCGTAAACCTCACTGGTGGAAGCTTGCAGAATGCGGGCCTTCAAGCGCTTCGCGAGCCCCAGCATATTGATCGCGCCATGCACGCTGGTCTTCAGCGTCTGCACCGGGTCATGCTGGTAATGGATGGGCGATGCCGGGCAGGCGAGATTGTAGATCTCATCAACCTCTACATAAAGTGGGAAGGTCACGTCATGGCGGATCAGTTCGAAGTAAGGGTGATCCAACAGACTTTCGATATTGGCCTTGTTGCCGGTGAAGAAATTATCGGCGCAGAGAACCTCATGCCCTGCGGCCAAAAGCGCATCGCATAAATGGCTGCCGACAAAGCCGGCCCCCCCTGTGACCAGGATGCGCTTGCGCGCGTGGTATTCCCGTTGTGAGTCGCCCGCTAATTCCATCACCGCCCCACTGCGTAACCTTGCATGCCGCGCGGATTGGCGCCGGCACGGATTGTGCCATCGGCTTCAAGCCGCGCGCCAGTCAGCCGCCCTTCGGTCCAATCGCCACCCGCTTCCGCCTGATGCCCGCGCGCTTTCAGCGTGGCCAGCACTTCCGGCGAATAGCGCCCTTCAATCACCAGCTTGCCGGGCTTGGCGCCGCGTGGCCAGAAGCTGCTGATCCAATGTTCCGAATGGAAGGAAGGCGCATCAATCGCCTCCTGAATATTCATGCCATGATGTAGCATGCGCAGCAGCATGATGGATTGCCATTGATCCTGTTGTTCGCCACCTGGCGTGCCAAAGCTCATCCAGGGCTTGCCATCGCGCAGCACCAGCGTGGGGGAGAGCGTGGTGCGCGGGCGCTTGCCTGGCTGCAGGCCATTGGGCAGCGTTTCATCCAGCCAGAACATCTGGCAGCGCGTGCCAAGGCAGAAGCCAAGCTCCGGTATGGCGGGCGAGGATTGCAGCCATCCGGCGGAAGGTGTGGCACTCACCATATTCCCGGTAGCGTCAATCACATCGACATGGCAGGTATCACCGCCTGCGGCACCAAGGCGGGAGACTGTGGGCTCGCCGCTGCCGGCCGCCGCGGCCATTTCCTGTGCGCGGCGAATGGCGGCGGCGTAATCCGTGCGCGGTGTGCGGCCATCGGGGGAGCCCGCGCGGAATTCCATGCTGGCGCTATCGCCAATCAAGGCGCGACGCGCGGCGTTATAGGCGGGCGACAGCAGTGTCGCCATCGGGACATCAACGAAATTCGGGTCGCCGTAAAAGGCTTCACGATCGGCGAAGGCCAACTTCATCGCTTCGGCCACCAGATGGATGAACTCCGGTCCCATTGGGTCCATCGCCGCAATGTCATCACCCGCGATCAAAGCGAGGGTTTGCAGCATGGCTGGCCCTTGGCTCCAGGGGCCGCATTTCAGCACGCGATGGCCGTGGTAATCCAAGCCAAGCGGCGCTTCGACCCCGGCGGACCAATTCGCCAAATCCTGACCATTCAGCACCGCGCGATGGCGTCGGCCCGACGTGTCCATGGCTTCGGTTGCCCGGCAGAAACGGTCAATCGCTTCGGCGACGAAGCCGCGATACCAGGTACGCCGCGCCGCTTCGATTTGCGCGACGCGATCCCCGCCGGCGGCTTCCGCTTCGTGCACCACACGTTCATAGGTATCGGCAAGTATCGGGTTAGCATAAAGCCCGCCCGGTGCCGGCCCGCCATTCCGCAGCCAGAGTGCGGCAGAGGTTTTCCATTCCGCCTCAAACAAGGGGCGCACCGAATCAATCGTGGCGCGCACGCGCGGCACCATGGGCGCGCCATGCCGCGCATAGCCAATGGCATAGGCCAGGATATCGCGCGGCTTCCAAGTGCCATGGTCCCGCAGCATCAGCATCCAGGCGTCAAAGGCGCCGGGGATGGGCGCGGCCAACATGCCGGTGCCGGGCATGATTTCATGGCCGAGGTTCTTCATGAGCGCGACATTCAAGCCGGCCGGCGCCGGGCCTTGGCCGCAAATGGCCTGCTGCTGCCCGGTGCGGGCGCTGTGCAGCAAAATGGGGCAATCGCCGCCAGGGCCATTCAAATGCGGTTCCACGATTTGCAGCGTAAAGCCAGCCGCCGCCGCCGCATCAAAAGCATTGCCGCCGCGTTCCAGCACGGCCATCCCCACTTGGGAAGCGATCCAATGGGTGGACGCCACCGCCCCGAAAGTGCCGATGATTTCAGGCCGCGTGGTAAAAGCCCGCGCCCCTTCCTTTGCCGGAAAGCCGATGGAGGCAAGGGTGGTTTGGGACATGGGCGCTGTTGTTCCGTCTCTCCGCCGAGCGCGTGATGCTACCCGGCTGTGCTTTTCTAGGCGAAAGGGTCAGAAACACAAAAATCAGGCCTCAGCCAGACCGCCATCCGGTTCGGCGCGCATTTCGGCAAAGACGCCCTTGGCCACGATCATCGCTTCCCGCACCGCAGGCAGGCCGATATAGCCGCAAAGATGCATCAGTGCCTCAGTGAGTTCATCCTCAGTCCAGCCCATGCGCCGCGCCATCCGCAGATGAATGGCGAGTTCCGGCCAGGCGTGGATGGCGGTATCGGAAATCACGCAAATTAGCGCCTTTGTCTTGAGATCGAGCCCCGGGCGGGACCAGAGCATGCCAAACACTGCTTCGCGCGCATAATCGCCGAATTTTTCCATGATGGGGTCGTCATAAACACCCTGAGCCATGGTCTTCACGGTGGATTGACCCATCAGACGCGTGCGTACCGCATCGCCCTTCTTCCATAGTTCCGATTTGGCCATGGCTTCTCTCCCTTCTGGCTTATGCACCAAAGCCTATCGTGGAAAGAGGGCGCCTGGAAACAGGCGGCGGGTCAGTGATGGTCGCGCCGCGCCGCGCGTTCACTCATCAGGCAGGCAAAGACCACGATGGTGGCGCCCGCCAAGGTCCAGGCACCGGGCCAAAGCTGCCAGATCGCCGCATCAAGTATCAGCGCGAAGACCAAGGCAGTGAATTCCAGCGGCGCCAGTCGTGCCGCGCGATCAATGCTGAAGGCAATGGCCAGCGCTAGGGTCGCGCCCCCTGCAAGAAGCCCATTTGCAAGCAGCGCCACCCAATCAAGGGCATCGGGCGCTACCCAATCAGCGATGGCAAAGGGCAAGATGGCGATGAAGATCGGGCCTGAGGACCAGAAGATCAGCCGCGCCGCATTCTGTTCTGCGCGCAGCATGCGGCTGATGGTCAAAAACCCGGCATAGGTCATGGTGCCGAGAAACGCCCAAGCATAGGCATGCCACGGGATCGTCGCGGAAGGTCCGCGTAACGTCAGTGCAGGAAACATCGCAACCATGACGCCAAGAAACCCCACGGCAGACCAGAACCAGACAGCGCCGCCATTCCTTTCGCCAAGTATCAAGGTTGCCAGCAGCAGGATGAAGAAGGGTGCGGTGAAATAAACCAGATAACCTTCGGCCAAAGGGATGTCTCGGAACGCCAGGAAGAAACCATAGGCGGAACCCGCCATGCACACTGCCCGCAGCAAATGCAGCCCAGGGCGCGCGGTTGCAATCGGCCCGCCTGCGCCGCGCCAAACTAGGCGCAGCATTCCAAGCAATATCAGCAGCGCGCCATAACGAATAACCAGCACTTGATCCGCGCCATACCGCCCGGCCAGCAGCTTCGAATTGGCATCGAGCAGCGCAAAAAGCGCCATGGCCCCCACCAGTAGCAGCGGCCCCTTGAAGCTTGTCATGTGATCCCGGACTGGCGTTGCGCCGAAGAAGCTTCGGCTGCCGCTTGTCGCCCCGTGATCAGGGGGCGTCAAGCACGTAAGACCCGATGGTCAAGATGTTGCGAACAACGCCAGGATATCAGCAAGCTGTGTGCCGCCAAGCAGGATGACATCATCGCCAGCGCCAGCGTCCAAATAATCAGCAATACCATCGGTGATCAGCAGATCATCACCCGCGCCACCGTAAAGACTGTCACTACCCGCGCCGCCAATGAGCGTATCACTACCCGCAATACCCGACAGGAGATTATCGCCCGTATCGCCAATGAAAGAATCCGCCCCTGGCCCGCCGGCAGCACCTTCAACACCAAGCAGCGTATCCGTACCGATATCGCTGCCCGAGGCTGTGCCAGCAGCAAGATTGACGGAAATGGCGCCGATGGCTTGGCTATAGTCGGTGATATCCAAACCCGCGCCACCTATCAGGCGGTCATCACCCGCGCCGCCAACCAGACTGTCATTTGACGCGCCACCATCCAGCGTGTCGGCGCCGGCATTGCCCATCAACAGATTATTGGTTGCATTGCCGATGATACTATCGCTGCCATCGCCACCAATCGCGGCTTCAATGACCACGCCGCGCGCAATGGCAATGTTGTTGGTGGGGCCACCAATGGAAGAAAAAGCTTCGGCATTTAGATTGATGATTTGGTTCGCGCCATAGCCCGAAGCATCCAGCGTATCCGTCCCGCCCGTATCATAGATGGTGAAGGCCGGCGCGGTAGAATAATTCGCGAAATCATAAAGCGAACCGGCGGTGGCGTTACGACCATAGACGCTATTCCCGGAATTGAATGTAGTATTCGCGCCATAGAGATTTTGGACCGCCAGGATATCGCCAAGGCTTGGCCCCATGACAAAGCGATAACTACCGAAATCAGCCTCTGCCTGGTCAAAATAGGACATGACCGTATAAGACCAGACATCATTCACATAGAGATTATCCAGCCCATAACTCGCTGAACCATTATAAGGCCCGCCATGGCCAAGCCCCAGGGCATGCCCGATTTCATGCACATAGGTCTGGAATGAATAGCTATCGATTGTTGCGCCATAACGCGCGAGCCAGCTGGTGCTGACATTCACCCGCATGGAGGTGATAAAGCCATTGGACCAGGTGCCGCCCGCAAAAGCGCCAGATTGATTATCGTCAAACGGAATATCGCCGCCGCTTTCAACTTCCTGAAACGCCAAATTAGTAACATTGGCCCAGGCCTGGAAGGCCGCACGCGCTAGCGTCTGGCCCGCAGCCGTGAGTGCTGTCACATTATACGAAATGATGTTATCGCCACTGGTGTCCCAACGATGGCCGCCACTATTCCAAAAATCTGTCGTTAGAAAATCGGCGATTTGATCGAGGCTATAGGCCGGCACCGTGAATTCACTGATCGCGAGCCGATAGCCGCCGACGTAATCCTCATTCCAGGCGCCGACATCAAGGAAATAAAGCCCGCTTGACGGAGCAACCCAATTCAAAAGGGAATCGCGTCCAGGCCCACCATCATCGTCCTGCTTGAGCAAATTGCCACTGGAATCGCGCAAGTAAATGTAAGGGTCTTCAAGCGACGCAAAGTCCGAGAAAGCGATACCATCCAAGGTGATACGGTAGCGCGTTCCCGCCACTAACTTCACAGCATACCAATCGTGATCGGTTTTCGCCTCCAAAACGCCGTCGAGCGGCGCACCAACCGCAATCGAGAAACTGGTGGAGGCATTGCCCGGAACATCCACCACTACTGCCTTAGGCGTAGGGTCAGGCGCGGAGGTAGCGGCCATCGGCTTCCAGCCTTCCTGGCATGCTGCACAG
Organism: Roseomonas sp.; assembly: GCA_020249285.1. Classification (GTDB taxonomy): domain Bacteria; phylum Pseudomonadota; class Alphaproteobacteria; order Acetobacterales; family Acetobacteraceae; genus Neoroseomonas. The sequence goes on along the minus strand of JADCFX010000041.1, from coordinate 66,462 downwards.
GTGCAACCAAAGGAAGCGGCATCACCTGATTGGGCGGCAAGACAGGCGAAAAGCGTCACGGCTCCTCACTAAATTTTAAAGTGCAGCCTAAATGAAAAGCTACAATTGCCTTGGCGGGAATGAAAGCACTATCTTTCTGCCCCTCTGCGGGCCAAGCGCCCTTTCGCTGCGACGCTGTCCAGGGCAGAAGGGCACCATGACTCCCGCCATCGCCTCCGCCCTCATGCCGCTCATGCGCGGTATGGATGCCGAAACCGCCCATAGTATCGCGCTGCGAGCCCTTGCCCTTGGCCTTGCCGGCGCGGATCGCGGTGCCGACCATCCAAGTCTGGCGACGGAAGTCGCGGGCCTTCGCTTCCGCAATCCGCTTGGCCTGGCTGCAGGCTTTGACAAGAATGCGGAAGCTGTGTTGCCGCTGCTGCGGCTGGGCTTTGGTTTCATGGAAGCCGGCACGGTCACCCCGCGCCCGCAAATCGGCAATCCGCGGCCACGGATTTTCCGCCTGACCGAAGACCGTGCGGTGATCAATCGGCTGGGCTTCAATAATGCAGGGCTGGATGCCTTCATTGCCCGGCTGAAGGCGCTGCCGCGGCCCTTGCCGGGAATTTTCGGTGCGAATATCGGGATCAACAAGGAAGGCGCCGATCCGGAACGTGATTACCCGGCGCTTTACGAAACGCTGGCACCGCATGTGGACTACGTGACCGTCAATGTCTCCTCCCCCAATACGCCGGGCCTGCGCGATTTGCAGGGGGAAGAACGGCTCGCCTCGATTCTGGCTGCCATCAATGCGCGCTGCGCCGCGCTGGCCAAGCGCCCGCCTTTGCTGGTGAAGATTGCGCCTGATCTGGCGGATGATGCGCTCGGCCCCATTGTGGAGACCTGCGTGGCGCAGGGCATTGCCGGGCTGATCATCTCCAATACCACCATCACGCGCCCGGCTTCTCTGCAATCGCCCCTGAAGGACCAGGCCGGCGGGCTTTCCGGCGCGCCGCTCTTCGCGCTTTCCACAGAAATGCTGCGGCGCTGCTACCACCTGGCACAAGGGCGCATTGCGCTGATCGGCGTGGGCGGCATTGCCAGCGCCGAACAAGCCTATGCCAAAATCCGCGCCGGCGCTGCGCTGGTGCAGCTTTATTCCGGCTTCGCCTATGCCGGGCCGGTTTTGGTGCGGCAGATTCTCGATGGCCTCGCGGCGCTTCTCGCGCGTGATGGCTTTACCTCAGTCGCCGATGCTGTCGGCAAGGATGCATGATGCAAATTCTGGAAGGTATTGCTGACATTGCTGACCGTTACGACGGCTATGTGCTGGATCTTTGGGGCGTTGTGCATGATGGGCGCAAACCCTATCCCGGCGTGCCGGAAGCCCTCGCGGCGTTGAAGGCGCGCGGCAAGCGCATTGTCTTCCTGACCAATGCGCCGCGCCGCGCCTGGTTCGTGCAAGGCATGCTGGACCGCATGGGGCTCGATCGCGGGCTGTATGATGGCATTATGTCCTCGGGCGAGGCTTCCTGGCGGTTGATGAAGGACCGCAAGCACCCCTGGTTCGCGCGGCTTGGGCAGCGCGTGATACACCTAGGGCGGGAACAAGACCTTTCCGTGGTGGAACAAGGCGCGGCCGAAATCGTGACACACCCAACCAAGGCAGACTTCCTGCTCAATACCGGCCCTGATGCGGATCGCGGTACAACAAGCGCGGAACCTTATCACGCGGCCTTGCGCGCCTGTTTCGATGCGGGCTTGCCGATGCTCTGCGTCAATCCTGATCGGCATGTGATGGTGGCAGGTGAGAAGTGGATCTGCGCGGGCGCCTTGGCCGATCTGTATCGCGAATTCGGCGGCGATGTGCTGGAAATCGGCAAGCCTGATCCGGCGATTTATGAACCGGTGATGGAATTGCTGGGGCCGATCCCCAAAGCCCGCGTGCTGGCCATCGGCGATAGCCCGCATACGGATTTGGCCGGCGCGCAAGCCGTGGGCATTGACGCGCTTTGGGCGCTGACCGGCCTGGCCGGCGAAGCGCATGGCGCGGACCCAAGCGGTGAAGCCCTGGCCGCCGTTGCGGCGGCGGAAAAAGTGGCGCCGCTTGCGGCGTTACGCAGTCTGCGCTGGTAGGGTTTATCCCCGCCGCGCCAACGCCGCTTCCAGCGTGTTTTCCAACAGGCAGGCAATGGTCATGGGGCCAACGCCGCCGGGCACGGGCGTAATGGCGCCCGCATGGCCCACCGCCTCGGCATAGGCCACATCGCCCACCAACTTGCCATCGGCAAGCCGATTGATGCCGACATCAATCACCACCGCACCCGGGGCAATCCAATCCCCCCGCACCATCTCTGCCCGGCCAGCCGCCGCCACCAAAATTTCCGCCCGGCGGCATTCCGCCGGCAGATCCCGCGTGCGGGAATGGGCAATCGTAACCGTGCAATCAGCCCCCAAAAGCAATTGCGCCATGGGCCGCCCGACAATCTGCGAACGCCCCAGCACCAAGGCCCGCGCACCACGCAGCGTCACGCCGGCTTCCGCCAGCAGATGCATCACGCCGCGTGGCGTACACGGCACCAGGCCGGGTTCCCCCGCCGCCAGCCGCCCGGCATTCAGCGGATGGAAGCCATCCACATCCTTGCGCGGGTCCACCGCGGCAATCGCGGCCTCTGCCCGGATATGAGCGGGCAGGGGAAGCTGCACCAGAATGCCATCCACGGCCGGGTCAGCATTCAGCCGCGCGATTTCCGCGAGCAAATCAGCTTCGGTGGTCGATTCGGGCAGATGAATGGTGGCGCTATCAAAGCCGGCCTCGGCCGCCGCGCGATCCTTGTTGCGCACATAAACGCCACTCGCGGGGTCCTCACCCACGCGCACTACGCGCAGGCCGGGCTTGAAGGGGAGTGTGGCGATGCGCGCGGCAAGGCCAGCCCGCAGCCGGGCGCCGAGCGCCTTGCCATCAAGAATGCGTGCGGTCATGCCAAAGCCTCGATCCTTGGAATGGGAAGCGCAGTTGCGCCCGGTATGCCGAGCGCCTTTTCCTGCGCTGTGGCGCCGTCATCGACCAAGGCTATTGCCAAGCAGGCCGAACTGGATTTCCGCCAGCAGAATGCGCGCCGCCTGCAACAAAAGGATCAGCACCACGGGCGAAATATCAATCCCGCCCAGATTGGGTAGAAAGCGCCTGATGGGCCTGAGTGCTGGTTCGGTCAGCCGATGAAAGAAATCGGCAATCGCCCAAATCGCGCGGTTGCGCGTATCCAGCACATTGAAGGAAATCAGCAGGGACACGATGGCCCCGATAATCAGCGCCCAGACGAAAAGGCTGAGAGCAGAATCAATCAACCAGAATAATGCGTGCATGAAGCCTCCTGCCTCTTCCAAGCGCTGCCGCGCAGCTTCGCAGCCCGGAAGAATTAGCCCCTATATCTTGAAGAAGGGTTCAGGCTGCAAGACCTTTGTCGCAGAAGGATTTTTGGGGTGACCTGACGCCCTTTGGCGTTGCCTTGACTTTACCTTCAGCCTGGGGCACTCACGGCGCCCTTGGTGAGGGGCTGTAGCTCAGTTGGGAGAGCGCGTCGTTCGCAATGACGAGGTCAGCGGTTCGATCCCGCTCAGCTCCACCAAGTTCCCCAGACATCCCGGTAACGCAAAAAGCCCAGCAAAGGCCGGGCTTTTCTGACATTATTGCATTGAGACCCGTTTGCACGGGCCACAAACGCCTGACCGCGACGGCTATGTGGCCGCCGCGATGAGGCACCCAGTCCTACTTGCGCGCGCCAATGCCGGCGAAGCGCTTGTTGAACTTTGCAATCTGGCCGCCCGTATCAATAATGCGCTGCTGGCCGGTCCAGGCCGGGTGCGACTTCGGATCAATGTCCAAACGGATGGTATCACCCGGCTTGCCGTAGCAGGAACGGGTCTTGTACTCGGTCCCGTCGGTCATGATGATGTTGATCTCATGGTAAGCGGGATGGATATCGGACTTCATGGCACATGCTCACAAAAAATGGGCCGCCGATGCCGACCGGCCGCCAGGGAGCGGGGGCTATAGGCGATGAGCCCCGGGAAGGCAACCCAGCGATTGACCCAAGCCGCGCCGCGGGCCACAGGGTTTTCCCCGCTATCGCAAAGGTCCGGCGCGCGTGAGCCTCAATATCCTCTCCATCCAATCCTGGGTCGCTTATGGGCATGTCGGCAATGCCAGCGCCATCTTCCCGTTGCAGCGCCTGGGGGCGGAGGTCTGGGGGGTGCATACGGTGCAATTCTCCAACCATACCGGCTATGGCGCCTGGCGCGGCCAGGTCTTTGGCGCGGATCTGGTGCGCGAATGCGTGGCGGGGATTGCGGATCGCGGCGTGTTGCCAAGCTGTGACGCAGTGCTTTCGGGCTATTTGGGCTCGGCCGAGATCGGGGCCGCGGTGCGCGATGCGGCGCTTTTGGTGAAAGCGGCCAACCCCAAGGCGCTTTGGTGCTGCGATCCGGTAATGGGCGACACAGGACCCGGTATTTTCGTCCGTCCCGGCATTCCAGAATTCCTGCGCGATCAGGCGCTGCCGGCGGCGGATATCGCAACCCCCAATCAATTCGAATTGGAATGGCTGACCGGGCAGGCGATTACCAGCCTTGATACCGCCAAAGCCGCCATCACCGCGCTGCAAGCCAAGGGGCCGAGGATTGTGCTGCTGACATCGCTCCGCACCGAAGCGACTGGGGGGCATGAGATTGAATTGCTCGCCGCCGAAGGGGGCGGTTTCTGGCGGCTACGCACGCCCATGCTGCCGCTATCGGTCAATGGCGCCGGCGATGCGATTGCCGCCCTTTTCCTGTTTCATCGCCTGAAAAGCGGTGCGGTGGCGCCCGCCCTTGGAGCGGCCGCTTCCAGCATTTTCGGCCTGCTGAGCCAAACCCTCGCGGCCGGTGCGCGAGAATTACAGGTGGTGGCGGCGCAGGCTGAAATCACCGCGCCGACACGGCGTTTTACGGCGGAGGCGTGCTGAGGCGCTGCGCATAATCCGCCCACCAAGCTTCCCGTAATTCAGCCCTGGTGTGAGCCTGCCAAAATGCCCGTCTCTCGGGCGACAGCCAGAACAGTGTTGGCGGGAACGCCTGCCCAGGTTGCCGCATCTGGTGCTGGCACCGCAGCCAGCCAATCGCCCACGATACGATAGCCCAGCGTATAGCCAAGCCAGCATGGAAGACGCCCATCCCTGCAATAAAACCAAGTGGCATGGTTATAGTCAGATGAGGACAGCAAAGCGTTACCAGGCAGATGCGCGCGCAGGCTTGCCTCATCCATGGCGTTTTCCCAAGGCTCGGGGCCGGTGCCGAAGATGCGCTCAACGAAACGGCCAGCCAAGCCTTCACTGACCAAGGCTTCACCTAGGCTGTCACCATATCCGATGGCGGCGTTGCGCATGCAATGATGTGCTTCATGCGCAACCTGTCGGCGCAAGGCGCCATCCCTCAACGAGGTTTCGAGATTTGGATTGCCTGGATCAATCCCCAGGTCGAAGAGATATTTGCCCCAGGCATGTCCGCCCATGCCGATTTCCGGGATCACCTGCCCCGGTCTGCGCCTGATCATTATGTCAAGCGTGCAGGGGGGCATGAGGCGCGCGATGGCAATTTTGGCTGCCTCCACCTCGGCGAGAATAACGTCTCGCCAAGGGGTCAGGTCACCCTCTGCTTCCAGCCAGTGCAAGCGCCAATCCATGGCAAATCTCCAAAGATTGGAGCTAGGGGGGAAATATCGCCGCCCCGCCCATTATGCTTCGTCTCGGTTTTGGCGCAGGAGTAGGTGCGATCCGCCCACCCCAACTCAGTGCATGAAGCTCCGCGTCACATAGGCCTTCAGCGCTTCAACATCGTGATCCTGCTTGGCGAAGCGGAACTTCACCAGGTCGCGGATGCTCACAATGCCAAGCAAGGACCCTTCCGTGTCGCAGACCGGCAAATGGCGGAAATAGCCCTGGTCCATGATTTCAAGCGCGGCTTCCACCGGGGTATCGGGGCCGATCATGATGACGTCGCGCGTCATCAGTTCCTCAGCGGCCATGCTGCTGATGCCATTCCCCCGATCCGCCACCGCCTTCACGATGTCACGTTCACTGAGAATGCCAGCGACCTGACCGGAAGCGGTCACGATCAGTACGGCGCCAATGCGGCGCGCCGCCATTATCCTGGCGATTTCAAGCACAGGGGTTTCGGGCGTCACGGAAATGGCGGCATTACCTTTTTGCCGCAGAACTGCTGCTATCGTCATGGCCGTAGGCCTCCTGTTTCGAGACTCTGCCAGCCTACCTCATCCTTATTTGGTTCTATTTCGTCGCTGTAGCCCAGAAGCGCAAGGGGAAAATCGGCATGGCGCTGGACAAACCTGACCGTGGAGCCAGCGCAAGGACGCGCAGCGCAAAATACTGGCGCCCTTAGAGGCTTTTGGGGGTTGCACTTTGGTGGCGCTTGCTGCGAGCATTACCATCGACGGGTCCGCCTTAGGGAGAGCGATGGTGAAAGCAAAACTTCTATTGGCCGCCGGCTTGCTGGCTGCGCTGCCCGCCTTTGCACAACCGGTGCAACAAGGCCCAACGGTCGCTGCCATTCGGGCGCGCGATGCGCTGATTTGCGGCGCGCATCCTGGTGCGCCTGGCTTTGGCGTGATTGATAGTCAAGGCGTCAATCGAGGTCTTGATGCCGATACCTGCCGCGCGGTGGCGGCGGCGATCCTGGGCGATGCCAATAAGGTGCGCTGGGTGGTGCTGTCTTCCCAGGCGCGCCTGCCTGCTTTGCAATCGGGGCAGGTGGATCTGCTGTCGCGTACCACCACCTGGTCCCATTCGCGGGATACCGCCAATGGGCTGAATTTCACCGCCGTCAATTTCTATGATGGCCAGGGTTTCATGGTGCGGGTTGCAACTGGCGCCAAGCGCGCCACTGATCTGGCGGGCGCCACCATTTGCGTCACCGCCGGCACGACGAATGAATTGAATCTGGCGGATTGGGCGCGCAGCACGAATACGCGCATCCAGCCCTTGGTGTTCGAACAGAATGAGGAAACGCGCAACGCCTACAACAATGGCCGCTGCGATGCGTTTTCCACCGATGCGTCGCAGCTTGCCGGTATTCGCAGCGCGCTTCGCAACCCGGCCGAGCATGTGGTTTTGCCCGATATCATCTCAAAGGAACCTTTGGCTCCGGCGGTGCGGCATGGCGATGACCAGTTCTTCGATATCGTGCGCTGGACGGTTTTTGCGCTTATCGAAGCTGAGGAATTGGGTGTGACGCAAGCCAATGTCGATGAAATGCTGAACAATCCCAACCCGGCCATTCGCCGCCTACTGGGTGTTTCGGGGGATCACGGGCCGCTGATGGGGATTGATCGGCGCTGGGCCTATAACGCCATCAAGGCGGTTGGGAATTACGGTGAAATCTTCGACCGTAACCTTGGCAAGAATTCCCCCATCAATCTGCCGCGCGGCTTGAATGATCTATGGACGCGTGGCGGCTTGATGTACGCCCCGCCGATTAGGTGAGGTGAAAAGGGCGCGGCGCTACTAACGTAAGTGCTGAACTAATCGAGAATGTTGAGATCATTAGAGATGCAAAGCAATCGAAGCGTAACTCGGTTGCACCGAAACAGTGAGCCATCTAGGATGAATAATGCTTACTTTAGTTTATGATGAGATTGACATCTGGGGTTTATGGCTCACTCAAATAATCTCAGATCGTTTTGGTGTCGTTGTAATTAAAGAACTCTCAGAAACTAAACCAGATGACCTTGAATGCGCGCTTGCTGGGTTGTACCGACTGATTGGAAAAGATGAGTTGCAAAAAACGCTATACGCCTCACTTCAAGGTTGTGACGTACGCCTTTTTCACGGCACGAGGATGCTCGATTGTGAAATTCAAGCAGTTCGTAGAAAAGGTTTAATGCCACTTAAGGTCGCCGAGCGGAGAGCTAGACTTTGTGCCATCCTACAACACCATCCGTCTTGGTCTAGCGTATGCAATAAAGTTGACGAGGCGTTACGCTTACATGGTTCGGGCCAACACGCTGGAGTGCGAGAAGATGGGTCCGTCTATGCGTCATTCTCCCGCGCGGGTTTAGTTTCTGCACATTATCTACAATACGGCGCCGAAGTTGATGGACATATCTGTTATCACTTATTTGGCGACCGAAGCGGGGAAGCTCTTCTGCGAAAATACACCAAACCATATATCCTTTCATTTGACGTTACTCTTAACGATGCGATTCGGTCATCCTGCATGTTAAACAACTTTGAAAATGGACAGCGGGAATTTTGTGATATGCTACTAGAGCCGTGGGCCTTCAAGCAGGCGCACCCTGAGTTTCAGCTTTCGACACAGGCGGATTGTCCCCAAGCCAAAATAAAAGGGGGAATTTTGCCGCAAGAACTCAAAATTGAAAAATTCATCGAATAAAACGAAAAATTTTCAGAATTAGCCATATTTCTTATATTCTCCTCAATTCCCCAGCCGCTCCAATATCGCCGGCACATGCACCTGATCGCCCTTATAGTTCCCGGTGAGCGCATACATCACCAGATTGGTGCCGAAACGATACGCCAGCACGCGCTGCCGTGCGCCGCCCGGGATGGTCGCATGCGGGTGCTGGCCATTGCGGTCCATCGCCCAGGCCGCTGCCCAATCATGCCCGCCTAAAATCACCGGGCTCACGCTGTCATTGGCGCGGTCCTGATCGCGCGCCACCCAAACCTGCCCGCCGGCGAACCTCCCGGGCAATTCATTCAGCAGATAAAACGCGCGGTTCAGCACATGGTCTTCCGGCACGGGGATCAGCGGCGGTATCGCCAAATCCCGCGTCACGCGGCGCAACGCCGCGCGCGCACCAGGCGACATACCCTCGCCCGAGCCCTGATCGCGCGTATCCATCAGAATAATGCCGCCCTGGCGCATGAATTCATTCAGCGCCGCCACCATCGCCGCACTGGGCGCGGGCGCATCGGGCAGGACCGGCCAATAGAGCAGTGGGTAGAAGGAAAGATCATCCTGCCCCGGCGTCACGCCATGGGGTTCAGCCAGCGCCGCCGCCGTGCGGCGATTGACGAAGTCAGAAAGTCCCGCAAGCCCGCTCCGCGACGTTTCATCCACCGCCGCATCGCCGGTCTGGATATAAGCCAAGCGGGTCGCGAGTGCCGCGCTGCCATCAGCGCCCTGCGCGCTCACCTGCCAAGGCGCCAGCGCCAGCAGTAAAAGCGCGGGCAGCGCAAAACGCCGTGGGCGCCATAACCCGCGCAGTGCAAGTGCCGCGATCAGCTCCACCAAAAACAGCGCGAAAGCGGCGGCCAAAAGCCAAGGCCCCAAATCGCGTTCTGCTGCCTCCGCACCCAGGGCCTCCATGCGGGCCGAGGCAGGGGGGGCTGCCATCAGGCGCGGCGCCGGCAGATGGGTCGAAAGGTTCAAGGCGCGGCGATAGGCGGCCTCACCGGCTGCGCCTGCCGGGCCATACCAGCCGGGCGGGTGGCGCGGGGACGCGCGGGCCTCATCCAAGGCGCGGGCAGAGAGGGGCGCGGCACCGGAAGGCGGCGCGCCCAGCCTGCCGAAACCATCGAGCGTCTCGAGTGGCGCCAAGGGCTGATCCGCCTCACCAGCTGCAACGCCGGCGGAAAGCGCCACCAGCCGGCGCAGCATATCCACGAAAAGCCCGGAAAGCGGCAGGTTCGACCATTCCGCCTGGGCGGTCACGTGAAACAGCACAATCCGCCCCGCGCCGCGAGTCTCCGCCGTCACCAAGGGCGTGCCATCCGCAAGCCGTGCCCAGCTTCGTTCTGCCAAACGCGGCGAAGGCTCGGCCAGCACTTGCCGTTCAACCGTGACCTCGGCGGGCGGCACCAGCCCGGCAAAGGGCGAATGATCGGGGAAGGAGGCCAAGGTTTGCGGCTTTTCCCATGTCAGCATGCCGCCCAATTGGCGCTCCCCAGCGCGCAAGGGCACCGGCAGCAGCGAATCCTGCTTGGCGGCCAAACGCGGCCCGGCAAAGCGGATCAGCGTGCCACCAGCGCGCACCCAGGCTTCCAGCGCTTCGCGTTCCTTCGGGTCCGCCAATTCGCGGTCCGCCAGGATCAGCACGGAAAGCCGCCGCGCCAGCAATGCTTCCGGCGTGCCGCGACGAAGCTCCGCAAAGGGATCAAGTGCCCGCAGCAGATAGAAAAGCGGGCCGATCAAGGGCGCATCCGCCCCGGTATCCTCGGCTGCGCTGAGGCCCACCGGGCGGCGTCGGAAGCTTTCATCCAGCAGGAAAACCCCCGCCGCGCCGGCTTCCGGTTCCAGTTCCAACCGCACCACCTGGTTGCGGATTTCGCTGGGGAGTTGCAGCGCTGCTTCTGCGCTGCCTGCACCCGCCGGCAGGGCAAGTTCCACCCGTGCAAGGCTGGCGCCATCCCCGCCGCGCGCCAGAATCGCGGCTTGGCCAGGCATCGCCACAAGCGCCTGCAATAGCTTGATCCGCAGCCGATCACCTTCCAGCACCGGGGGCGCAATCACGCGCCGGGGCTCGGCTGGTGCATGCAGCAAGGTAAGCGGCCCGGCTTCGGCCAGTGCTGCAAGGAAAGGCGCCGCATCCTCGTTGGCGCCATGCTCCAGCCCATCGGTCAGGAACAGGCTTTCGAAACCGCCCGAGTTCGCGGCGCGCAGCGCCTTCACCGCAGTCAGCGCCACCACACGATCCGGCGCCCAGGGTTTTGGGCGCAATACCGCCAGCCGCGCGGCAGCTTCCTCGGCGGGCAGGAAGACAAGCTGGTCGGCTTCGCCCTGATGGGGGGCCGTCGCCAGCAGCGCGACGGGGCGCGCTTCACGCTTCGCGGCTTCCAGAATGCCTTGCGCGACTGCCATGCGCCGCGCCCAATCCGGTGCGGCGGCCCAGCCATCATCCAGCACCAGCAAAAGCGGGCCGGATTGGCCAGTGCCGGCATTGGGCTGCCAAATCGGCCGCGCCAGGCCCAGGATGATCAGCGCCGCCACCAGTAGCCGCAGCAGCAACAGCCACCAGGGCGTGCGCGCCGGTGTTGCCTCCGCAGGGCGTAAACCGCGCAGGATGCGCGTCGCGGGGAAGATTTGGCGCTTGGGTGCTGGCGGCGTGACCCGCAGCAACCACCACAGCACTGGCAGCGCCGGTAGCGCCAGCAAAAGCCAAGGGGCGGCGAAGCCGATGGGGCCGAGGGTCAACATCAGCCGCCCTCCAGCCGCAGAAATAGCGCAAGCAAGGCCAGTTCCGGCGGTTGATCCGTGCGATGGGTGGCGAAGCTCCAGCCCATGGCGCTGGTGGCAGCGGCCAGACCTTCCCGATGGGCAGCGAGTGCGGCCTGATAGGCACCGCGCAACGCCTCGGTCCGTGGAATGGGGGCCGGGGCGCCGCCGGAGGGGTCTTCAAAGCGGATATGCCCGGCGAAGGGCAGGGTTTCCTCGGCGGGGTCCAGGATTTGCAGCAAATGCCCGCGCAGGCCCTGCGCCGCCAAACCCGCCAGCGCAACGCGGGTTTCCTCCAAGGGGGCGAGGAAATCGCTGAACAGCACCACGCGCGCATGGCGCGGCAGGCGGGGATCGGCGGGCTGGGCCGCCTGTTCCGGCAGAAAACCCGCCAAGGGCGCCAGCGCGGCGCGGCCGATAAAGGCGCGCGGGGCGCCAAAGCCGCGCACACGCTCCCCTCCGCGCAGCAGTAGCGCGGCAAGGGCCAGCAGCAGCTCATCGGCCCGTTCCTGTTTCAAGGGCAGCGTATCGCGGCTGCGCCAGGCCATGCCCGGGCCTCGGGCGGACCAAAGCGCCACGGTTTGCGCCGCCTCCCATTCGGTCTCCCGAATAAAAACCCGGTCAGACCGTGCCGATTGCCGCCAATCCACGCGCGATGCCGCATCGCCCGGCAAATAGGGTCGGAATTGCCAAAACGCGTCCCCCTGACCGGACCGACGCCTTCCATGCACGCCTTGCATCACGGTCGAGGCAATGCGTTCCGCCCGCACCACCAAGGGCGGCAGGCGGGCGCCGAGAGCCTCGGCCCGCGCCGTTACAAGGTTATGCGCGGCCTCAGCCAAGATCAGCCTTCAGCGCGGCGATCACATCGGCAAGCTTGGCCCCTTCCGCCCGCGCGGCGAAATTCAGCGCCATGCGGTGGCGCAGCACGGGTTCGGCCAGGGCCAGCACGTCATCCGAAGAAGGAGACAACCGCCCATCCAGCACTGCGCGCGCGCGGCTGGCCAGCATCAGCGCCTGCGCCGCGCGCGGGCCGGGACCCCAGGCCAGGCTATCACGCACAATCGGCAGGCTTGCCGTCTCAGGCCGCGCGCCGCGCACCAGGCGCAGAATGGCGTCCAGCACCTTCTCGCCCACCGGCATGCGGCGGATCAGGGCTTGCGCGGCCATCAATTCAGCGGCGGTCAAGGCCTGAGGGGGTGGGGCTTCCGGCGCGCCGGTGGTCGCCAGCAGCATGGCGCGTTCGGCAGCCTCATCCGGGTAGGAAATGGCGATTTCCAGCAGAAAGCGGTCAAGCTGCGCCTCTGGCAGGGGGTAGGTGCCTTCTTGTTCGATCGGGTTTTGCGTCGCAAGCACATGGAAGGGCTGCGGCAAGGGGTGGATTTCCCCGGCAATCGCCACGCGCTGTTCCTGCATGGCCTGCAAAAGTGCGGATTGCGTGCGGGGTGATGCGCGGTTGATCTCATCCGCCATCAGCAATTGGCAGAAGATCGGCCCCTGCAGGAAGCGAAAGCCGCGCCTTCCATCGGCCTGGTCTTCCAGCACCTCACTGCCCAGAATATCGGCCGGCATCAGATCGGGCGTGAATTGCACGCGCTTGGCATCCAGCCCCATTACCCGGCCGAGCGTTTCCACCAGCTTGGTCTTGCCCAAGCCCGGCACACCCACCAGCAGCACATGCCCGCCCGAGAGCAGCCCGATCAGGCTTTGTTCCACCACATCGGCCTGGCCATAGATGGCCGAACCGATGGCGGACCTGACGCCGGCCAGCTTTTGGCCAAGTTTTTCCACTTCCTGGACCAGGAATGCAGCTTCTTCAGCCTCAGCACCTTCACGCATGCGGGATAGGCTCCCTATATTACAGAAATCGTTTTCGGGACTCGCCCCCGGCTTTAGTCAGGTTGGGTGGCAAGGGGTTCCTCGGCAAGGGTCAGGCAGAGATTATGGCGTTCCAGGATGCGGCGAAAGGACAAAATCACGCGCATGCCGAAGTGATGGAAACGCGCGCACCCCGCCTGCGGCATGATTCCGGTGATTTGGCCATCCGCATCGCCCGCGACGGCACATGGTATTATCGGGGCAGCCCGATCACCCGGAAGGAAATGGTCTGCCTATTCGGTTCGGTGCTAAAGCGCGGCGCGGATGGGTCCTATATCCTGGAAACCCCGGTGGAGCGCGGGCGGATTGAAGTTGAAGACGCGCCCTTCATCGCCGTTGAACTGTTCTGGCGCGATTGTGATTGCGGCGATGGCGCGCCGCGCCAATGCCTCAGCTTCCGCACCAATCTGGATGAAATGGTGACCGCGGATGCGGAACACCCAATCCGCGTGCATCTGGACCCCATCAGCCGCGAACCGCGCCCCTATATCACCGTCCGCCCAGGGCTGGAGGCGCGGATCAATCGCGCTGTCTTCTACGAATTGGTGGCCCTCGCCCAGGCCGAAATCATGGATGGCCGCAAGGTGCTCGGCGTTTGGAGCGAGGGGATGTTCTTCCCCATAGATGAAGCGCCGGTCCTGGACATGCCGGAAGCGTGAGCGGGGCATTCGCGTTTCCGCTGACCGTTGCCGCGCTGCAAGCGCGTATTGCTGATCCGCTCCGGCTACGCGCCGATCGGCCCGCCCCGCGGGAGGATGTGGAACGCGCCGCGCGCGCCGGTGGGCGCATGACGCCGGCGGCGGTGCTGGTGCCCCTTGTGCTGCACCCCGAACCAACCGTGTTGCTGACCTTGCGCTCCGCCGATTTGAAGGCCCATGCGGGGCAGGTTTCCTTCCCCGGTGGGCGGTTAGAGGAAGGCGAAGACCCGGTGACGGCGGCGTTGCGAGAGGCTGAGGAAGAGATTGGCCTGCATGCCGGCCTGCCCGAGATTGTCGGCGAATTGCCGCCCTTGCTGACCGGCACGGGCTATCTGGTGACGCCCGTGGTGGCGCTGCTGCGCCCGCCCTTTTCGCTGAACCCTCATCCCGGAGAGGTGGCGGAGACTTTTGAATATCCGCTTTTGCATGTGACCGATCCCGCCAAGCCTGAGCGGCGGTCGCGCGAGTTTCGCGGTGAGATTCGGGAATTCTGGGTTTGGCCGCATGATCGGCATTACATCTGGGGCGCGACCGCTTCCGTGCTGGTGACGCTTGCTTCCGTGCTGCGCGAAGATTGAATGCTTATGGTTGCGGCGAGACAATGAGCCCGTGCCCTATCTGATCGAAGCCCTGCTGTTCCTCGCACCCTTTGCGGCGTTTTTCATCTGGCGCCGGCTGAACCCGGGGCGGGAACCCGGCACCGTGCTGCTGGTGCTGGCCGGCTGCGGCGCGGCGCTGATGCTGGCCGGCGCGCTTTGGTATGGGCTGTCACGCGCCAGCGCGCCGGGATCGAAATATGTCCCGGCCCGCATTGATGGCACCGAAATCACGCCAGGGCATATGGAACCGCGGCGATGAGTGCCTTTGCATCATTGCCGGATTTCCTTCGCGCGCCTGCAACGGCGAAGGTGCTGGACGCCCTGCCCGGTAGCCGTGCCGTGGGCGGTGCCGTGCGCGATGCGCTGGCCGGGCTGCCGGTCGCGGATGTGGATGTCGCCGCGCCCTTCCCGCCTGAAGAAATCATGGCGCGCTTGCTTGCCGCCGGCTGCAAGGTTTTTGAAACAGGTCTCGCGCATGGCACCGTCACGGCGGTTTGGGATCATCAGCCGATTGAAGTGACGGCCCTTCGCCGCGACGTGCTGACCGATGGCCGCCACGCCGAAGTGGCTTGGACGACGGATTGGCGCGAAGATGCAGCGCGGCGCGATTTCACCATCAATGCCATGTCGCTTGGCGCGGATGGTGTGCTGCATGATTATTTCGGTGGCCGCGATGATCTGGCGCGCGGGTTGGTGCGGTTTGTGGGTGATCCTGCCACGCGTTTGGCTGAGGATTATCTGCGGCTGCTGCGCTTCTTTCGCTTCCAGGCGCGCTACGGCAAGGGCGCCCCTGATGCTGCGGCTTTGCAGGCGATACGCGAAGCGATCCCCGGCCTTGCGCGGCTTTCCGTTGAGCGCATCTGGATGGAAATCAAGCGCATCCTGATGGTGGCGGAACCCGTGCCGGCGTTGCGCCTGATGGCAGAACTTGGCGTTTTGCCCGCAACCCTGCCGGAAATTGCTGCACCCGATCTTGATTGCCTTGCGCGGCTTGTGGCGTTTGATGCGCCGGCGGAGCCCTTGTTGCGCCTGGCGGCACTCGGCGGTGTGGCGCCGGGCTTGGCTGCGCGGTTGAAGCTTTCAAGCGCCGAGGCACGCACTTTGCGTTTTCTGCAAGAAGCCGCGATACCCAGCGCGGAAATTGACGCGGCAGGCTTTCGTCGCTGGCGCGCGCAACACGGCGCGGTGGCCTTGGAAATACAGGAAGCAGCACTTTGGCTGGCGGATGCGCGAGATGGCGCGGTTCCGATGCGCGCTACGCTACGTGCCACTTTGCACACTGAAGCCGCGCCGGTTTTTCCCCTGCAAGGGCGTGATCTTTTGGCGGAGGGTGCAACCCCCGGCCCGGCGCTTGGCGCGTTATTGGCTGAAGTTGAAGCCTTTTGGATCGCGGGCGGCTGCGTGGCGGATCACGTCGCTTGCCTTGCCGAGGCAAAACGGCTGCTGGCGCGACCCTGACCTGATGCCTATCCCGGCAGCATCTTGCCCGGGTTCATCAGGTTTTCGGGGTCAATCGCGCCCTTGATCGCGCGCATCACATCAAGCGCCACCGGGTCCTTCAGCGATGCCATGGCGTGGCGCTTGGATTGGCCAATGCCATGTTCCGCGCTGAAGCTGCCGCCCATCTCCACCGCGATGCTATTCACCAGCGCTTCAAGCCCCGCCGCACGAGACGCCCAATCCTTGTATTCCATGCCCTTCGGCGCGCCCATGCCAAGATGGATATTCCCATCCCCCGCATGGCCGATCATGAACAACTCGCCCTCCGGCCAGCCAGCCACTAATTCCTTTTCAACACGCGCCAAAAAGCGCGGCACGGATGAAACCGGCACAGCGGTATCGGTGCCGACATAAGGCCCGTTGCGGCGCTGGCAATCCGGGTAATCTTCCCGAATGCGCCAGAAGCCGGCGCGCTGATCCTCATTGGTCGCCAGCACGGCATCGGTGCAATCGCCGGCTTCCGCGGCTTCGGCCAAAGTATCTTCCAGCATTTCCTTGAGCGGCACGGCAGGATGCGCGGCGGCGATTTCCACCATGACATACCAGGGGCTTTCGAGAGCCATCGGCATGCGGGTGCGCAGCCCATGGCGTTCCACCACCTGCATGCATTCCTTGCGGATCAATTCAAAGGCAATCACATCCGCGCCAGATTCCAACATGCGCGACAGCAAAGACAGCGCCGCATCGGGCGATGGCACGGCGACAAAGGCTGTCTCCACGCGCTTCAAGGCCGGCACCAGGCGCAAAGCGGCAGCCGTGATGATGCCAAGCGTGCCCTCGCCCCCCAGGAATAAATGGCGCAAAGCATAGCCGCTATTATCCTTGCGTACCCGGCGCAAATCATTCAGCACGCGCCCATCGGGCAGCACCACCTCCAAGCCCAGCACCAGATCCCGCGCATTGCCCCAGCGGATGGTGCGAATGCCGCCCGCATTGGTGGAAAGCGCGCCGCCCACCATGGCCGAGCCCTGCGCGCCCCAGGAAAGCGGGAAAAGCCGGCCCGCCGCCGCCGCGGCTTCCTGCACATTCTGGATAATGCAGCCCGCTTCGGCGACCAGGGAAAAATCCTTCGCATCCACATCGCGGATGCGGTTGAGCCGTTCCAGGCTCATGACCACCGCAGGCGGGCCGTTATCCTGCACCACCGCCCCGCCACAAAGCCCGGTGCGGCCACCCGCCGGCACAATCGCAAGCCCGGCGGCGGCGCAGGCGCGGACAGAGGCCGCGACTTCCTCAACCGAGCCCGGGCGCAGCACGGCGCGCGGCGTGCCGCGATAGGTTCCGCGCCAATCCACCGCATAGGGGGCGATATCGGCATCCTCAATGAGGCAATTCTTCGGCCCCACAATGGGGGCGAGCAATTCGGCTACGTTCATGGAGTGAATACTTCCCCCGTTGCGCTATTCGGTCAAACGGGGAGCTTGACGACCCTCGTCATGGGCTTCAAGCACTGGGCAGAAGCTGGAAAGGGGTAGAACATGGCGCGTTTCCTGAAGCGGGGCCGGGATGCGGACGCGGTGGCGGAAGATGACGCCAAGGTGCGCGCGACGGTTGAGGGCATTCTGGCCGATATCAAGGCGCGCGGCGATGCTGCGGTGCGCGAACTCTCCATCCGCTTCGATAAATGGGACCGACAGAATTTCCGCCTGAGCGAGGGCGAAATCCAGGCCTGCCTTGATCAACTCACGCCGCGTGACCTGGAAGATATCCGCTTTGCGCAGACCCAGGTGCGCAATTTCGCCGAACATCAAAAGGCGGCCTTGCGCGATATTGAGGTGGAAACCCTGCCCGGCGTGGTGCTTGGCCACCGCAATATCCCGGTCAATTCCGTGGGTTGCTATGTGCCGGGGGGCAAATACCCGCTGCTGGCATCGGCCCATATGTCGGTGGTGACAGCCAAGGTCGCGGGCTGCAAGCGCATCATCACTTGCGCGCCGCCTTTTGAAGGCCGGCCCGCGCCCGCCATTGTGGCGGCGCAGCATTTGGCTGGCGCGGATGAGATTTATTGCCTGGGCGGCATTCAAGCGGTGGGCGCCATGGCACTGGGGACCGAGAGCATCGCGCCGATTGATATGCTGGTCGGCCCCGGCAATGCCTTTGTCGCGGAAGCGAAGCGCCAGTTGTATGGCCGCGTCGGTATTGATCTTTTCGCAGGACCCACAGAAACCCTGATCATCGCTGATGAAACCGTGGATGCGGAAATCTGCGCGACTGACCTTTTGGGCCAGGCGGAACATGGCCCGAATTCGCCGGCGGTTTTGCTGACCACTTCCGAAAAACTGGCGCGGGAGACGATGGCCGAGGTGGAGCGGCTACTGAAAATCCTGCCCACCGCCGCCATCGCCCGCAAGGCTTGGGAAGATTATGGGGAAGTGATCATCTGCGACAGTGAAGATGAAATGGTGGCGGAAGCGGACCGCATTGCATCCGAACATGTGCAGGTGATGACGCGCGATCCGGATTATTTCCTGCACCACATGACAAATTACGGCGCGCTGTTCTTGGGGCCGCGCACCAATGTTTCCTATGGCGACAAGGTGATTGGCACCAATCATACTTTGCCCACGAAAAAATCCGCGCGCTACACAGGTGGGCTTTGGGTCGGCAAATTCATGAAGACCTGCACCTATCAGCGCGTGCTGACAGACGAGGCTTCCACCATGATCGGTGAATATTGTTCCCGGCTTTGTATGTTGGAAGGCTTCGCCGGCCATGCGGAACAGGCGAATATTCGCGTGCGCCGCTATGGTGGGCGGAATATTCCCTATGCGACCGCTGCGGATTGAGCCCTGTCGGCGTTCAGCGTGAGTGAAGCGCCGTTGAGATTCATGCCGCGCTCGCCTTGTGATAACCGCGCAAACCTTGCTTCAGGAATTGCCACCATGGATTTGCCCCGCACCCCTTCCTTTCGGCTTGATGGCCGCCGCGCCCTGGTAAGTGGCGCTGGCCGCGGCATTGGCCTGGCCGCCGCCGCGGCGCTTGCCGATCACGGCGCGCATGTGACCCTGCTGGCCCGCACCGCCGATGAGGTTGAAGCGGCGGCGGCGGCGATCCGCGCCAAGGGCGGCGCGGCAGGCGTGCTGGTGCTGGATGTGATGGATCTTGGCGCAACTGAAGCCGCCATCGCCGGGGCCGAGCCCTTCGATATTCTGGTGAACAACGCCGGCACCAATCGCCCGAAGCCCTTTATTGATGTGACGGTGGATGATTTCGATGTGGTCATGGGCCTTAATGTCCGCGCCGCGTTTTTCATGGCGCAGCAGGTGGTGAAGCGGCTGCTGGCGGCCAAGCGCCCCGGTTCCATCATCAATGTCTCATCGCAAATGGGGCATGTCGGTGCGCCCAATCGGACGATTTACTGCGCCTCCAAATGGGCGATTGAGGGGCTCACCAAAGCCATGGCGGTTGAACTCGCGCCGCATGGCATTCGCGTGAATACGCTCTGCCCCACCTTCATCGAAACGCCGCTGACCAAACCCTTCCTGGCCGCGCCTGGCTTTCGCGAGCAGGTGGAAGCCAAGATCAAGCTTGGCCGTGTGGGCCAGGTGGAAGATCTGATGGGCGCCATCCTGCTGCTGGCGAGTGATGCCGGCGCGCTGATGACCGGTTCCGCCCTGCTGGTGGATGGCGGCTGGACGGCGGATTAGCCGCTATATTGCGCGGCGTTCCGGCGGCAGGCGCGACAAGCGGCGGAAGACGGAAAAGGCGGCTGCGGCGCTGGCTTCCTGCATGGCGCCTTCACGCACCTCCGCCTGGTTCCACATCCAGCTTTGCGGCGGGTCATCGCGCATGGACCAATCGGGGAAGATGCGTTCCGGCGTATCGCCCACATGCAGCAAGGTCACATCCACATGGCGGTCATCGGCCTGGATGCGCCCGAAGGTTTCCGTCACCTTTGCGCGGGGGCCTTCCAGCATTTGCATGAACATATCGGCACGGCAGATCAGCGCCCCGGTGATCCCGTGCTGCGCATTGAGGCTACGCGCCGCGGTCAGGATGTCATCCAGCATTGGCGCATTGAAGCCAAAGGGGCGCGAGGTATAAATAAGCTGACAAAGACGCATCGGCATTCACGTTCGCTCCCCGGGCGCAATTCCGGGTAGCTTAGGCCAAGCAACAGGCCAAAGGGGAAAAATTCGTCATGGATGAGGAAAATTTCCACAGGCTGCTGCATCGCCCCGGCACCTTGGTCGATATTGGCGCCCATGATGGGCTGCTGACCATCCCGCTCGCCCGCCTGCCGGGCAGCCAGGTGCTGGCCTTTGAGCCACTGCCGAGCGCCTTTGCCCGCCTGCAAACCGCCTTGCGGGTGGCCTTTGGCGGTGATCCCGCCAATGTCGCTTGCCATCACCTCGCGCTTGGCGATCATGAGGGCAGCATCACCCTTGCCATGCCCGTGCTGGATGGGGTGGCGCAGGAACAATGGGCCAGCACCGCCAAGGATTACGCGGCGCATGTCTCGGCCCGGGTTGCGGTGGAACGCTTCACCGTGCCGATGCGCCGGCTGGATGATTTCGCCCTTGCTGATGTGACGGCCATCAAGCTGGATGCCGAGGGCGCCGAATATGAAATCCTGCGGGGCGCACGCGAAACCCTGCTGCGCTGCCGCCCCGTGCTGACGCTGGAGGTGGAAGAACGCCACCGCGCAGGCAGCACCTATGCCGTGCCGGCCTTCCTTGATGCGCTTGGCTATGATGTCTTTTTTGAATTGAAGGGCGCCTGGCATCCGATGGCTGACCTTGATCGTGCGACGATGCAGCGTGCTTCACCTGATCCTTCGGTGTTTGAAGCCTCAGACCCTTATGTTTTTGTGTTCTACGCGCTGCCGCGAGAGGAAGCGGCGGCGATGCTGGATAGGCTGCGCCGGGCGGGATAACGTTGCTATAGCCACAGCACATCGGCAATTTCGCGCGCGCCTGCAACCAACATCGCCAACCGGTCAAAGCCAAGCGCGATGCCGCTGGCAGCCGGCATGCCGTGTTCCAGGGCGGCCAGGAAATCCTCATCAATTTCCCAGCCACGCTCACCGCTGCTGCGGCGGCGTTCGGTTGTATCGGCGATGAAGCGCGCGCGTTGTTCGCCAGCGTCGGTCAGTTCATCAAAGGCATTGGCCAATTCCAGGCCGGCCACGAAAAGCTCAAACCGCAGCGCGGCGCGTGGGTCGGCTGGGTCGCGCCGCGCGAGGGCTGCTTGCGGTGCTGGCCAATGGGTCAGGAAGGTTGCGCGCCCGCGCCCGAGATTCGGTTCGATATGTTCGAGTAGCAGGCGGAAGAACAAATCCTCCCAGCCCTCATCTGCACGGGTTGCGAAGCCGGCGGCTTGGGCGGCTGAATGGAGGTGCGCCGCATCGCCCTCGGTCGCCAGAATATCCAGGCCATTGCACCAGCGGTCAAAAGCCTCCGCCATGGTGATGCGTTCAAAGGGCAGGCTGAGATCGGTTGTCGCATCACCATGCGCGACAATAGGCGGTGCAACGGCGCGGACATAATCCTCAGTCTCCGCCATCAGCCCATCGAAGCCAAGCCCCGGACGATACCATTCCAGCATGGTGAATTCCGGCGCATGGCGGGGCGAGGTTTCACCATTCCGCCAGACTCGCGCCAATTCAAACACTGGCCCCGCACCGGCCACCAATAGCCGCTTCAGCGCCAATTCGGGAGAGGTACGGAGCCATAGATCGCGCGACGCGCCCTGGCCCAAATGCGCCTCATACCGCGTGGCGAAGGCGCGCACATGCACCTCGGCCCCTGGGGCTGGCACCAAAGCGGGGGTTTCCACTTCGCGGTAGCCGCGATCAGTGAAAAAGGTGCGGGTTTCAGCGGTAAGCCTCGCGCGGCGTTCCAGAAAGGGCAGCCGCGCGGCGAAGGCTTCCGGGTGCCAAGGGGGCAGGGGCATTGCTGCGCTTTCAGGGGTGATTACTTTGTTTGATCGCATTTTCCGAGTCGCCAAGTGATTCCACTTGGCTTGAAAATGCTCTAGGCGGGCTGAACCATGCCCGAGCCCATCGCCCGAGACCAGAGCCGAACCCTCCGCACCCCGCGCGATTTGGCGCGCGCCGGGCTGGTGGCGGAAGCCATGCTGCCGGCGCTGGAAGAAGTAGCGGCGCGCTATGCCACCGCCATCACCCCAGCCATGGCCGCCCTGATCACCCAAGGTGATCCCGCCGATCCGATCGGGCTGCAATATATCCCCGACGTGGCGGAACTCATCACCGCGCCGCATGAATTGGAAGACCCGACCGCGGATGCGCCCTTCACGCCGGTGAAAGGTGTTGTGCATCGCTACCCGGATCGTGCGCTGCTGAAACCCTTGCTCGCCTGCCCGGTCTATTGCCGCTTTTGCTTTCGCCGCGAAACAGTTGGCCCCGATGGTGGCGTGCTGACGGAAGCGGAGTTGGAAAGCGCGCTTCTGTGGTTTGAAGGCAATCCCGCCATCCGGGAGGTGATCCTGACCGGGGGCGATCCGCTGATGCTCTCAGCCCGGCGGCTTGGGGAAATCCTGGGGCGGCTGGCCGGCATGGCGCATATTGAAACATTGCGTATCCATACACGCGTGC
The DNA here is from genome assembly GCA_020249285.1 of Roseomonas sp. GTDB lineage: Bacteria > Pseudomonadota > Alphaproteobacteria > Acetobacterales > Acetobacteraceae > Neoroseomonas. The sequence continues at coordinate 44,023 of JADCFX010000041.1, read as the reverse complement.
CGGTGGCCGATCCCGCACGGATAACGGGGGCGCTGGTGGCCGCCATGCGGCAAACGAAGCCTGTCTTCATCGCTGTCCATGCCAATCACGCGCGCGAATTCACGCCCGATGCCGCGCAAGCGCTGGCGCGGCTGGCCGAAGCAGGCGTGCCTTTATTTGGGCAAACGGTCTTGCTGCGCGGGGTGAATGATGAGGCACCCGCTTTGGAAGCGCTACTGCGCGCGATGATCCGTAACCGCATCAAACCCTACTACTTGCATAGCCTTGATCCAGCGCCGGGCACGGCGCGCTTTCAGGTGCCGGAGGATGATGGCCTGGCGCTGATGGCGGCTCTGCGTGGGCGGCTGCCGGGCCATGCACTGCCTTTGTTCATCAGGGAAACGCCAATGGGGGGCGGGAAGCGCCCGGTGGAATAGGCCGGAACGCGCCCCACCGAACGTCCTCTATTTCCTGCTCGACAAAGATTGCCTTCTCAGACCAAGCTTCCCCCGTGGCGACAACAGATCGCCTTTAAGGGAGAAGACAATGACCTTGAACAGAAGAGATATTCTGAAGGCCGGCGCAGCCGCGCCTTTGGGTGGGCTGCCCTGGCGCAGCGCCAAGGCGCAGGCAGCCAATACCATCAAGCTTGGCGTGCCCGTGGACATGTCCGGCATGTATCGCGATGTCACCGGCAGCGTTTCGGTCGCGGCTGCGCGGCAAGCGGTGCAGGATTTCGGCCAGCGCGGCTTCAATGTGGAAATCGTTTTCGCGGACCACCAGAACCGCCCCGATGTCGGCGTGAATATCGCGCGCCAATGGTTTGATCGCGATGGCGTGGATTGCCTGGTGGATGTGGCAACATCCTCGGTCGCACTCGCCGCCAATGATATCTGCCGCGAAAAGAACAAGGTGCATATCAACAGTTCCGCCGCCACATCGGATCTGACTGGCGCGCGCTGCTCCCCCAATATGGTGCATTGGACCTATGACACCTGGATGCTGGCCAATTCGGTGGGGGGCGCCACGGTGCGCGCCGGCGGCGATGCCTGGTTCTTCATCACCGCCGATTACGCCTTCGGCCATGCGCTGGAACGTGACACGGCGGGCTTCGTGCGTGGCGCGGGTGGGCGCGTGCTGGGTTCGGTGCGCACGCCCTTCCCTGGAACCTCGGATTTCTCATCCTTCCTGGTGCAGGCGCAGGCGAGCCGCGCCAATGTGATCGGCCTTGCCAATGCGGGGACGGATACGATCAATTGCGTGAAGCAGGCGGCTGAATTCGGGCTTAATCGGCGGGGCGTGCGGCTAGCTTCGCTTTTGCTTTTCATCACAGAAGTTCATTCTCTGTCGCTCCGCACGGCGCAGGGTCTGATCGTGACGGAAAGCTTCTATTGGGATTTGAATGATCGTACGCGTGCGCTCACGCAGCGCATGCGGCCTGCTATCGGCAATGCGGGCTTTGCCAGCACCCATGCCGGCACCTATGCCGGCGCTTTGCATTACCTGAAGGCGGTCGCCGATATGGGCGTTGCTGCCGCCAAGGCGGATGGCGCGGCGGCGGTTGCGCGCATGAAGGCCATGCCAACGGATGATGACGCCTTTGGCCGCGGCAGCATTCGCCCGGATGGCCGGAAAATCCATCCGTCTTTCCTGTTTGAGGTGAAAAAGCCCGAAGAGAGCCGCGGCCCTTGGGATTACTACAAGCTGCTGCAAACAACCGAAGCCGATAAGGCCTTCCGCCCCTTGAATGAGGGCGGCTGCAATCTGGTCAGAAGCTGAAGATTGCGCATTGTCTGCGACATCGGGTGGCAACACCTGATGTCGCAGGCGTCACGCCATCACGTCAATCGCGGTCAGCCCTTCGGCCAGCACGCGCAATAAATTGCGTTGTTCCAGCGCAATGCAGCCCTCAGTCGGGCTAAAATCAGGCCGGGCCAGATGCAGGAAAATCGCACTCCCTCGCCCGCGCATGACCGGCGTATCATTCCAACCCAACACACCAATCACATCGTAAATCGCATCGGCGCGCCAAAGTTCCTCATGCCTTGCCGAATGCGGCAGGCGGATTTGCGTATTGTAATCGGCATGCGTCGGATCATCACACCAGCCATCATCGGGCGCGATGGGGGCGACGGGCACGGCAGCGCGCGGTGGCGCGAGGCGGTCCGCGCGATACAGTACGCGGCGCAGCGGCAATAATCCTATCGGTGTCGCTCCATCACCTTCCCGCTTATCGGCACGCCTGCCGCCCTTGCCGATGGCGCAACGATAAACACCACCCTGAAAGCGCAGCAGCCCATCAGAGCCAAGCCGCGCAAAGCTGGATGGGCTCATCGCCTATCCCAGCATATGGCCGAAGCGGCGCGCCTTGGTGTCCAGATAGGCGTCATTCACGCCATTCGGGTCAAAGCTATGCGCTTCACGGCCCACCACCTCAATCCCGCATGCCGCAAGGCCCGATAGCTTGTCAGGGTTATTGGTCAGCAGCCGCACGCTTGTCACGCCAATTTCGCGCAGCATGGTCGCTGCCACCAGGAAGTTCCGCTCATCCGCGCCATAACCAAGCGCGCGATTGGCATCGAGTGTGTCAAGCCCGCGATCCTGCATTGTATAGGCACGAAGCTTGTTCACCAGGCCAATGCCGCGGCCTTCCTGCGCCAGATAAAGCAGCACACCACCCGCGGGGTCTTCCGCCATCCGCTTGATGGCACCGCGCAGCTGCGGCCCGCAATCGCAGCGGAGCGAGCCCAAAAGATCACCGGTGAAACATTCGGAATGGGCGCGCGCCAAGGGCGCCTGCCCAGCGGCGGCACTTGCTTCGGGATCGCCCACCAGAATGGCCAGATGTTCAATCCCGCCATCAGCGGCACGGAAGGCAATGATGCGCGCTTCCGGCGCATCTTCCAGCGGCACGCGGGCTTCCGCCACGCGCTTCAGGCTGGCAGCGGCGCTGATCGGGTAGCTCAAGATATCCTCAGCCGGCACACGCAGCAGCGAAAGCCGCTCAGCCACGCCAGCCGTGGCGGGGGCAACCACCAGCGCGGGCAAAAGCCGGCCAAGCTTCGCCAGGGCAAGGGCCGCGCCGGCGAGTGGGGGCGGGGTGATCTGTTCAGCTTCAGCCGGCAGCAGGCTTTCGGCGGTGGGGTCAGCAAAACCGCGCAGCCGGGCGGGGTCCAGCGCCGAAGCCGGCAGGCGCAGCGCCACCACGGCCTGATCCTCAGTTTGGGTCACGGGCCGGCGCAGCAAACTCGCCGCGCGCGTGGGGGCGAGAAGCAGCACAGGCGCCGCCAAGCCGCCCGAGGCGATATCGGCAAGCCCCGAAGCGCCCAGCGTTTCCGCTGCGCCGATCAACAAGGCTGTCTCATTCTGGAAAATCAGCACCGCGGTGCCGCGGCGCAGATCGGAAATGGCGCGGTGCACGCGGCGCATGGCCAAGCGGCGTGGATCGGGGGCGAGTTCTTGGCTTGGGGTCAAAAGGCCACCTGGCAGGGACATGTGATAGGTTTCCAATACGCGCTTATTAAGTCAGCGTGAATGTGGCACTGATACGGCGCTTTGCGAGCCCCCGCCCGAAAGGGGCTGCGCCATGGCCTCACCGTTGCCCGTGACATCTTGCGGCCATGGCATGGCGGGTGGCACTCTGGCGGCCACAAAAGACGGGGCGCTGCATCCATCGTGGCAGGGCTCCAGGACAGAAGAACGAGGCTCGCCGGTAATGACCCCCCCGCATCCCGTATTGATCGTGGATGATAATGAAAGGCTGCGCACGAGCCTGGCTGAGCAATTGGCTTTTGGGGGCGAATTCACCGCCATGGGCGTGGCCAATATTGCGGCGGCGGAGGGTTTGATCCGCGCCGATGGAACCCGTTTTGCCGCTATTCTGCTTGATCTTGGCCTGCCAGATGGCTCGGCGCGCGAATTCTGCGCCAAGCTGCGGCGCGCGGGGATGCGTATACCCATCATCATGCTGGCCGGGGCTTCGGGGGAAAATGAGGTACTGCGCTGCCTGGATGCGGGGGCAAATGATGCCATTACCAAGCCGCTCAGAATGCAGGATTTGCTGGCGAAGCTGCGCGCGCATATCCAGCGCCTCAGCTTGGGTGAGGATGCCGCCTCGGTCATCGGCCCTTATGAGTTTCGCCCTGCGGCCAAGCTGTTGCAGGAACCGAAGCGTGGGCGGAAAATTCGCCTGACGGAAAAGGAAACAGCGATCCTGACCTTCCTGCTCAGCGCCGGCGGGCAGCCCGTTGCTCGTGAAACCCTACTAAGCGAAGTCTGGGGCTATAACCCAAAGGTCACGACCCATACGCTGGAGACGCATATCTATCGGCTGCGCCAGAAGATTGAGCCCAATCCCGCCGAGGCGCGGATTCTCCTGACCGATGCGGGCGGATACCGGCTGGAAGCCGGGCGGGGGCCTTAGTCGGGCAAGCCCCGTGCTTCAATGCTTCCAGATGATCTCGGCGGGGGGTGCTTCGGTCGGGTCAACGCGCAGCATTTGGCCATTCATGACGCTTTTGCCCGTGAAGGACAGGATGAAACCCCAATGAGAGACGACAAGCGTATGGGACCAATCCTGCAGCGCGGCCATTTCAGCGCGGAATAGATTGGCGCGGTCAATCACCTGTTCGGCGGGTTCTTCCACCGGCGGCCACCAGATTTCGTCAATATGGTCCAGCACCACATGGGGGAAATCGAGCCGCAATTCCGCCACCGGCCGACCGATATCGCAGGTAAAGGCGTAGCGTTCGCGCACCGTTGGCGTGACGGTCAAAGGCAGGTTGAGCTTGCGCGCCACCGGCAGGGCCGTTTGCAGTGCGCGCGTATAGGGGGAGACGATGATGCGCCGGATACCTTCATGCGCGAGCGCCTCGGCGGCTTCTTCCGCCTGGGTATGGCCCAGCGGTGTCAGCTTTGGGTCAATAATGCCGGGGTCCTTGCGGGTTTGGGTGAAAAGCAGGTTGAATTCGCTTTGCCCATGCCGAAGTAGAATCACGATAGTCACCCCCCTTTGATCGCATATTGGTCTAGCGAGGCTACCGCGCGCCCGCAACCGGCCTCGTTTTTGGGCAATTGTCAGGATGTTCAGGTGATTCGGTTCCGGTTTGGCATGATCCAAGCGTTGCCGTGTGGCCTATGGCACCCTAGATTAGAAGCTAAGGAGCAAAATCATGGGTGGCTTGCCGATAGATCTGATTCTCTTCGCGATGGTTGCGGCCTTTTTGGTGCTGCGCCTGCGGAGCGTGCTTGGCCGCCGGACGGGGTTTGAGCGTCAGGCTCAGCCCGAAGCCGCGCCGGTGCCCGCGCGTGGCCCCGCGACCGAGGTCGAGATTGGCGCCAAGCCGGCCCAGGGCGGTGCGCGGCGGGTCATTCCTGACCCGCGCAGCCCGGTGGGCGAAGCCTTGGTACAGATTCAAAAGCGTGATCGCAGCTTTGAACCGAACGGCTTCCTGCAAGGCGCCGAAACCGCCTTTGGCATGATTGTCGAGGCGTTTGCGCGTGGTGATCGCGCCACCCTGAAGCCGTTGCTGTCCGATGAGGCTTACGCCGGTTTCGACCAGGCGATTTCTGCGCGTGAGGCGGCGGGGGAGACCCAGCGAACGGAACTCCGCAGCGTTGAGGAAAGCGGGATCGAAGCCGCCGAATTGCGCGGCAGTGTCGCTGAAATCACCGTGCGCCTGGTGACGGATCAGATCAATCTGGTGCAGGCGCGGGACGGTTCCATCGTTTCGGGCGCCGAGGCGGTGACGGAAATGACCGATGTTTGGACCTTCCAGCGTGACCTCAATAGCACCGACCCGACTTGGCGCTTGGTTGGCAGCACTGCCGCCTGATCGCCTGCCCGTTTTGGCGGGGGCCGGAGTGAAAACATTGCCCCGGCTTGATCCGGCATGACGCAGCACCTTGCCTATATAGATTTCCTCCCCCGCCTGCCGCTTTGGCTGCTGGCGGTGTTCGCGCTGCTTTCTCTGATTTTCCTGGCCTATGGCTTCTATCAAGGCGCGCGCGGCATTTGGTGGCGGGCGCTTGCCGCAGTGATTCTACTGGGCGCGCTGTGCAACCCCCGCCTGCTCCGCGAAGAACGCGAAACGCGGCCCGATATCGCGATACTGGCCGTTGACCGTAGCGACAGCACGCAGATCGGTGATCGCGCTGAACGCATTGCCGCCGCGCGCGCAGCCCTCGAAGCACGTGCCGCACGCCTGCCTGCGCTTGATTTGCGCGTAGTTGAAGTGCCCGAAGCCGGGCAGCGCGGCACGGCGCTTTTCTCGGCGCTGGGGGCGGCCTTGGCCGATGTGCCGCGGGCACGGCTTGCGGGAGTGATTGCGCTCACCGATGGCCAGGTGCATGACGCCCCTGGCGTATTGCCCTTTGACGCGCCGTTTCACGTTTTGCTACCCGGTCGCCCGGGCGAAGTGGATCGTCGTTTGCGCCTGATCTCCGCGCCAAGCTTTGGCATTGTTGGCCAGCAGGTAGAATTGCGCGTGGTGATCGAGGATTTGGGCGCGCCGACTTCTGGCAGTGCTGGTCTAGTCATCCGCCGCGATGGTGGCGCTGCGCGGCGTGAGGAAATCCCCATTGGGCGCGAATACGCAATTTCTGTCCCCGTGGCGCGCGGTGGTCCGATGGTGATTGAACTTGAAGCGGAACCCCGCGCTGGAGAGGTGAGCCCGCTCAATAACCGCCAAGTGGTCACGGTGAATGGCGTGCGCGATCGGCTGCGCGTGCTGTTGGTTTCTGGCGAACCCCATGCGGGCGAACGCGCCTGGCGGCGCTTGCTGAAGGCTGATCCCAATGTGGATTTGGTCCATTTCACCATTTTGCGCCCGCCTGAGAAGGATGATCTGACGCCGCTCAATGAATTGGCGCTGATAGCCTTTCCGGTGCGTGAGCTGTTCCAGGTGAAGCTGCGAGAGTTCGATTTGATTGTGTTTGACCGCTTCACCAATCGCGGCCTGCTGCCGCCGGCCTATATGCGCAACATTGCGGATCACGTGCGCGCGGGTGGTGCGCTGTTAATGAGTGTCGGGCCGGAATTTGCGGGGCCGGCATCCTTGGCCTTCACGCCCTTGTCGCAGGTGCTGCCGGCGCGGCCCATTGGGCGCGGGGCTGGGGTGGAGGAGACGCCGTTTCGTCCGCACATCAGCGCCCTTGGCGCGCGGCATCCAGTGACAGAAGGGCTTGCCGGCGCCAATAGCGCAGCGGCAGAAGCAAGCTGGGGCCGTTGGTATCGCTGGCTGCGCGGTGAGGCGCGGGGCGGCATGGCTGTCATGGAAAGCTCCGAAGGCTCTCCCTTATTGGTGCTGGATCGCGTGGGCGAAGGACGTGTGGCACTGCTGATGTCAGATCATATCTGGCTATGGGGGCGCGGGCATGATGGCGGCGGCCCGCAGGAAGAATTACTGCGCCGCATCGCCCATTGGCTGATGCGCGAAACCACCTTGGAAGAAGAAGATTTGACCGCGCGGATTGACGCCGGGCGGATGGCGATTTCTCGGCGCAGCATGGAAGCGGCACCAGCGCCTGAAGTGACCATCACTGCGCCTGATGGCTCGCGCAGCATGGCTCGGCTGGAAGAAGCGGGCGGCGGACGCTCGATTGCCGATGTTGCGGCGCGCATGCCGGGGGTGTGGCAAGTTGGGGATGGCAAGCGCGTGGCTTTCGCTGCCGCTGCAGTGGCTAATCCGCTGGAAATCGCTGACCTGCGCGCGGATGGCGAAAAGCTGCGCTCGCTGGTGCAAGGCCGCGGCGCCATACGCTGGCTGGGGCAGGAAGCCGCACCCGCGCTTCCCGAATTGCGTATGGTGCCGGCGGGGCGCGATTTCGCGGGCGCGGGCTGGATTGGCCTCAGGCGCAATGCGGATCACAGCGTGATCAGTGTTTCCGCCTTGCCGCTGCTGCCGCCTTGGTTGGCGCTGTTGCTATTGCTGGGCACCGTGGTGCTGGCTTGGCGGCAGGAGGGGCGTTAGCGGCGCCGGCGCCCCTCGCTATCGCTGGTGTCAGCGCGCCGTTGCGATCCGCATCACGGAGGGTGCGGGCAATTCAATCTCAATCTCAAGCGTGGACATATCCCCGCCGCGATCGAGATGCACATTCACCTTGCTAGGATCAATCGCGACATAGCGCGCGACAACCGCCACCAATTCCTGCTGCAGCTTCGGCAGGAAATCCTCTCGATTGCGGCCAATGCGTTCATGCGCCAGCACAATCTGAAGCCTTTCCTTGGCGGCAACGGCGCTATCATCCTTGCGCCGGCCACGGAAGAAATCGAGCCAGGACATTATGCGGCCCTCCCACCAAATAGGCGCCGGAACAGGCCCTTGCGCTCCGCTTCCAGGAAGCGATGCGGGACATCATCGCCGAGGAAGCGGGAAACCGCATCGGCATAGGCTTGGCCGGCATTGCTTTCATTATCCATGATCACCGGCGTGCCGGTATTGGAAGCGCGCAACACGCTTTCGCTTTCAGGGATCACACCAAGCAGCGGAATGGCCAGGATTTCGCGAATATCCTCCAGCTTCAGCATTTCGCCCTTTTCCACGCGGTTCGGGTCAAAACGCGTCACCAGCAGATGTTCCTTCACCGGTTCGCGCTTTTCTTCCGCGCGCTTCGATTTGGATTGCAGCACGCCAAGAATGCGATCCGAATCCCGCACTGAAGACACTTCCGGGTTCGTCACCACAATCGCCTGATCGGCAAAATACAGCGCAAGCAGCGCGCCCTTTTCAATGCCGGCGGGGCTGTCACACAGGATGTAATCGAATTCCTTCGAGAGTTCCTCGATGATCTTCGCGACCCCTTCCTTGGTCAGCGTATCCTTATCCTTGGTCTGGGACGCCGGCAGGATGGAAAGCGACTCAACACGCTTGTCGCGGATCAACGCCTGGCTCAGCCGCGCTTCGCCTTGAATGACATTGATGATGTCGAACACCACGCGCCTTTCGACACCCATAATGAGGTCGAGATTGCGCAAGCCCACATCGAAATCAATCACCACCGTCTTCTTGCCGCGCTGGGCAAGGCCGGTTGCGAAGGCGGCGCTTGATGTCGTCTTGCCGACGCCGCCCTTGCCAGATGTCACCACGATAACCTGAGCCATAACCTCTGCCTCCCTAAGACCTTAATGCACTGCGATCAGGTGATGGGGTCGAAGCGCATGCGCTCACCGACCAGCCGCACCTGCATCGCCTTGCCAATCTGTGCTGCCGGAAAGCCTTCCCGCACGGCGTAGAAGCCGGCGATGGAAACCAATTCCGGATCGAAATTCAGCGCGAAAACCCGCGCTTCCATATTGTCAGCGCCACCCGCAATGGCGCGGCCACGTAGCGCGCCATAGACATGGATATTGCCATCCGCAATCACCTCGGCCCCAGCATTGACGGTGGAGGTAATGATCAAATCTGACCCCTCTGCCCAAATGCGCTGGCCGGCGCGCACGGGCTGGTCCACCACCATGGTCGCGCGTGCGGCAGCGGGCTTGGCGATCGGCAGCGGCGGGGGAGGTGCGGCCTGCGCGGCCTCACCAGCCGGAGGCGCGGGCGCTGCGGTGATGTCCTCATCCGTTTCCTTGCCGCCTATGCTCCGCACCGGGGGCAGGCCGTAGGATATCGCTACATTGCGCATTTCTGCCGTGCCGCCGGTGGTGCCGATCGGCATGATCTCAAGTTCTTTGAGGCCCTGGATCAGACCGGGGAAATCCACCTCAGCCGGCGGGACCTGAATGTCACTGAGGCCAAGCACAATCGGCGCAAAGCGCAGAAAGCCAGGCGCGCGGCGGAATTGGTCGCCAATGGCCGGCACCACCACTTCCGGGCGATGATCCAGCAGGCGCAGCACAAGCAGATTGAAATTCGCCCCGCGCAGGCGAAAGGGTTCAATGCGGGTGGCGTTATCTGGCCTTGGCGCGGCGCTGGGCATGGAACTCCTGGGGGCTCGATCTCGATGCGCCTCCGAGTTATCCACAGCTTCTAGTGGGTGTCCCCGGCGACAGCTACAACATATAGCGTCTTCCGTTTGACGGGCGAAGGGGTTGCGTGCTTCCTGCTGATCCCGCAAGGCCTTAGAGGCCGATGTTCAGAAACGCCGCAAAGCGCGACTCGGGGCAGGGTCGGACGGGGCTGACCGGGACGCCAAGCTCGGGCAGAATGAGGCACCTGAAGGAGCCCCGATTGTGCAGCCCATCCGCCTTGCCGAACCCTTTCGCGCGGTGTTCTACGCGCCCTTTTACGTCGCCGAGCAGCGCGGCTTTTACGCGCGCCATGGCGTGACGGTCACCCGCGCCACGGCCGGCGACCCAACAAAGGCGGCGGAGGCGTTGTTGGCAGACCAGGCCGATGTCGCCTGGTCTGGCCCCATGCGCGTGATCATGATGCGCGCGGCAGACCCCACCTGCCCCTTGCGGTCCTTTTGCGCGGTGGTGATGCGCGATCCCTTCATGCTGCTGGGGCGCGGGGCGAACCCGGGCTTCACCCTGAAGGATTTGCCGAAGTTGCGTTTCGGCAGCGTGAAGGAAGTGCCGACCCCCTGGTGGTGCTTGCAGGATGATCTGCGCCAGGCGGGTGTGGACCCTGACGCCATGGCGCGCGTGACCGACAAGACCATGGCGGAGAACGCCGATGCGGTCGCGAATGGCACGCTGGATGTCGCGCAAATGTTTGAACCCTTCGCCACCTTGCTTGAAGCCAAGGGCGGCGCGGTTTGGCATCGCGCTTCCGATCGGGGGCCGAGCGCTTATACGGCGCTCTATGCGACGCAGGCGAATATGCAGCGTTTCAGCGCCGAGTTTGAAGCGATGACGCGCGCCTTGGCCGATGCGCTCACTTATGTTTATGCAGCGCCGGCTGCCGAGATCGCGGCAAGCGTCGCGCCGCTATTCCCCGATGTGGCTTTGCCGGTGCTGACCACGGCGCTGGCGCGCTATCAGGCGGCGCGGCTTTGGCCGGAAACGCCGCATTTCCCGGAAGCTGCCTTCACCCAATTACGCGGTGCGATGAAAAGCGCCGGCGTGATTGCGCGTGAGCCAAGCTTCGCCGATTGCGTGGATGACGCGATTGTGACGCGCGCCTTGGGCCGTTAGGGGCAGCGCATGAGCAAACAACGCGCACAGCGCGCCGACTACGCCATGTTCGTGCCCATCGCCACGCGCTGGATGGATAATGACGTCTATGGCCATATCAACAACGTCATCTATTATTCCTGGATAGATAGTGCGGTGGCACGCTTCCTGACCTCCTCAGGGTTTTTGCATATCCCGACCGCGCCGGTGATTGGCCTGGTGGTGGAAACGCAATGCCGCTATTTCGCACCCATCGCTTTCCCGGATGACATCACCTGCGGGCTTCGTTGCGGGCGCGCGGGCAATACATCCGTCCGTTATGAGGTCGGCATTTTCCGCAATGATGAAGATGAAGCGAGTGCCGAAGGCTATCTGGTGCATGTCTATGTGGATCGCGCCACGCAGAAAACGCCAACACCCTTGCCGGAAAATCTGCGCGCCGCTTTGCAGCGCATCACCCTGAAACCTTCGTAACTTCAAGGAACACCTTATGCCTATTGCCCCCCTCAAGCGCTTCGCCATTCTGGATGATTACCAGGGCGTGGCACTTTCCCTCGGCCCCTGGGACAAGCTGCCCAAGGGTGTAGAGATCACTGTCTTTCGCGATACCATCACCGATCATGCGGCGCTGGTTGAAAGGCTGAAGCCTTTTGATGCCATCCTTGCGATGCGCGAAAGAACGCCCTTTCCGCGTGCTTTGATTGAAGCGCTGCCCAATCTGCGGGTGATCATCACAACCGGCGGGCGCAATCGTTCCATTGACGCTGCGGCCTGCGCTGAGCGTGGCGTGGTGTTTTGCGGCACGGGCACATCGGGCGATCCAACGGCTGATCTGACCTGGGGGCTGATCCTGTCCCTGGTGCGCGATATTCCGCGCCAGCAGGAAGCGCTGCGCGCCGGGCGCTGGCAGACGCATATCGGCCTGGGGCTGGAAGGCAAAACGCTTGGCGTGATTGGGCTTGGCAAGCTTGGCGGCCGCGTTGCGAAAATCGGCCAGGCCTTCGGCATGAAGGTGCTGGCCTGGTCCACCAACCTGACCGATGAACGCGCTGCCGAGATTGGCGCAACGCGTGTGGACAAGGCGACTTTGCTGCGAGAAGCCGATGTGGTGACGCTGCACCTCATTCTTTCGGATCGGTCGCGCAACACCATCACCGCGCCTGATCTGGCGCTGATGAAACAAACCGCCTTCATCGTGAACACTAGCCGCGGCCCGCTGATTGAACAGGCGGCGCTGATTGCGGCATTGCAGGAAGGGCGCATCGCCGGCGCTGGCTTGGATGTGTTTGATATCGAACCCATGCCCATGGATCACCCGATCCTGAGCGCACCGAATACCGTGCTGACGCCGCATCTTGGTTATGTCACGGAACAGAATTACCGTACCTATTACGAAGTGGCGGTTGCAGCGACCAACGCCTTCCTTGCCGGCGCACCCATCGGAGTGATCAAGCCATGACAAGCCCCTATGCCACCCCCGAAGGCTGGGCAGGCTGGACCCAGGCGGCGCGCGATGCGGCTTATGACAATCTGAATGGCGTGGCGGATAGCGCCGCGCAGGTCGCCAATCGCAATGCGCTGTCTGAGGCGTTTCGCGCTGCGCATGCCGGGCATCTCGATCTGCCCTTTGGTAGTGGCGCGCGGGAACAATGGGATCTCTACCCTGCCGCGCGTGCCGATGCGCCCTGCCTGGTCTTCATCCATGGCGGCTATTGGCAGCGCAATCGGCGGGAGGATTTTGCCATCATGGCCGAAGGCGCCTTGGCCGCCGGTTGGTCAGTTGGGATTTGCGGCTATACGCTGGCGCCTGAAGCATCCATGAGCAGGATTGTCGCCGAAATCCACGCCGCGCTGGATTGGCTCGGCGCGCATGGGAAGGCGCATGGCGTGGCGGGGAAGGTGGTCGCTTCCGGCTGGTCCGCGGGCGGGCATTTGGCGGCGCTGGCGGCGGAGCATCCCTTGGTGGTGGGTGCGCTTGCCATGTCCGGCATTTATGAATTGGCCCCCATCGCTGAGACCAATCTGAACGACAAGCTGCATTTGACGCCCGCCGAAATCACGGCGCATTCGCCAATCCGTCGGCCCTTGGTGCAAAAGCCCATCGCCATTGCCTATGGCGCGCGGGAATTGCCGGAACTGCGCCGGCAAAGCCGTGTGTTCCATCGCCACCGGGCGGAGGCGCAAGCACCCGGCGCGCTTATTCCGGTGCCGGAGGCGGATCACTTTCGTGTGCTGGAAGCGCTCTGGCGCCGCGATGGGGTGTTGCTGCGCGCGGCGGCGGAGGTTTTGGCGGCGGCGGGATAACCTCGCACCAAACAAAAACGGCGCGGGAAGGCCCCGCGCCGTTTTGCTGATCTAAAATCAGGCGTGAATTACGCCGACTTCGCCATGATCTCATCCGCGATATTGCGCGGCACGGGATCATAATGGTGGAACTGCATGGAGAAGGAAGCGCGCCCCTTCGTCATGCCGCGCAAATTGGAAATATAGCCGAACATTTCCTTAAGCGGCACATGCGCGCGCACGATCACGCTGGTGCCCGCCATGTCCTGGCTTTGGATCACGCCGCGGCGGCGGTTCAAATCACCCACCACATCGCCCACGTGATCAGATGGCGTGGTCACTTCCACATCCATGATCGGTTCCAGGATCACCGGGCCGGCCTTCTTCATGCCTTCGCGGAAGCAAGCCTTAGCGGCGATTTCAAACGCCAGCGCGCTGGAATCGACATCGTGGTACTTGCCATCCACCAGGCTGTATTTGAAGTCCACAGTCGGGAAGCCGGCCAGCACGCCGGTATCGGCCTGCACCTTGATGCCCTTTTCAACGGCCGGGATGTATTCGCGCGGCACGGAACCACCGACAACGCCGTTGACGAATTCGATACCCTCGTTCCGTTCCTTCGGTTCGAAGATGATCTTCACTTCGGCGTATTGGCCCGAACCGCCCGACTGCTTCTTGTGGGTATAGGTTTCGGTATGCGCCTTGGAGATGGTTTCACGATACGCCACCTGCGGCGCCCCGATATTCGCATCCACACCATATTCGCGCTTCAGGCGGTCAATGATGATTTCCAGGTGCAATTCGCCCATGCCGGACAGAATGGTCTGGCCGGTTTCCTGATCGGTACGCAGGCGCAGTGAAGGGTCTTCCCCGGCCAGCTTCTGCAAGCCAAGGGTCATCTTCTCGACCCCTTCCTTGGTCTTTGGTTCGACCGAGATGTCAATGACCGGCACCGGGAAGGCCATGCGTTCCAGGATCACCGCATCTTCCTGCGCGGCCAGCGTATCACCCGTGCCGGTATCCTTCAGGCCCACGAAAGCCGCGATATCACCCGCGAAGACTTCCTTGATTTCTTCGCGCTTATCGGCATGCATCTGGAACATGCGGCCAACGCGTTCCTTATGGCCCTTGGTGGTGTTCTGCACCTGGTCACCCGAACGCAGCACGCCGCGATAGACGCGCACAAAGGTCAGATTGCCGTATTTGTCATTGATGATCTTGAAGGCGAGGCCGGCAAAGGGCTCATCTTCATTGGCGGGGATGACGCGGCGTTCGGCGGTTTCATCCTGGCCTTCTTCCGGCGCAACCTTGATGCCTTCACGATCAATCGGGGAAGGCAGGTATTCAATCACCGCATCCAGCAAAGGCTGCACGCCCTTGTTCTTGAAGGCCGTGCCGCATAGCACCGGGCGGAATTCGCCCGAAATGGTGCCGCGCTTGATGCAGCGCTTGAGCGTCTCAACGCTGACATCGCCCTTGTCGAAATATTCTTCCATCGCCGTTTCATCAATGCCGACAACGGTATCGAGCAGCTTCTGGCGATACTCTGCGACCTTATCGGCCAAATCGGCTGGGATCGGCGCTTCATGATACTTGGCGCCCAGTTCGTCGCCTTCCCAGATCAGCGCCTTCATCTCGACCAGGTCAACAATGCCCTGGAAGGTGTCTTCAATGCCGATCGGCAATTGCAGCGCAACCCAATTAATGCCGAGCTTTTCCGTCAGCGTTTCGGCAGCGCGATAGAAATCGGCGCCGGTACGGTCAAGCTTATTGATGAAGATGATGCGCGGCACATTGTAGCGGTCAGCCAGGCGCCAATTGGTCTCAGATTGCGGCTGCACACCGGCGACACCTTCAATGATGAAGATCGCACCATCCAGCACGCGCAAGGACCGGTTCACTTCAATATTGAAGTCAATATGGCCGGGCGTATCAATGATGTTGATGCGGTGGTCATTCCACACGGCGGTCACGGCGGCGGAGGTGATGGTGATCCCCCGCTCACGTTCCTGGTCCATGTAATCGGTCGTGGTATTGCCTTCATGCACTTCACCGATCTTGTGGGACTTGCCGGTGTAATACAGGATGCGTTCCGTCGTGGTGGTCTTGCCCGCGTCGATATGCGCGGTGATGCCGATATTGCGGATGCGGTCTAGCGGGGTACGCGCCACGGTGGGCCTCCATAAGCAAAAGCCGGACGCCCGCCCCGGCTTTCGCCGGACGCCGCCCGCCATAAGGGTTCAGGGTTTAGTCTATGGTGCGCGCTATCTGCGATGTTCGGGCGCGGTTTGCAAGCGCAAAGGCGGCGCTGGGCTGGGTTTATTCGCCCAAAGGCGCGTTTCATTCCAGCCTGATCCCCTCAGCCGCGATCAGGTCGCGCATTTCGGCCCGCTCGGCGGCCAGGAAGCGGGCGAAGGCTTCGGGGCCGTCCGCGGCTGGCGTCAGGCCAAGCGCTTCCAGCCGGGGTGCCAAGGCCGGCTGTTCCAGCGCTTCCTTGGCGGCAGCGGCCAAGCGGGCAATCATCGGTGCTGGGGTGGCGGCGGGCGCCAAAAGACCCAGCCAATCGCCCATCTGAAACCCCGCAAAACCCTGCTCACTGATGGTCGGCAAAGCCGGGAAGACCGGGCTGCGCATAGGCGCGGAAAGCCCAAGGGCGCGCGCCTTGCCATCACGGATCAAAGGTGTGGCCAGCGCAAGCGAGGTAAAGCCGAAGGGCACATCACCACGCAGCAACCCCGCCATCTGATCCGCCCCGCCGCGATAGGGGATATGTTCCCCTGCGATACCGGCGCGCCGCAACAGGCTTGCCGCCGCCAAATGGGTCCGGGAACCGACGCCGACACTTCCATAGCGTGCCTCGGCTGGGTTGGCGCGGAGCCGCGCGAGCAAGGCGGGCAGATCGGCCACGCCATATTCGGCGCCGGTGATCAAAATGAGCGGCAGGGTGGTGAGCAGCGTGATCGGCGCAAGGTCCCGCACATAATCGAAGCTAAGCCCGCGCATCAGGAAGGGATTGACCGATTGCCCGCCGGAATCGAGCAGGATTGTTCCACCATCCGGCGCGGCCTGAGCGACGAAGCCCGCCCCCACGGCACCCGAAGCGCCGCTGCGATTTTCCGGGGTGACCACGGCGCCCAGCACTTCGCCCATGCGCGGCGCGATCAACCTTCCAAGGATATCGGTGCTGCCGCCGGGGGGGAAAGCAATGATCAGGCGAACAGAGCGCTCTGGCGTCTGGGCCAGACTCGGCGAGGCTAAAAGGCTTGCAAGGATGGCGCGTCTAAGCATGGCTTCACCTGCCTTGCGCGAAATGCTTGGTCAAATGAAACTGCCATGACAGGGCCAAGCTTTCTCAAGACCCCCGATAGGTCGCGTAACTCCAGGGCGAGCACAGCAGCGGCACATGGTAATGCCCCTGATCGGCCATCAGCCCGACCGCCAGCGTCACCACATCCAAATAGGGAACCTCCGCCGCCTGGCCGCGGGCGCGGAAATAATCCGCAACCGCGAAGCGCAATTCATAGCGCCCGGGCTGAAACTCAGCCGCACTCATCAGCGGCCCATCGGTGCGGCCATCGGCATTGGTGCGCCGCGCCACCACCAAAACCGGCGTGGGGTCCATACGCCAAAGTTCCACCACCATGCCTTCAGCCGGAATGCCCTCAGCGGTGTTCAGCACATGCGTCGAAAGGGAACCGGGTCCGCTGCGGGCCATGGTGTTTTCCTTCAATCCAAGGGCGCGCCGGCGGCGACCCAGGCGATCAGCTTGGCGCGTTCCTCGGCCGTGATTTCGGTCATATTGCCGGGGGGCATGGCTTCGGTCTGCACCTGCTGGCGCATGGAAGCCGCCCAGCGGCGGATTTGCGCCGGGGTTTCCATGATTACGCCCTTGGGGGCGGCGGCAATGCCCTCAAAGCTTGGGCGGGCAGCGTGGCAGTTGGCGCAGCGCGCGGCGACAATGGCCTGAACCTCGGTAAAGGGTGGCACCTCGGCGGTGGTGAAGTCCTTCTTGCCGGATTGCACGATGAAGAAGGCCGCGACCATGGCCGCCACCGCGCCGGCGGGCAGCCAAAGCGCGTTTTGTCCCTTTTGGCGCAGCACGAAGTATTGCCGCACCAAGGCGCCGGCCAGGCCAATCACCAGCAGGATCAGCCAATTCAGCGGGTGCTGCCAGGTCATGGGGTAATGGGGCGAGATCATGATGAAAATCACGGGAAGCGTCAGGTAGGTGTTGTGCACACTCCTTTGCTTGCCCCAGCGGCCATATTTCGGGTCAGGCGTGGCGCCCGCACTCATCGCCGCGACCATTTTGCGCTGGCCGGGGATGATCACCATGGCGACATTGGCGACCATGATGGTGCCGGTCATCGCACCCACCTGCAAAAAAGCGCCGCGGCCCGAGAATATCTTGCAGGAAACATAGGCCACCACCGCCAAAGCCACGGCGCCGATTACGCCCAAAAGCGCCTCATTTTCACCGAGCTTGGATCGGCAGACCAAATCATAAGCGACCCAACCGCCCACCAGCATGGCCGCGCTGATGCCAATGGCCTGCCAGGGGGTCAGGGGCATGACGGACGGGTCAATCAAATAGCTTGATGCCTGGCCCCAATAGATCAGCACAAAAAGCGCAAAGCCGCTGATCCAGGTCCAATAGGCTTCCCATTTGAACCAATGGAGCTTTTCCGGCAGCTTTTCCGGGGCGAGGAGGTATTTACGCTTGTAGTAGAAGCCCCCGCCATGGATTGCCCATTGCTCACCACGTACGAGCGGGTTCTTGTCCGCCGGCGGGTCAAGCTGATTATCGAGCGCGATGAAATAGAAGGACGCCCCGATCCAGGCGATGCCCGTGATCAGGTGCAGCCAGCGTATGGCCAGATTGACCCATTCGGAGAGGGCGGCGAAATCCATCTTCTATCCCAGGCAATAGGCTTATGGTGCACCGCCACAATGCGTCGCAAGAGGCGATTACGGCAAGGGCTAAGGCGCGCCTGGGCGGTTTGCCCCTTGAAACCGGGGCGAATGAGGCGCAGGAACCGCCTCCCATGAGCCCCACCCGCCTCTCCCTCCCCAAGGACAAGATCAAGATCCTGTTGCTTGAGGGTATCTCCGATAGCGCTGTCGAGCTGCTGGCCGATGCTGGCTATCGTTCCGTGAAACGCGAAACCAAGGCGCTGGATGGCGCTGTGCTGGCGCGCGCGCTGAAGGGTGTGCATGTGCTGGGCATAAGGTCTCGCACCCAGGTGACGGAAGAAGTGCTGGCGGCGGCGGACAGGCTGATCACCATTGGCTGCTTTTGCATCGGCACCAATCAGGTGGCCTTGGAAGCGGCGGCGTCGCGCGGCATTCCCGTATTCAATGCACCGTTTTCCAATACGCGGTCGGTTGCGGAACTGACGCTTGGCGAAATTATCATGATGATGCGCGGCATCTTCCCGAAATCCAACGCGGCGCATCGTGGGGAATGGGATAAATCGGCGGCCAATAGCTGGGAAGTGCGCGGCAAGACGCTTGGCATTATCGGCTATGGCAATATCGGCGCGCAGCTTTCGGTGCTGGCGGAGGCCTTCGGCATGCGCGTGATCTATTTTGATCACACGACCAAGCTGCCGCATGGCAATGCCCAGCCCATGCCGAGCCTGCATGCACTGCTTGCCGAATCTGATGCCGTAACAGTGCATGTGCCCGAAACTGCCGAGACCATGGGCATGATTGGGGAAGCCGCGATTCGCGCCATGAAGCCAGGCGCTGTGTTTGTGAATAATGCGCGCGGCACGGTGGTGGATTTGGAAGCACTCGCGCGTGCGATGAAGGATGGCCATGTGTTGGGCGCCGCAGTGGATGTTTTCCCCGTAGAGCCGTCACGGAATGGGGAGGCGTTTGTTTCCCCCTTGCAGGGCCTGCCGAATGCGATTTTGACGCCGCATATCGGCGGCAGCACTGGCGAAGCGCAATCGCGCATCGGCCAGGAAGTGGTGCGCAAGTTGATTGATTTCTCTGATACGGCGGCGACCTTTGGCGCGGTGAATTTCCCGCAGGTGCAATTGCCGGCGCGGCCATCTGGCGCGCGTTGGACTCATGCGCATCGGGATACGCCTGGGATGCTTTCGCGCATCAATGAAATCTTTGGCCGGCGCGGCTTGAATATCTCGGCGCAGTTTCTGCAGACGGCGGGCGATATCGGCTATCTGGTGATTGACAGTGCCGAGGCGCGGAAGGAGGCCGAGGAGATTCTGGCTGAGCTCCGTGAATTACCGGGTACGATCCGCGCGCGATTGATTTACGAACGCCATTGAAGCCAGGTGCAGCATGGCGCCGGTTTGTGGCGCCTTTGGCGGTGGTGGTGGTGCTTGGCCTGGTTTGGGCCTTGGGTTTGCATCGGCATTTGAGTTTGGAGGCGCTGGCCGCGCAGCGTGAGGCTTTGGCGGGTTTGGTGGCAGCGCGCCCAGTGATGGCGGCCTTGGTGTATGTTGTGGCCTATATTGGTGTGGTGGCGTTTTCCCTGCCTGGTGGGGCGGTGATGACCTTGGCGGGTGGGTTATTGTTTGGCGCCTTTATCGGCGCGGGTTTGGCGGTGCTGGGGGCGACGATTGGGGCAGCGGTGCTGTTCCTATTGGCGCGGTCGGCATTTGCGCCTTTTGTGGCGGGGCGTGCGGAGGGGTTGCTTGGTCCTTTGCGGGCGGGTTTGGCGCGTGATGGGTTCTTTTATTTGTTGAGTTTGCGTTTGGTGCCGGTATTTCCGTTTTGGTTGTTGAATTTGGCGCCGGCTTTGCTTGGCATGCGTTTCGCCCCTTATCTGGCCGCGACGTTTTTGGGCATTATTCCGGGCACTTTGGTGTTTGCTGGCATTGGTGCTGGCCTTGATGAGGTTTTCTTGTCTGGCGGTGTGCCTGATCTTGGTGTGATCTTTTCCCCTGGCGTGCTTCTGCCTTTGTTGGGCCTCGCGTCACTTTCGTTATTTGGCGTGTGGTGGCGCCGCCGTAGTTCGCCTTGATTTCGTCCTGGCGGGGTCCGGGGTAACACTGTTACCCCGGCGGGGGTCTGGGGGCGGAGCCCCCGGTTTAGAGGGAGTTTTTCAGTGCCAGACACAGACATCGCCATCATCGGCGCCGGTGCTGCCGGCCTTTCGGTCGCTGCGATTTCGGCTGCGCTCGGCTTTCGGGTGACGTTGATTGAGCGTGGTGAGATGGGTGGTGATTGTCTCAATACCGGTTGCGTGCCTTCCAAGGCGTTGCTGGCGGTCGCGCATTTGGCGGCGGAGGCCAGGCGAGCCCCGCGTTATGGTGTGGTGGTGCCGCCGCCTGTGATTGATTGGGCTTTGGTGCAGGCGCAAGTGAAGCGTGCGATTGGCACGATTGCTCCGCATGATTCTGAGGAGCGGTTTCGTGCCATGGGGGTGGAGGTGTTGCGCGCGGGCGCGCATTTCATCGGGCGGGATAGTTTGGATGTTGGGGGGCGGCGTTTGGTGTTTCGCCGTGCTGTGATTGCCGCGGGTTCGCGTGCGGTGGTGCCGGCGGTTCCTGGGCTTGGGCAGGTGCCTTTCCTGACGCATGAGACGATTTTTGATTTGCCGGCTTGTCCTGAACATTTGTTGGTGTTGGGGGGTGGGCCGATTGGGTTGGAGATGGCTTTGGCGCATCGCCGGCTTGGGGCGCGGGTGACGGTGGTGGAGCAGTCGCGGATTGCGTCGCGGGAGGATGAGGAGTGTGTGGCGGTGCTGCGTGCGGCGCTGCTGGGTGAGGGTGTGGAGCTGCGTGAGGGGGTTGGCCTGGCCGAGGTTACGCCGGCGCCTGGTGGCCTGACGGCGCGGCTAAGTGATGGCACTCAGGTGCCAGCGAGCCATTTGCTGGTCGCGGTGGGGCGTGCCGCGCGGGTTGAGGGGCTTGGCTTGGAAGCGGCGGGGCTGGTTGGTTCGGTGCGCGGTGTTGCGACCAATCTGGCGCTACGGGCTGAGGGTAATCGGCGCATTTGGGTGGCGGGGGATATTGCGGACCCGGTGGGGCTTGGCCCGCGTGCTTTTACGCATGTGGCGTCTCAGCATGCGGGGATTATTGCGCGTTCCATGCTGTTTCGCCTGCCGGTGCGCTTGGATTACGCGGCCTTGCCGCGGGTGACCTATACCGATCCGGAATTGGCGCAGATTGGCCTGACTGAGGCTGAGGCGCGGGCCGCGCATGAGGAGGTTCGCGTGCTCAGGCGCGGGCTGGGTGAGAATGATCGGCTGGTGGCGGAGGATCGGGCAGAGGGGTTGATCAAGCTGATTGCTTCCCCGCGCGGGCGGCTTTTGGGGGCTTCGGTGGTGGGGCCTCGGGCTGGGGATATGGTGGGGATGCTGGGGCTGATGATTGGGCGTCGGCTGCCGCTTTCGGCCTTGGCAGGGGTGGTTTTGCCCTATCCGACGGTGCAGGAGGCCGCGAAGCGTGCGGCAGGGGATTTTTATGCGCCAAAGCTGGCTTCCCCCCTGGTCAAACGGCTTTTGGGGTTGTTGAAGCACCTGCCCTGAGATGGTTCCCCTGAGGGACATTCCAGGCTAATTCACGTCAACTGAAACTGACACAGGTGTTCCATGGAACGCATCCTTGCGGGGCGCTCGGCGCTCGTCACCGGTTCAACCTCGGGCATTGGGCTCGGCATTGCGCTGCTGCTGGCGGAATCTGGCGCAAAGGTGATGCTGAATGGCATGGGCAAGGCAGAAGATATTGCGGCGGCGCGCGCCAAGGTGGGGGCGGCGATGGGTGGCAGTGATGCGCCTTATTCGGCGGCGGATCTATCGAAGCCCGCCGGCGTGCGCGCCATGGTGGCGGATGCCGAAGCGGCGCTGGGTGGCGTGGATATCCTGGTGAATAATGCCGGCATCCAATTCGTGAGCCCCGTTGAGGATTTCCCGGAAGACAAATGGGATGCGATCATCGCGATCAATATGTCGTCCAATTTCCACGCCATTCGCGCGGCACTGCCGGGGATGAGAAAACGCGGTTGGGGGCGGATTATCAATATCGCTTCCGCGCATGGCCTGGTGGCGAGCCCCTATAAGGTTGCTTATGTGGCGGCCAAGCATGGCGTGGTGGGTATGACCAAGGTGGTTGCTTTGGAAATTGCAGAGACGCCGATTACCTGCAATGCGATTTGCCCGGGTTTCGTGAGAACGCCGCTGGCTGAGGCGCAGGTGAAGCCTTTGGCTGATAAATTTGGCATTTCGGAAGAAGCGGCGCTGCGCGATCATTTGCTGGTGAAGCAGCCATCGCGCCGCTGGATTGAAGTTGAGGATATTGCGCGCATGGCGCTTTATTTGTGCGGGCCGGGTTCGGGCGCGGTGAATGGCGCCGCACTTTCCATTGATGGCGGGTGGTTGGCTGCGTGATGGACGCGAGTAGCCGGGCAGGGAAGGGGCGCGAGGCGCAACCGGAAGATTTGGCAGTGCCAGCCGTTGCCAAGCCGGTGGCGAAAAAGCGCATTAGTCTTGCGCTGCAAGGCGGCGGCACGCATGGCGCCTTTACCTGGGGCGCCATGGAGCGCCTGCTGGAAGATGAGCGCATAGATTTCGATGGTTTTTCCGGCACCTCCGCGGGCGCGATCAATGGCGCAATGGTGGTGGAAGGGCTGATCGAAGGCGGACCGGCGGGCGCGATTACGGCGCTGGATCGTTTCTGGCGCAGCATGGCCGCCAATATGGCGGTCAGCCCCTTGCAGGCGCTGCCTTGGGAAAAGGCGATGTGGGGCCATGACCTTACCTGGTCCATCGCCTATCGCACTTTTGACACGCTGTCGCGCGTGCTTTCGCCCTATCAGATCAATCCATTCCCGATCAATTACAATCCACTGCGCGATGCTTTGAACCAGAGCATTGATTTTGGGCGGCTGCGCGAAGAAACCAAGGCGCCGCGGCTGTTTGTTTCCGCGACCAATGTGCGTACCGGCAAGCCGCGCGTCTTCACACGGCGGGAGATTGATGCGGAGGTGCTATTGGCTTCCGCCTGCCTGCCGCAAGTCTTCAAGGCGGTGGAGATTGAAGGCGAACCCTATTGGGATGGCGGCTATCTTGGTAATCCGGCGCTATGGCCGCTATATGAACAGGGCGGGCCGCCCGACATTATGCTTGTTCAATTGAACCCTCAGGCACGCGAAGAAACGCCGACGAGCGCCTCCGATATTGTCAATCGGCTGAATGAAATCACCTTCAATGGCAGTTTGATGGCGGAAATGCGCGCCATTGATTTTGTACAGCGGCTGTTGGATGCGGGGCGCTTGGAACAGCCGCGCTATCGGCGACTTTTCATCCATTTGATTGAGGATGAGGACAGGCTGCGGTCCTTTAAACTTTCCACGAAATTCAATGGCGATTGGGAATTTCTGTGTATGCTGCGCCAATTCGGGCGCGAAGCGGCAGAGAAATGGCTGACGGAACATTTTGATAAGCTCGGCCGTGAAAGTAGCGTGGATATCCGGGAACGTTTTCTGTGACGGCGAAGGATATTTGGGACGCCAAGACCTATTTGCAGTTTGAGGATGAAAGGCTGCGCCCGGCGCTGGATTTGATTGCGCGGATTTCACATGAAGCGCCGAAGCTGGTGGTGGATTTGGGCTGCGGCGCGGGCAATGCGCTGCCGGTGCTGGCTTCGCGCTTTCCTGCTGCGCGCGTGATGGGCGTTGATGGCAGTGCGGCGATGCTCGCCAAGGCTGCGGCGGCGGGGTTTGAGACGGCGCAGGCGGAGATCAGCACTTGGGCACCGGAAGCGCCGGTGGATGTGATTTTCAGCAATGCCGCGCTGCAATGGCTTGATGGGCATGAGGCGCTGTTTCCGCGCCTGTTGGAATGCCTGGCACCGGGCGGCGTTTTGGCCGTGCAAATGCCATCCATGCATGCAGCGCCCTTGCGGGCGGTTCAGGACCGTATTGCGCGGGATGGGCCTTGGGCTGAGGTGTTGCAGCGCGTGAGAAGCGCCCCGGCCATTCTGACGCCTGAAGCCTATTACGCCATGCTCAACCCGCGGGTGGCAAAGCTTGAGATGTGGTTGACAGAATACATCCATGTGATGCGCGGCGAAGACCCGGTGGTGCGTTGGGCGATGGGCACAAGTCTGCGGCCCTTTCTGGATGCGCTGGGGCCGGAAGGCAGCGTAGGGTTCTTGGCGGAATATGCGGCGGCGATGCGCGCCGCCTATCCGCCGGGGCCGGATGGGGCGGTGCTGCTGCCGTTTCGGCGGTTGTTTATTCTGGCGCGGAGGTAGGGGTTAATCCCGCGCCAAATCCCGCCGGAACCAAACATACAACCCAAGCCCCAGGCCCAAGGCCGACACCGCAAAGAAAACCGGCGCCGTCGCGCTGCCCGTGACATCCCGCAGCCACCCGGCAAAGGCCGGGCATCCAGTGCAGCCGGCATAGAACCAAACGAAGTAAACGCCCAAGCCCCGCGCGCGGCGTTCCGGCGCTACAGCCTCGGCCGCCAGTGCCGAGAAAACCGTGATGGGCAGCGCGTAGCAGAAGCCATGCAGCAGGCCGAGAAGCGGCGCCCAAGAAGCATCAGCCAATGGCAGGGCAAGCGCCGCCAGCATGGCAAGTAGCGTCGCGCTGATCGTCATGGGGCCGGCAACCCCAGCGCGGCGCGCAAGCCAGGCGCCTGCCGGCACGGCCAGCAAATTGGACCAGGAAATAAGGGAGACAGCGAAACTCGCCTCCGCCAGGCCAAGCCCGCGCGCCATCAGCATGGGCGGCGCGAAGCTTACCAGCACCATATAGGCGCCATTCACCAGCGCCCAGCAGGCGCCTGCCAGGCACATGCGGCGAAACTCGGCCTGCGTCAGTGCGCTGTTGGTGCTGGTGCTGACTGGAAGTGCGCGCGGTTCCGGCCCGCGCGCAAGCGCGACGGCCACGAAGGCGATGCCAGCGGCAAAGGCCGCGACCTGATAGGGAAATTGCCAGCCATGATCAGGCACAAAGCCGGGCAGGGCGGCCTGCGTCGCGGCAATACCAAGCGGCCAACCCAGCACATAGACGGCCATGGCGGGGAAAAGGTCTCGGCCAATGAAACGGTCCTGCACCATTTTTGTCAGCAGCAAAATCACTAGCAGCGTGCCGAGGCCCATGAGCAACCGCCCCGCCACCAGCAACGCGACCTCATCCGCACGCGTCGAAACAAGCGCCCCCAGGATCAGCAGCAAAAGCCCAAGCAGCACGCCGCGCCTGTCGCCCAAACGTCGTGCCACCAGGCCCAAAGGATAGGCGAGGAATAGCCCCGGCAGCCAAAACAAGCCAACCAGCGTGCCAAACCCCGCCCAATCCAGCGCGAAGGCTTCGACCAGGGCGGGACCGGCGGCACCGGGCGCTTGGAACATCGCGCCCAGCGCAGCGCGCAGGATGAAGACCGCGATCAGAAAAGCAGCAGCGGTTTTCAAAAAACCCATATTAGCCGAGCCCTGCCTCTGCGCCGCAGCGCCACCACCGCGTTCTGTCGAAACAACCTCGCCAGCGGCTTGCCGCGCGTCGCGCTGATGCCGATGAAGCAATGCGCTTCCCACCAGCGCTTGGCGCCACCCCTGCCTTCCACGTAGTGCAGGCGCCGCAAGCGATGACGCAACAAAGCATGGCGCCGCGCATTCCAGCCTTCTGCCATGCGCCGGCTGAAGGGATTGCCGGCGGCGATGAAGACGCCCTCTGCCGCGCGCCAACTTCGCAGCAGCGCATCCAAAGCCGGTGCGCGCCGACCGATGCGCGCCGCATGTGCCCCCGCGAAATAACAGGAAGCGCGATAGGCTCGAAAAAGATGCCGCGCGTGCTTCATCGCAACTGCATCAATATCCCTTTGAGGTAAGCGCTTTCCGGCAGCGACGGGTGCAGCGGATGGTCCGGCCCCGCGCCACCCATATGCAGAATACGCGCTTCCCGCCCCGCACGCTGCACGCCCCAGGCGACAGCATCGGCGAATTCACCCGGTGCGACATGATGGCTGCAGGACGCGATGAAGAAAAACCCGCCCTTTTCCACCAAAGTCGCGCCCAACCGCGCGAGCTTGCCATAAGCGCGCAGCGCCGCCGGTTGATCCTTGCGTGCCTTGGCGAAGGCGGGCGGGTCCGTGATCACCACGCCAAAACGCTTGCCTGCGCCCACCATGCGTTCCAAAGCCTCCAGCGCTTCAGCCTTTTGCGTTTCGACACGATCAGCGACACCGTTCCGCTGCGCCGCTTCAAGCGCGAGCGCCAGCGCCGCTTCGCTACGGTCCAACAGCGTCACATGGGAAGCCCCGGCGACGGCAGTTGAAATGCCAAAACCACCCGTGTGGCAGAAAGCGTCCAGTACGGTCGCGCCATTTGCCAACCGCGCAACGCGGGCGCGATGTTCGCGCTGGTCAAAGAACCAGCCGGTCTTCTGCCCACCGAGCGGATCCACGGCGAAGGTCAATCCGCTTTCCTCCACCGAAATTATCCCGGCCTCACCATGCAGAAGCTTGGTTTCTTCGGGCAGCCCCTCCAGCGCACGCACGGCGCTGTCATTGCGCGCAATCACCATGCTGGGCGCGATCAGCGCCTGCAGCGCTTCAAGGATCAACGGTGTCGCGGCTTCCATGCCCGCAGTATTGGCCTGGATGGTCACCGCATCGCCGTAGCGATCAATCACCAGGCCCGGCAGGCCATCGGCTTCGGCATGGATCAGCCGATAATGCGGGCGGTCAAACAGCTTGTCGCGCAGCGTCAGCGCTTCCCGAAGGCGGTTCTTGAACCAGGCCGCGTCACAGACGGCATCGGGGTTGCGGTCCAGCTTGCGCGCGCCAATCAGCGAATGCGGGTTGAAATGCCACACGCCATGCTTGACGCCATCATCGCCTTCCAGCCGCACAACACTACCCGGGGGCAACGCTTTCGTCGCCGGGTTCATCGCGATTTCATTGGAAAAGGCCCAAGGGTGGCCGGCCTTCACGCGGCGGTCTCGGCCAGGGAGCAAGCGGATAACGGATGGTACGGAAGCATTCATGCGCCGGACCATGGCGGTTTGCCGCTTGTCCCGCAATGCGCAAGCCGAGACCTCCCTGCGCCTCGGGCCTCTTTTGCGACGCTCCGCTTGCTGGCAGCGATCAGGCTCGGTAGCGTGCGCTTGCTTGATGATACGCCGGCTTTGGGCAGGAAGGCGAAAAGCCCCCAAAACAAAACATCGCTGCGCCCATCCCGCGCAGCTTCGGGAGGATTAGGTTCATGCTCCGTCACATCGCACGCCGTCCCTTGCTCGCCGGCCTCGCCGGGCTTGGTCTCGCGAGCCCAGCATTCGCGCAAAGCGGTGCCGCGCCGCGCCCCATCACCATCATCGTCCCCTTCGCGCCTGGCGGCAGCACGGATATCGTGAGCCGCCTATTGGCGGAACGCATGACAAGCTTGCTCGGTCAGCCAGTGCAGGTCGAAAACCGCGCCGGCGCCAATACCATTATCGGCGCTGAATTCGTGGCCCGCGCGCGGCCAGATGGCCATACGCTGCTGATGGCCGCTGGCACCACGCTGACAATCAATCCGGTGATTGTGCCCAATCTTCCCTATAAGCTTGAAGATTTCGCGCCGGTCATGCTGGCCACTACCTTTCCCTTCGGCATCATCACACAAATGCGTGGCGGCGCGGTGGATGTGCCGGCCTGGGTTGCGGCGGCGAAGGCGCGGCCGGGGCAAATGACCTATGGCACCAATGGGCCAACAACGCTCACGAATGTTGCGATGCTGATGGTGATGGAACGGCTTGGCATCACCATGCAGGATGTCACCTATCGCGGCGATTCCGCGCAGCTTGCCGCCTTCATGGCGGGTGATCTTGATGTGCTTGTTGTGTCGGGCGGCACAGCGCAGCCCGTGCATCGTGATGGCCGCGGCAGAATGATTGCCTGGACCAGCGGGCGGCGTATCGAATCAACGCCGGATGTGCCTTCCATCGCGGAATTCGCCCCTGGCCTGGATGTCTTGAGCTGGTTTGGTTTGCTCGCCCCGGCGCGCACGCCAGTGGAAATGGTTCAACGCGTGAATGCCGCCGCGAATGAGGCGCTGAAAGATCAGCGGATTCGTGAAAGACTGATCACCGAAGGCCAGTTCCTGGCGGGTGGTTCGCCCGAGGATTTTAGCGATTTCCTGCGTCTTTCCGATACGCAATGGCGACCGATTTTGAGCAAGCTGAACGTGCCGCGCTAACTGAAGCTTTCAACCGCGCACCGCCAACACAACACCTGACAATACCAGGGCCAGCGCGAGGATTTCGCGCAGGCCGAAGGGCTCACCCAGAAAAAGCGCGGCACCCACCACACCCACTACAGGCGTGATGACAGTGCCAAGCGATGCAAGCGATGCCGGCAGCATCTTCAGCGCCGCGAACCAGGAAAGATAGCAAAGCCCAAGCGCGAAAACGCCGCCATAGATCAGCAGCCCGACACCCAGCGCGGAAACATGGCTGAAATCCAGCGGGTCGAAAATCATCGCCGCGATGAAAAGTGGTGTGACACCAATGCCGACCTGCCAGGCCACCGCACTTGAAGGCGGCAGGCCAAGCGGCAGGCGTTTCGTCAGCACCGTCCCAAGTGCGAAAAGTATGGCGGAGCCCAAGCCCAACGCCACCCCGGGCAGTTTTGCAATCCCAAGATCAAGCCCCTTACCCAGCACCAGATAAACCAAGCCTGATAGCGCCAGCACCAGCGCCAATATACGCGCCAGGCTTGGCTTTTCCCCCAAGATCAACCAGGCGAAAACCGCAGCCCAGACCGGCATCGTGTAGCAAATGATGGTTGCCTCAGACGCCGAAAGCCACAGCAGGGAAAAGCTCGCGAGTCCCATCCAGGCCGTAACATTCAACAGCGAAATCAGCGTAAGCCTGCCCCAAATGGCGCGCGGCACCACAAGGCTTTGCCTTTGCGCCAGCACCACCCCCAGCAGCACCATAAAGCCAAGCCCGCCGCCAATGGCGCGCGTGGTAAGCGGCGGCAATTCAGCCAGCAGCACCTTCATCGCTGGCCAATTCATGCCCCAGCCGACGGTTGTGATCACCAGCAGAAGCAAGCCGCGCTGGGTGGCGGCAGAATTCAATGCATGAAATCCGGCTCTTCCCGCGTCAGGATGCGCTTGATGCTTTCCAGATGCAGCTTCGCACTTTCACGATCGCCTTCGCGCATTTGCGCATAGGTGCGCGCGGCGATTTCAGGCGTCACGGGCTTGAGCTTGCGCCCGGTGGACATGGCCAGGCGCTGCGCTTCGGCGGCGCGTTCCAGATAGTAAAGATCATCCCAGGCTTCAGCGACCGAAGCCCCCACCACCATCACGCCGTGATTTTTCATGAAAACGATATCGGCATCGCCGATGGAAGCGGCGATCCGGTCACCCTCACTCTCATCCAGGGCAAGGCCGTTGTAATCCTCATCTACCAGAGTGCGGCCATAGAATTTCAGCGCGCTTTGCCCGGCCCAGACCAAGGGCGGGCCTTCCAGCATGGCAAGGGCGGTGGCGTTCGGCATATGGGTATGGAAGGCCGCCTTGGCGCGCGGCTTGTTCAAATGCATGCGCGCATGGATGTAGAAAGCGGTCGCTTCCGGCACACCTTCGCCCGCCACCACATTGCCCTTGAAGTCGCAGACCAGCAGGCGTGATGCGGTCATTTCCGAAAAGGCCCAGCCATAGGGGTTCACCAGGAACAGATCATCGCGCCCCGGCACCACGAAGGAGAAATGGTTGCAAATCCCCTCATGCAAGCCAAGCCGCGCGGCCAT
The DNA here is from genome assembly GCA_020249285.1 of Roseomonas sp. GTDB lineage: Bacteria > Pseudomonadota > Alphaproteobacteria > Acetobacterales > Acetobacteraceae > Neoroseomonas. The sequence continues at coordinate 13,988 of JADCFX010000041.1, read as the reverse complement.
GCGGAAACAGGCGGCCAGATCCACCCGCGCGGCGCGCACGGCCTCCGCATCCAATTCGGAGTTTCGCAGAATGGCAGGGCCGGAACCGTCAAGCGCATGGGCCATGGTGTTTCTCCTGGGGGCAGGCATTGGTGAGGATTGGGATGATAAGATGCACATGGGGGGCTGGAAGATGCAACGCCCGCTGGTCCGGCGCCCCAGGGGTCACCTGACCCCTGGACAGGGGGCGCGCCGCGCGCCAAAGGCAGGGCGAAAGCAAGCCAAGGGATTAGCGGAACATGAGCGGCACAAATCAGCGCATTGATGGCAAGCGGCTTTGGGACTCTCTGATGGCGATGGCCGAGATCGGCGCCACCCCCAAGGGCGGCGTGAAGCGCCTGACGCTGACCGATGTGGACAAGGCCGGGCGGGATCGTTTTCGCGGCTGGTGCGAAGCGCTTGGCCTGACCGTGCGCGTTGATTCCATCGGCAATATGTTCGCCCGCCGCGAAGGCCGTGATCCCAAGCGCCTGCCCGTGCTGCTGGGCAGCCATTTGGATAGCCAGCCCACCGGCGGCAAATTCGATGGGGCGCTTGGCGTGATTGCGGGGCTTGAAGTGATGCGCAGCATCCATGACCTGAACATCACCACCGAAGCGCCGATTGAGCTGGTGAATTGGACCGATGAGGAAGGCAGCCGCTTCGGTCATTCCCTGATGGGCAGCGGCGTTTGGGCCGGCATCTATACGCAGGAAAAAGCCTATAGCCTGCGCGATGTGGATGGCGTGAGTGTGGGTGATGCGCTGGATCAGATTGGCTACAAGGGTCCACACAAGGCAGCACCCTTCCCGGCGGATGCCTATTTCGAATTGCATATCGAACAAGGCCCGATCCTGGAACGCGAAGGCAAGCAGATTGGTGTCGTCACCGGTGCTCAGGCGCAGGTTTGGTATGATGCGGTGATCATCGGCCAGGATAGCCATGCCGGCACCACCCCGCCTTCCGCGCGGCGCGATGCGCTGGTGGCGGCGGCGCGCGTCATTGAACGTGTTGATGCGCTGATGCGAGCGCGCGGCGAAGATGGCCGCGGCACGGTGGGCTTTTTGCAAGTGCTGCCCGCCAGCCGCAATGTGGTGCCGGGCGAAGTGCGCTTCAGCGTGGAATTCCGCCACCCGTCAGATGCTGAAATCCAGGGCCTGGCTGAAAGCTTCCCGGAAGAAGCGCGCAAGCTTGTTGAAGCCAATGGCTGCAAGCTGGAATTGACCGAGTTGTTCCGCATCCCCGCCCAGCCCTTCGACCCCGCGTGCGTGGATCTGGTGCGCCAAGCCGCCAAGCGCCTTGGCCTGCCTTCGCGCGAGATCATCTCGGGCGCCGGCCATGATGCGGTTTATGTCGCGCGTTCTGTGCCGACCGCGATGATCTTCACGCCCTGCAAGGATGGCCTTTCGCACAACGAAGCGGAAAGCATTCTGCCGGAAGAAGCGGAAGCCGGCTGTCAGGTGTTGTTTGAAGCCGTGGTGGCGCGCGCTAATCGGGCCTTGTGAGGCGCGCCCTACCCACCCACCAGCTTCGCCACCATATAGGCAACAGCGGCGGCAAGCCCGCCAATCAGCAAAGTCTGCACTGCGCCGCGCACCGCAGGCAGGCCGGTCGCTTTCGCTTTTAGCCAACCAAACCCCGCCAGCGCCACGCCGGTGATGCCGGCGGAAACCACCAAAGCCTGTTGCGTGCTGTCCAGCAGCATATAGGGCGAAAGCGGCAATAACCCGCCCACCACATAGGCGCCGCCGATGGTGATGGCTGATCGCGCCGCGCGATCGGGCTGCGGTTCCTTCAAATCCAATTCAAAGCGCATCATGAAATCCACCCAACGTCGCTTATCGGCGCAGATGCTATCCACCGCCATGCGCAAAGCATCGCCGCGCACGCCATAGCGATGCAGGATCGCGGCCACTTCCCAGCGTTCACGGTCCGGGTAGATTTCGGTTTCTTCTTCTTCGCGCTTGCGTTCGGCGGCGAAATGCTCGGCATCGGTGCGCGCGGCCAGATACCCACCAAGCCCCATCGCAACACAGCCCGCCGCGATTTCCGCAAGACCCGCCGTGACGATCAACGGATTGGCCGCCACCGCCCCTGACAAAGCGGCTGCCAGCGCAAAGGGCACGGTCAGGCCATCGGCAGTACCGATCACCAGATCACGCACCACCTCATTCTGCGTGAAATGGCGTTCCTCATGCGGCGGGCCAGGCGGCATTGGCCAAAGCCCGTCGCGGCTTGGCGCTTCGGATTCGGTTGGTTGCGTGCTCATGTCAAAAAGGGCTTTAGCGCAGAAGGCACAGGTTTAGCGAGGGGAATGCGAAGCGCCATCCTCTGGCCCGCTCAGGCCCGCCAAAGCCTCCTCCTCCGCCGTCAGATGCAACGCCAGCAGCGCTTCCAACGCAAACAGGGTGCGCCGGAGCGCCGGCGCCACATCCGCGAAGCCACCCGGCGCTTCAGCCAAAGGAAGCAGGGTGGAAAACCGATCCGCCAGCCCCTCGATTTCGGTATGCATCCGCAGCAATACCCCAAGCGGGTCCTGCCCTCCCAAGCGCGCCGCGGCTTCGGGGTAAAGCGCGCTTTCCTCGGCGGCTTGGTGCGGCAGCAATTCATCGCGGAGCCGCCGTTCAAGCGCGCGCAATTCGGCAAGCTGCGCCGGGCCTTCATGGAGCGTCTCACCCGCGCCGCGCAACGCCTCGGCCAAATCACGCAGCCCGGCATGTTCGGCAACGCGGTCCGAAAGCCCCGCCTCATGGGTAAGCCGCGCCACGGCGCCATCCTTCCCGGGCAGCAGGGCGCGGAGTGCATACAGGATGGCGGCGACATCAATCCCTTCCTGCAACAGCGCGCCGGCAAGGGGGCTCAGCCAGCCCAACGCCGCCGCCACCATGGCGATCAGTGATAGCCCCATGCCCAGCAGAATGGCCTGTAGCGCAATGCGGCGCGCGCGGCGGGCAATGGCAATCGCTTCCGGCGCGCGGTCCAGCCGATCCGCAAGCAGCACAACATCACCCGCTTCAGCCGCCGCTGCCGTGCCATGCGCGCCCATGGCAATGCCGACATCAGCGGCGGCCAGCACCGGCGCGTCATTGACGCCATCGCCCACCATCGCGACCGGGCCATTGGCGGCCTCGGCGCGCAAGGCGATCAGCTTTCCTTCCGGGTCGCGGTCCGCCAGCATCGCATCCAAGCGCAGCGCCGCCGCGATGGGCGTTGCGGCGGCTGCGCGATCCCCTGTCACCATCAAAATGCGGCGAATGCCAAGCTGGCGCAGCGCCCGCACCGCGCGGGGCGCTTCTTCGCGGAGCCCATCCGCCATGATGAAGGCCGCCGCCGCGCGCCCCTCCACTACCAACCACGCGACTGAGCCCGCCGCACTCACCAAGGCTGCAGCGAAAAGCCCATTTTCCGGCCCCATGCCGCAGCCAATCAGAAAACCCTCACTGCCAAGCGTCAGCACCTTGCCATCCACCAGGCCGGAAAGCCCGCCGCCGGGGGTTTCCTCAACGTTTTCGGGTACCGGCAGTTCAAAGCCGCGCGCGCGGGCGGCGGCGACCAGGGCGACCGAGACCGGATGGGTGGAAGCCTGCGCCAAGGCAGCGGCGAGGCTCAGCGCCGCATCGCGGCCAAGCGAGGGATCAGCCTCAATCCCCGCAAGCCTCGGCCTGCCTGGGGTCAGCGTGCCGGTCTTGTCGAAAATAACGGTGCGGATGCGGGCCAGCCGTTCTAAAGCCGCGCCGCCCTTCACCACAATGCCGCGCCGCGCTGCGCGACCAATGCCGGCGATCAGCGCAATGGGTGCCGCCAGGATAAGCGGGCAGGGGGTAGCCACCACCAGCACCGCCAGCGCGCGGCGAGGGTCGCCGGAGATCAAATAGGCCGCGCCGGCCAGGCAGCAGGTCAGGATGATGAAAGCAATGGCCCATTGATCAGCAAGCCGCACCAGTGGTGCGCGGGATTGTGACGCGGCTTGGGTCAGCCGGATGATGGCGGCATAGGTGCTGCTGGCCGCCCCGGCGCTGGCGCGCATGCGAAAGGCGCCGCCGGCATTGACGGCGCCGCTGCGCAGCCTTGCCCCTTGGTTCAGCGAAACGGGCAGAGGCTCCCCGGTCAGCATGCTTTCATCCAGCGTCGCGCCGGCATCTTCCAAACTGCCATCGGCGGGCACGGTTTCTCCGGGGCGGACCAGCAGCAGGTCATCCGGCGCGATGGCATCCAGCGTGATTTCGGTGATCTCGCCATTGCTGATGCGCGCCGCACCGCGCGGGGCGCGGGCCAGAAGTTCGGTCAGTGCCCCTTTCGCGCGGCCCTCGGCCCATGATTCCAAAGCCTCACCACCCGCCACCATCAGCGCGATCACCGCGGCGGCGGCGGCTTCATCCAGCGCCAGCGCGCCCAGGATGGAGAAAAGCGCAATGACATCCACGCCAAGCCGCCCACCCAGAAGGGAGCGGATCACCCCAATCGCGACATGCAGCGCAACCGGGATTGAGGCTGCCGCCCAGGCGATGGTGGCATAGGCGGGATAGCTCGCAACTTGCAGCACAATGCCGGCGGCGAGCCCAAACAGCACCCAAGCCAGCATCAGCCGCGCCTGGTTATTCACGCATGGGCCCCAATTCGGCGTCTCGATGCACATAGGCTGAAAGCAACAGGCCGAAGCCGATCATCACCGTCAGCATGGCTGAACCGCCATGGCTGATCAGCGGCAGCGGCACGCCGCCCACCGGAATGGCGCCGGTGACCATGGCGACATTCACAAAGACATACAGGAAGAAATTGGTGCCAAGCCCAATCGCCAGCAACCGGCCAAATTGATGGCGCGACCGGAAGGCGACGATGTAGCAGAACACAATTACCGCCAGCAGTATGAACAAGGTGGCGATGGCGCCGGTGAAGCCGAATTCCTCGGCGATCAGGGTGAAGATGAAATCCGTTTGCTTTTCCGGCAGGAAGTTCAAATGCCCCTGCGTGCCTTGCAGAAAGCCCTTGCCCCACATGCCCCCCGACCCAAGCGCGATTTTCGATTGGATGATGTTATAGCCCGCGCCGAGCGGATCGCTCTCCGGATCAAGAAAGGTGGTGATGCGCGCGCGCTGATAATCGCGCAAATGATCATAGGCGATTGGCGCAGCGATGGCCGCGGCGCCTGCCATCAGCGCGAATTTCCACCAGCGCATGCCGGCCGCCCAAAACATGGCAGCGCCGATCATGGCGGTGATCAGCGCTGTGCCCAGATTGGGTTGCTTCAGGATCAAACCAACCGGCACCAGCACCATCAGCGCCGGTGGGATCAGGAAAAGCGGATTGCCCATGCGTTCCCAGGATGCGCGATGGAACCAGGCCGCCAAGCCAAGCGCCAGCATGATTTTCATGAGTTCTGATGGCTGCAATTGCACTGGGCCGATATCCAGCCAACGCTGCGCGCCCTTGCCGACATTGCCATGAAACAGCACCAGAACCAGCAAGCCGAGCGCCAAGGCATAGCCCACCCAGGCGAAGCGCAGGATGATCCTGATATCAATGAAGGCGATGCTCAGCATGATCACCAGGCAGAACCCGAAGCGCAGCGCGTGCTTCTGCGCATAGGCATCCGCATTGCCGCTGCCCGCTGTCCACAGCGCGACATAGCCAATGGCGGCAATGCCGACCAGCAGCAGCACAAACAGCCAAGGCACGCGCCAGAGCCTGGAAACCAGGCCAGCGCTGCGGCTTTCCGTGAGCAGCCGACGTTCGAAAATCATCGACCAAGCTCCGCCACGCGTGGATCGCGCGGGGCTGGCGTAGTGGGCAGGCGCTGGAAGGCTTCCACCAGAATATCGCGCGCCAAGGGTGCGGCGGCACCGGAACCGCTGGTGCCGTGTTCCACAATCACCGAAAGGGCGAAGACCGGATTGTCATAAGGCGCGTAGGCGACAAACAGCGCATGCGGGCGCCATTCGCGCGGCAGGGTCGCGACATTAAAACCCCTTTCGCGCTGTTCGCGAGAGATGCGCCTGACCTGGGTGGTGCCGGTCTTACCCGCCATGACACCGTATTGGCCGGGCAGCCTCGCCGCCCCCGCCGTGCCGCCGCCATTCACGACTGCCCACATGGATTCCCGCATCACGCGCAAATCGGCTTCCGGTATGCCAAGGCTTGGCCAATCCTCGGGCTTGCCGCCGCGCACCGGCTGGCCGGCAATGGCGCGTGTCAGATGCGGCTGCACCGCGCGCCCGGTCGCGAGCCGTGCAGTCATCACCGCAAGGGAAAGCGGGGTCAGCTGATAAAAGCCCTGGCCGATGCCATGCACAATGGTATCGCCAATATTCCACGCATGACCCTGCGCCTGCCGCCAGCCGCGGGTTGGCACCAGGCCACGGCGCGTGCCGGGCAATTCAATGTCCAGATCAACGCCAAGGCCGAAGCGATGCGACATGGCGGCGATACGATCCATCCCTGTCCGGCGTGCCATTTCGTAGAAATACACATCGCAACTTGCCGAAATAGCGGTGCGCATATTCATCCCGCCATGGCCGCTTTGCTTGTGGCAATGGAAGCGCGTATCGCCGAAATCGAAATGCCCTGGGCAATGCACGATATCGCCGGGCCGGCAGACCTTTGCTTCCAGCGCCGCAAGCGCCACCACCATCTTGAAGGTGGACCCGGGCGCGTAAAGCCCATTGGTCGCCCGATTGATCAGTGGCGTGGAACGTGATGCGGTCCATTGCCGCCATTGCGCCGCGCTGACACCAGAATTGAAGATATTGGGATCAAAGGAAGGCTTCGTCGCCATGGCCAGAACCTCGCCATTGCGCGCATCCAACAGTACTGCCGTAGTGCCCTCCTCAATCTTGTCGCGGATTGCCTTTTGCAGCCCTGTATCCACGGAAATCTGCACATCCTGCCCGGGGATGCCTTCGCGCCGATCCAATTCACGGATCACGCGACCCACGGCATTCACCTCTACCTGGACGGCACCGGCGCGCCCGCGCAGCACGCGGTCATGGAAGCGTTCAAGCCCGGCGCGGCCCACGCGCATGCCGGGCAGATTGACCATCCCCTCATCGCCCGCTTCCTGTTCGGTTGGCGTGCCGACATAGCCAAGCACATGCGCCAGATGTTCGGTTTCAGGATAGATCCGGGTTGTGCCCATATCCACGGAAACGCCGGGCAGGTCGGGCGCATTCACCTCAATCGCCGCCATTTCCTCCCAGCTTAGGAATTCGCGCAGAATTACGGGCACGAAGCGGCGATTGCGGCGAATATCGCGTTCGATCCGCGCCTTTTCATGATCCTGCAAGGGCGCGATGCGGGAGAAAGTTTCGATCGTGGCGGTGACATCAGTGGTTTGTTCCGCAACCAGAAGTGCCCGCCAATTCAGCCGATTGCCGGCCACGACATCGCCGCGCCGATCCAAAATACGCCCACGCGGCGGGGCGAAAAGCCTGGCACTGACACGGTTTTCTTCAGCGAGCGTCGCGTAGCGTCGGCCTTCTTCAATCTGCAATCGATAAAGCCGATGCCCAAGAAAGCCGAGTGCGCCCAACTGCACCACGCCCAGCAAGGCGGCGCGGCGCGTGAAAATGCTGCGCCGGCGTTCTTCTTCCCGCTTGATGTTCGTATTGCCGCCAAAGCCGGAAGCGCGGCGCCCAGACCAGAACTTCATGACGCATTCTCCGCCCGGCGCATCGCTTCATGCGCGCGTGACAGCAAAATGGCGATGGGCGGATAAAGCCCTGCTGTCAAAAGCAAATTATGCAAAATCGGCTGCCATGGCGGTAAGGCAAGCAAGAGTAAGGCAGTGAGACCCCAGGCGAGCAGCGTGGTCCCCAGGGCACCTACACAAAAGCAGAGCCACACCAGCAGAAAACCCTGCCGCGCCAACCAGAAGCGCAGCCGCATCGCGGCCCCATGCAGCGCGAGCAACCCGATAATGTGCACGCCAAGCGGCGCCATGGTCAGCAAATCCAGCAAAAGCCCAAGCACAAAGACCATGGGCGGCGCCATGCCGGCGGGGCGAAACACTGTCCAGAAGGCAATCGCCGGCATGGAAAGCGCGAAAGCGAGCGCCGGCAGGCCAGTTGGCGTGGCAGACAGGATCAATACCAGCGCCGTGGAAGCCATCGGAAAGGCCAACCGCAGCAGCGCTTCAAGCCGCCGTGGCAAATCCTGCGGTGGTTCCGGGCGCCCCGGGGGCGGCGCGCGGAGTTTTGGAGCAAGGCTCATGGCCGGGGTTCAGCGCCGAGCCGGGCGGGGTTCCGGGCGCGCCACCGCTTCCGGCGGCAGAATGCCCGAAAGACCGAAATCGAAAAGCCGCACCATTTCAAGATTATCGAGCCGCGCGAAAAGCTCCACTTCCAAGGACCCTTGCGCGTTGCGCCGCACCGCGCCCACCGGCAGGCCGGCTGGGAAGGCATTGGCCTGCGCGCTGGTCACCACGCGTTCGCCTTCTTGCGGAGTGACGCCTTCCGGCCAATGCGCAAGGCGCGGGCGCGCGCCATTGGTGCCGGTCATCACCGCGCGCGCGCGGCTGCCTTCAAGCGTGACTGGTATGCGGCTGTTCATATCCGTCGCCAGCAGCACGCGGGCAGAGCGTGAGCCCACTTCCGTCACGCGGCCCACAAAGCCGCGTTCATCCAGGGCAACCTGGCCCTTGCGAATGGCATGTTGCGGCGGGATCGCCAGCAGCACCGCGCGGGCATAGGTGCCGCCACCATCGGCCACCACGCGCGCGGCGTGGAAATTGGGCGCGCCTTCCGGCATGAAGCCAAGCTGGCGGCGCAGCAGCGCATTCTCCGCCTCAAGTCCCAAGGCCGCGGCATGCCAGCGGCGCAGACGCTCATTTTCCTCACGCAGTCTGGCATTATCGCTGCGCAGTGTCGCAAGGCTCTGGATTTCCTCAATCGCTTCCTCAACCGCATTCACGGGCTGGGAAATCGCGCCATAAATCGGGGTCAGCGCGTCAGAAAGCGTGATGCGTAGCCGCTCCACCAGCACCGTATCCGCCTTGCCCAGCAGCATCACCCCGAAGGCGACAGCAATCATGATCGGCAGCGAAAGCCGCGCCAATGCCTGCCGTAGAGGGATACTGAGCCTGATCACGCTGGGCTACCCCTTGCTCCCCTTATCAATACATGGATGTCAACACATGGCGAAGCCGCTTGATATCCTCAAGCGCGCGCCCGGTGCCAAGCGCCACACAGGAAAGCGCATCTTCCGCCGCCACAACAGGCAGGCCAGTCGCATCGCGCAGCACCTGGTCCAGCCGGCCGAGCAACGCCCCGCCGCCGGTCAGCACAATGCCCTTATCCACGATATCAGAGGCAAGCTCTGGCGGCGTGTTTTCCAGCGCGGTCTTCACCGCATCCACAATCTGGCCCACGGGTTCGGCCAGCGCTTCCGCCACCTGGCGTTGGCTGACAATCACTTCGCGCGGGACGCCATTCATCAAATCGCGGCCCTTTACCTCGGCGATTGGGCCATCCTCACCATCTTCGGGCGGGGCGGCGGCGCCGATTTCAAGCTTGATCCGTTCCGCGGTGCTTTCACCGATCAGCAAATTGAACTGCCGGCGGATATAGGAAATGATCGCCTCATCCAGCTTGTCACCACCCACGCGGACACTGCGCGCATAGACAATGCCGCCCAGGCTGATCACAGCAACTTCCGTGGTACCGCCGCCAATATCCACCACCATGGACCCCGAAGGTTCCGTCACCGGCAGGCCGGCGCCAATCGCCGCTGCCATGGGTTCTTCAATCAGCAGCACCTTGCGCGCGCCGGCACTTTCCGCGCTTTCCTGAATGGCGCGCCGTTCCACCGCCGTGGACCCCGACGGCACACACACAATAATCATGGGGGAGGCAAAGCCGCGCCTGTTATGCACCTTGCGGATGAAGTGCTTGATCATTTCTTCCGCCACTTCGAAATCCGCGATCACGCCATCACGCAGCGGCCGAATGGCCGAGATATTCCCCGGCGTCCGCCCCAGCATGAGCTTCGCTTCCTCACCCACCGCCAGCACCTGCTTGCGGCCACGCACATCGGAAATAGCGACCACACTCGGCTCATTCAAAACGATGCCCCGGCCTTTCACATAGACCAGCGTATTCGCGGTGCCGAGGTCAATGGCCATATCGGCGGACAGGAAGCCGAATAGGCGTCCGAACATGCTGAAACCCTTTGCAAACAGATTAGGCCCCGGCGCCTGGGCGCCGAGGTGGCGGAATTGGCTTCCCGGCAAGCCAGAAGGACCAGGGGTTTAACCCCCCTGGCCGGGAGTCTCAAGCCGTAATCCCGGGGGGCACGCCCCCCCGGCGTTTCAGGCGCTGAGCACCGCTGGCGGCGCGGTGCGTTCGCGCTTCACCAAAAGCTTGTTCAAAGCATGCACATAGGCCCGGGCGGAGGCGACGATGGTATCCGTATCCGCCCCCTGACCATCCACAAGCTTGCCCGCTTCTTCGAGGCGGACCGTGACCCGCGCCTGGGCATCCGTGCCCCCCGTGACGGACTGCACGGCATAGAGCTTCAGGTTCACCTCATGCGGGAAAGCCTGCCTCAGCGCATTGAAGGTGGCATCCACCGCGCCATCGCCGGCCGCCACCCCTTCACGCCTTTCGCCATCCACTTCCAGCGCAATGGAGGCTGTCGGGCGGGTATTCATCCCCGTCGCGACCGTGAGTGCCACCAGCTTCAGACGGTCATTCTGGCGGACCACTTCATCATCCACCAGCGCCACAATATCTTCGTCGTAAACCACCTTCTTGCGGTCCGCGAGGTCTTTGAAGCGGCGGAAGGCGTCGTTCAACTGATTATCGCCGATCTCATAACCCATGGCCTTCAGCTTGTCGCGGAAGGCGGCGCGGCCGGAATGCTTGCCCATCACCAGCGATGAGGTGGACCAGCCGACAGATTCCGGCGTCATGATTTCATAGGTGGATTTATCCTTCAGAACGCCATCCTGATGGATGCCCGATTCATGGGCGAAGGCATTGCGGCCCACAATCGCCTTATTGGGCTGCACATCAAAACCCGTAATCGTCGCCAGCAAGCGGCTGGTCTTCAGGATATTCTGCGTCACAATCCCATTCGAAACCGGGATCGCATCCGCCCGCGTCCGCAGCGCCATCACCACTTCTTCGATTGAGGCATTGCCGGCGCGTTCGCCAATACCATTGATGGTTGCTTCAATCTGCCGCACCCCGGCACGAATGGCCGCCAGCGTATTCGCCACCGCCAAACCCAAATCATTATGATTATGCGCGGACAAGATCACCTGATCCGCACCTGGCACCCGTTCACGCACCATGGTGAAAATGCGCGTCATATCCTCAGGCAGCGCATAACCCACCGTATCCGGGATATTGATGGTGCTGGCACCCGCCTTGATGGCCGCTTCCACACAACGGCAGAGGAAATCCGGGTCCGTCCGCGTGCCATCTTCCGCCGACCATTCCACATCATCCGTATGCTGACGCGCGAGTTCAACACTGCTGGTCACCAAATCCAGCACCTGTTCCGGTTCCAGACGCAGCTTGACGCGCATATGCAAAGGGCTGGTCGAGACAAAAGTATGAATGCGCTTGCGCGCCGCCGGCTTCACCGCCTCAGCCGCACGCAGAATATCAGCCGGCGCCGTGCGCGACAGGCCGCAAATCACCGGCCCATCCTTGGAAAAACGCTGCGCAATGGACAGCACACTTTCAAAATCCCCGGGCGAGGCAATGGGGAAGCCCGCTTCCATCACATCAATCCCCAATTCCGCCAGCGCTTCCGCCATGCGGAGCTTTTCCTGGAGGTTCATCGAAAACCCAGGAGACTGCTCTCCATCGCGGAGCGTGGTGTCGAACATGATGATGCGGTTATCGGCGAGCTTGCCGAAAGAAGGATGCGTTATGGCCATGATAGGGTTTTCCCTGGGCAATCAATGGGTTGCGTGGTCAAATAAGGCTTCCCCTGAACGATGCCCGCCGCGCACGGCAGGCCTTCACGCCCAGGGGCGAATAAGTCGAAGCCCAAGTAGCGCGCAGGCGGCAACAGGGGCTGAAACCCCATGATCCAGGCCGAAGCGACGCGAAACTTCACGCATGAGGACAGAATAGGGGGGGAGGGGGTGGGAAGGCAAGGGGTTTGCTTGGGGTGGGTTGGGGGGGTGCGAGGTCAGAGAGGGCTTTGCCCTCCCTGAAACCCACCCACCAAAGGCCCGCGGCCTTTGGAAGCCGGGGGTGGGCTGTGGCCCAAAACGGACCGACTGGCGTGACGGGGCGCGCAGAAGGCGCCGGCTATGTTTATGCTAAAGGGCAGGGCGAGAATCGGGGGGCGCCGCATGGCCACGCGATGTGCGAACCCGAAGAAGAAGGAAAGGGTGCCAGGTGACGGAACTGAACTTCAAGGGCAAGGAATTTGTCTACAACCATCATCTGGCCGTGCCCTTCCGCCCCCTGATCCCGCATGCCGAAAAGGGCATCGGCCCGGTTTCACTGGATGGCAACCTGATTATCCATGGCGACAATCTGCATGCGCTGAAAGCACTTCTGCCAATCTACGCCGGTAAGGTGGACTGCATTTTCATTGATCCACCCTACAACACTGGCAATGAAGGCTGGTGCTATAACGACAATGTCAATGCACCCATGATCAAGGAATGGCTGGCATCAAACCCCATCGGCATTGAGGATGGCCTGCGCCACGACAAATGGTGCGCCATGATGTGGCCGAGGCTTCGCTTGCTGCATGAGTTATTGGCTGAAGACGGCATTTTCTGGATTACACTGGACGACAATGAGGCCGCTCGAGGAAAACTGCTGCTAGACGAAATTTTTGGAGATAAAAATTTTATTGGCTCCGCGATATGGCAGAAAAAATACAGCACCAAAAGCGATACGAATTTTCTTTCTCCAGAACACGACTTCATTTTTATATATGCAAAAAACAAGGAAATTGCGGAATTTGATGGACTAGATCGTACCGAAGAGCAGGATTCGCTCTACAAAAATCCAGATAATGACCCAAGAGGAGTTTGGACTTCTGACAATCTTTTGCGCACTGAAGCGCGTGATTATGCGATATTTGAAATTATCGGACCCAATGGCGAAACATATTTTCCGCCAAAAGGTAGTAGCTGGCGTTTTAATCGGGAAAAGATTGATGATCTGCGGCGGGATAATCGCATTTGGTTTGGTGTTGATGGCAAATCGCGCCCTCGGTTGAAACGTTTCCTTGAAGATGTCCGCAATACTGTCCCCGCTCAAACTATCTGGAAATATGCCGAAGTAGGCCACAGCGACTCAGCGAAGAAAGCCCTTCAACTCATTTTTCAGGATGTTGACGTAGCCTTTGCGACACCAAAACCGATACAACTTGTTCAAAGAATATTGAGGTTAATTGGTAAGCCCAACGCATTAGTTTTAGACTCGTTTTCTGGTTCAGGAACCACTGGACATGCTGTGCTTGAGTCAAATAAGCGCGATGGCGGCTCCCGTCGCTTCATATTAATCGAAATGGAAGACTATGCTGATCAGCTTACCGCCGAGCGGCTAAGGCGGGTGATCATTGGCTTTGATTTCAAAGGCACACTTCGGTCAGAATTAATGCGGGAAAAAATCAACTGGACCCAACTACAAAAGGCGCAAAAACTGCTTAACGCGGTAGCATCGATCGAAAATCTACACGCCCATGAATACGATCGTATCAAGAAGGAAGTGAAAGACGGCGATCTGATCGTCACTGGCGAAAAAACCGTCACGGAACGTGCCGAAGGTTTGGGTGGCAGTTTCACCTATTGCACGTTGGGCGCGCCGCTCGAATTGGATAACCTGTTGCGCGGCGAAACTCTGCCACCCTATGCCGGCATGTACACCTACGATATTCCCCTGACAGTGACCGCATTTGAAGCAGGCCTCAGGCGGCTTTGAGTTTGGCAGTTTTTGTCTGGCTGGTCACCTCCGTGTTGCTGGTTTTTGGCATGCCCTCTGTGAATGCGCGGATGGGCG
>JADCFX010000040.1 GCA_020249285.1 Roseomonas sp. | reverse complement strand
CTATCGCGCGCTCCCGCAAATCCATCGAATAGGGTCTGGTCATCGCCGCTGGCCTCCAAACCAAGCCAGCAGCTTGAATCAGAAAATCACGCCCACGTGAATCCCAATTCGATTCAATCAAACGTCATCCCGCTCTAGCGCCTTAAGCGTTGGCGCTTGACCGCCGCTGCTAGCCCGACGCCTCCGCTCCGCCGATGAACCGCCGCAGCAGGCTTCGTTTCTTTCCCGGGTTAGGCCCGCCTCGGAAGGCCTCGAATTCATTGGGAAGCATCGCCACGACCTCGCCCAGCTCGGCCGTTCGGAGGTCGTGCGTCATGGCAAGCTGGCGCAGCACCGTAGAGAGGCGACGCACGCTTCCCCCGCCGTCCGGCGAGGCAGCGCCGCGCTTCGTCGCTCCGGTATGGTCCAAGAAAAGGCGCGCAGCGACGAGGATCGCCGTCCGGCTGCCGAGGATGTCCTGATAGCCTGCGAGCTGCTCGGAGATTTCCCCCCATTGCCCGATGCCAGGCGAGGGCTTGCCTGCCGAGGTCAGCAGGATCGTCGCATCATCGCCATGCAACTCGGTCGCATACCATGCGGCCCGGACTAGATGGCGGTAGTAGCGATTGTGCGCGAACCGCCCTTCTAGAACATAATGACCCGTCGCGAGCACCTTCCGCGCCCCCGAGTCCGAAGGCGGGCAAAGCTGGTCGAAGTAGCGGAGCGCCAGCCAATTCCATACACCAGCCTCGCGGGAAATGCGCCGTCGCCCGACATCCTTGAAGGCGCCGACGAGGTAGCGGCCGAACTCTGCGCGCGATGCGAACTGCTGGTTAACGATGGTCGCTGCGAAATCGGGCTGCAGGGACGTGGCATGGTCCGTGAGCAGATGCAAAGGCAAGGCCTCCGAGCTGCCCTTCCTGGCGCGGTCGACATATTCTCGAAACAGACGGGTGCCGTCTTCGTTGAGCAGTCGGACGGGTTCAGCCATTGGACATCGCCTCATCAACCTTCATCAGAGCACGCGACACGTAACGACGCTTCGCGATCACAGCCTCGCACACGCGGGCGATGGCCTCGTCCATTTCCTCACCCTCGTCCTCGCCTTCGTCAAAGATGAGTTCTGCAACGTCCGCGTCAGTCACATCCTCGACGAAGCGCCTCCAACGGGCGACCCATTCCAAGGCCTCGTCATCTTCATTGCGTACGATCCTGAGCGCGTCGCGCACTGCCAGCGGCAGCACGGCGCCCATCAGGAGCGGGTCTTCCAGAAGCCTCTGCTTCAAGCCCGGGTAGCGGCTGTTGATCATCAAGCGCGGCTGCGCACCCTTCGCCGCATCCAGGCGCCAGACCGCTTCGCCGAGGTCCTCGGTCACCAGCGGCAGCAGGGCGTCGCGCTGCTGTTCGTCGCCCAGCGGGGCGATCTTGTCGGCCAGGGCGAGCAGCCGGCCGACCTTGTCCGTCTCATCCACGACCATCACCCGGAACAGTACGCCGGCGCCGTCGTCAATTTCCGGAAGGTTCCCGTCCTCCGGGGGGATGATCGCGCCCACGGTCCCGAAGTTGAACCGCATCGATGACGATTTCACGTAAGGCTCGACATAGACCCGAGCGGCCAGCGGTAGACCCAGCGAGCCGAGGTCGCCGACGCGTAGTTCAAAGCTGCGGACCCCGTCAGGGCCGGCCGGCAGCACTACCGCCGACACCATGTCGGCTGGGATGCTCGCGCGCCCTGTGAAGTTGAAGTGGCGCTTCATTTCGAGAGCCTCCGTGCCTCGACGACGAGATCGCGACGCGCGTCGAACCCCTCGAAGTTGACGCGGAAGGGGGCCGCGTCTGCCGTGACGATGACCGTCTTCGCGTCCTCGGCCGCCACGGTCGCACCCTCCGGCGTGATGCTCACGCCGGGACCGCCATTCAGGTCGAAGTCCAGACGATGGTGCCGCTTGAAGGGGTCGCCTGCAGGCACGTCAAAGGCCGCGCGCACCCGCAGCCGCATCGGCAGATCGGCCTCTTCAAGGCCCGGCCCGCTCGCCAGGACGAAGCCGCCCTGGCGCTTCTGCAGCCTCCATTTGGGCTTCGCCGCCGGAAGGTCGTCGGGAACCTTGCCCTTGCCGTCCTTCGGCTTCCTCGTCTTCTCGCTGGGCAGGCGCGCGGCGCGAAGCTCGCTCTCTATCGACAGCTCGTCGATCAGCGCGTCAGGGTCTTCTTCGGCAAGGGCCGGTGCCAGAAGCTCCACCAGCTTGCGCGGCGCAGCCCGCACCTCGCTCAGGCGCGTCCCTGCGTTCTTCCAGCGTTCGTTGACGAGGGTCGCGTTCGCGTTCCAGTCGACATGCGCCGGCCCCTCGGCATCGCCCAGGAATTCCACCAAGGGATCGTCCTGGGCCAGCAATGCGACGTAGCTCCCCGGCGCCCTGATGCGGTCGGCCTCGGCCGGCACGGTGATCAGATTGCGCACGACAACCGCACCACCCCTCTCGCCGTCGCTTGCCTTTCGCATGGCGACTTCGACATGGGTCGCACGCACCGCGCCATCCCTGTCGCGCAGCATGATGGGGAACTGGACGACAACGACCTCGCTGGCCTTGTAGGCCTCGCGCAGCTTTTGGACCTCCGGCTCCGGCAGTCCCATGCGCTGCGCGCCGTGCCAGCCTTCTGGCGCAGTCACCATTGGCGGTGCCTTGCGAGCCTCGCCGACCGCCCGGATGAAGGCCGCCATCCGACCACCCTTCAGATCCTCGCCGCCGAACTGCTTCAGGACGGCATCGAAGGTTGCGGCGGTCACCAAGGTGCCATCGACATCGACCTCAAGCTGCCCGTCGAGGATCGGGAAGAAGTAGTTGTCGAGCAGAAAACGCAGAAGCTGCTCCCGCGTCACGTCCTGGGTCGGCAATGCGACAGCGACGGACAGACCCGGCTCCATGGTCCGAATGACGCCGGCCTCCTCCCGGAAGCGAGCGATCACCTCGTCATCCTGGCAGGGAAGCTGGATCGTTCCGTCCTCGCCGGGTAGCGCAAGGAAGCCATGCGTGCCGTAGAGGGCGCCGTTTATCTCATGCGTCCTGAGGATGGTCTGACCCATCAGCAGTGGGACGCGCGGAGCGTCATCATGCCGGACGGTCAGCGCGAAGAAGGTCCTGATAGCTGATGCCGAAGTGAATACCAGCTTGCCCAGTCCCCACCGGCCGCCCGTCTTCCCGCCCTTGTTGGAGGCGCCGAAGGCCCGGAAAAACCCGTTCCAACCGCCCTGGTCGTGCTTGTCCCAGGCGCCGGTCAGGCCGGTGGTCATGAAGTCCTCGAAAACAAGGAACCCCGGGTTGCGGAGCTGCGCCTCGGTCACGCCGATGCCGCACGCTTGCAGATGCGGCGCTAGCTTCGCCAGCAGCCCGCCCATGAACGGGTCCGGCCGCTCGATCGGCTTGGTGATGCCCACACGGACGCGGATCGGCGTCTTACGATGCGGCTCCTCAGCATCGAGGATGTTTTGGAACGCCTCGCGGACGAGAGCCTCGGTAAGGCCGACCTTCTCGCCGCTAAACTGGTCGCGCTGCGTCAGGTTCTTCGTGACGTCGTCCGGGGCTTGCTGCTTCCAGCGGACGGCTAGGCCGGCTTCTGGGGAGGTCACAGCCGGAACTCCCCTTCGCCCGCCGCTCCGCCGTCGCCAAACTTGGCCTTGGTCGCGTCGAGCTCCTTCTGCAAGGCGCGGGTCACCCTGCGCGCCTCGTCCTCGGAATAGTCGTAGTTGGCCCGGTTCGAGAGGTTGGCCACGAGACGCATCGCCTTAATTGCGGTGTTGACCCGCTTATTCGCCAGCTCAACGAACTTGCCGTGCTTGTCCCTCATAATCCACCTCCGTTCATGGAAGCGATATATTCGCAGTCTGTGATCGTTACAAGAGAAATCGTACTACATATTCAAAATGTAGCGCACAGACTCTATACCTTACCCCGTTGAGCGATGCCTGCCGCCAAGGTTTCAGCCATGCATCGTGCTAGGCGGGCGACCATGATGGGCGGCACGGAGTTACCTATCTGTCGGAAGGCCGGGTTCATCGTGCCTTCGAACCGAAAGCCGTCAGGGAAGCTCTGCAAGCGCGCGGCCTCACGGACGCTGATCGTCCGAGCCTGCGTCGGGTCGTAATGGATGTGGCTGTAGGTGTCCTTCCCCAGGTGGGCCATAAGCGTCCGCACCGGTTGGTCGCGCCGCAGCTTCCACCAGCGGTTTGGGAACTTTGAGGGATCATAGGGCGGCACCATAGCCGCCTTTAGCTCCTCCCAGGCCTTAGTGCCCTTGCTTAGCCTCTGGCGCCTGGCCTTAGCCTCAAACATGCGAGTAGCCATGGCGTAGGCCGCCGGGTATTCGGCGCCCTCCGGCATCGCTGAGAAGATTGCGCCGTCTCTCGGCAGTGCTCGGATGACGTGGTCGTCCAGATCGGGGCCGCCCTCGAACCCTGGCCAGTCGCGCATACGCGCCGCATAGTCCGACACCGCGTTCGTTCCGCTGTGCGCCATCCGGTGTGAGCCGTCCAGCCGCCGCGCGCCCCGCCGCACGTCGCTGCCATGGATCGGCGGGAGATCGCCAATGGCTTCCTCGGCGCTCACCGCCGCCGGCAGTTCCGGGTCGGCCGCCAGAGGCGCGACGTAGCCCGAACCGCCGAGGATATCGACCAGCCGCAGCGCGACGCGTCGCTGGCCCGCGTAGCCGGGCGGCAGGGCGATGTAGCGGCTGGGCTTGGGGAACTCCGGCACGACGCCCAGCTCCCGGCGAAAGGCGATCAGGAAGACCCGGTCGCGCATCTGCGGCACGCCATGAAAGGCGCTGTTGATCAACGAATAGCGTGCGACATAGCCGATGCTTTCGAGGGTCTCGACGATCTCCTGTGCCACATTATGCCCGCCGTAGCTCATGACGTCCGGCACGTTCTCCATGAGCAGGGCAACCGGAAGGAAGGCCTGCACGTATTCGAGATACCGAAGGTAGAGGTTGCCGCGCGGATCGACCTTGAAGGCCTCGGGATGCTCGGCGATGTCGCGCAGCTTCGCGCGGCCAACCCGGGCGTAGGCCTGGCAGGGCGGCCCGCCGACGATCACGTCTATCGCGTCTCGGACATTGCCCAAGCCAAGCTCCTTGCACAGCAGCGTCGGTTCAGTGCGCGTGATATCGCGCGGAACGGCATGCCGTTCGACATCATCGGGGTGGAAGTTGCGTGCATGTGACCTCACCGCCTTAGGGTCGATCTCGATGGCCGCCGTGATCTGGAAGCCCGCACTATGGAAGCCGAGACTGATACCGCCGCAACCGGCGAACAAGTCAAGCACACGGGGCTGCCCACCGGTCGCGAGCCGGGCCAGCTTTTTGTTCAAGTCCTCTGACGACTTCAGCTTTCCATCCCCCAATTGCGACGAACACGCGCAGGCTACCGAATATAGTCAGTGACCGCTATCCACGAACCGACGAAGCTTAGCCGCGACGTGCTCGGGCCGGCGCAAGCTGCATTCCCAAACAGTGGCGACCGACCAGCCAAGACGGCGCAGCCGGGCGACCGCGATCCGGTCTCGCTTCTGATTGCGGTCAATCTTCTCAGCCCAGAATTCGGGGCGTGTCGCCGGGCGTGTGGCGAAGCGGCGCATCCTGGATGCCCGTGCCAGAAGCTCCCATGGACGAAAATTACCTTGCGACGGCCAGGAAGCACGATGTCCGGCGTGCCAGGAAGATCGCGACGATGCTGGCGGAAGCGGTATCCCAAGGCGTGCAGCAGCCGCCTAACGGTCAGTTCTGACGCGGTATCCCTGCTGCCGACCCCAGCCATGAGTTTGCTACGGGCTTCACGGGAGAGGCGGTCGACCATGGTGTGTAATTCGCCCGTCTAGCCACCAGCGCTGGCAAGCGTTGCCTTGCGCTTCGCCTCGAAGTCGGCGGCGGCCTCCTCGAACGCACGGGCTGGGTTCGCCAGCGCCCGCACCATCATCAGGGATGGCTTGCCTTGCACGTAATAGCCGCCCTTCATCACCACCAGCCACCCGGCTAGCCCCTGCGCAGCCAGCCCGGCCTCTGCCGCAGCCACTTCCTCCTGCGTGGGGTCGGTGTGCCGGCCGAGCGTGACGTGCCGCCCATCAGTGCCGAGCACGATCCACCGCGTTTCTAGATTAGGCTGCTCCATCTTGGTCCTCCGCGTCATCCAGTGGCACCACCACGCCGTCGTCGTCGATCTCATAGCCGGCCACTGCATGGGCGACGCGGGCATCATCATTGAGATGGAAGTATGTGCGCTCGATCTGCGCGATCGACGTGCCACACATCTCGGCCACCTGCTGGTAGCTTAGGCCTGCGGTGATGCGCTCGGTGATGAAATAGTGCCGGAAGCTGTAGGGCACGAGGTCCCGGTCGGCGCGCTGTATGCCTGCCAGCTCCAGCACCTTATCGAAATGGTAGTAGAGCGCGCGCTTCGTGATCGGTGCCTTCCCATCGATGGAGAAGATCAGCTTGCCCTTCTCGCTAGCATCAGCCCATAGGGGCGCAACGATGTCGCGCCAATCGTGCAGGTATCCATCATCCTTGAAGTAAAGTTCACGGCTTTTCCGCACCTTGCTGGTGCTAGCGCGGACCGTGACATTCACCAGGTTGATCGTCTTTTCCTGACGCTTCGACCAATGCCCGCGCCACCACACATCGTGCCACGTCAGCTGCATCAGCTCGCCCACGCGCAGCCCCGACATAGCGGCCATTCGGAAAAACTGCCCAGCGACGCAGCGCATCAGCCATTCCCGCTCGTCCAGCGCGTTGCGTTCCCGATCGCAATAGCCGTCGATGGCTTGATGGACGGCTTTGATTTCTTCGTCGTAGAAGGTCGCACGCCGGATCGCATCGTCCCGCGTGTCGATGCGTGGCAGTTTGCGGAAGTCAAAGCCGTCGATGCTGGCCTCACCTCGCTTAAACAGCCAGTCCATCATGGCGTTGATGGTGCTCTGCTCATTCTGCACGGTGACCTGGCGGGCTGCCGTTCGGCCTGCGCCCTTCACCCGCGAATGGAAATAGCCCTCGCAGTCCGTGCGCTCCATCTCTTTCAGTTTTGTGTCGTGACCGATGAAGTTGAGCCAATTCTTGAGATGCGCATTGATGGTGCTGAGCCTGCCTGGGACAATCAATCCAATCTCCACGTCCTTTCGGCGATGCGCGACGTAAAGGTCGACGGCTTTTTTCGCGTCGATTGAGAAGTAGGTTTTGCCCTGCTTGAGATTGGCAAGAAGCTCTAGATAGAGTGCCTTGCCCTTGTCTATGGCCGTAGTACGATTTCGCGTGCCGAGGCTGCGTCGGACATATTTATTCTCCTTCCGCAGCCACAGCCGGAATTGCCAGTAGTCGCCGCGTTTGTAGACGATGGCATCGTCGAAAATGACGACCTCATCCTCGTCAAAATCCTGCTTTTTGATGACCATCCGAGGGTGCCCGAGCCACTACGAAAAGGAGTAGCTGCAAGACTGTGCAGCTTCCCGTGCAATATTGCGCTGGCACGCGCTGAAAAGCAACGGGAAAATTAAGAGCGTGAAACTAGCATGCAAGTTTTATATCAAGCATTTTCAATTATTTAAGGAATTTTTCTTACTCCCACTCAATCGTCCCCGGCGGCTTGCTTGTGATGTCATAGGTCACGCGATTGATCCCGCGCACCTCATTCACAATCCGCGCTGCCACGCGGTTCAGGAAGTCCATGTTGAAGGGATAGACATCCGCCGTCATGCCATCCGTGCTGGTCACGGCACGCAGCGCACAAGCCTGATCATAGGTCCGCCCATCGCCCATAACACCCACCGTGCGCACGGGCAGCAACACCGCAAAGGCCTGCCAGATCGCGTCATACAGCCCGGCATTGCGGATTTCTTCAAGGAACACCGTATCCACTCGGCGGAGCAGATCAGCCTTTTCGCGCGTTACTTCACCGGGGATGCGAATGGCCAGGCCCGGCCCCGGGAAGGGATGGCGGCCCACGATTTCTTCCGGAATGCCAAGCTCTCGCCCCAGGGCGCGCACTTCGTCCTTGAACAAATCGCGCAGTGGCTCAACAAGCTTCATGCGCATATGTGCCGGCAAGCCGCCGACATTGTGATGCGATTTGATGGTGACAGATGGCCCGCCAGTCGCCGAGACGCTTTCAATCACATCCGGGTAAAGCGTGCCTTGCGCCAGGAAATCCGCACCACCCAGCTTGTTCTGTTCTTCTTCGAACACTTCAATGAACAAACGCCCGATGGTTTTGCGCTTTACCTCCGGGTCTGTCACGCCGGAAAGCTGGCCCAGAAACAAATCCGAAGCATCGCGATGGATCAGCTTGATGTTGAAGCGGTCGCGGAAGGTGCTGACCACCTGTTCGCTCTCATTCGCGCGCATCAGCCCGTGATCCACGTAAATGCAGGTCAGTTGATCGCCAATCGCCTCATGGATCAGCACGGCAGCGACTGAGCTATCAACGCCGCCGGAAAGCCCACACACAACGCGCCCTTGACCCACCAGGGCGCGAATGCGCGCGACCGCTTCCTGGCGGAAACCCGCCATGGTCCAATCGCCAGCGCAGCCGCAAACGCCATGGGTGAAATTCTTCAGCAGCGCCGCGCCATGCGGGGTATGCACCACTTCCGGGTGGAACATGGTGCCGTAAAACTGCCGCGCATCATCGGCGATAACGGCGAAGGGCGCGCCCTCGCTGCTCGCGACACTCCGAAAGCCGGGCGGCAGGGCCGTGATACGATCACCATGGCTCATCCACACTTGTTCGCGCGCGCCCTTGGCCCAGACGCCGCGGGTGATGGCGCATTCGTCTGTTACATCTACAAAGGCGCGGCCGAATTCGCGGTGATCGGAAGGCTCCACCACGCCCCCCAACTGCGTCGCCATGGTTTGCTGTCCGTAACAAATTGCCATCACCGGCACGCCGAGCGTGAACACCACCTCCGGTGCGCGCGGGCTTTCGCCTTCGGTCACGCTGGCCGGCCCGCCAGACAGAATAATGCCGCGCGGCGCAAAGGTGCGGATGCGTTCTTCGGGCGCGTGGTGAAAGGGCCAAACTTCGCAATAAACGCCTGATTCCCGCACGCGGCGGGCAATCAGCTGCGTCATCTGGCTACCGAAATCGAGGATCAGCACATGATCGTGCCGGGGGGAGGAGTCGTGCGGTTCAGGGGCCATGAGGGCTTGCACCACAAGCCGCGCCGTCCGGCAAGTTAGGGTTTGTTTGGTCGCATTTTCCGAGCCGCCAAGTGTATCCGCTTGGCTTGAAAATGCTCCAGGCTTGGTCGCATTTTCCGAGTCGCCAAGTGTGCCCACTTGGCTTGAAAATGCTCTGGGTTTGATCGCATTTTCCGAGCCGCCAAGTGGGCACACTTGGCTTGAAAATGCTCCAGGCTTGATCGCATTTTCCGAGTCGCCAAGTGTGTCCACTTGGCTTGAAAATGCTCAGGCCTCCGGCGCCGCGGCGGTGGCCGCCAGCAGCGTATCAATGGGCTCCCACAGCATCGCCACCTGTTCCACCGGCTGGCCACCCACGCGGGTCTGCCCGCGCGCCACCACCCGTCCGCCCAGATGGCGGTAGAACCATTGGGTTGGGTTGTCGCGCAGCACCCAAACCATGGCCGAACGGCACCCCACCACGCGCAAATGCGCCGCCGCCGCGCGCATCAGCCGCCGGCCAGTGCCACGGTCCCGGTAATCCTCATTCAAATAGAGCGTATTGATTTCCCCATCCGCGAGGTCCCCCCGCCGGGACCGCCCGCCAGAGGCAAAGCCGATGATCGTCGCCTCATCCGGCGCACTGCCTTCCGGCGCGTCATCGCCAGACGCCACCGCGACAAACACGGCATAGCCGCCGCGCCGGTCGAACATGTCGCGCTGATAGGACGCCGCAATGCGAGTCGCGGAAAGCCCCGCCAGATAGGCATCGGGCAGAATGCCGGCATAGGTGCTGCGCCATACCGCGACATGCAGTGCACCAATCGCGGCGGCATCACTGGCACGGGCGCGGCGGATCGCGATCATGGCTTTCTTTCCAGTACAGCGCAGAAGAATCCATCCGTACCATGCGCCCCCGGAGAAAGCCGCAACCACGGGCCCGCGCAGGGCTGCTCCACGCCTGGGCGCAGCGCGGGCCAGAGCGCTTCAAGCGCCATCGGCGCGAAATCCGGGTTACTCGCCAGGAAGCTTTCCATTCGCTCCTCATTCTCCGCGGGCAATACAGAACAGGTAGCGTAGACCAATCTGCCGCCCGGACGCACTAATTCTCTTGCCCTTTCCAGAATGTCGTTTTGCACTGCAATAAGCTCGGTTAGATCCTGCGGGCGGGTGCGCAGCCGGGCATCCGGGTTGCGCCGCCAAGTGCCGGTGCCGGTGCAGGGCGCATCCACCAAAACGCGATCAAAACTGCCGGCGCGGCGCTTGGCCCAGCGGTCCCCGGCGCTCAACAAATGGCGTTCGGCATTATCCACCCCGGCGCGGCGGAACCTCAGCGCCGCCCCCTCAAGGCGCGGGGCGGAGGTATCGCAGGCGGTGATCTTGCCACGATTTTCCATGGTGGCGGCCATGGCCAGCGTCTTACCCCCGGCGCCG
The DNA here is from genome assembly GCA_020249285.1 of Roseomonas sp. Classification (GTDB taxonomy): domain Bacteria; phylum Pseudomonadota; class Alphaproteobacteria; order Acetobacterales; family Acetobacteraceae; genus Neoroseomonas. Next base: position 158,234 of record JADCFX010000040.1, on the reverse strand, counting down.
GCGCAGTAATCGGCAACCCGCATCCCGGGGCGCGCATCGGCCAAAAGCGCAATCAATTGGCTGCCTTCATCCTGCACTTCTATCAAGCCGGCCTTGAAGGCGGCCGTGCCCGTCACCGGGCGGCGGGATGGCACGCGCAGCCCCCAGGGGGAAAAGGGCGTTGCTTCGGTCGCGATGCCCTCAGTCGCCAGGCTGGCCGCGGCTTCCGCCCGCGTGCCGCGCAGCATATTGGCGCGCAGATCAAGGGCTGCGGGCTGTTCCATGGCGGCGGATTCGTCTGCCAGCGCCGCGCCGAAACGCGCCTGGAAATCAGGCAGCAGCCATTCCGGCAGGTTGAAGCGTACCGATTCGGACATATCCGGGTGCATAAGCTCTCGCCCGGCCATGATGCGGACAGCGCGGGCCTCCGCCGCATTGGGCGGGGCCGCGCCATAGCGTTCGCCCGAAAAGCCCCGGCCGATATCCGCTTCGGTCCAGCGCGCCACCAGCACCAGATAGGCCATCAGCAATAGGCGTGGCGTGGGTTCAGCCGGCAGGCGTGCCAGGTTCCAATCCAGCCGCAGCCTTTGCCGCACCACGCCCCAGACCCATTCGCTGACGCTCCGCCGATCTCCCCCGCCAATAAAGCGCCGGGCGCGGAAAAAATCGCTGGCCACGGCATCGGCGGGGCGGCGACGGGCATCGGGGGCGAAGCATTGGGCTTCGAGCGCTGACAAAAGCTCGATCGCCGCGGCTAGTCTGGCTGAAGGGATCACTTCAGAAACATCGGGGTAGAACCGCCCCCTGGCAAGGCCCTTCCTCCCCCCTTCACTTGGGCCGGTGGCTTGCAGTAGGTTTTATGACAGAATGGCGAAACCCATCGCCCAAAATTAATTGAGGAAGCGCCTTATGCATCTTGGCCTATTCATGATGCCGCTCCATCCGCCGGAGCGCCCCATGCATGAAACCCTGGCAGAGGATACGGAAAAATCCCTGCTCGCGGATCGCCTGGGCTTTCAGGAGGTTTGGGTGGGGGAGCATTTTTCCGCCACATCCGAACCTATTGCATCGCCCTTGATGTTCATGGCGGGGCTGGTGCATCGCACGAGCCTGAATTTCGGCACCGGCGTGATCAACCTGCCCAATCACCACCCGGCGATTGTCGCGGCTGAGGTCGCGCAATTCGATCATATGGCGCAGGGGCGCTTTATGATGGGGATTGGCGCCGGAGGGCTTTCTTCGGATTTTGAGCTGTTTGGCGATATCGAACCCAAGGAACGCGGCAAGCGCATGGTCGAATCGCTTGAGACCATCCAGCGCATTTGGGCCGCCGAGCCACCATATGATGTGGGCGGGGAAACCTGGCCGGTGAAGATTTCGCGCAATGTGCTGCCCAAATATGGGGTGGGCTTCATGCCAAAGCCCTTCCAGCCGGGCGGGCCTTCCATTCATATCTCTGCCCGTTCCAAGGATTCGCAGGGCGTGGCGCTGGCGGCCAAGCGCGGCTGGGGCGTGATCAGCGCCAATTTCGTGGCGCACCGAATCTTGGCCGGCCATTGGCAGAGCTTCGCAGCGGGCCTCCGCGAAGCCGGCCAGGCGCCCGATGGCGCGCGTTGGCGCATGGCGCGGAATTTTGTGATTGCGGCGACGGATGCCGAAGCCCGCGCCCGCGCCACCGCGGAGGAAGGCGCCACACGCTATTACTTCGAATACCTCGGCAGTTTGGCGAAGCGCGCGGGGCTGGCCGCCACCATGACGCCGCGCGAAGACATGGACCATAACACCGCAACGGCCGAGGATATGATTGACGCCTGCGTAATTGCCGGCAGCCCGCGCACCGTGTTGGACAAGCTGATCGCGCTGCGTAAGGAAGCCGGGCCCTATGGCCATGTGCTGATGGCGGGGCTTGATTGGTCCGGCCCCAATGCCGCCTGGGAGGCCGAGAGCATGGCCCGCCTGGCGCAGGAAGTGATGCCAAGGCTGCGCCAGCATCTTGATCGGCGGGCTGCGGCGGAGTGAACCAAAAAAAGTGAGGGGTGGCCGCAGATTTCCACCAGGGGTGTCTATTCTTCAGAACTTTGTTTACGAATATCGGCTAGATTAGCTGCATGACGAAAACCATCCCCGGCGGCATCAATGCCGCAATGAATGCGACGCTGAGCGGCATGCAGCGAGCCGTGGAGCGTCTGGAAATCGCGGCAATACGCCTCGCCAATACTACCGCAGTGCCAGAACGGCCTGTGTTTGTCCCGCCCATCCCTCGAGAAGGCATCGGTTCTGGCATTGCCGCCATTCAGGGGCAGGAAGCCCTTGAGACGGCCATGGTTGATATCATGATCGCAAAACGCGCTTATGAAGCGAATGCCAAAGCGTTTCGTTTCATCTCGGCCACGGAGGATTGGCCCTTCAACCGAGGTTTCTAGAGCATGTCCGAGCCACGCGGAATGACTTTGCTGTCCGGGGCATGCGACCAACTAAACTTTTAGTGCCTGTCCGGTAAAGGAATTTGCGCCGGACAGGCACTGAGCAGATATGTTCAGCCCATCCTGATATTGGGTGCCGGCTGACCTTCAATCACCACATTCACGCAAGCGGGCTTGCCGGAGGCAAAGGCGCGTTCCAGCGCCGGCGCAATCTCCTCGGCCTTGGTGACATATTCGCCATGCCCACCTAGCGCCACCGCCACCAGATCATAGCGCGTGCCGGGGGCCAATTCGCAGCCATGGGTGCGGTTCGCGCCGTAATCGCGTTTCTGGATTTCATATTCCGCGTTCCAGCGGGAATCATTGCCGACAATGGCGACGAAGGGCAGCTTGTGGCGACAGGCGGTGTCGAATTCCGCCATGTGAAAGCCAAAAGTGCCATCGCCCAAAACGGCGAGAATCCGCGCTTCGGGCTTCGCGGCGCGCGCTGCCATGGCGAAGGGTATGGAAGGGCCGATGGCGCCGGCCAAGCCATTGATGATGCGCGATGGCGCTGAGAGGATCGCCTGCGCCCATTGACCTATTTCGCCGCCATCGCTGATCAGCACGGCATCCGCGCTTTGTTCGAGAAAGGGCTTGGCGACCTGAAACAGAGTCGCGGGATGGATCGGCGCGCCGCTGGCTCCGGCAAGCGCTGCCCAAGCCGCCGGGCGGTAGGCAATCGCCTCGGCCAATCGCGCTGCCCAGGCCTGATTGGCATGGGGTTCCATGGCGCGGGTCAGCGCTTCGGTCGCCTCGGAAGCACTTGCCACCGCCGCCAAGGCAATCCGCTCCGGCAGGGCGCGGGCAGCGCGGGCCAACACCGCCGCATCGGGTTCAATCTGGATGAAGCGAGCATCCGGCGAAATCCCCGGCGCGCGGCCAAAGCGCAGCGAGAAATCCAAGGCCTTGCCCAGCAGCACGACCAAATCCGCTTCCGCCAGCACGCCGGCATAGGCGCCAAGCGATGGATCATTCAGCCCGCGCGGGCTTTCCATGGGGATCACCGGCAGGCCTGCCGCGCGGCTGAGCGCTTGCAGCATCGGCTTGCCGCGCGGGGTGCACAGGGCGGGTGGCGCCAGGATCACAGGCCGCGCCGCGCCGGCGATCATACCTGCAATCGCCTGAGCCGCTTCAACGCCCAAGGGCATGGGCTCGGCGGTAAAGGCGCTCGCTTCCGGCAAGGCGGGGCCAGTGATACGCGCATCCATCAAATCGGTCGGCAGGCTGAGATGCACCGGCCCGGGTCGGCCAGACCGCGCTACACGGAAGGCGCGCGCCAGATCGGCGCCAATCGCTGCGGTACTTGATGCGGTGAAGGAAAGCTTTGTCAGCGGTTCGGCCATATCGGCCTGGCGCATTTCCTGGAAACTTCCCATGCCCAATTCGCGCAAGGGCGCATGGCCGGAAAGCAGCAGCACCGGCACTTCGCCGGCCATGGCCGTCGGCAGCGCGGCGATGGCGTTGGTATGGCCCTGGCCGCCGGTCACCATCGCGACCCCCACTTCGCCGGTCAGCCTTGCCCAGGCATCGGCCATATGCACCGCGGCGGCTTCCTGGCGGGTGTGCACAATCTCGATCCCGCTGCCGATCAGGGCATCGAAAATCGTCATGATGTGGTTGCCCGAAAGGGTGAAAATGCGGCTGATTCCGGCCTGCTTCAGCGCCGCCACCAGAATATCCGCCCCGCGTTGTTCCATGACCGCCTCCTCCTTGCTTGGTAGCTACCTCGCCACGGGCTGGACAGGCTGTCCAGTGGCCCTAGTCTGACCGTCATGGAACAGCTCAAGGTCAGTGTCTGGCGGGGTGAGGAAGCGGGCGGTTTCGCGCGCTATGATGTGCCGGCGCGGGATAACCAGACCGTGCTTGATGTCGTCACGCATATCCAGCGCGAAATTGACCCAAGCCTCGCCTATCGCTTCGCCTGCCGCGTTGGTATGTGCGGCTCCTGCGCCATGACCGTGAATGGCCGCGCGCGTTGGACCTGCCGGACGCATGTGCGGAAAGTGTTGGGTGCCGATGGCGCGCTTGAATTGCGCCCCTTGGCCAATCTGCCGGTAATCCGCGATTTGGCCGCGGACCTCGCGCCCTTCTTTGACAAATGGCAGCGCGCGCAAGGGTTTTTTCAACCGAAGGACGCGCCGGATGGCGCCGTGCCGGATGAATTTGCCGTGGTGGCCCCCGGCAGTAAGGCGCGTAAGGAAGCCGATGCCGGCATTGAATGCATCGGCTGCGCCGTTTGCTACGCTTCCTGCGATGTTGTGGCCTGGAATGGCGATTACCTGGGGCCTGCGGCACTCAACCGCGCCTGGACCTTGGTGAATGATGCGCGAGATGGCGCGCGGGGCGAAAGGCTGGATGCGGTGGCGGGCGATGCGGGCTGCCATTCCTGCCATTCCACCCGTTCCTGCACGGAGCGCTGCCCGAAGCAGATTGACCCATCGGGGGCTATTGCCGGGCTGAAGCGGACTTTGTTCTGGGAGAGCCTTTTCGGCGGAAAGCGCCATGGCTGACAGGGCCGCGCGCGGGCAGGCGCATCTTTGGGTGGTGCAGCGGCTGACGGCGATGTTGCTGGCCTTCGCCGTACTGGTGCATCTGATCACCATCATCATCGCCGTGCGCGGCGGGCTTACGGCGCGGGAGATTCTGGCGCGCACCCAGGGTTCTGAAGCCTGGCTCGGCTTTTATGTGGTGTTTGCAATCGCCGCCGGTCTGCATGGCGCGATTGGGCTGCGCAATATCGCCGCCGAGACCCTGGGCTGGCGCGGGCGAGGCCTTGACTTCTGCTGGCTTGGGATTGGGCTGCTGACTGCGGCTTTCGGCATCCGCGCGGCTTGGGGGCTTTACGCGTGATGGATTTCCGCGCGCGTTCGCACCCAAGCTGGATAGGCTTTGCGGTGCATCGGGTATCGGGGCTTTTGCTGGCGCTATTTCTGCCGCTGCATTTCTGGGCGCTCGGCAGCGCCATTCAGGGGGAAGCGCGGCTGGATGGGTTCTTGCGCTGGGCAGACAACCCCTTGGTGAAGGCCGCCGAAACCGCGCTGGTCATCCTGCTGGCGGCGCATCTGGCGGGAGGTTTGCGCGTCATGGCGCTGGAATTTTTGGGCTGGGGGCGGGCGCAGAAGGATCTGGTGGCGCTTTCCTTTGGGCTTTCTCTGCTGGTCGGATTGGTTTTCCTGTTCAATGTCTTTTGATCTGATGGCGCTGCTGGGCGGCTGCTTCATTGCGGCATTTTGCTCGGGCTTGGCGGGCTTTGCCTTCAACCTGGTGGCGGCGGGCATCCTGTATCACTGGGTCACCCCGCAGGAGATCGCGCCCGTTCTGGTGATGGGGTCCTTATTGGTCCAGAGCGTGACCTTGCGCGCGGTTTGGCCTGCCATTCGTTGGCCGGTGCTGAAGCCTTATGTCTTTGCCGGCGTCCTAGGCACGCCTTTCGGCGTTTGGGCTTTGAGCGCGGTGGAAGCGCGCGTGATTGTGGCCGGCATTGGCATTCTATTGGTGGGTTATGCCGGCTTCATGCTGGCGCGGATTGCGCTGCGCCTGGCACCGCCCAAGCTGGCCGCCGGGCCGCGCGCCGATGCGGTGGTGGGGTTTTTTGCGGGTGCGCTTGGCGGCATTGGCGGGTTTTCCGGCGCGCTGCCTTCCATGTGGACCGATGTGAAGGGGCTCCGCAAGGACGAAGCCCGCGCCATTTTCCAGCCCTTCATTGTGGTGATGCAGATCATCGCGGCTGCCGGTTTGGCTTATGCGGGCTTTTTCACCCTGGAAACGGCGAAGACGCTGCTGATTGCCCTGCCCGCCTTGGGTCTTGGCACCTGGCTTGGTCTGCAAGCCTATCGCGTCATCCCGCCCGAGGGGTTTCGCCTGGTCTTGCTCGGCCTATTGTTCCTTTCGGGGCTTTCACTCGTGGTTTGAAATGCTTTCATCCTGCTTCTGCTTGTGGGAAACTCGCGCTGAAAAGGGGATGCTTGCATGAGCCTGATATCCAAGACCGAAATCGCGCCGCTGGTTGTAACACCTGAGGCGATCGAGGAAGCGGCCAAGCTGCTGTACATTCGCGCCTGCAAGATCCTGCCGGACGACATCAAGGCCGGCTTCACGCGGCTGGATGCGACCGAAACCGATGCCACGGCGAAAACCATCCTGGCCACGATGATCGAGAATATCGGCGTCGCGGAACGGATGGATAATCTGCTCTGCCAGGATACCGGCATCCCGATCTTCAACCTGCTGATTGGGCGCAATGTTGCGGTGGATGGGTTTGCGCTCAAGGAAGCCATTGCCCGCGGCACGGCGCGCGCCACGCGCGAACACCCGCTGCGCTCTTCCGTGGTGCATCCGATTACGCGGAAGAACGAACATACGTCCTGCGGGGAACGCGTGCCCGTGATCAATATTGATTTCACCGATGCGGATCGCGAGTTGCGGCTTGAGATGATCCCGAAGGGGTCGGGCTCAGAAAACGGGTCCTTTCTGCAAATGCTGATCCCCGCCGATGGGCTTTCTGCCGTGAAGCGCTTTGTGGTGGACCGTGTGATCCAGGCCGGCGGCAAGGTCTGCCCGCCGACCATTGTGGGTGTTGGCGTTGGCGGCACGTCTGATTTGTGCATGCATTTGGCGAAGATTGCGGCAACGCGCCCGCTTGGGTCTCGTTGCACCGATGCAGAAGGGGCCAAGCTGGAAGCGGCGCTTTCGGAAGCAGTGAATGCGCTTGGCATCGGCCCGCAAGGCTTGGGCGGTGATTCTACTGCCTTCGCCGTGCATGTGGAAACGGCAGCCACACACATCACCATGAACCCTGTCGCAGTAAATATCCAATGCCATAGCGCGCGGCGCGCGAGTGCGACCTTTACCCCCGCTGGCATCAGTATCGGCTTCTGAACCATGTCTTCTGCCAGCATCGCCGTGACCTTGGCAGGGCCGCCGGATCGGCCCGCGCTGATGCGCGTGCTCGCAGAAATGGGTGATTTTTATGATGAAGTGCTGGGCCATACGCGCCTTGTTGCGGCGGCGGAGGCTTTGACTTCTCCCGCCAATCGCGCTGGCCCCTTTTGCCTGATGGCGCGCGCGGGGGATGAACCGGCGGGGTTGGTTTCGCTTTCGGGTTTCTTCCCGGCGAGGGATTTCACCTGGGGGCTTTTGCTCAAGGATATTTTTGTGATGGAGGCGCATCGCGGCACACGCGCCGCCCGCGCCCTAATGCGGGGCGCGATGCGCTTCGCCGTGGCGGGTGGCTATAGCTGCGTGGATTGGGGCACGGGTGAGGAAAACCTGCGCGCACGCGCCTTCTACGCGAAGCTCGGCGCCGCCCCTTTGGCGCGGCTATCCTATCGCCTGGAAAATGAGGCTCTGGCAGAAGCCGCCCAAGGTCTTTGGCCAGCGCCGGAGGAAAAAACATGACGCACCACATCCTGCCCATGCCGATTACGGAAGAACAGGTCCGCGCGCTGCGTGTGGGCGATACGGTGACTTTGGAAGAAACGCTCTACGGCATTCGGGATGCGACGCAGATCCATATGTTTGATCATGGCCGGCGCACGAAGTTCAATCTGCAAGGCCATGCCGTGATCCATACCGCGCCCAATCTCCGCAAGGTGGAACGCGTTGGCAATAATCATTCCGGTTATGAGGCCGTGTGCGTGGGCACCACCACATCAGACCGGATGGAGCGCTTCACGCGCCCCTTGATGGAACGCGAAGGTGTGCGGATCATCATCGGCAAGGGCGGGCTGCGTGATGGATCGCTTGCAGCCTTCCGTGATTTGGGCGGTGCCTATCTGGCCGTGGTGGGCGGCGCGGCGGCTTTGGAGACCACCTGGATCGAAGCGGTGGAGGATGTGGATATGGATGATCTCAATCCCGAAAGCCTTTACAAATTCCGGATCAAGGGTTTCGGGCCTTTATTGGTGGCGATGGATAGCCATGGCGGCAGTCTTTTCGCCAAGGTGAATGATGAGGCGGCGCGCAGGCGCCAGGCCGTGCTTGAAAAGCTGGGGGCAGCGTGATGCCAGCCGAGATCACACGGCGCAGCACAGATATTCTGGTGTTGGGCGCGGGCGGCGCGGGCTTGCTTGCTGCGTTGCACGCAAAGGCCGGCAGTCCCGCGTTGGAAGTCACCATTGCAGTGAAGGGTCTGCTTGGCAAATGCGGCTGCACGCGCATGGTGCAAGGCGGCTATAATGTCGCGATTGCCGAGGGTGATTCTGCTGAGCGCCATTTCATGGATACGCTTGATGGCGGCAAATGGCTGAATGATCAGGATTTGGCCTGGACCCTGGTGGTGGGCGCGCAGCGGCGCATTCGTGAATTGGAAAATCGCTGGGGGTGTTTTTTTGATCGCAACGCCGATGGCACGATTCACCAAAAGGCTTTTGCTGGGCAGACTTTTGATCGCACCGTGCATAAGGGCGATTTGACCGGGATTGAGATTGTCAATCGCCTGGCGGAACAGGTCTGGGCGCGCGGCATTCAGCGCCTGGAAGAACATCGCGCGGTCGCGCTGATCCCTAGCGCGGATGGCGCGCGGCTTTCGGGTGTGTTGCTGATTGATATGCGCACGGGCGGTTTGGTCTTTGTGCAGGCGAAGGCCGTGATGCTCGGCACCGGTGGCGGGCCCACCATGTATAAGTACCATACGCCATCAGGCGATAAATCCTGCGATGGCATGGCGATGGCGCTGCGCGCTGGCTTGACGCTGCGCGATATGGAAATGGTGCAATTCCATCCAACCGGCGTGCTGGCCGGCCCCGGCACGCGCATGACGGGCACGATCATTGAAGAAGGGCTGCGCGGTGCGGGCGGATATTTGCTCGGCGGAGACGGCAAGCGCTTCATGGCGAAATACGACAAGCGCGCCGAACGTGCCACGCGCGACATCGTCAGCCGTTCCATGCAGCGCGAAATCCTGGCCAGCAATGTGAATGATGCGGGCGGGCTTTGGATTGAAATGGGGCATCTCGGCCCTGATCGTGTGCGGCGCGAATTCAAGGGCATGGTGGAACGCTGCGTCGATATGGGTTTTGATTTGGCGGCAGGGCGCGTGCCGGTGGTGCCGACCGCGCATTACATGATGGGGGGGCTGGTATTTCGCCCGGATGGCAGCACCGCGCTGCCCGGGCTTTTCGCGGCTGGAGAGGATACGGGCGGCGTGCATGGCGCCAATCGTCTCGGCGGGAATGGTGTGGCTAATTCCACTGTCTTTGGCGGCATTGCGGGCGATACCATGGCGCAATGGGTGCCGCGTGAAGGCGCAATGGTGGCACCGGATGGCGCCGCGCTTGATGCCGCCATCGCCGCGCTTGAAGCGCCTTTCGCGCGGCCCGTGCGCAACCTCTCGCCACTTCGCGATGCTTTGCAGGAAATGATGTGGGACAAGGCCGGCATTCTGCGTGACGCGGCAGGGCTTGCTGAAGCCACAAGTGGTTTGGATGCGCTTGAGGCCGAATTGGATCGCTCCGGCGTTGATGGCGCCAATCGCGCCTTCAACATGACCTGGCATGATTGGCTCAATCTGAAATCGCTATTGCTGGTGAGCCGCGCAATTGTAGTGGCGTCCCAGGCGCGCGAGGAATCACGCGGCGCCCATTGGCGTGAGGATTTCCCGCAAACGAATGACGAGGTTGCGGGGCTTTCGGCAACATCTGTGCGGCTGGAAGAGGAACGCATGGTCTTGGAATGGCAGAAGGTGGCCTTTTCTCGCCTGAAGCCAGGCGAAAGCCTGCTGCAAGCGGCGGCGGAGTAACGCCCCGCACTTGACTTTCATGAAAAAGTTTGATTACAATTAATCCAAGGGGATATTCGCGATCGCCCCGTGAGGCTACGGCCCAAGAATCGCGTCCCAATCTTTTTTGGATAGGACGCTTCGATGCCTTCTCCTACAACTATGACTGTTCAACAACTTGGCCGCCGTATTGGTGTGCCCGATGCGCCCGCCATCATTGATGTTCGCATCCCAGATGATGTGGCTGCCGATCCTCGCATCCTACCCGGCGCGGTTGCCCGCGATTTTCGAACCGTCGTCGATTGGGCTGGCGACTTTGCCGGGCGCGATGTCGTCGTGCTTTGCCAGCGCGGCTTGAAGCTCAGTGAAGGTGTGGCCGCATGGTTGCGCCATCAGGGGATTGGAGGTGAGAAGCTGGAAGGTGGCTTTGAAGCTTGGGCAGCAGCCAAGCTACCTCTCATAAAGCCTGACCTTATACCGCCTCGCGATACGCGTGGCCGCACGCTGTGGGTCACCCGCGCGCGTCCCAAGGTTGATCGCGTCGCCTGTCCATGGCTGGTCCGACGCTTCGTTGATCCCACCGCCGTTTTCCTTTTCGTCGCCGCCTCCGAGGTCGCAGCCGTCGCTGATCGCTTCGGCGCCACGCCCTTCGATATCGAGGGCGTTTTCTGGTCCCATCGCGGTCCAGCTTGCACCTTCGACGTGATGTTGGATGAGTTTGGTCTGCGCACGAGCGCGCTGGACCGTCTGTCTCTGATCATACGCGGCGCCGACACGGCATGCATGGATTTGGCACCCGAGGCAGCCGGGTTACTCGCCGCATCGCTCGGTCTGTCACGCATGTATCGCGACGATCTGGCGCAGTTGCAGGCCGGGCTGGCGCTTTATGATGCCTTCTATCGTTGGGCCCGAGATGCGGTGGAAGAAACCCATAACTGGCCAGTGTCGAGGACCGCATGAGCAAGATCGCCCAAGCCGACTTCCCAAGCCTTGCCGAGGCTTTGCGCGTGTGGCTGCGCGTCGGTTTGTTGTCCTTTGGCGGGCCGGCGGCGCAGATTGCGGTGATGCATCGCGAAGTGGTGGAACAGCGCCATTGGGTATCCGATGCGCGTTTTCTCCATGCGCTGAATTTCTGCATGCTGCTGCCGGGGCCAGAGGCGCAGCAATTGGCGACCTATCTTGGCTGGCTGATGCATGGCGTGCGCGGCGGCTTGGTGGCGGGATTATTGTTCATCTTGCCCGGTGCGGCGGTGATGCTGGCGCTTTCCATCATCTACGCCACACTCGGCGATGTACCGATTGTGGCGGCGCTATTCTTTGGCTTGAAGTGCGCGGTGCTGGTGCTGGTGGTGGAGGCGCTTTTGCGCGTGGCGAAACGCGCCTTGAAGGGGCCGGTGCCAGTGATGCTGGCCATTGCCGCCTTCGCCGCACTCGCCTTGTTCAATGTGCCATTTCCTTTGGTGGTGCTGGGCGCCCTCGCGATTGGTTTTGCGCTGCCTAGTGCCTTCAGTGGCGGAGGCCATGGCGCGGCGAAGGATGGCCCACCCGCGCTGTTGGATGCCGCCATTGTCGCCGATCCGGAACGCATACCGCGCATGGCGGGGGCTGCGCGGCGCGCAGGGCTGATTGCGCTCGCGCTGTGGCTTTGGCCTGTCGTGCTGCTGCTGGGATCGGGCGTTTATGGCGATATCGCCTGGTTTTTCTCCAAGCTTGCGGTGGTGACCTTTGGTGGCGCCTATGCGGTGCTCGCTTATGCCGCGCAGGAAGCAGTGGAGCATTACCAATGGCTCTCCGCGCCTGAAATGCTGGCAGGGTTAGGGCTTGCAGAAACCACGCCAGGGCCATTGATTTTGGTGCTGCAATTTGTGGGCTTCCTCGCGGGTTATCGCGCTGATGGCGTATGGGGCGGCGTGGCGGGCAGTGTGCTGACGCTGTGGGTGACTTTCGCGCCGTGTTTTGCCTGGATTTTCCTGGGCGCACCCTTCGTTGAAAAACTCCACGCCGCGCCGCGCTTGAAAGGCGCCTTGGGCGCCGTGACGGCGGCAGTGGTTGGCGTGATCGCAAACCTCGCACTCTGGTTCGGCTTGCGCGTGATATTCCGCGATGTGCAGGTCAGCAGCTTCGGGCCGATCAGGCTTGATCTGCCGGTGGCGGCAAGCCTTGATCCCGCCGCGCTGGCGCTCGCGATTTTCGCCGCTGTGCTGCTGTTTCCGATGAAGCAAGGCTTGGCACGTAGCCTTGGCTTCACTGCGATTGCGGGGTTGGTGCTGAAATTCGCGGGGTTTTGACGCCCCGTTTTTTTACCCCGGCGTGAAAGCCTCATGCACGGCGGTTTGGATACCGCCGCCCACAATCGGCCCGCCACCCGCAACATAAATCGTGTCACCAATCAACGCCGCACCCAAACCATGCCGCGGTGTCGGCATGGGTGCATGATGCTGCCAACTATCAGTGGCGGGATCATAGGATTCCACCGCACCAATCACGCGATCAATTGGGCGGTTTTGCGCGTCATAAAGCCGTTCCTCGCCCCCCATGCACCAGAAGCGCCCGCGCAGCACCGCCATGCCATGGCCGGAACGCGGCGTTGGGATGGGGGCGCGCAGCCGCCAAATGTCACTGGCCGGATCATAAACATGATGCAGGCCGGTATTATTCTCGAATGTGTTGAAGCGCCCGCCGGCGACATGAATGCGCCCTTCCCACACCACAACGCCGGCATGGTCACGCCCGGCGGGGAGCGGGCGGAGCAGCGTCCATTTATCCGTTTGCGGATCATAGACCTCATTCCAGGAAATGCTGGCGCGTTCGGGGGCGGGGTCTGTTGCGCCACCGATATGGTAAATCTTGCCGCCCACAGCAGCCACCGCCCCGGCACCACGAGGCCGCGGCATGGGCGCAATGGCGGACCAACGATCGGCGGCGACATCATAAACAAAGGCCTTGGTGTCTGATGCGCGGTTCTGTTCGGTAAAACCGCCCAGCGCATAGATGCGTCCGGCATCCGCGACAACGCCGACATGATTGGCGCCGCGCGGCAAAGGTGCCGCTTCCTGCCAGCGATCCACCGCGGGGTCATAGACATGGTGATAGGGCTTATCCACCTGGCCCTGCGCATAGCCGCCAATCACATGCAGCTTGCCGGCCCAAGCCGTAGCCCAGGCCATTTCACTGCGCGGTAGCGGCAGCGGCGCACGCGACACCCAGCGCCCCGGCACACCGGCTGGCGCGGGGCTGGTCACCACACGCTGCGCCAATTGCTCAGGCGTCAGCGCCTGCGGATTGGGTCCGCGCAAGGCGGACATTTGATCGGCGGGGATATTCGCCCCGTGATGCCCGTGATGCTGGGCAGAAGCCATGCCCGCCAGCATCGCCGCCCCGGTTCCTAGAAAAATCCTGCGCCGCATCCGTTTTGCCTCCGTTGAACTGCGGAAGCTTGCCCGAATGCGGCGCGTGATCAAGCCCGGTCAGGCCGCCTCAGCCGGCGCGTCTTCCGCTGAGGCGTGGCGTACTTCCAGCCCATCGGGGCTGGCCGTTACCGTCAGGCTTTCGCCATCCTTCACGCTGCCTTCCAGAAGCAAGCCGGCCAGCTTATCCTGAAGGTTCCGCTGAATGACGCGCTTCAAGGGCCGCGCGCCGTAAACCGGATCATAACCCGCTTCCGCCAACCATTCCCGCGCCGCTTCATCCAGCGTTATGGTGATCTTGCGATCTTCCAACAGCCGCCTGAGGCCCTGCAATTGGATGTCAACGATCGTCGCCATATCCCCGCGCGCGAGGCGCCGGAACAGCACAACCTCATCCAACCGGTTCAGAAATTCCGGACGGAAGCGTTCACGCACGGAACGCATCACGGAAGGCCGCGCTGCTTCGATATCCGCGCTTTCCGGCAATTCAGCGATGGCATGCGCGCCGAGATTGCTGGTCAGCACAATGATGGTATTGCGGAAATCAACCGCCCGCCCCTGGCCATCCGTCAGCCGCCCATCATCCAGCACCTGCAACAGCACATTGAAAACATCATCATGCGCCTTTTCGACCTCATCGAACAGGATCACCTGATAAGGCCGCCGCCGCACGGCTTCTGTCAGCGCGCCGCCTTCTTCATAGCCAACATAGCCAGGCGGGGCGCCGATTAGCCGCGCTACCGCGTGCTTTTCCATGTATTCGGACATGTCAATGCGCGTCATGGCGCGATCATCATCGAACAGGAAGGAAGCGAGTGACTTCACCAGCTCCGTCTTGCCAACACCGGTCGGACCCAGGAACAGGAAGCTGCCAATCGGGCGATTGGGGTCCTGCAAGCCGGCACGCGCACGGCGCACGGCTTTAGACACCGCCTCCAAAGCTTCTTCCTGACCGACGACGCGCTTGCGGAGCTGGTCTTCCATCCGCAGCAGCTTGGCCCTTTCGCCTTCCAGCATTTTTTCCACCGGAATACCGGTCCAGCGGCTGACCACGGCGGCAATGCCTTCTTCCGTCACCGCTTCATTGACCAGCTTGGCATCGCCATTGCCGGCATCCGCGAGCTTTTTTTCAATGCCCGGGATCACGCCATAGAGCAGTTCAGAAGCCTTGGTCAGATCACCGCGGCGCTGCGCCAATTCAACCTCGGTCCGCGCCTTGTCCAATTCTTCCTTGAGCTTCTGGCTTTCAACCACCTCGCCCTTTTCCGCTTCCCAGCGCGTGGTCATGGCTGAGGAGCTTTCCTCAAGCTCCGCCAATTCCTTCTCAAGCTTCAGCAGCCGATCACGCGATGCGGCGTCATCTTCCTTTTTCAGCGCTTCGCGTTCGATTTTGAGGCGCATGAGGTCGCGGTCAATCGCGTCCAATTCTTCCGGCTTGCTATCCACCTGCATGCGAAGCCGCGAAGAAGCCTCATCCACTAAATCAATGGCCTTATCGGGCAGGAAGCGATCCGTGATGTAGCGGTTGGAAAGTGTCGCGGCCGCCACCAACGCGCCATCGGCAATGCGCACGCCGTGATGGAGTTCGTATTTTTCCTTGATGCCGCGCAGGATGGAAATCGTATCTGCCACGCTGGGCTCGCCCACAAATACGGGCTGGAAGCGCCGCGCCAGCGCCGCATCCTTTTCCACGTGCTTCCTATACTCATCAAGCGTTGTGGCGCCGATGCAATGCAATTCACCGCGTGCCAGGGCAGGCTTCAGCAGGTTGGACGCATCCATCGCCCCATCCGCCTTGCCCGCGCCCACCAGCGTGTGCATTTCGTCAATGAACAGGATAATCTCGCCTTCCGCCTGCGTGGTTTCCGCCAGCACTGCCTTCAGGCGTTCTTCGAATTCGCCGCGGTATTTGGCGCCCGCAATCATGGCACCAAGATCCAACGCCATGACACGCTTGGTCTTGAGCGCTTCCGGCACATCGCCATTGACGATACGCAGCGCCAAGCCTTCGACAATGGCGGTTTTGCCGACACCCGGTTCGCCAATCAGCACCGGATTGTTCTTGGTGCGGCGGGCAAGTACCTGAATGGCGCGACGAATTTCCTCATCGCGGCCAATCACCGGGTCAAGCTTGCCCTGGCGCGCCACTTCCGTGATGTCGCGCGCGTATTTTTTCAGCGCATCAAAACTGTCTTCGGCGTTTTGGCTATTCACCGTGCGGCCCTTGCGGATTTGCGCAATGGCCTTTTCCAGCTTGTCGGGCTCGGCACCCGCCAGGCGCAGCGCGCGCCCGGCATCGCCCTCACTGCCGGCCAAGGCAACCAGCACGCGGTCTTGCGCCACAAAGGCATCGCCGGCGCGATTCGCCTGTTCCTGGGCATTGCCCAAGATGCGCACGATATCGGCGGTGAAACTCGGTTGCGCGGAAGCGCCGCCGCCGGTCACTTTCGGCAGGCGCGCCATGAAATTTTCCACCGCGTTCTTGGCGCGAATCGGGTCTCCCCCGGCGGCGCGGATCAGGCCGCTGGCGGCCCCTTCCGAATCATCCAGCAGCGCCTTCAACAGATGCGTCGGCGTCACCTGTTGGTGGAATTCGCGGATGGCAATGGTTTGCGCCGCTTGCAGAAAACCGCGGGCGCGGTCGGTAAACTTTTCGATGTCCATGTGGTCCCTCTCCTGAGCGGACGATGCCCCTCGCCCCCGAATGGGCAACGAATGACACCATAATGCTCGATATGTGGTATCTGACCTTGATCTGCTTCAAGGGGGGTCCTGATGCGTATCGAAAAGATCTACCGCTACCCGGTAAAGGGGCTATCAGCCGAGGCGATGGAAGCCGTGGCGCTGACCCCTGGTGAGATGCTGCCGCATGACCGGCGCTTCGCACTCGCCCAGGGGGATGCGCCCTTTGATGTGGCGGCACCGCGCTGGCTTTCCAAACGCAATTTCGGCTGCCTGATGGCCAATGAACGGCTTGCCCTGCTGCACACGGCCTTCGACCCGCATGACGGGAGCCTCGCCATCCGCGCCCCCGGCGCCGCGCCCTTTCTTGGCGATACCCGGACCGAGGCAGGCAAGGCCGCCATCGCCGCCTATCTGACTGCCTTCCTCGGCCCGGAAGCACGTGGCGAACCGCGCTTCATTGAAGCCCCCGGCCATCGCTTTTCCGATGTGGCGATGAAGGTGGTATCCATCATCGGCCTTGCCAGCTTGCATGCTTTGGAAGCCGAGGCCGGCATGGCGCTTGACCCCATCCGCTTTCGTGCGAATTTCTATTTCTCTGGCGGGCGGCCCTGGGCGGAGTTTGATTGGCTTGGCCGGGAAATCCAGATCGGCCAGGTGCGGCTGAAGGTGGTGAAGCGCATCGTGCGCTGCGCCGCGACCGAGGTGAACCCGGAAACCGCGTTGCGCGACGCTAACCCGCCGCGCGATTTGCGCCGGCATTTCGGCCATGCGGATTTGGGGGTTTATGCCGAGGTGTTGGAAGGCGGGCAGATTGCGCTTGGCGATGCGCTGGAACGGATGATGCTGGACTTGTGAGAATGCCTTTTTTCTGCCGTGTGGCGGGAGCATTATCGCAACGTTAAGGGAGTCGTTGCCATGACCTTGAACCTCCGTCATCTTGCTTTACTGACCTTTGGTTTGGTTGGGTTGGCGCTATCTGGCGCGCCGGCAAGCGCGCATCCGCAACATGGTTATGGTTATGGCTATCACCCCAGGCCTCACTACACCCCTCGCGGCCATGGGGAGGTAGTGATTATCCAGCCCCCGGTGCGCTATGCGCCGCCTCCCGTCTATTACGCGCCTCCGCCGGTTTATTACGCACCGCCTCCGGCCTATTACTATGCGCCGCCGCCTTCTTATCATGTGCCGGCGCCCTATCCTCGTTACGGCTATTACGGGCGGCCCGGCGTTTCGCTCAATTTCAGGTTCTGAAGCGCGGCTTGCGCGCGCCTGCCGCGCGGCGCAATTAAGCGCCCTATGTGCACGCTCATTCTGCTCAATCGGCCCGATCACGAATGGCCGATGCTGATTGCCGCCAATCGCGATGAAAGGGTGGACCGCGCCTGGGATGCGCCGGCGGCCTGGTGGCCTGGTTACCCCGACGTGATTGGCGGGCGAGACCGCAGCGCGGGCGGAAGCTGGATGGCGCTTGGCCCCAAGGGCGTGCTGGCGGCAGCCTTGAACCGCCTCGGCAGCCTTGGCCCCGCGCCCGGCAAACGAAGCCGCGGCGAATTGCCCCTGATGGCCGCGAATGCCGCGACAGCCGAAGCGGCGATGGAGGCCATTACCCGCCTTGATGCCGGCGCCTGGCGCCCCTTCAACCTAGTGGTCGCGGATCAGCGTGCAGCGTTCTACATCGAAGCGCTTGGGGAAGGGCGCCCTCAGGCCACGGCCATGGTGCCCGGGCTTTCCATGGTGACATCCCACCCGCCCAATGATGAAAGCCACCCCCGCACGCGTCGCCATTTGCCACGCTTTCGCGCCGCCGCCGCGCCCGAGCCCGCGCGGGGTGATTGGCGCGCTTGGGAAGAACGCCTGGCCGATGACAGCCATGAGGGGGATTTGGCCGCGACACTCAAAGTGCCGCTGCTGGCGGGCTATGGCACGATCTCGTCCAGCCTTTTGGGCTTTGGCGCGGCGGGGGAAAGGCTGTGGCGCTTTTGCGCGGCGCCGCCGGGGGAGGGGGTGTTTGAGGGGGTTCGGTGGGCAGGGGCCGCGCGTCTTCAGGCCCCGTAGCGCATGGCCACTTCGCGGAACTGCTGCCGCAAATTCGCCAATGAAGGGTGCTTTAGGCATTCCAGGAATTCAGGCGTGATGGCCGCATCAGGGTAGATGGCGCAGGCTTCCCGAATGTAGCGTTCAGCCGTTGGCATCAGCGCTAAATCCAGGGCGGCTTTGGCATTGCGGAGCATTTGGCCGGCATGATGGGCCCGCGCCCGCGGCATGATTTGCGGCGCCATTTCGGGCGGCAGGGCTTGTTCATTCAAATCAAGCGTGCGCCGCAAATCCTCGGCCGTTTGGGCGGTTCGCAAGAGCGCGCGTGTCTGGCTGCCGGGATGCATCCGAAAATAGGCAACGGCATTGGGGACATAGAGCCAGGCCACCCTGCTGGCTGCCCTGAACCAGAATTCCCAATCGCCGGTGTAGGGAAGGTCTTCCCTGAAGAGGCCCGATGTTTCAAAGGTTTCCCTGCGCATTACAACGGCTGGGATTTGGATGGGATTTAACGCGGCCAAGCGAGCCAGGAAAGGAGTTCCCAATATGCCGGGACCATCCGCCAATGGCGTGGTCGGTTGAAAGACTTTGTTGTCTTCCCTGTAATTGACGTGATGGGAAACAGCGACGCCAAATTGATGGGTTGCTGTGGTGATGGCGCCTTCCATGGCGGCATAGAAGCCAGGCCCGATCCAATCATCGTCGGGGATGATATGAATCCATTTCCCCCTGGTCCGGCTGATGGCAGCGTTGATGTTTGGGAAGGTACCGACGTTTTGCGGATTGCGTGTGTAAAGGGCACGCCCCGCAGTCCATTCGGCAACACGGACCGCGATATCGCTCGCCGGATCATTGTCAGACACCAGAATTTCCAAGTGTTCTTCGCCCACAGCCTGACACATGATCGATTCGATGCAGGACTTCAAAAGTTCGCAGCGCTGGTAGGTTGGAATAACAACCGACCAGAACGGACGGGGTTGGGCGCTGGGTGGCATGGGGAGGAGGGTTGGGAAGGGCTTATCGCGGCTCATGTCATGGGACTTGCAGAATTTTTGACATTATGTGAAAGAATGCCTTGGAAAGCAAAAGATAATGTTTGATCAAGCGACGCCATCAGCCTAGTGAGAGGCCGTGCGAATAAGCCCGGTGGTTAAGGTCACAGGGGTCTTAGGCACTAGCTTTGGCAATTTATGTGCCTCTATGGCAGTCGTCCGCCCAGCAAACCTCCTCGCGCATCGTCAGTCCAAACGACGAATGGCGAGGAAAAAATTGCCCCAGAATATGTCTGCCGATTGCAAGAGCCTTGCGTTGAGGCCTCACAGTTTTTTATCTTGCCAACAGGCAGAGATTCGATCGTCTCGGAGACAATTAGAAATGGCTTTTTTGATGCAAGAGACAACAAAAATCTCTAAGACCTTCCGCGAGGTCTTTGAAGCCCAAGAAGGCAAAGTTTCAGACAAATGGGACAGTTACCTTTCGGTTTATGATGATGCCTTCGCCACATACAAGGATCGAGACATTGCGCTGCTTGAAATAGGTATCCAGAACGGTGGTTCGCTCGAAGTTCATGCCCGATATTTCGCCAATCACAGTATTATCGTCGGCTGCGACATACATCCACTCTGCGGAAATCTCGTTTACCCAGATCACGACAAAATCAACGTAGTCGTGGGCGATGCGAATGCCGAGGCAACGCGCAACCGCATCGAGGCGCTGAGCGCGGAGTTCGACGTCATTATTGATGACGGGTCCCATAAATCAAACGATATTATCAATTCATTTCTCCATTATTTTCCAAAACTACGTAAGGGTGGGATCTTCGTGGTCGAGGATTTACACGCTAGTTATTGGCAAGGCTATGATGGGGGGCTGTTCCATCCATCTTCATCAATGGCCTTCCTCAAGGACTTGGTTGATGTCGTGAATCTAGAAAATTGGGGAATTCCCATGTCACCGCAAGAATTCTTGGTGGCCAAACATCCCAGTTACGCAGCTTTGATCAAGAATTGCGACTTTTCTGGCATAGAATCAGTTCATTTTTACAACTCTGTCTGCCTCATCAAAAAGAATGAGACCGGACTTGCTGCCGCACTGGGCCGGAGGCGAGTGGTCGGCTCCATTGCGGAAGTTTGGCCAAACGCAAAACCATTCGATGGGGCTTTGCCTGCAAAGCCCGACCAGAGCAAAAACAAATGGTCAGCTCCCCGGTGACCTTGGTGTGATGTTTTAGCGCGCCTCTTTGTGACATCCCCATAAGCGACGCAGTTCCTGATTGCCCCCCGTATGGACGACCAAAAAATCTCTGTACCCCCGGCCCTCACCACCAAAAAACTTGCAGGCCAGGTCCTTTTTGTGGATCTGACGCGGCGGTTAGCTGCACCCTCCCCAGATCGCTCTGCCAGCAGAATCGGCACTTACCTGACTTGGGAAAGGCTCTGGCGTTTTTGTGCCGCCCCGCCGGGGGAAGGCGTGTTCAATGACCTTGAGGCGCTGGGCTGAGCAGTCGACTCGGGGCCTAAAGTGGCGACCCTGGGTGATGGCTGCTATACAAAACTAAAGCTCCGCCATCCGCCTTTGGATGGTGGGCCAAAGGATGACTGACCCATGGCTCGTCGCCGCCAACTTTATGAAGGTAAAGCAAAAATCCTGTTCGAGGGGCCGGAGCCCGGCACCCTGGTGCAGTATTTCAAGGATGACGCCACCGCCTTCAATGCCAAAAAGAAGGGCACCATTACCGGCAAGGGCGTGCTGAATAACCGCATCAGCGAATACCTGATGATGCGCCTGACAGAGATTGGCATTCCGACGCATTTCATCCGCCGGCTCAATATGCGCGAGCAATTGATTCGGGAGGTGGAGATCATCCCGCTGGAAGTGGTGGTGCGCAATGTGGCCGCGGGGTCGCTTGCGGAGCGTCTGGGTATTCCGGAAGGCCAGCGCCTGCCGCGTTCCATCATCGAATATTACTTCAAGAATGACGCGTTGAATGACCCGATGGTGGCGGAAGAACACATCACCTGCTTCGGCTGGGCTTCCACGCATGATCTGGATGACATGATCGCGCTGACTTTGCGCATCAATGATTTCCTGACCGGGCTATTGCTTGGGGTCGGCATTACGCTGGTGGATTTCAAGCTGGAATTCGGCCGGCTTTGGGAAAATGAGGAAATGCGCATCGTGCTGGCCGATGAGATCAGCCCGGATAATTGCCGCCTTTGGGATTCCAAGACCGGCGAGAAAATGGACAAGGACCGCTTCCGCCGCGATTTGGGCAAGGTGGAAGAAGGCTATCAGGAAGTGGCGCGGCGCTTGGGTATTTTGCCCGAAGCCGGTGTGCGCGACCTGAAGGGGCCGGAGGCTGTTCAATGAGCGCATCCGATCGTCGCAGGGCGCAGGCGCAGCCGAGCACCGGAGACGTGAATCGGATGCGCCAGACAAGTCCCAGCCACCTCGATACACAGACTCATTACCAATGGACGGTCGGAATATGAAAGCCCGCGTTTATGTAATGCCAAAGACGGGGGTTTTGGACCCTCAGGGCAAAGCCATTGGCAACGCTTTGGAAGGCCTGGGCTTTGGCGGTGTGCGTGATGTGCGCGCCGGCAAGGTGATTGAACTTGATCTGGCCGAGGCTGATCCGGCGCAGGCCAAGCAGATCGCCGAAGATATGGCACGCAAGCTGCTCGCCAATACGGTGATCGAAAGCTTTCGGGTGGAGATCGTCTGAGGTGGTCAAGGCCAGCCTGATCGCGATGCTGGTGCTGACCGTGCTGATCGCCATGGGGCTGCGCTGGCGCGAACAACGCGCGCCCATTGTCGCGCGCGGCAATATGCTGGCGCGCGGCAAGCGGACGATCAATCGCTGGGTGACGGCCGCGGCACTCGCCGCGCTGGTGACAATGGTATTCATGGGCGGGCTGCATTGGCTCCGCCTGATCGGAACCTGAAGGCCATGAAGGCTGCGATTATTGTGTTCCCCGGCACCAATCGGGAACGGGATATGCGGTTGGCGCTGAAGCGCGCATCGGGCCGCGAACCGGCCATGTTGTTTCACCGCGAAGCGGCGCTGCCCGCAGGGCTTGATCTGGTGGTGCTGCCGGGCGGTTTTTCCTATGGCGATTACCTGCGCTGCGGGGCCATGGCGGCGCAATCACCCATCATGCGCGCGGTGAAGGATTTCGCTGCAGCGGGCGGGCATGTGCTGGGTGTCTGCAACGGCTTTCAGATCATGATCGAAGCCGGGCTTTTGCCGGGCGGATTGCTACGCAATGCCACGTTGCGCTTTCTTTCCATGGATTGCAGTTTGCGGGTGGAGCGCTCCGGAACGGCCTTTACCGCGCAGTGGCAACAGAGCGATTGCTTCCGCGCCCCCATGGCGCATGGTGATGGCAATTACTTCGCCGATGATGCAACGCTTGATCGGCTGGAAGGCGAAGGCTTGGTTGCCTTCCGTTATGTGGATGAAGCGGGCCAAGCGACGGAAGCGGCCAATCGCAATGGCAGCGCGCGCAATATCGCGGGGATTTTATCGCCCAATTTGCGGGTTTGCGGGCTGATGCCGCATCCGGAAGATCTGGTGGATCCGCTGATGGGCGGCGTTGATGGCCTGCCCATGTTTGAAAGCCTGGCGCAGCGCTTTTTTGCCGCCTGAACCCTTGCTTCTGCCATATTGGGAGTATGATTTTGGCCCTTTCCAAGACTGAACTCCTGGCTCTGCTCGAAACACCTGAAGCGCGCGCCATGATCGCGGATATCGCCGCAGAACATGTGCTGCAGGGCGCGCTGGGGCGCGGGCGTTATGAGCATTTTGATATTGATCGTCTGCAATCCTTGGCGGCAGCAATATCCTCGGTGGAATTCGTCGCCGGCGCCATGCCCCGAGTGGCGCGCTTTCCCAATGGCGATGATTTTCTGAAAGCCATGCTCGCCATCCCCGCGCCGGCTGGCTTGGTGCTGGAATTCGGGGTTTTTTCTGGCCATTCCATTGGCCTGATCGCGGCGGCCAGGCCCGATCAGACCGTCTATGGCTTCGATTCATTTGAAGGTCTGCCGGAATATTGGCGGCCGGGTTTCGATACAGGCACCTTCAAAACGGAAGGCCTGCCGGCAGTGCCGGCCAATGTCACGCTGGTGCAGGGATGGTTTGACCGCAGCCTGCCCGCTTTTCTGGATGCGCATCCAGGCCAGCCGGTGAGTTTCCTCCATATTGATTGCGATCTTTATTCCTCGACCCAGACCGTCCTCGCGCAGTTAAAGGATAGGATCATTGCCGGCACGGTGATTGTTTTTGACGAATACCTGAATTACCCGGGCTGGCAGCATCATGAACATAAGGCGTTTTCCGAATTCATCGCGAGCACCGGCCGCGCCTATGAATGGATTGGCTTGGTGCCAAGCTATGAACAGGCCGCGATCCGTATTCTGAGTTAGAGCCTTGCTCAGGCTTCAACTTGGCGGCTGGCGCGACGCAACACCGCGCAAAGCCGAGAGAAGCTCAGCCAAAACGCACCATGTTCCGGGGCGCGTTCCGGGTGATTGCCAAAGGCGGGTTCGCCACGACGAAGCAGCGGCAGCCGCGCTTCAAAACGCCCGCGCATGTTTTCCAGAAAGGCCGCACTGGAAGCCATGTAAAGCTCCAACATTTCAGCAGCCAATTCCAGTTCCACGCGTGCATTGCCTTCCGTAGTGAAGCGCTTCAGCGCGCGGCTATCCTCGGCGAGGGCAAGGTGGATGCGATGCAAATCCTGCAAATGCGCTGCAACACGCTGGCGGCATTCGCGGGCGGTGTCATCCGATGCAGTGCTTGTTGGTTCCATTGGGGACCTCCCAATGCAAGCTTAGGTTGCTATGCTTAAATTTCCGTAAAATTGCGGAAGGAAAATTTGTGGCCTGACAAGACTAGTTTCATTCGCGGGTAGGCGTGAGGGCTGCCAGATCCTCGGCGCTATCCACATCGCGCTTCGGCGGTAGCAGCGCCACGCGATGGCGGCGGAAATTGGCCAGCGTATCGGCCAGCGCATGGGGGCTGGACCAGCGCACCTTGGCGAAGGGGCAATGCGGGCGCCGAGGGCCGAAGCCCACCAGCCAATAGCCGCCATCCAAAGCTGGGCCGAAGACCGCATCCGCCCTTCCCAGGGCGCGAAGCCCAGCAGCGATATCAGCGGGGCCAAGGCCTGGAATATCGCTGCCGACCAAAATGGCGCGCGAGAAGGGCGCCATGGCCTTTTCCATGCGCCGTCCTAAATCGCCGGCAACTTGTCCCATGCGTGGCGTACCGCGCGGTGCCAGGCGCCCCCAATCCGCCCGCGCCCCGGGCGGCGTAATGGCCAGAATGGTGCGCCACCGACGATCCCGCGCCATGGGCCAGGCAGTGGTGGCCAGCATGGCTCGATAAAACCGCAAGGCGCCGCGTGCGCCGATACCCGCGGCGAGGCGCCGCTTTACCGCGCCAAGCCTTGGCGCGCGGGCGAAAATGATCACAACGGGGCGGCGCATCGCCTCACCAAAGCCGATCAGCGCCGGCGCGCATAGAGCCTCGCAATCCGATCCGGCGCAACACCCGCGAACCAAAGAGAAAGACAAAAAAGGTTGCGGGCGGATCGCGCATACCAGCCATCCCGCCGCCATTTCTCGGCCGAGGTGATGAAATCCGCTGGCAGAGCAACTAACGACTTGCGGCCAATGCGGCGGATTAGCGCCACATCTTCCATCAGTGGTATCGCCTCATATCCGCCAAGCGATTGGTAGAATTCACGCGCGATCAGCAGGCCCTGATCGCCATAGGGCAGGCCAAGCCAGCGGCAGCGCCAAGCCACCATGGCCTCCAAGCGGCGCGCTTCGGGTGCCGCATCATCCAGGGTAAAGCGGAAATAGCCGACTTGCTTCGCGGCTTCGGGGTGCGCGATGAAACCTGCAACCGCTTCCTGCCAACCCGCGCCTGGGCGCGTATCGGCATGCAGCGCCAGCAGCCAGGGCTGGCTTGCGGCTTCCGCGGCGGCGCGCAACTGCGGGCCGCGTCCGCGCGGGGCTGTGATCACAAGCGCGCCGCAGGCCCGCGCGATATCGGGCGTGCCATCCGTGCTGCCGCCATCGGCGATGATGATTTCCGCCACCCCACCGCGCAAAGCCATGAGCATCTCCGGCAGGCTTGCGGCGGCGTTCAACGTGGGGACAATCGCAGAGATGGGCAAAAGGCTCATTTGTTCTTATTTTGTTCTTGACTCGCCCTGACCTTCCTGCCAGGGTGCCGAGGATTGGAAAGGGAAGCATTTCATGCCCGATGGTATCCCCAACCTGACCCTTGGCGATAGCGGTGCGCAGTGCTTCGCCATGCCATCCCTCGCGCGCAAGGGGCGCGGGGCCGTTTCCAACCCGTCAGTGCGCTTTGAACCCGCACGGCGGGAGGCGTTTGACGATGGCTGGGCGACGCTGGAACAAAGCTTCGCCGAATTGCCGCCCTTGCCGACCAGCCTGACCGAGGATCGCGCGAAATCTGCCCTCAGCTACAATGAAAGCCCCGATCTGGGTTTTGACCGGTCCATCAACCCCTATCGTGGCTGTGAGCATGGCTGCATCTACTGCTATGCGCGGCCATCCCATGCCTATCTGGGCTTCTCGCCGGGGCTCGATTTCGAAACGCGGTTGATGTTCAAGCCAGATATCGCGGCGCTACTGGAAAAGGAGCTTCGCAAGCCTGGCTATCAGCCCCGCCCGATCGCCCTTGGCGCCAATACGGACCCCTATCAGCCGGTGGAACGCCAATTGGGGCTGACGCGGACCGTGCTTGAAGTGCTGGACCGTTTCAGCCACCCGGTGACGATTGTCACGAAATCGGCCGGCGTGCTGCGTGATGTGGATGTCCTGCAGCGGCTAGCCGCGCGTAATCTGGTGCGGGTGTGCCTTTCCGTCACCACGCTTGACCCGGCCTTGGCGCGCATCATGGAACCGCGTGCCGCTACCCCTGCGCGGCGGTTGCAAGCTATCCGGGAATTGACGGCAGCGGGCGTCCCCACCGCCATCCTGGCCGCGCCCATGATTCCGGCGGTGAATGACATGGAATTGGAAAAGCTGCTGGAACAGGGCGCGGCGGCGGGGGCCACCAGCGCGGGCTATGTGCTGTTGCGCCTGCCTTTGGAAATCAAACAGCTTTTTGAGGATTGGCTGGCGCGCCACATGCCAGATCGCGCCGCTCGGGTGCTGTCGCTGATCCGCCAGACTCGCGGTGGCGCGCTTTATGACAGCCGCTTCGGCCAGCGCCAGACCGGCAGCGGGCCTTATGCGGAATTGCTGGCGCGGCGCTTTGCGGTGGCGATGCGCCGGCCTGGCCTGGAAAAGCGCGGCGGCGGTACGGGGGCGCTAGATTGCGGGCACTTCGCGGTGCCTGGGGCGCAGATGTCCTTGTTCTGAGCACGCGCCTGCCCCTGCCTGCTGGACGGGCAGGGGCTTTTCCGGGCAAGGAAAGGCGTGCCGTTTCTGCCTGGAAGGAATCGCCTTGGCTTCGCCCGATTTGCACGCCTCTCTCCGCCAGCATCAGGCCGGCAATCTGGATGCGGCCATGGCGGGCTATCGTGCCTTCCTGCAGGAGCAGCCAAACCATGCCGAGGCCAATCGGCTGCTCGGCCTCGCACTATTTGCGCGCGGCCAGGTAGCGCCGGCGCGTGAGGCTTTGGAACGCGCAGCCAGTCTGGCGCCACCAAATGCCGCGTTACTGAATGACCTGGGCAATGCGCGCCGCGCCGCCGGCGACAAGGCGGCGGCGGTGGAGGCTTTTAGCGCGGCGATCTATGCCGAACCCGGCTTTGCTTTTGCCCATTTCAACCTGGCTGATGCTTTGCTGGAAGCCGGTGACGTGCAACGTGCCAGCGCGGCTTATGATGACATCATCGCGCGCGGCTTTGCTGGGATTGATGGCGATTTTCATGTCAATCACGGGCTTTGCCGGTTACGGTTTGGCGATGCCGCCGGCGCCATGGAAGCGTTTCGTGCGGCACTGACGCTGGAACCTGGGCATTCCCGCGCCGCGGCCACACTTTCCGATACGCTGCAGAAGCTCGGCCAGCATCGCGAGGCGGTGATCTTCCTCACCGGCTTTTTGGACAAGCAGCGCGCCAGTCTGGAAACCTTGCTCTCACTCGGTTCCGGCTTTCTGGGCTTGCGGGATTACCCGCGCGCGCTTGGGTTGTTTGAACGGCTTGCCGCCACCAAACCACCGGCCCCCAAGGCGCTGATCGGCAAGGGGTTGGCGCTGAGTGGCGAGAACCGCCACGAAGAAGCGATCCACACCTTTGATGCGGCACTCGCGCTTGATCCGCACAACGCGGAAGCGCTGATCGGCAAGGGTGTTGCGCTGAAGGCGCTGCGCCGCCTGCCTGAGGCGATTGAGACCTATCGCCGCGCGATTGAAGTCGCGCCGCGTAGTGCCGATGCGCATCTGAACCTGGGCAATGCACTGGCGCTGCTCAATCGGCATGAAGAAGCGCTGGCCTTTTATGAACACGTGCTGGTGTTGGACCCGAGTTCGGCGGAAGCGTCTAACTATGCAGGAAATTCGCTGAATGCGCTGAACCGGCAAACGGAAGCCTTGGCCCGGTTTGAGAAAGCGGTGGCACTCGATCCTGGGGTCACAGAAGCGCTTTCATCCCTGGTTTATACCAAGCAACGGCGTTGGGATTGGGCAGGGCTGCCTGAACAGCGGCAGTTTCTGCTTGAGCGCGTGCGCGCGCGGCAATATGTGGCCAATCCTTTTGCGCTGCTTGGTATTTGCGATGATCCGGAATTGCATCAGATCGCCGCCCGCGCCTATACGCGTGAGACTCTACGGCTTGCCGCCATTGCCCAGCCACCGCCTGCCACACAGCGTGATCGGTTGCGTATCGGATATTTCTCCGCCGATTTTCGCAATCACGCCGTCATGCAACTGATTGCAGGCGCGCTGGAGTGCCATGACCGGGACGCTTTTGAAATCCACGCTTTTTCCTACGGGCTGGAAGCCGAGGATGCGATGCGCGCACGTATCCGTGCCACAATGGATCATTTTCATGAATGTGCGCGTATGTCCGATGGCGCGATAACAGCCATGGCGCGGCGTGCTGGGATTGATATCGCCGTTGATCTCAATGGCTATACGCAGGATGCGCGGCTTGGCCCCTTTGCCGCGCGGTTGGCGCCGGTACAGGTCAGCTATCTTGGCTATCCGGGCACTGTGGGTGCTGATTTCCTGGATTACATCCTGGCGGATGCGACCGTGTTGCCCCTGGATCAGCAGCGCTTTTATGATGAGAAGATCGTCCATCTGCCCGATAGCTATCAGGCGAATGATGACCGTCGCGTGATCGCACCCGATACACCATCACGCGCTGAAGCCGGGCTGCCGGCGGATGGGTTTGTCTATTGCTGCTTCAACAATGCTTATAAGATCACACCAGAAATCTTCGCGTCATGGATGCGTATTATGGCTGCGGTACCGGGCTCGGTCTTGTGGTTGCTCGCCAATGATTCAGATTCCATCGCGCGGCTGCGCGGCGCGGCTGAAGCGCAGGGCGTTGATGCTACGCGGCTGGTCTTTGGGCCTTCGCTGCCGTCGGCGCGGCATCTTGCGCGGCATCGGCTCGCGGATCTTTTCCTCGATACGCTGCCCTATAATGCGCATACCACGGCGAGTGATGCGCTCTGGGCTGGGCTGCCGGTGCTGACGCAAATGGGGCAGGCTTTCGCTGGGCGCGTTGCGGCAAGCTTGCTGAACGCCGTGGGCATGCCGGAGATGATCACGCGCGATACAGCGGAATATGAAGCGCTGGCGATTGCGATTGGCCGCGATGCCAACCGCGCCGCGGCGCTGAAGGCCAAGCTTGCGGCGGCACTTCCCACCGCGCCGCTTTTCGATACGCCGCGCTTCACGCGCCATTTGGAAGGCGCCTATCGCATGATGTGGCAGCGCCATGCCGCCGGCCTTGCGCCGGAAGGCTTCGTTGTGCCGGCCGAAGAATAGCCAAGCGCGCCATGCCGGATTTCGCTGCCTTTTTCGCCTCCGGCCAGGTCGCTGATCTGATGGTGGCGGTGCTGCTGGTGGAAGCCTTGGCGCTGCTCGGATTTTGGTGGCTCACGGGCCGCGGCCTGCCACCGCGTTCGGTTGCAGCGCTGGTACTGCCGGGGGTGTTTTTTGCGCTGGCTTTGCGCGCGGCGCTGACCGGGGCCTGGTGGGGCTTTGTCTCCCTCGCCATGACTGCCGCGTTCTTCGCCCATGCCTGGGATTTGTGGCGCCGCTGGCGGGATTGATTGTCGCCAAAGGACTGTCAATTTTAATTGACAGATCTGCGCGAAAGGGCGCAGCCTTGTGGCGCGCTTTGGAGGGGGCAGCCATGAATGGCAATTCGCATCGCATCGCCTATGAGGCGCTGAAAGCTGGCCTGGAAGCAGCCGAGGCAGAAGGGGATTCAGCAGCGCTGGACCGCGCCGTCGCCGCCTTGGACGGCTTTATTGCAACTATGGTGACAGACCCGCGCAGGCTGCGCGCCATCGCACTCGACAGTCCCGGGGCGGCGGCGGAAATTCAGGCGCGCGCGGCGGAGCTTTCCCTACCGCGCCAGGTGCTGGACCCCAGCTTTGATCCAAGCTTTGCGCGGCTTTGGGTGGCCAGCCTGGATGATTCCGCAATTGCAATGGTGCATCGCGTCATGGCGGAAGAATTGCGCCGGCGGGATGGTGACAATATCGCGCCGCGCCGCATGGCGGCGATGGTCGGGCGGGGCTGAGGCTCCAGCCCGCTTTAACCGAAGATATCTGCCGGGCTTTCGCGCTTCAAAGCTGCTGCCAAGTCGCGCCCAAGCTGCGGGCCATCCTTCGCCGCAGCCTCACCCATATTGCGCCTCAGGAAACTGCCATCGGCGCGTGCGACAAGCCCGTGCAGGCGAAGCCGCCCATCAGGCAGAAGCGTGGCATGCGCGCCAATCGGTGTGCGGCAGGAACCATCCAGCGCGCCAAGCAAGGCACGTTCGGCATCCGCCACCAGCCGGCTTGGCGCATGTTCAATCTGGGCGAGTAGCGCCAGCGTGGCGGCATCATCCGCGCGCGCCGTGATGCCAACAATCCCTTGGCAGGCGGCGGGCAGCATGGCTTCCGGTTCCAGCACCACTTGCGCGCGGTCCGCCATGCCAAGCCGCTTCAAGCCTGCAAGCGCCAGCAGGGAACAGGTGAAATCCCCGGCAGCGACTCGCCCAAGCCGCGTTTGCACATTGCCGCGAATGATATCTACGCGGAGATCAGGCCGCCGATGCAGCAATTGCGCTTGCCGGCGCACGGAAGCCGTGCCGACCAGGGCGCCTTGCGGCAAGGCAGCCAGCGGGTCATCGGCCGTGGCCGCACTGCATCCAGCACCCAGAATCAGCGCATCGCGCGGGTCTTCGCGTTCCAGCACACAGGCCAGCACGATGCCTGGTGGCAATTCGGTTTCCAGATCCTTGAGGCTATGCACCGCGACATCTATGCGGCCATCGGCCAGCGCTTCATGGATTTCCTTGGCGAAAAGCCCTTTGCCGCCAATATCCGCCAGGCGCTTGTCCTGAACCTTGTCGCCGGATGTCGCAATGATGTGTTCTTCCAGCGCGCCATCTTGTGCCAAGGCCGGGATTGTCGCGCGGGCCACGCTTGCAAAATGCCGCGCTTGCCAAAGCGCAAGCGGAGAACCGCGCGTGCCAATGCGCATGGGCTGAGACGCCATTCCTCAAAAACCCTTTTTGTTGCTCAGAGCATGTCCGCTTCGCTGACGCTCACCGTGCATGCTCTGGCCTCTGTTAGAACGCATTTTCCGAGTCGCCAAGTAATTCCACTTGGCTTGAAAATGCTTAGGCCCTCGCAAGGCCAAACAGATGTGCCAAATCCTTGAAGAAAATGCGCACATGCGCAAGGGGATCGCGGCGGACCAATTCCTTGTTCATGTAGGATTCCCAGGTCAGGCGCTGCACATCCTTATCGGCGCAGATGGAAACAAACTTCTCCCGCCGCTTGTCCGATGAATACCAGAAATACTGCATGATGCCGAGCACCCAGAAGACCCGACCATGCGCCTTCATGAAGCGCTTGCGCGCACCTGCAAGCGCGCGCGCATCGCCAGTCTTCAGGCATTCCTCAGCGGCATCAGCGGCAAGCCGGCCACCATACATGGCGTAGTAAATACCCTCACCGGACGCAGGGGCGACCACGCCGGCTGCGTCCCCGGCCAGAATCACATCGCGGCCATTGTCCCAGCGCTTCAGCGGCTTCAGGGGAATGGGCGCGCCTTCGCGGCGAATTGTCTCGGCATTTGTCAGGCCAATATCGCGGCGGAGTTCAGCAACCGAACCACGCAGCGAAAAGCCCTTTTGCATGGAACCCGTGCCGATGCTGGTGGTATCGCCATGCGGGAAAATCCAGGCGTAGAAATCGGGCGAAAGCTTGCCCTGGTAATAGACATCGCAGCGCTTGGCATCAAAATCGGCGCTGCCACCATTGGGCGGAGAGCGCACAATTTCATGATAGGCGAAAACGCAGCGTACCTTATCCCCGCCCGGTACTTCCTGCTTCGCGACTTGGGACCGCGCGCCATCCGCGCCAATCACCAAGCGTGCGCGGGCAGCAAGCGCTGCACCATCCTTCGATTCCCAATGAACAATGGCGGTGCCATCGGCATCGCGCGTGATTTTCTCATAAGTGCCGGTCTGGCGTTCTGCGCCGGCTTGCTCGGCGCGCTCGCGCAGCCATTCGTCGAAATCCGCGCGATCCACCATGCCGACAAAGCCGCCATCAATCGGCATATCCACGGATTTCGCGCTGGGGGCGACCATGCGGGCGGAATTGATCTTGGCGACCAATAATTCATCCGGAATGGCAAAATCGCGAATGAGGCGCGGCGGAATCGCACCACCACAGGGTTTGATGCGCCCAGCGCGATCCAACAGCAAAACACTACGCCCGCGGCGCGCCAAATCATCAGCGGCGGTGGCGCCTGATGGCCCGCCGCCTACCACGATCACATCATATGTTTGCATGGCCATGTTCCTCTACTGTGCCGGTACCATTGGGCCGAAGCCGCCGGTCTTGCTGATTTTTGGACGATTAATGCGCGCGGCGAGCATGGCCGAGGCTATGAACAGTGCTGCATCAATGACAAAGACGGCGGCATAGGCGGCTTCAACCTGACCAAGTACCAGCCGCGCCACATCCACCGCCGCCGCACCGGCAAGCCCACCAAGCCCAAAGGCCACGGCCTGCGCCGCCCCCCAAAGCCCCATGCGCGTGCCTTCGCGCGATTCATGCCCGCGCGCGACCATTTGCATCATGGAAGCAATCGCAGCGGCAGCGAAAACACCATTCGCGACACCAAGCGCGAAGAAGCTGGTCTTGAGCGGCCAGGCCGCACCAAATTGTCCAGCGACGGAAAGGGCGAGCATCATTACCGCCGTGGCAAGACACCCCGCGATGGTCCAGAAGCGGAGCGTGCCCGCCCAACGCCCGCCGCGCACGCTGCCAATCAGCGCAATGGCAATCATGCCAACCAGAACGCCCGCATGTTGCAGCGATGAAATGCGTGTCGTCTCGCCCAGGGTTCGGCCAAAAATCGCGCCGGCGAAAGGCTCCAGGATCAGATCCTGCGCGCTATAGGCAAGCATGGAAACAAAGATGAAAATGGTGAAGCGCCGTGCTTCGGGTTCTGCCCAAACCTCACGCAAAGCCTGACGGAAGGGCGGCTTCGCGGCATCGCTTGCTTCAGGGCGCGCGGCGCGCGGGCCTTCCATGCCCCAAACAGCGAGCGTCGCTAGCGTGAAGGCAATGGCGGAAACGCCACCAGCCACCGCGACCAGGCGCATGGGCGAATAGGGATCAAGCAGCCGCCCGGCAATGGCGGTGGTGATCACAAAGCCCGCGATCATCATGATCCAAACCAGTGATGCGGCAGCGGCGCGGCGTGCAGGCGCGGTGCGTGAAGCAAGTAGCACCAACAGAGACGTGCCAGCCGCGCCAACGCCTGCGCCAATCATCAAAAACGCCACTACGGCAAGTGCGATGCCGGCCCAAAGCGACTCCGCCATCAACGCCGTGCCCGCCGCCGCCAGCACACCGCCCAGCGCCAGCACCGCCATGCCGCCAATGATCCAAGGCGTGCGCCGCCCGCCCATATCGGACCCATAACCCATGCGCGGGCGCAGCATTTGCAGCGCGTAATGGATCCCAACCAGCAGCCCCGGCAAAGTCGCGGGCAAGGCAAGTTCCACCACCATCACGCGGTTGAGCGCGGAGGTTGTCAGCACCACAATCGCGCCGAGTGCCGTTTGCACCAAACCCAGACGGATAATGCCAAGCCAGCCGAGCGATGCGGGGTTCATGCTGCGCCACCTGTCAAAGCAGCCAGCGCAAAGGCGCTGATCAGCATGCCAATCACGTAAAGCAGAACGCCCGTGCCATTATACCAGGGCGCCAAGGCGCGCGGGTCGCGCAGCATCCGCCGCATCAGGCCTAGTTGGACCAGCAGCGAAACCGCTACCGCCGCGGCATGCCAGGGCGCATCCCAAGCCGCGAGAAGCGCCACCACCAGTAATTGCGGTGCCGCCATGAAAATGCAGGCCACCAGCCCCGCACGTTCCGCACCCAATTGCACGGGCAAAGAAAGCACGCCCATGCGGCGATCACCTTCAATCGCCTTGAAATCGTTCAGCGTCATGATGCCATGCGCGCCAAGCCCATAAAGCAACGCCACCAGCAGCACGCGCCAATCCGGCGCGCCGCCCGACATGATTGCTGCCGCTGTGATCCAGGGCAGGGTTTCATAAGCCAAACCGCAGGCCAGATTCCCCCACCAGCCATTCGCCTTTAGCCGAAAGGGCGGCGCGCTATAGGCCCAGGCGAGCGCAATCGCGATGATCGTCGCGCCAAAACCCCAGGCACCCAGCGGCACGGCAGCAATCAGCGAAAGCAGCGTCCAGAACAGCGCAATATACAAACCCCAGCGCCCCGGAATGCGCCCAGATGGAATCGGGCGATTCGGTTCATTGATGGCATCCACATGGCGGTCATACCAATCATTCGCCGCTTGACTCATGGCGCAAACCAAAGGCCCGGCCAGGATCACGCCGAGCAGCGCCAAAGGCCAATGCTCGGCAAATCCACCATGGGCGGAAGCAACGCCGCAGCCAAAGGCCCACATGGGCGGGAACCAGGTGATGGGTTTCAATAATTCAAGAACCGCCGCTGGCTTCAGCCGCGGGGCAGGGGCGGTCGCCGCAGATGCAACGGGGGCCGCCATCGCGCTGCCTTACCCTTGCTCGGCGCTACCGGCGCCTAAGTCACCAAGCCCGTAGCGATGCAATTTCACATAAAGGCTTTGCCGACTAAGCCCGAGCATCTCCGCCGCCGAAGCGCGATTATCGCCCGAAAGCTGCAAGGCTGCTTCGATGCACAAACGTTCAATCGCATCCGTCGCATCGCGCACGAGATCCTTGAGCGGCACGCGCCCAATCAATTCCGTGAGCTGTTCGACAGACCGCGTAGCATGCGCGCCCGCCTGGCGCGGTTCTGCGACGCGCGCACCAATATCGCGAATCGCAAAGCCGAACACTTCCTGCCCGGCATGCGTCACGGTGACGGCGGAGATTTCCACCTCCACCCGCGCGCCCATCGCGCCACGCAGCGTTGTATTGTAAAGCCTGACGGTACCGCGATTACGGAGGTTGGAGAGCAGCACTTCAATTTCGATGCCCTGCCCGCCCAGCCAGCGTTCCAGCGATTCGCCGCGCACCTGTTCTTCAGAACCAAGTTCGACCAGATCCAGAAAGGCGCCATTGGCGGAAATCACCACGCCATTCTGATGCGTGATCACGAAGGCATCCGGCAGGTTTTCCGCCACTTTCAGCATCTGCGCCTTGGCTGCGGAAAGCCCGGCCGGTTGATCGCCGGCCCGCAGGGAAAGCCGCACCAGAAGCACCGAAGCGCCATCCTGCCGGAAGCTATTGGCGGCAATGGTTACTTCGCGTCCCGAATCGGCAAGCTGCGCGCCTACTTCGTCGCCGCGCCCGGCAATGCGCACGGAAGCCAGCAGTGATTGCACCGCCTGGCGGCTCTCAGTGCTGAAAGCATCCATCAATGTCCGGCCGATTACGCGGCGGGAATGCCGGCCAAAA
This sequence comes from Roseomonas sp., assembly GCA_020249285.1. Classification (GTDB taxonomy): domain Bacteria; phylum Pseudomonadota; class Alphaproteobacteria; order Acetobacterales; family Acetobacteraceae; genus Neoroseomonas. Next base: position 122,800 of record JADCFX010000040.1, on the reverse strand, counting down.
AGCTGCTCGGCAGCGGGATTGGCTTCCGTCACGCGCCCCGTGGCACCATCAACAATCAGCGTTGCATCAGCAGAAAGTTGGAACAGCAGGCGATAGCGCGTTTCCGCCTGGCGCAGCTTCGCATAATCGCGTTCCATGGATTGCTGGGTTTCCAGCAATCTTTGTTGCATGCGTGACTGCGCGCTGAGGTCGCGGCCAAAAACCACGCGACGATTCCCGCGCTGCAAGGGCACGGCGGCGAAAAGCAGCGGCACGGATTCGCCACCTTCGGCGACTTGATTAATGCTACGCCATTTCGCTTCGGTTGGTGCGCCGCTCAACAGCGCTTCCACCTTGGGGCGGCTTTCTGTGGTCACGGTTTCCGCCCAGGGGCGACCGAGCCAAGTCTGATGCCCACCCAAGGCCTTTGATAATTCCTGGTTACTGAAGGCTATATCGCGAATGACGCCCTGTTCATCCACAACCAAAGCCATATCTGCCGCCGCCGAGACCAATGAGGCCGCAGCATCAGCATCCAAATCTCCTAGTGATTTACGAGGGGCGAGGAACGTTTTCACGAAAATTGGGGACCTTCTAGAAGGACCGGCGCCTTATCTTCATGGCACCGAAGGAGATCAAGGGGAGGCGACGCTTTCTGGCGCATTGCCGGGGCCCCTAGCCCGCCAACCCCTCACTTCCTCGTCCTTGTAACGCCAGCAAGGCCTCAGCCTGCAGCACTGCTTCTTCCGCATCCCGCGCCGTGGCATCAGCTCCAAGGCGTTTCACCAGCTGCGGTTCCTGCAACAATAGTGGGCCGCCCACCAAAATACCCAAATTGGCATTGCGCGACGCGCGGCGGACATCGCGAATCAGCTTCGTCAGGGCTTCGATATGCGTCTCACCACCGATAGAAAACCCGACCAGGCCGAAATGCTTTTCGGCGACCAGGGCAAGCAGGGCTTCATTATCGGCCCCGCCATCTATCCAAGCTTCCCAACCGGCGCGGCGGAAGAATTGTTCCACCATGGTCAGGCCTAATCCATGATGTTCACCCGGGGCGGAGGCCAGCAGAATGCGTCGGCCCGCCCGACCATCGGGGAAAAGCGGGGCAAAGCGCGGTTCCAGCACATGGCAAACCCCATGTAGGCAGCGCAGGCCGATGGTAACTTCCGTAAAGTCACAAACATCATCCTCCCAGCAAGCGCCAAGCAGCCGCGCGGCGGGCGCAAGCAGGCCAAGATAAACCTGCGGCAGCGGCAGGCCGCGTGCGCAAAACGCCTCAACAAAGGTCACTGCATTATCGGTATTGCCAAGGCGCGCGAGGGCGGCGAAGGCTTCAATATCTTCGGATGTTGGCGCTGCTGGGTGGCCATCAGTTGGATCATAAGCCGGATTGTTCAGCACGCGCTGCGCCAGTACGAGACGAGGGATTACCTCGGTTTCGATCACCCGCTTTAAGGGAAGGGCGCGATCCCTGGTAGGGGAGCGCCATTCCGCTTCAGCGGGACCATCCCTGGGGTCGGGGTCTGAGTCTGCCATGTCCGAGCGGGAATATAGCGTGAAACTACGATCGGCTTCCACATATTCCGCTTGGTCCTGTCGTTCGTCATTTCTGCTCGACTTCATGGTGAACCCCTTTGAGCGGGAAGCTTCGCCCTGGGAGAGGCCTACTGTCAATCAAAAAATACGTCAATCTTTCTTGACACGCGCCTCGCAAGCCCGCTAGCCTTCCGAGTGTAGAAGATTGGGGAGGGGTCCGAATGACCCTATGCGTCGCGCAAATCCAAGGAAAACTGGCAGAAACGCGCCAGATAAGGGCTTTGGCCTGCGCCACCCCAGCCTGCACTGCCCGACTCGCGTTCATTTCTGGAGGTGTCAAGCTATGCTGACAGCAGACCGCTTTACCGGTATTTTCAAGGCCTTGGACGCCAGCCCCTGGAACGCCGCCACAGGCCGCGCCAGCAAGCGGCAGGCCGGCATTAGGCGGGGGGTGGCAACGCCCCTTTACACCCCAGATGAACGTCGGCGACGGGATTCAACCCCTTGGACCATGGTTCAGGGCATCCTGGCCCCGGTGCAGTTCCTGGTCTTTTTGGTGAGCCTTGGCCTGGTGCTGAACTATCTGACGACCGGCGAAGGTTACGCCGCGGCCACGATTTCGATCATCGCAAAGACCTGCATCCTGTACCTGATCATGGTGACGGGCTGCATCTGGGAAAAAGTGGTGTTTGGTCGTTGGCTGTTTGCGCCGGCCTTCTTCTGGGAAGATGTTTTCAGCATGTTGGTGCTGGCGCTGCACACTGCCTATCTGGTGGTGCTGCTGCTTGGCATTGGTGATGGCCGCGGGCAGATGATGCTGGCCTTGGCTGCCTATGCTGCCTATGTCGTCAACGCGGCTCAATTCATTCTGAAGCTGCGCGCCGCGCGGCGTGAGGAAACAAGCTGGCGCGGCAGCGACGCAGGCCAAATGACATGAGCCTTGCCGGTGCATCTCAGGATTCCCAAGGCATTGCGGCCGAGGCCGCTGGCTGCGCTGATACGCCAATTCTGCGTGAACGCGGTCAGCGCGAGGTTTTCTGTGGTCTGACCGGCATTATCTGGCTGCATCGTAAGATTCAGGATGCTTTCTTTCTGGTGGTCGGCAGCCGCACCTGCGCGCATCTGCTGCAATCCGCCGCCGGCGTGATGATTTTCGCCGAGCCACGATTCGCTACCGCCATCATTGAAGAACGTGATCTCGCTGGGCTGGCGGACGCGAATGAAGAATTGGACCGCGTGGTAACACGCTTGATCCAGCGCCGGCCTGATATTCGCATGCTGTTCCTGGTGGGGTCCTGCCCATCGGAAGTGATTAAGCTTGATCTTTCGCGCGCCGCGCAACGACTTTCCGAGCGTTTCTTACCAAGCGTGCGCGTGTTGAGTTATTCCGGTAGCGGTATTGAAACCACCTTCACTGAAGGTGAGGATGCCTGTCTGGCCGCTTTAGTGCCGGAAATGCCGGCGGAGCCAGGCACCGCGCGTTCCCTGCTGGTGGTGGGCGCCCTGGCGGAAGTGGTGGAAGACCAATTCATCCGGCTTTTCGCAGCCCTTGGTGTGGGGCCGGTGCGCTTCCTGCCATCGCGCCGCGCATCTGAATTGCCGGCGGTAGGCGAAGGCACGCGTTTTCTGCTCGCGCAACCTTTCCTTGCTGGCACCGCGCGCGCTTTGGAAGCGCGTGGCGCACGGCATATCCCGGCAGCCTTTCCCTTGGGAGAAGAAGGCACAACCGCCTGGTTGCGCGCCGCAGCCGAGGTTTGGGGTGTGAGTGAAGAGCGCTTCACCCAAGCCACCGCACCGGGCCGCGAACGCGCCCGTGCGGCACTGGCCAATCATCGCGCAACGCTTGATGGCAAAAGCATTTTCTTCTTCCCTGATTCGCAGCTTGAAGTGCCTTTGGCGCGCTTCCTGTCGCGCGAGTTGGGCATGCAGCCGATTGAAATCGGCACGCCTTATCTGCATCGCCAACATCTGGCGCATGAATTGGCGCTGCTGCCCGCAAAGGCGAAGTTGGTGGAAGGCCAGCATGTGGATCGGCAATTGGACCGCTGCCGAGAAGCGCGGCCTGATATGACTGTATGCGGTCTTGGCTTGGCCAATCCTTTGGAGGCTGAGGGCCTGACCACCAAATGGTCCATCGAACTCGTTTTCTCGCCCATCCAGGGCTATGACCAAGCGGGTGATCTTGCAGGACTTTTCGCGCGGCCTTTGGTCCGGCGCGAAAAGCTGATGGTATAGCCATGCAGCTTGCCGTCTGGACCTATGAAGGGCCGCCGCATGTGGGGGCGATGCGTATCGCTACCGCGATGCAAGGCGTGCATTATGTGCTGCATGCCCCGCAGGGCGATACCTATGCCGATTTGCTTTTCACCATGATCGAAAGGCGGGAAAAGCGCCCGCCGGTGACATGGACAACTTTCCAGGCGCGCGACTTGGGCGGCGATACCGCCGAGCTTTTCATGGAAGCAGCGCGCGATGCCTATGCCCGCTTCCAGCCGGAAGCCATGCTTGTTGGCGCTTCCTGCACGGCAGAGCTGATTCAGGATGATCCGGGTGGGCTTGCGAAGACGCTCGGCCTGCCGGTGCCTGTGGTGCCGCTTGAATTGCCTGCCTATCAGCGCAAGGAAAACTGGGGCGCGGCGGAGACCTTCTATCGCCTGGTGCGCGCCTTCGCTGGGCCGGCGCAAACCCGCACGCCGCGTGATCCGGCGCGCGCGCCGCGCTGCAATATCCTGGGCCCGACTGCCCTTGGCTTTCGGCATCGCGATGATGTGGCCGAAGTAACCAAGCTGCTGAATGGCATGGGCATTGAGGTTGTGGTGACAGCGCCTATGGAGGCCTCGCCAACAGACCTGAAGCGCCTGCGGGATGCCGATTTCAATGTCGTGCTTTACCCAGAAATTGCCCAGGTCACGGCAAGCTTTCTGCAGCGCCATCTGGGCCAGCCCTTCACACGCACCGTGCCGATTGGCGTTGGTGCGACGCGCGATTTCATGAATGAGGTCGCAGAGCTTGCGGGCCTGCCAGCGCCATCAAGCTGTGGTGGGGGGGCGCTTCGCCTGCCTTGGTATGCGCGTTCGGTCGATTCGAATTATCTGACCGGCAAGCGCGTTTTCATCTTTGGTGATGCCACCCACGCCATTGCCGCTGCACGCATCGCTCATGAAGAATTAGGCTTCGCGGTAGTGGGTCTTGGTACTTACAGCCGCGAATTCAGCCGCGAGATTCGCGCTGCCGCTGAAAAATACGGCGTCGAGGCGCTGATTTCAGACGATTACCTGGAAGTCGAAGAAAGCATCGCCGCGCTGCAGCCCGAATTGGTGCTTGGCACGCAGATGGAACGCCATATCGCCAAAAAGCTTGGCGTTCCCTGTGCGGTGATTTCCGCGCCCGTGCATGTGCAGGATTTCCCCGCCCGCTATGCGCCGCAAATGGGCTTTGAAGGTGCCAATGTCATCTTCGATACCTGGGTGCATCCGCTGATGATGGGGCTTGAGGAACATCTGCTTGGCATGTTCCGCGAGGATTTCGAATTCCGCGATGGTGTGGCGCCGTCTCATTTGGGGCATGGACCGCAGGCTGAAACGTCCGCCATGCCGGTGAATATTGGCCCCGCAAGCTGGGCGCATGAAGCCGAGGCGGAATTGCGCAAGATTCCCTTTTTCGTGCGTGGCAAAGCACGCCGGAATACCGAACGCTTTGCCGAAGAACGCGGCATTGCCGTGATCACCCTTGAGACGCTTTACGATGCCAAAGCCCATTTCTCCCGCTGAGGCATCAGCACCCCGCATCGTCATTGTGACGATGGATGGGGACGTGCCCGACCGCATGACGTCTTTGGATAGAATGGCCGCAACCAAAAACGCCAATCGCGTGCATGAGGCACGGGAACGCCGTTGCGCGTCCCGACGCACGGATACGCTATGTCGCGCCGGTGATGAGCCTGAAGATCGTATCGAAATTATCAGTGAAGGAGCCGCGGCATGACCGTGTTGATGAGAGAGCCGCCCCGCCTGACTGGACGCCCACGCCAAGGTGATGGCGATGGTAGCGTGCAGGTCCATATGGATGATGCGGTGTCAGGCACAACGGCGAAGGTCTTCGCCGTTTATGGCAAGGGCGGCATCGGGAAAAGCACGACATCTTCAAACCTTTCTGTTGCATTTTCCAAAATTGGCAAGAAGGTTCTACAGATCGGCTGCGATCCCAAGCATGACAGCACCTTCACGCTGACCAAGCGCCTGATCCCAACGGTGATTGACGTGCTGGAATCGGTACAATTCCACGCTGAAGAATTGCGCGCCGAAGATTTCGTCTTTGAAGGCTATAATGGCGTGATGTGCGTCGAAGCCGGCGGTCCGCCGGCCGGCACGGGATGCGGCGGTTATGTGGTTGGCCAGACGGTAAAGCTGCTCAAGGAACATCACCTGCTGGATGACACGGATGTCGTGATCTTCGACGTTCTGGGCGATGTGGTCTGTGGTGGCTTCGCCGCACCCTTGCTGCATGCGGAACGCGGCCTGGTTGTGGCGGCAAATGACTTTGACAGTATCTTCGCGATGAACAGGATCGTCGCCGCCATCAAAGCCAAGTCAAAGAACTACCCGGTGCGGCTTGGCGGCGTTATCTGCAATCGTAGCGCAGGGACGGATCAGATTGACCGCTTCAACGCGGCGAGTGGCATGAAGACCTTGGCGCATTTCCCGGACCTTGATGTCATTCGTCGCTCTCGCCTGAAAAAGGCGACGCTGTTTGAAATGGAAGGCTCGCCTGAGCTTGAGGCGGTGCAGGCCGAATATATCCGCCTGGCTGAATCACTCTGGGCCGGATCGGAAGGGCTTGAGGCCGCGCCGCTAAAGGATCGCGAAATCTTCGATCTGCTGGGGTTTGATTGATGCGCGTAGCCACTCATCAAAGCCGCCGTAGCCGGATCGGAAGCTATGCCGACCATAGCGCTGTGGATGCTTGGGTGCGTCTGACTTCCGATGCGCTGGAGTTGTTCCGGAAATGAGCGAGGTGAATGACCGTTTGGCGCGACTTTGGACAGGGATCAGCCTGAATGTGCTGCCTTTTGCCGAGTCAACCAGCGGTCCCCTGCCCATCAAAAGGCTCTTGCGCCTTTCACTGTTCCAGATTTCCTGCGGCATGACCGCGGTGCTGATGGTTGGCACACTCAACCGCGTCATGATCGTTGAAATGGGTGTGGCGGCAAGCCTGGTTGCCATCATGGTTGCACTGCCGCTGCTTTTTGCGCCGCTGCGCGCCCTGATTGGGTTTCGTTCCGACTCGCATCGTTCTGTGCTCGGCTGGCGCCGCGTGCCCTATTTGTGGCTCGGCAGTATTATCCAGTTTGGCGGGCTGGCAATGATGCCCTTCGCCCTGATCATCTTGTCCGGTGATACCTGGGCGCCGCCCTGGGTGGCACAGATTGCCGCGGCACTGGCCTTCCTGATGGTGGGCATGGGCATGCATACCGTTCAGACGGTGGGCCTGGCTTTGGCGACTGATATTGTGCCGCGCGACGCGCAACCAAACGTTGTTACAATGCTCTCGCTTATGCAATTGATTGGCATGGTGATTTCAGCGATCGCCTTTGGTGCATTCCTAGCTGATTTCTCCCAGATCAAGTTGATTCAACTTGTACAGGGCATGGCGGCTGCAACGCTGGTGATCAATCTGGTCGCTGCCTGGAAGCAGGAACCGCGTCGGCCAGATCTCACGATAGGCCGCGCTGAAGGTGATCCAGGGTTTCGCGAAAGTCTTAGGCTTTTGCGTAAGTCAGGCCCATGGGATCGCCGCTTGCTTGCTGCCGCGCTTGGTACAGCGGCCTTTGGCATGCAGGATGTGCTGCTGGAACCTTATGGTGGGCAAATCCTTTCGCTTGGTGTTGGTGCGACCACAGCCTTGACGGCACTTTTCGCGAGCGGCGCGGTTCTGGGCTTTCTGCGCGCGGCACCTTTGCTCGGGCGAGGGATGCATGCGCAGCGTGTTGCCAGTGCCGGGGCGATGGTGGGCATTTCCGGTTTTGTGCTGGTGATTTTTGCGGCGCCGCTTGATTCAACCATTGTCTTCGCAGCTGGAACGGCGGCCGTTGGTTTTGGTGCGGGCCTTTTTGCACATGCCACATTGACTGGCTGCATGCAGGCGGCGCCGGAAGGGCAGATCGGCCTGACGCTTGGCGTCTGGGGTGCTGTGACCGCGACAGCAGGTGGCGCTGCCGTCGCCCTTGGTGGTGTGATCCGCGATGTCATTTCTTCGCTCGCTTCAGCGGGCATACTTGGTGCGGGTTTGGACGCCCCAAGCACTGGGTATGTTTTCGTGTATCTCGTCGAAATTCTACTGCTGTTCATGATGCTTGCCGTCGTCGGCCCCCTTCTTCGGGCAAACGACAATCCTTCTTCCAGGCCTCAACATGATGCAGGCCGGCCGGTCCTGGCCGGGCTGCAAAACCAACATGGAGCATTGCCATGACAACTCCCGCAACGCCGGTCTTTTTGGATTTGGCAGCCGTTTCTCTCTATATCTTCTTCGCCTTCTTCGCCGGGCTTGTCTACTATCTAATCCGCGAAGGCAGGCGCGAAGGCTTTCCGTTGGTTGCCGAATTGCCGGATCGTCTGGGCGTCGCCACGTTGCACGGCTCCCCTGAAATGCCTGCCCCGAAAGTATTCCGTCTGCATTACCCAGAAGGTGCGACGATTGTGCAGGGTGTTCGGCCAGAACGTGACGTCGATGCGCAGCTTTCACCGGATTATCCTTATCCGGGCACCGCTTTTGTGCCGACTGGTGACGCCATGCAGGATGGCGTTGGGCCAGCAGCCTACGCTGATCGCGCGGATACGCCGGATCTGGCTTTTGATGACAATAAGCCAAAAATCGTGCCGCTTCGTGCTGCGCCTGGCTGGCACATCGCCCATGAGGATCCGGATCCGCGCGGGAAATCAGTGATCACCTTGGATGGCGTAGTAGCCGGAACTGTTGTTGACCTTTGGGTTGATCGTTCTGAATACATCCTGCGTTATGTGGAAACAGAAATTCCCGGCGGGCGGCGTGTTCTGGTCCCGATTTTCCTCTGCACATTCACTGATGAGGGAACAGCGCGTGTGATTTCCGTGACTGCTGCACAATTCGCTGCGGCGCCGGGTATTGCGCGTCCTGAACAGATTACCCTGCTCGAGGAAGATCGCATTTCGGGCTATTTTGGTGGCGGCCATTTCTACGCCACGCCTGAGCGTAGTGAGTCCTACCTGTGAGCAAGCCCGCCCGCCCCCGCCTGACTGAGCATGGCTTGGAGCCAGTGCGCGGTCTGCCGGAAGCGCTGCCTCCCGGAGAGGTGTTGCTTTGGCAAGGGGCGCCAACATGGGCGGAGGTTGCCCAGCGTGTTTTTCTTGTGCGCTGGGTCCTTGGCTATTTCTTGATGCTGGCGCTCTGGGAAGTTCTCAGTGCCGCCATGCAGGGGGGGGAATTGGTCGCGGCATTTGGCGCTGCGGCTGTGATTCTCCTTGGCGGTGGGGTGGCGATTGGCATCCTTGCCTTGCTGGCCAAGGTTGTTGCGCGCAGCAGTGTTTACTCCATCACTTCGCGGCGCTTGGTGCTGCGAGTTGGTGTCGCCTTGCCGATCACCATCAATATTCCCTTTGTGGCGATCGCCGGGGCATATTTGAGGAATCGCAAGGATGGCCATGGCGACATTGTGTTGGAATTGCTCCCGTCACATCGTATTTCATGGATTGCGCTGTGGCCGCATTGCAGTGGCTGGAGCCTTGGTCGGCCAAAGCCCATGCTGCGTGGTGTAGCGAATGCATCGGAAGTGGCGAGGATATTGGGTAATGCGGTGGCCGCCACTTCGGGGGCAGGCATCAGCCGCAGCGTATCAGGGCCAGAAGCCGCGATGCCTAGTGGCGCGACGGCGATGGCGTAAGGGGACGGAAATGGCATCCAAGGCAATAGCGCCACGCGCTGACTACCTGGGCTATGGGCTTGGGGTGATTATTGCCTTCGTTCTTGCGTTTGTGGTGCTGAGCGCTGGCGAGAAGCATCAGGATCGCCGTCCTGTGAATGAGGCAACCTTCGCGCGCAGTGTCCTGTTTAGCGATCGGCTTGATGGCGGTATTTCCATCCGTGATGCCTCGACCGGCCAGTTGATTGGCGAAATCTCGCCCGGTGAGGGCGGCTTTGTGCGCGGTGCCTTGCGTGGCTTCGCACGCGAAAGAAGACTAGAAAATCCTGGCATGGAAAGCCCTTTTCGGTTGGCTGCTGTGCCGGGTGGAGCTATCATTCTGGAAGACCCGGTAAGCGGGCGCTGGACGGATCTGCGGGCTTTTGGCGCGACAAACGTGCAAAGCTTCGCCGCTATTCTTTTCAAAAAAAATGAGGAAGGCAAATGAACGAAAGAAACGAAAGGCGGAGGGGAAGACGCTTCGACGTACCCTGTACCGTCGAAATCGAACGCAGCTTTGACAGTTTTCACGCCTATGCGGTGCCTGAAGACGTGATGCTGCGTCCTGGTGATCAGGTGATTGTGCATGGTGCACCGGCCCAGGTGGCATTCGGCGAAAAATACAGCTTCGAAACCTCAGCTACCGTCATTCGGGCAGGTTTCTTTCGCCGACATTGGACGCAGTTTTGTTCGATCCTGGAACTTACCGAACTCTATCACGTGGGCTTTGAGCCGAAGGAGGCCACATGAACGCGGTGAGCCACCCGATGCGCGAAAACCTCTCGCGTGAAACAACAGAATTGGCGCTGACCGAGACGCCGCTTTCGCCGCGCTTCTACACCACTGATTTTGCCGCGATGGACGCCATTGATGTGGAGCCCGTTCGCGCCGAATGGGATCGCTTGATGGAGGAATTCCATCGCGACCCCAATAAGGGCCACTTTGTCCGCGATGAGCGGTTTGACGCTTTTCGGCTGGATGCGTTGCCTGAGGGCTTGCAGAAGGAATTGGTTGATTTTCTGGTGAGCAGTGTGACCGCGGAGTTCTCTGGCTGCGTGCTCTACGCGGAAATCAAGAAGCGCGTGAAAAACCCCGACATACGTGAGCTTTTTTCAGTCATGGCGCGTGACGAAAGCCGCCATGCCGGTTTCATCAATGATGCGCTGAAGGATTTGGGGATTGGCGTTGATCTGGGCTTCCTGACGCGCGCCAAGAAGTATCACTACTTCCAGCCGAAATTCATTTTCTACGCTACCTATCTGAGCGAGAAGATCGGCTACGCGCGCTACATCACGATCTTCCGTCAATTCGAACGCCACCCGGAACTTCGTTTCCATCCAATTTTCCAGTGGTTCGAGAATTGGTGCAATGACGAATTCCGCCATGGGGAAGCCTTTGCGCTGCTGATGCGCGCCAATCCGAAGCTTCTTACTGGTGTCAATGCGTGGTGGTGCCGTTTCTTCCAGCTTGCGGTTTTTGCCACCATGTATGTGCGCGACCATGGGCGCCCGGAATTCCATAAGGCGCTTGGCATGACGCCCACGGAATATGATCGGCAAGTGTTCAAGATCACAGAGGAGATTTGCCGTCAGGTATTCCCCGTGACCTTGGATGTGGATGCGCCTGGCTTCATGGAAGACATGGATCGGCTCCTGCAGGTATCCGAGAAAATGAGCGATGCGCGCCGGCAAGGTGGCATTGGCGGAGGGGTGCGTCGGATCGGTCTCGGCATTTCTGCGGCGACCACCTTCGCAAAGCTATTCTTCCGTCGCCCGAGGAGGCAACCGCTTCCTGCCGAAATTCGTCTCGCGCCGGTTTGGTAGCGAAGCGCCATGCCTGAGAGCGTGACCGCCGCCCTGGTTGCCATCTTTCTTTGGTGGCTGACAACTGGCGTCATTCTTTTCACGGTCACGACACTTGCGCATCAGCGCCTAACCCTTGGTGCGGCCTCAATAATCTTGCTGTCTGCTGGTTTGGTCACACTGCATCAGACCGCAGAGGATGTGAGCGCCGCCGGGGCCTATCTTTCCTTCCTGGCTGCCTTGGCGATTTGGGGCGCTGTGGAGATCAGCTTTCTTGGTGGACTGATTACCGGGCCCAATCGCAGGGAATTGCCCTCTGACCTCATGGGCCTGCGACGCTTTTGGTCCGCGACGCGCGTTGTGCTCTGGCACGAAATATTCATCCTGCTGCTGGGTTTCTTGCTGATTATGGCCTTCGCGCATGGACCCAACCGTATTGGCCTGATGACTTATGGCATTTTGTGGGTCATGCGCCTCAGCGCCAAGCTCAATTTATATCTGGGCGTGCGCAACACGGGCGAGACGATGCTGCCGGAGCATCTGCGCTACATGAGTAGCTATTTTGCCCATCGGCCAATGAATCTGCTGTTCCCCTTTTCCATCACGCTCGGCACTATCTTGAGTGCTTGGCTGTTCTACCAAGCTTTTGCCGTTGGCGCGGATGCGCATCAGCTGGTTGGTTTTGTGCTGATCGCGACAATCGCCGCACTGGCCGTGATTGAACATTGGTTCCTGATGCTTCCGCTGCCGATTGAGGCGCTTTGGCGTTGGGGAATGCGCGACAAGAATACGCCAGCACAGACGGCGACCTGGTTCACCGATAGGAGTGGCCCTTTTGATACGCGGCCTTTGGATGCTCTTTTGGCGCGTATCACCGCTGGCGCTTATGGCTCGATTGAAAGTCTAAAGGGTTCCATTAGGTCGCCCGAAGGCTGGCTCTCGCTTGATTTTGTAGATGGCACCATGCATTTGCGGCGCGCTGCCGCAACCGAGGCCTCACGGACTGGCATTATAGTTACAGGTCGGCTGTTGGATATGCACGGTATTCAGTCGGAGTTTGAAGATTATGCGCTGAGGCACGGCGCATGAGGAAAAGCATCACCAAAGGCATGGCGTGGGGCCTTTTTTCGGAGAGTTCTATCCGAAATGACCTGCGCACAATCGCAAGACCTGGAAAGTTATTCTGGGCAAGGAGAATGTGACATGAATTACGAGGAATTCTTCCAAGGACAGCTTGATAGCCTTCGCCGTGAGGGCAGATATCGCGTCTTCGCTGATCTGGAACGGCGCCGAGGCGAATTCCCGCGCGCGACACGCCATGACAAGGGCGTTCGTGGTGAGGTGACCGTATGGTGTTCGAATGACTATCTTGGCATGGGTCAACACCCGGGTGTGCTTGAAGCCATGCATGAAGCGCTGGACCGCTGTGGTGCAGGTGCGGGTGGTACGCGCAATATCTCCGGCACCAACCACGAACATGTTCTGCTTGAACGCGATCTGGCGGCGCTGCATGGGCGTGAATCGGCGCTACTTTTCAATTCCGGCTATATGTCCAATTGGGCGTCGCTTTCCACGCTCGGGTCGAAGCTTCCGGGCTGCATCATCGTTTCTGATGAAATGAACCACGCTTCCATGATTGAAGGCATGCGTCACAGCAAGGCGAAGCGGGTTCTGTTCAAGCATAATGATGTGGCGGATTTGCGCCGCGTGCTGGCGGAACTACCGAAATCAGCACCGAAATTGGTGGCCTTCGAAAGTGTCTATTCCATGGATGGCGATATCGCCCCCATTAGTGATATCTGCGATGTGGCCGATGCGCATGGTGCCATGACCTATTGCGATGAAGTGCATGCGGTTGGGCTTTATGGCCAAAGCGGCGGCGGCATTACGGAACGCGATGGTGTTGCGGATCGTGTGACCGTGATTGAAGGCACGCTCGCCAAGGCGTTCGGCGTTATTGGCGGCTATATCGCTGGCAGCGCTGCCATGTGTGATTTCGTGCGTTCCTACGCCTCAGGCTTCATTTTCTCAACGGCGCTACCGCCGGCGATTGCGGCAGGTGCGCGCGCTGCGATATGCCATTTGCGTCAGAGCAATCGTGAGCGGGAACGCCTGCATGAACGTGCCGCGACGCTCCGGCAACGCTTGAACGCTGTGGGTGTTCCGCATCTTGATAACCTCAGCCACATTGTACCAGTGATGGTGGGCGATCCAACGCTCTGCAAGACGCTCAGCGATACCTTGCTGGATGAACACGGCATTTACGTGCAGCCCATCAATTATCCAACCGTGCCGCGCGGTACGGAACGGCTGCGCATTACGCCATCGCCCGTCCATACGGATGCGGATATGGATCATTTGGTGGAATCACTGGAACGGGTTTGGGCGCAGTTTCGGTTGCGGCGGGCCGCGTGATGGACGGCGCAGTGTCGGGATTCCAGCCGGCCAATAGGTCCGGCCCGGAAGCGCAGCTTTCTCGTCGAGCAGCACCGCGCCCGAGTGCAGACAAAGCCGACCACGCGATCCCGTCGCCCCGCCGCAACGCCTACCCCTTCAGCGCCATTGTGGGCCAGGAGGAGATGAAGCGTGCGCTGATGATTGCCGCTGTTGATCCAAGCATTGGTGGCGTTCTGGTGTTTGGGGATCGCGGCACCGGCAAATCTACGGCGGTGCGTTCACTTGCAGCGCTATTGCCGGAAATGGCTGTTGTCGCCGGCTGTCCTTTTGCTTGCGATCCAGCGGCACCGCTTGCGTCCTGTTCGCATTGCAGTGCGCTGCCCAAGGGCAGAAAAGCAGAAAAGCGGATGGTGCCGGTGCCGGTGGTGGATTTGCCACTTGGTACCACGGAAGATCGCCTGGCGGGCGCGCTTGATATTGAAAGGGCCTTGGCGCAGGGCATCAAGGCTTTCGAGCCTGGGCTACTTGCCGCGGCGCATCGCGGGTTCCTCTATATTGATGAGGTGAACCTGCTTGAAGATCATTTGGTTGATCTTCTGCTGGATGTCGCGGCTTCGGGCGAGAATGTTGTGGAACGGGAAGGCATCAGCCTGCGCCACCCGGCGCGCTTTGTGCTGATTGGCAGCGGCAATCCCGAAGAAGGTGAATTGCGCCCGCAATTGCTCGATCGCTTCGGCCTTTCGGTGGAAGTCTCAACACCAACAGACCTTTCCAGCCGAGTTGAAGTGGTTTGTCGGCGCGATGCCTATGACCGCGATGCTTCTGGCTTCATCAAGCAATGGGCTGAGGATGAAGCGCGCACGCGTGAGACAATCTTTGCCGGCAGAAAGCGACTGAGTTCGGTCACGCTCCCGCTTGGCACGATTGAACAGGCTGCCAAGCTTTGTATGGCGCTTGGTACGGATGGGCTGCGTGGTGAATTGACCCTGGTGCGCGCGGCACGAGCGCTTGCGGCGCTTGAAGGCGATTTGGAGGTCGGAACGGTGCATCTGCGCCGTATTGCGGCTTCCGCGTTGCGGCATCGGTTGCGCCGCAATCCCCTTGATGAAACCGTTGCGACGACGCGCGTGGAAAAGGCGCTCGAAGACGTCTTCGGGCCATGAGGATGTGGCGCCGGAGCCTCAACCCATGAGTGGTCTCGCCGCAACCGGCGCCGATGCAAAGCGTATCGAGGCTCCGGATGCGGAGTGTGTTGCGCTTCAGATTGCGGCGTTGCTGGCGGTTGATCCGGCTGGCCTTGCGGGTGTTGTGTTGCGGGGGCCGGCCGATCCAAGGCGAGACGAATGGCTTGAAGCCTTTCGCAAGATGCTGCCGGCTGGGGTGCCATGGCGGCGCGTTCCTTTGGGTATCGCCGATAGCCGCTTGCTGGGCGGGCTTGATCTTACCTCAAGCCTGAGTGCCGGGCGGCCCATCGCGCAACAGGGCCTGCTGGCCGAGGCTGATGGCGGGATCATCATTCTGCCCATGGCTGAGCGCGTGGAAAGCCAGGTGATTGCGCGCATCGCCGCCGTGCTGGATCACGGTGCGCTGCGCGTGGAGCGTGAGGGTATTACGCTCGCGCGCGATACGCGCTTTGGCGTCGTTGCACTTGATGAAGGCGCTGGCGAAGATGAACAGGTAACTGAAGCGCTTTCAGATCGTCTTGCCTTCAGGCTTAGCTTTGAACCTTCCGGATTGCAGCGTGTGGCGCCTGATATGCCGACCCGTGCGGAGATTGAGGCAGCGCGGCTGCGCCTTGTGCAGGTTGGAATACCGGCCGATCTGCCGCAAGCCTTTTGCGCGGCTGCCTTGGCGCTTGGTATTCCATCCCTGCGTGCGCCTATTTTTGCGCTGCGTTGCGCCCGCGCTGCTGCGGCTCTTGCAGGGCGCGTGGAAGTAACCCGGGAAGATGCGGCGCTTGCGGCCCAACTCATCCTGGCACCCCGCGCGCGGCAAGTGCCTGAGGCACCCGCTGAAGAACAGGAACAACCGCCCGAGCAACAACAAGAACCACCCAATCCTGATACGCAGCAGCAGCAAGACCAGCCATCCTTGGAAGATCTTGTGCTTGCGGCAGCGCAGGCCAGCCTGCCGGCGGGATTGCTCGCGGGGCTTGGTGTCGCGGCACGGCAAATGGCCCGTCAGGCGGCATCTTCCGGCAGATCCGGCATGATGCGCCGATCTGCCCAGCGCGGTCGGCCCATTGGTGCGCGGCCGGCGGCGTGGCGTGCGGGGCTGCGTTTGGCTTTGGTGGAAACGCTCCGCGTCGCCGCACCTTGGCAGGAATATCGCCGCCGCGAAAAACCACATCACGCGGCGCTGGTGCATATCAGAAGGGAAGATGTGCGCATTCGCCGCTACAAGCAGAACAGCGAAACCACCACCATCTTCCTGGTGGATGCTTCAGGTTCGGCTGCGCTGCATCGCCTTGCGGAAGCCAAGGGCGCGGTGGAATTGCTGCTGGCTGATTGTTATGTGCGGCGCGATCGCGTGGCAGTGATTGCCTTCCGTGGGCGCGGTGCGGAGGTGCTGCTTGAACCCACACATTCCCTGGTGCGCGCCAAGCGCAGCCTGGCCGCCTTGCCTGGTGGCGGTGGTACGCCGCTCGCGGCCGGAATGGCGGCCGGCTATGCCATGGCAGAGGCCAGTCGCAAGCGTGGGCAAACCCCGGTGATTGTCGCGCTGACAGATGGTCGCGCCAATGTCACGCGCGATGGTTCGGGTGGGCGCGCCATAGCGGAATCCGAAGCGCTGGAGTCAGCACGGTTGTTCAGGGCTTCTGGCATTGCCGCGCTGCTGATTGATACGGCGCCACGGCCGCATCCTTTTTCACGAGGCCTCGCCTCGGCCATGGGCGCGCGCTATGTGCCGCTGCCTTTTGCCGATGCCGCGCGTATGTCGGCTGCCGTGCGCCAAGCCGCGCACGCGCCAGCTTCAGGGCCCTGATGCCATGGCCGCGTCCGGAGAATTTCCAAACTGGGAAAGGTACGGGCGCGATTGGCCGAATAGGGAATCGAGCCAGTTTATCGAAGCCGGTGGGCTGCGTTGGCATGTGCAGCGCCTGGGGCAGGGGCCTTGCCTATTGTTGCTGCATGGCACGGCGGCGGCCACGCATAGCTGGCGCGATCTGGCGCCATTGCTCGCGCCGCATTTCACGCTGATTGCGCCAGATCTGCCGGGGCATGGCTTTACTGCCAGCCTGCCGCAAGCGCGAGTTTCACTGGCGGGTTTTTCGGCGGCCTTGCATGGATTGCTGCAGAAGCTTCAGGCATCACCCGATGTGGTGCTTGGCCATTCGGCGGGCGCGGCGATTGCGCTGCGCATGGCCTTGGATGGCAAGATCGCACCGCGCGCCATATTCAGCCTGAATGGCGCGCTGCTGCCGCTCGGCGATGAGCATGCGGCGTTCTTTACGCGCGCCGCACGCGTCATGGTGGGGCTGCCCTTTGTCTCCAAGCTTTGCGCCTGGCGCGCTTCCAAACAGGAAGTGGCGGCAAAGCTGCTGCGTGATACGGGTTCAGATATCGGCCCGCGCGGTGTCGAATTATACACGCGGCTTTTTGGCTATGCCGGGCATATTCGCGCGGCACTGACGATGATGGCGCAATGGGAATTGCGCCCCTTGCTGCGCGATTTGCCACGCCTTGGCACAGCGCTTTTCCTGATGGTGGGCAGCCGCGATCGCGCCGTGCCGCCCATGCAGGCGCGGCGCATCCAGGCCATCCTTCCCGCCGCGCGCATCATCACCCTGGAAGGGCTTGGCCATCTGGCGCATGAAGAAGCGCCACAATTGGTCGCCGATGCGCTGCTTAAGGAATGGTCGCGCCTTGCGCAAAATGTCACCGGGGCGGCAGCATGAGCTTCGATAACGTGCTCCCCCCATCCTATGCCAAGCGCGTTGAGTTGAATGATGAGGTGCATGCGCGTCCGCCGGAGATCCTGTTCACCCCCTGCCGCGTTTCACAGATTGCGCTATTGCCGACAGCCGATGAAGCGCGGGATGCGCCCTGGGCCGCACTTTGCGCGCTCGCGCAGCGCTTTTCCGTGCCGCCCCCAGCGCCAGGTGCCAATCACTACAGCGCGGATTTCGGGCCGTTTCGCCTGAAATGGGAAAGGCATGGCGAATTCAGCCGCTTCATGGTGGTGGTTGCGAGTGCAGAGCCTGAGCCCTTTTCGGCGGCGGCGATCCATGCCCTGCCACCGGAATGGCTGAAAGCCCTACCTGGCCAGGTGATTGCCGCGGCGCATGTCACGCTGCTGGCTTCCAAGGAAGTGCCGCTGGCCATCAGTGAAATCTCGAGACGCTATTTTCGTGATCACATGCTGGTGGGCGGTCCACTGGCTGGCGGCCAGGCACATGCCTTCACGGATTTTCGCATCCAGGATGATGGGTTCAGCCGTTTCCTGATTTATGATGGCGGCATGTCGCCCTATCAGGCGGGGCGGCTTACGCAGCGCCTGCTTGAGATGGAAACCTACCGCATCATGGCGCTGCTGGCGCTGCCGGTCGCGCAGGAAGTCGCACCTCAAATCGGTGCGCAAGAACGCGAATTGGCGGAAATCAGCGCGGCGCTCGTGGAAGCGCAAGAAGCCGATGAACCGCTGCTGCTGCAACGCCTGACGCGTATGGCGGCGGAAGCGGAAAGCCGCGAATCGCGCCATCGTTTCCGCTTTTCCGCCGCCGCTGCCTATTACGAATTGGTGCGCAACCGCATTCAGGAATTACGGGAGACGCGCATGGAAGGCATGCAGACCTTCGGTGAGTTTACCGAACGTCGCTTGGCGCCCGCCATGAATACCTGCCAGGCGGTTGGCAGGCGGCAGGAAATGCTGTCCCAACGCGTGGCGCGCGCCACGCAGCTTCTCTCGACACGCGTTGACATCACGCGGGAGCGGCAGAACCAGGCCTTGCTCGCTTCCATGGAACGGCGCGCGCGTCAGCAACTTAGGTTGCAGCAGGCGGTCGAAGGGTTTTCCGTGGCCGCCATCACCTATTACGTGGTTGGGCTTGTTGCCTATCTGGCCAAGGGTTTGGCCCTTTCAGGGGCCAACTTCCGCGAAGAAATCGTCACCAGTATCGCCATCCCAGTCGTTGCTTTGACGGTGGCGCTTGGTGTGCGGCGCTTTCGCCGCCGGACAGCCGAAAATGACTGAAACAAGAAAACTGCGAGGATGCGCATGTCTGGACTGACCGGCATTTCGGCTGAGGATCTTGCCGCCTGCAACAAGCTTTTGGCGGGCGGTTCGAAAAGTTTTCGCGCCGCATCCTTTCTTCTACCGCGCCGCATCGCCGCCCCGGCTGCCGCGCTTTACGCCTTTTGCCGTGTTGCTGATGATGCGATTGACATGAGCGATGACCCCACGGCGTCACTCGCGCTGCTGCAACAGCGCCTGGATGGCGCCTATGCCGGGCGGCCCTGGAATCATGTGGCGGATCGCGCTTTTGCGGCCGTGGTCGCGCAGTATGGCGTACCGCGCGCCCTGCCGGCGGCGCTGCTGGAAGGCTTCGCCTGGGACGCCAAAGGCCAATTCTATGAAGATATCGCCGCGCTGGAATCCTATGCTGCGCGCGTCGCGGCGACCGTTGGTGCCATGATGACGCTGCTGATGGGCGTGCGTTCACCGGAAGCGATTGCGCGCGCCTGTGATCTTGGCCTTGCCATGCAGCTGACCAATATCGCCCGCGATGTCGGCGAAGATGCCAAGGCAGGCCGCGTTTATCTTCCCCAATCCTGGTTGGCTGAAGAAGGGCTTTCGGCGGAAGCGCTGATCGCCAATCCTGCCTTTTCCCCCGCGCTTGGGCGTGTGGTGGCGCGGCTGCTGGGCGCTGCGGAGGCGCATTATCGTCGCGCTTGGCCCGGCATTGCGCTGCTGCCTTGGGATTGCCGCCCAGGGATTGGCGCGGCGCGCTTGGTCTATGCCGAAATCGGGCGAGAAGTTGAACGCCAGGGGCTCGATTCCGTCTCTCGCCGTGCGGTGGTGTCAGGCCGGCGCAAGGCTTGGCTTTTGGCGCGTGCCGCCGGCGCGCTGGCTGCGCAGCAGGATGGTGCTGATGAAGCGCCATCAGCCGCCACGCGCTTTCTGGTGGATGCGGTGCGCGCCGCACCTGCACCGGAAGGGCCGCCGATTGGTGCTGGCTATGGCGAAAGGCTGGTTTGGGCGCTGGAATTGATGGACCGCGCGGATCGTGAAACGCGATTTGCTGCGCGTGCATGAAAAAGCCTTGACACAAGTGTCAATAAAACTGGACAATCAAAAAAGTATCAAAAGACTTACATAGGGCTGCCGCGACATGCTTGCGTCACCCCTTGGGAGGTAACGCATGGACGCCTTGGCCCGTATTGAGAGCAGCCTCGCAGACGCGGTGCTCTCCGCCGAGACGAGCGGCACCCCACCCCGCCTCGCCGCCGCCCTGCGGCACGCGGTTTTCCCGAAAGGGGCGCGTATTCGCCCACGCCTGACGCTTGCTGTTGCCGCGGCTTGCGGTGATGACCAGCCAAGGCTTGCCAGCGCTGCTGCGTCGGCGATTGAACTGCTGCATTGCGCCAGCCTGGTGCATGATGACCTGCCCTGTTTTGACGATGCGGATATGCGGCGCGGCCGGCCTTCTGTGCATCGCGCCTTTGGCGAACCGCTGGCGGTGCTCGCCGGGGATGCCTTGATTGTGCTGGCCTTCCAAACTGTGGCGCGCGCTGGCTGCGGCGCGCCGGAACGGCTTGGCCCGGTCATCAATGCCATTGGCGATGGCGTGGGCGTGCCCTTTGGCATTGTTGCCGGGCAGGCCTGGGAATGTGAGCCGCGCGCCGATCTTTCCGAATATCAGCGGCAAAAAACCGGCGCGCTGTTTGCCGCCGCATCGGTTGCCGGCGCTGCCGCGGCAGGTGTGGCCGATGCGGAAGCCTGGCGCTTGCTGGGGGATCGGCTGGGTGAGGCCTTCCAGGTTGCGGATGATTTGCGCGATGCCGTGGAAGATGAAGCCAGCATTGGCAAGCCTGTTGGGCGCGACAAGGCGCTCGGTCGGCCAAGTGCCGTGCTGCAATTGGGCCTGGATGGCGCGGTGGCGCGGCTGAAGACGCTCGCCAATGCGGCGGTGGAGGCGATTCCCGATTGCCCCGGCCGTAGCCTGCTGCGCGCGGCTATGCTGGAAGAAGTGGGTCGGCTTTTGCCGCGCAAACTGGCCGCGGCCTGAACCATGGCGAGGGCCATGCCGCTGCCCCCGGAAAGGGCTGACGGGGATCAGGGGTTGTCCTGGTCTGATCGCTTCAGCGCTTGGCGCGAATCACTGACCGCGCGCCCTGCCTTCCGTGCCTGGGCCGCGCGTTTTCCGCTGACCCGCCCTCTGGCACGCCGCCGCGCGCGGGAGTTATTCGATCTCTGCGCTGGCTTTGTCTATTCGCAGGTGCTGGCCGCCTGTGTGCGGCTGAAGCTGTTTGAGGCTTTGCACGAAGCCCCGGCGGAAGAACGCGCCTTGGCCACGCGACTCGGGCTTTCGCCTGAAGCGATGAGCCGGCTTTTGGTGGCGGCCGAATCGCTCCGGCTGGTGCGCCGGCGGGCGGATGGTGCCTGGGCGCTTGGCGAATTGGGCGCGGCCATGATCGGCAATCCCGGCATCGCCGCCATGGTGGAACACCATGCCATGCTCTATGCCGATCTGGCGGATCCGGTAGAATTGCTCCGTCGCGAAAGGGGCGGCACGGCGCTCGCGCAATACTGGGCCTATGCCGGCGCCGCGCAGCCGGGGGCGCTGCCGGGCGAGAAAGTTTCAGATTACACGGCCTTGATGGCGGCCAGCCAGCCCATGGTGGCGCAGGAAGTTTTGGCGGCTTACCGCTTTGGCCAGCATCGGCGGCTGATGGATGTTGGCGGCGGCAGCGGCGCCTTTCTGACCGCCGTTGGCAAGGCGAACCCCGGGCTGGATCTGTTGCTGTTTGACCTGCCGGCGGTGGCCGAACAGGGCCGGCAGCGCTTTACCCGCGAAGGGCTTTCCGATCGCGCCATGGCGATGGGCGGGGATTTCACCACCGATTCGCTGCCCTTGGGCGCCGATATCATCAGCCTGGTGCGGGTGCTGCACGATCATGATGATGATGTGGTGCAAGCCCTGCTGCGGCGCGTGCGCGCTGCCCTGCCGAAAGGTGGACGGGTGCTGATTGCCGAACCCATGGCTGGCACCGCCGGGGCCGAGCCAATGGGCGGCGCCTATTTCGGCTTTTACCTGCTGGCGATGGGTAGGGGGCGCCCGCGCCGGCCGGATGAACTGGCCGCGATGCTGTCCGCCGCCGGCTTCACGGGCGCGCGCCTGCTGCCCACCGATACGCCGCTGCTGACCCGGGTGATGCAGGCCGATGCCGTCAGTTGACGTGATTTGACTTTTTTATTGTCAATTTTGCTTGACAGCTACAAACGTCACATTAGAGTTACAAAACCCAAGAGGGAGTCCAAGGGTGGAAACACTCGCTATCCTGCTCAGCGCACCCGAACAGCTCTCGCTGTCGCGTCTGACATTGACGCCGCCAGGCGTGCAGGATGTTGTCGTGGACATTGATTGGAGCGGCATCAGTACTGGAACAGAACGCCTTCTCTGGTCCGGGCGCATGCCATCCTTTCCCGGTATGGGTTACCCGCTGGTGCCTGGTTACGAATCGGTAGGCCGCATTGTGCAGGCCGGCGCGGAAGCGGGCAGGGCGCTTGGTGAAGCGGTTTTCGTACCTGGCGCGCGCTGCTTTGGAGATGTGCGCGGGCTTTTTGGTGGTGCCGCAGCGCGCCTGGTGGTGCCGGCGGCGCGTGTGACGCCGGTGGATGCCGCGCTTGGTGCGGATGCGGTTTTACTGGCGCTGGCCGCCACCGCGCATCACGCCATGGTTCTGCCGCATGGTGCGATTCCTGAATTGATCATTGGCCATGGCGTGCTGGGGCGCTTGCTGGCGCGCATCATCATTGCCGCCGGCCATCCCGCGCCGATGGTGTGGGAAAGCAATGCGGCGCGGCGCGACGGCGCGCATGGCTATGTTGTGTGTGATCCGGCCGAAGATGCGCGGCGCGATTATCGCGCGATTTGTGATGTCAGCGGCGATGCCGCGTTGTTGGATGCGCTGATTGCGCGCTTGGCACCTGGTGGTGTGGTGACGCTTGCTGGTTTCTACAGCGCACCCCTGTCCTTCACTTTCCCGCCCGCCTTCATGCGGGAAGCGCGCATCGCCATCGCTGCCGAATGGAAGCAGCCCGATCTGGATGCGGTGAATGCGCTGATTGCCGCGCGCCGGCTTTCGTTGGCGGGGCTGATCACGCATCACGCCGCCGCGGATGACGCGCCGCAAGCCTATCGCCAGGCTTTTGAAGATCCTGCCTGCCTTAAAATGGTTCTGGACTGGAGAAACAAACAATGAATGCTGTCCCGGGGAAGCCAAACGCTCCATCCATCAGTGGTATGCATGATGCGCTGCGCGCAGAGGCATCCATGTCACCTGATCCTGTGCAGACCTCACCGGCTGCCAAGCAAACCCAGATCATCGCCATTTATGGCAAGGGTGGCATCGGCAAGTCCTTCACGCTGGCGAATCTGAGCTACATGATGGCGCAGCAGGGCAAGCGCGTTCTGCTGATTGGCTGCGATCCGAAAAGCGACACGACATCCTTGCTGTTTGGCGGGCGTTCCTGCCCAACCATCATTGAAACCTCATCGAAGAAGAAAGCCGCCGGTGAGGCTGTTGCCATCGGCGATGTCTGCTTCAAGCGCGATGGCGTTTTCGCCATGGAATTGGGCGGCCCTGAAGTGGGCCGGGGCTGCGGTGGGCGCGGCATCATCCATGGCTTCGAATTGCTGGAAAAGCTTGGCTTCCATCAATGGGATTTTGACTACGTCCTGCTGGACTTCCTGGGTGATGTGGTCTGCGGTGGCTTCGGTCTGCCGATTGCGCGTGACATGTGCCAGAAGGTGATTGTGGTCGGGTCGAATGACCTGCAATCGCTTTATGTCGCGAATAATGTGTGTTCTGCGGTGGAGTATTTCCGCAAGCTTGGCGGCAATGTCGGCGTGGCCGGCATGGTCATCAATAAGGATGATGGCACGGGTGAAGCCCATGCCTTCGCCGCTGAAGCTGGCATTCCCGTACTTGCCGCCATTCCGGCTGATGAGGATATCCGGCGCAAATCCGCGAATTACGAAATCATCGGCACGCCTGGTGGGCGTTGGGCTTCGGTGTTTGAGCAATTGGCGACTCAGGTGGCTGAAGCGCCGCCGCTGCGGCCGAAGCCTCTCACCCATGAAAATCTGCTTGGCCTGTTCAAGGGTGAAGCGGTGGGCCGTGGCGTTGTGTTGAACCCGGCGACCATGGAAGACATGTGCTCGGCTGAAGTGCTGAACAAGCCATCCCTTGAAGTGGTGTATGAGGGCGTCTGAAGGCATGGACACGCTTCCCCCTTCTTCGCCGCCTGCTGCCGCTGAAGGCGCTGCCTGCCATGGCGGGCGGGAAACGCTGGAAGCTGCCGCGCGCGCTGCGGGCAAGTCCGAAGTGATGGATAAGCTTGCTGCTGATTATCCGCGCGGGCCGCATGATCAGCCGCAATCCATGTGCCCGGCCTTTGGGTCTTTGCGCGTTGGCTTGCGCATGCGCCGCGTTGCGACGATCCTTTCCGGCAGTGCTTGCTGCGTCTATGGCCTGACCTTCACTAGCCATTTCTATGGCGCGCGCCGCACGGTGGGCTATGTGCCCTTCAATTCGGAAACGCTCGTCACCGGCAAGCTGTTCGAAGATATTCGCGACGCGGTCCATGATCTGGCGAAGCCAGAAGATTATGACGCGGTTATCGTTACTAATCTTTGTGTACCCACAGCTTCCGGCGTGCCGCTCGATCTGCTCCCCAAGCAAATCAATGGCGTGCGTGTCATTGGGATTGATGTGCCGGGCTTTGGCGTGCCGACCCATGCAGAAGCCAAGGATGTGCTGGCGGGCGCCATGCTGCGCTACGCACGCAATGAGGCTGAGGCTGGTCCAGTAGCACGGCCACGCGATTACGCGCTGGATCAACGCAGCATTGCGGTAATTGGTGAATTATTCCCCGCCGATCCGCCGGGTATTGGTGCGCTGATCCAGCCCATGGGGCTGACGCTGGCGCCACAAACCCCGGCGCGTGAATGGCGCGATCTTTACGCGGCTTTGGATAGCGTGGCGGTGGCGGCGGTGCATCCCTTCTACACTGCCAGCATTCGCGAATTCCGTGCCGCTGGCCGCCCTGTGGTGGGTTCCGCACCCGTGGGTGTGGAAGGTACCGATGCCTGGCTTTCCGCGATTGGCGCTGCGGCCGGCGTGAAGCCATCTGAGATCGAAGCCGCCAAGGCGCGTGCATTGCCCGCCATTCGCGGTGCGCTTGCCGGTAATCCGGTCAAGGCACGCATCACCGTTTCTGGCTATGAAGGTTCGGAATTACTGGTGGCGCGCTTGCTGATCGAAGCGGGCGCTGAAGTGCCTTACGTTGGTACCGCCGCACCGCGCACGGAATGGAGTGCCGCGGATCGCGAATGGCTGGAAGCGCATGGATGCCACGTGCAGTATCGCGCCAGCCTGGAACAAGACATCGCCGCGATGAAGGAAGCGCGGCCTGATCTGGCCCTTGGCACAACACCCTTGGTGCAGAAGGCCAAGGAAATGGGCACACCCGCGCTTTACTTCACCAATATGGTTTCTGCCCGGCCATTATTTGGCCCTGCGGGTGCGGCTTCCATGGCGGGTATTGTTGCGGCGCAGACCAATGGGCGCGAACGTTTTTCGCGCATGGTGTCATTCTTTGAAGGTGTCGGCACACCTGATGGCGCCGGCTATGGCTTCCGCGACAAGCCAAGCGATCCCCCTGGTTTTCGCGAACGTCAGCGCAAGCTGCGCGCCGCTAAGGCCAAGGCCGAAGAAGCGGTGGGGACCTGAGCATGCTTGTTCTCGATCATGATCGCGCCGGCGGCTACTGGGGGGCGATCTATGCTTTCTCGGCGGTGCGTGGCCTGCGTGTTGTGATTGATGGGCCGGTTGGTTGCGAAAACCTGCCCGTGACAGCCGTGCTGCATTACACGGATGCGCTGCCGCCGCATGAATTGCCGATTGTGGTGACGGGACTGGATGAGGATTCACTCTCCCAGAACGGCACCGAAGGCGCCTTGAAGCGGGCTGCCGCAACGCAGGATGCCGAATTGCCCGCCGTGGTGGTGACGGGTTCCATTGCCGAAATGATTGGCGGTGGTGTGACGCCGCAGGGCAGCAATCTGCAGCGCTTCATCTGCCGCACCATTGATGAAGATCAGTGGCAAGCCGCTGATCGCGCCATCATGTGGCTTTGGACTGAATTCGGGGCGCGCGGCCGCAAGCCGAAGTCACGCACGCGCAAGGAAGGCGAAAAGCCGCGCGTGAATATCATCGGCCCCATCTATGGCACCTTCAATATGCCATCAGACCTGGCGGAAATCCGCCGACTGGTGGAAGGCATTGGCTGTGAGATCAATCTGGTCTTTCCGTTGGGCAGCCATGTCGAAGATATCGCGAAGCTGCCCGATGCGGATGTGAATATCTGCATGTATCGCGAATTCGGTCGCAAGCTTTGTGAAGAACTGGAACGGCCCTATCTGCAAGCTCCGATTGGGTTGTTCGCGACCACGAATTTCCTCCGTAAGCTTGGTGAATTGACCGGGCTTGACCCCGAGCCCTTCATCGAACGTGAAAAGCACACCACGGTGAAGCCGCTTTGGGATTTGTGGCGGAGTGTGACGCAGGATTTCTACGCCTCGGCATCCTTCGCGGTGGTAGCAACCGATACCTATGCCCGAGGCCTACAGCGTTTTCTGCATGAAGAAATGGGCATTCCCTGTGCCTTCGCCTTCTCACGCATGGCAGGGCAGAAGCCTGATAATGCGGCGGTGCGTGACGCTTTGCGAAAGACACCGCCCTTGGTGCTGTACGGTTCTTATAATGAACGGATGTATGCGGCGGAAATCAAAAGCCGCGCCATGTATATCCCGGCGAGTTTCCCCGGCGCCATCATCCGCCGCGCCACCGGCACGCCTTTCATGGGTTATGCCGGCGCCACCTATATCATCCAGGAATATTGCAACGCGCTGTTTGATGCGTTGTTCCATATCCTGCCGCTCGGCACTGATCTTGATCGTGTCGAGCCAACCCCGGTGCGCGCAGCCGAACCCTGGGACGCGGCGGCGGTCGCGCTATTGGATGAACGGGTGGAGCAGGAACCCTTCCTGCTGCGCATTTCGGCAGCCAAGCGGCTGCGCGAACAAGTTGAACGCGCCGCGCGCGATGCGGCGGAGCCGCGTGTGACGGCTGAGCGCGTCCAAAAGACTTTGGCGGAGGTCATGGCATGACGCCCTCTCGCTATTACTCATCTTGTCTGCGGACGTTCCGCGGTAACCGCTGTCGGGGCGTATCCGATGACAAGAAGGCTTGGGCGGAATTCCGCCTCTGCCGTCCCTGCCGCGCGGGTGGACGCGGTAATGGCCGCAAGGCCAAGTCGGAGGTCTGCTAATGGCCGATACAAGAACGCGCCTGACAGAAGCTCAGGCGAAGGAAGTCCACAACTTGGTGGCCCAGGGATGGGCTTTCTCAATCTTCGCTTCGATGGGCGCGCATGTCCTGGTCTGGTTGTGGCGGCCGCTTGTCTTTACCGGACAAGTGGTTCCACCCGACTGGCGTTTCTTCTGAAGGATGTTCTGGGTTGAGGGGTTCTCCCGAGACCTGGAGCGAAAGAAAGGAGAATGTTCGATATGCATAAAATTTGGATGGTGATTGACGCTCGTCGTGTCGGGTTCCTCGGCGCTGCGGGTGTTATTGCGATCGCGGCAGTGATTCACTTCGCTGTGCTGAGTTCGCCACGCTACTGCGATCATCTCGGTTGGTGCGCCACGTCACCGACCTTCACCCCTGGCCAAAAGCTGGGTGGTTGAGCACGAGGCGCGGCTTTGGCCGCGCTTCAGCGAATTGGGCGAGGCAGCCGAAACTGCCTCGCCCGCACAGAACATCATGAGGGACCGCCAGGCGGGCATAGCCCCCGTCGGGAGAGGAGCATCAAGCGATGGCGATGTTAAGCTTTGAGCGGAAATACCGCGTCCGCGGCGGAACCCTGATAGGGGGTGACCTGTTCGATTTCTGGATAGGGCCTTTCTATGTTGGGTTCTTTGGCGTAACCGCGGCGTTTTTCAGCTTTGTTGGAACCGCCCTGATCCTCTATGGCGCGGCGATTGGCGGGACATGGAATCCCTGGCTGATCAATATCGCGCCGCCGGATCTGAAATACGGCCTACGCCTGGCGCCCATGCGCGAAGGCGGATTGTGGCAGATGATCACCATTTGCGCGATCGGGGCTTTTGTTTCCTGGGCTTTGCGCCAAGCGGAAATCTCGCGCAAGCTCGGCATGGGGTATCACATCCCCATTGCCTATGGCGTCGCGGTTTTCGCCTATGTCACCTTGGTTGTGATCCGACCGGTGCTGATGGGCGCATGGGGGCATGGCTTCCCCTACGGCATTTTTAGTCACCTCGATTGGGTGTCCAATGTCGGCTATCAATATCTGCATTTCCACTACAATCCAGCGCATATGATCGCAGTGACATTTTTCTTCACCACGGTATTGGCGCTGTCGCTGCATGGCGGCTTGGTTCTCTCGGCGCTTAACCCGCCAGAAGGTGAACCGGTGAAGACGGCAGAGCATGAAAATACCTTCTTCCGTGATCTGATCGGTTATTCGATCGGCACGCTTGGTATCCATCGGCTTGGTCTTTTCCTCGCGCTGTCAGCTGGATTCTGGAGTGCGATCTGCATCGTGATTAGTGGTCCTTTCTGGACGCGCGGCTGGCCCGAATGGTGGGGCTGGTGGCTTAACCTGCCGATTTGGCGCTAGGCGAGGGGAGGGAAAAATCCCATGGCCGAATATCAGAACATCTTCACCCGGATACAGGTGCGCGGACCAGTACCCTATCCTGGTGTGCCCCTTCCCGCCGATAACTCTCCGCGCGATGGCACACCAGGCGAGGTGCACCTTTTTGGCCGCCTTGGTGATGCGCAGATTGGTCCGATTTATCTTGGCTACCTTGGTATTCTCTCGCTGCTCTTTGGCTTCATCGCCTTTGAGATCATCGGGCTTACCATGCTGGCCTCAGTGAATTGGAATGTCAGTGAATTCATCCGTCAGCTTTTCTGGCTGGCGCTGGAACCGCCGCCGCCGGAATATGGCTTGCGCATTCCGCCACTGAATAAGGGTGGCTGGTGGATCGTGGCGGGCTTCTTCCTGACGCTTTCCATACTACTCTGGTGGGTGCGCACCTATCGCCGTGCACGTGCGCTTGGCATGGGCACGCATGTGGCTTGGGCCTTTGCTGGCGCCATCTGGCTTTATCTGGTGCTGGGCTTTATCCGCCCGGTTGCCATGGGAAGCTGGAGCGAAGCAGTGCCCTTCGGCATCTTCCCGCATTTGGATTGGACGGCGGCCTTTTCCATCCGCTACGGCAATCTTTTCTACAATCCCTTCCACGCGCTTTCGATTGTGTTCCTCTACGGTTCTGTGTTGCTCTTCGCGATGCATGCCGCGACCATTCTGGCCCTTGGCCGTTATGGTGGTGAGCGTGAAATCGAACAGACGCTGGACCGCGGCACTGCGGCGGAACGCGGTGGCCTGTTCTGGCGCTGGACCATGGGCTTCAACGCGACCTTCGAAAGCATCCACCGCTGGGCCTGGTGGTTTGCCTTCCTCTGCCCTGTTGCGGGCGGGATTGGCATTCTGCTGACCGGAACTGTGGTTGATAACTGGTATCTCTGGGCGGTGGATCGGCATTTCGCGCCGGCCTACACCATGCCTTGGACACCGGCTGTTGATCCCTCCATCGTTCAAGGAGCGCCGCGATGAGCAAGTTTTCACTCAGCATCGCTGCCTTTGTGGTGGCGCTGCTTTGCGGGGTGATCTTCGTCACCACCTTTGAACGTCCGCCGGTGCTTTCCTCGCAAGGCGGCTTCCGCGGGCTTTCGATGGGTGACGTGGTCAATCCGCGTACCATCCCCGCGCGCCTTGCGGCGAATCAGGTGCCTGAAGCATCTGAAGCGGCCGATACAACAGGGCCGCGAGCGCATGAAGCCTATGAGAATGTGCAAGTGCTGCGTGACGTGAGTGAAGCGCAATTCAACCGCATCATGCTTGCCATGACGGAATGGATCGCGCCCAATCAGGGCTGCGGTTATTGCCACAATGTCGAGAATATGGCGTCCGACGAAGTCTATACCAAAGTTGTCGCCCGGCGTATGTTGCAGATGACGCATAAGATCAATTCGGAATGGGCGACGCATGTCGGCCAAACCGGCGTGACATGCTACACCTGCCATCGCGGCAACGCGGTGCCAACCATGGTCTGGTCAACGGAACCGAATAGCCGCGCGGGCTTGCAGGCGCCACGCGGGCAGAATCACCCGGCGGCCTCAGTCGGTTTGTCTTCCTTGCCGTCTGATCCCTTCACGCCCTTCTTGCTGGGTGACAAGGAAATCCGCAACATCAGCACCACGTCGCTACCTGGGCGGAATAGTCAGGGTACCATGACTACGGAATGGACCTATGGGCTGATGATGCATATGTCCACGTCGCTTGGCGTGAATTGCACCCATTGCCACAATAGCCGGTCCTTCGCTGAATGGGCACAAAGCCCACCGGCGCGGACAACTGCCTGGCATGGCATCCGCATGGTGCGGGACATCAACATGTCCTACATCGAACCTTTACAGCCACTTTGGGCCAAGAACCCGAATGGTCCGGCGGAAGGCCCACATGGCCCGCGGCTTGGGGCGATGGGTGATCCGCTGAAGGTGAATTGTTCCACTTGCCACCAGGGTCTCAATCGTCCCCTGAATGGCGCACCCATGCTGCGAGACTTCCCGGAACTAAAGCAGGTCAATCAAGGCCCGCTGCGGTCCGCCGATGCAACGCCGCGATAATGGGCTTTGGCGGGATGATTGATCCCGCCCGTCTTGCTTGCGTTAGCTTTGGAGCCTCCGCGTATCACGCGGAGGCTTTCCTTTTCTGGGACTTCAATATGGTGTTTCATGTTGGATGACATGCAGTCTGAAACGAGCATAATGGAAAGCACCAAAGACCCGCGCCCGCACGCGATTGTGATTGGCTCCGGATTTGGTGGCTTGGCTGCAGCTGTTCGGCTTGGTGCGCGTGGTTGGCGTGTGACAATCCTTGAAAAGCTTGATGCGCCAGGCGGGCGCGCTTATGTTTTTCGTCAGGATGGTTTCACTTTTGACGCTGGCCCCACCATCATCACCGCGCCCTATTTGCTGGAAGAACTCTGGTCGCTCGCCGGCCGTAAGCTTGCGCAGGATATTGATCTGCGCGCGATGG
Organism: Roseomonas sp.; assembly: GCA_020249285.1. Taxonomy (GTDB): domain Bacteria; phylum Pseudomonadota; class Alphaproteobacteria; order Acetobacterales; family Acetobacteraceae; genus Neoroseomonas. Next base: position 91,735 of record JADCFX010000040.1, on the reverse strand, counting down.
ACCCCTTCTATCTGATCCGCTTCGATGATGGCGAGGTAATGCGCTGTTCTGCGGACCTTGATGTCACGCGGGCCGAGGTTGCGCGGATTGCGCCGCAAGACAGTGCCGGCTTTGAGCGTTTCATTCTTGAAAGCGAACGCATCTTTCGCGTGGCCTTCGCCGATCTGGCCGATAAGCCCTTTCATAGTCTTGCAAGCCTGATCAGTGCCGCGCCGGATTTGATCCGGCTGAAGGGCTATCGTACCGTCTATAGCCGCGTCTGTGATTACTTCACCAGCGATAAGCTGCGCGTTGCCTTCAGCTTCCACCCGCTGCTGATCGGCGGGAATCCCATGACCACCACCGCCTATTACTGCCTGATTGCGCATCTGGAACGGCTACATGGGGTGCATTACGCCATGGGCGGCATGGGCGCTTTGGTGCAAGGCATCGTCAATCTCTCGACAAGTCTGGGTGGTAGCATTCGCTACAATACCGAAGTGAAGCGCATCACAACTGATGGTCGCCGCGCAACAGGCGTAGAGCTGGCCGATGGCGAAAAGCTCGCCGCCGATATCGTTGTCTCCAACGCCGATGTCGCCTGGACCTACAGCAAGCTTCTGCAGGATTTCCCACGTCGGCGCTGGACTGATCGTAAGATCGCCCGGGCGCGCTATTCCATGAGTCTTTTCGTGTGGTATTTCGGCACCAGGCGTCGGTATGATGATGTCTATCATCACACCATGGTGCTAGGGCCGCGCTACCAGGAATTGCTGCACGATATTTTTACGCGCAAGCACTTGGCGGAAGATTTCAGCCTTTACCTGCATCGGCCAACAGCGACGGATGACTCAATGGCGCCGCCGGGCTGTGATTCCTTCTACGTGCTTGCCCCCGTGCCGCATTTGGGCGGCAAGGTAGATTGGGCCAAGCACGCGGAACCCTATCGCAAGGCCATCGAAAAGCGCCTTGAAGAAACGGTATTGCCGGGCCTTGGTGAGGCGCTGGTCACATCACGCATGATCACGCCGCAGGATTTTCAGGATAGGCTGCTGTCGGTGAATGGCGCTGCCTTTGCGCTGGAACCGCAGCTTTTTCAAAGCGCCTGGTTCCGCCCGCATAATGTGAGCGAAGAAGTGCAGGGGCTTTATCTTGTTGGTGCCGGCACGCATCCGGGCGCGGGTGTCCCGGGCGTGATTTCCTCAGCAAAAGTGCTGGATCAGCTTGTGCCGCATGGTGATACGCTCAGGCGAAGTTAAGCGCGCCCCGCCCCAATCCTGATCGCACCACGCGCGCCGGCCCAATCTTCCAAAAGCCGCGCTGCGGCAATGCGCCCAGACATCGCCGCCATAGGAATACCAGGGCCCGGATGCACGGAACCGCCCGCCAGATACAGGCCTTGCAAGCGCGTCACCGCACCCGGGCGCGCAAAAGTTGCAGTTGAGCCATGGCCGGCGCGGCCATAAAGCGCACCACCTGAACCCGGGAAAAGCCGCGCGAAACCTTCTGGCGTGGTGACTACTTCCTCACCCACGCTGCGCGCCACCTCAAGTCCGCAAGCCTTCAGCAGGCCAAAACCACGTTCACCCAGTTCTTCGATTTCATCGGGGAAATAGCCGCGCCTATCACCATCAGGCGGCGCATTTATAAGCACCAGCATGCGCTCCGCTGTACCAGCTGCGGGTCCTGGCCCCGCCTCACGGTCCTGCGCGCAAATATAGACCGTGGGTGCGGAGGTGATATCGCGCCTGCGAAAAATGGCGTCGAATTCCGCCGCGTAATCCTCGGCGAAAAACACATTGTGATGCACCAAAGGAAAACCAGAAGTCGGCGCCTTTACGCACCAAGTGACTGCGGAAAGCGAACGCGCGGCGCGTGGCGTATCCTCGACCGCGTTGCGTGGCGCTTGCCCCAGAAGGCCTTGCGCTAAGGCGGCCACATCGCCATTGAAGACCACGGCATCAGCGGGAATTTCCTCGCCATTCGCCAAGCGAACACCAGAAACCCGGCCTTGGCGGCTCAGAATCTCAGCAACCTCCGCACCGAAGCGGAACTCAGCACCTTGCGCTTCTGCCAGGCGCTGAATGGCATCCGCCACGCGTCGCATGCCGCCTTCCACGAACCAGACACCATCCTGTTCCACATGCGCGACAAGCATCAGCGTGGCCGGCGCCAACCAGGGGGAACAGCCGCAATAGGTCGCGTAGCGCCCAAACAATTGGCGTAAGCGTGGGTCGCGAAAATGCTCACCCAAGGCATCCCAGAGCGTCTTCATCGGCGCGGTGCGGATCAGCGCGGCGATATTCGTAATGCCCACGCGCTTGACCAGATCAAGTGGGGATGGACGTTCGGCGGCAATGAAGGAACCGCGTAGCGTGCGGAAGATATCAGCGCTGCGCGCACAAAAGGCGCGATAGCCGCGCGCCTCGGCCGCGCCGGCGAAATCCCCGATGGCGTCAGCGGAACGCGTGATATCGGCGAAAAGATCAAGCCTTCCGCCAGCGCGCCAAGCATGCCGCGCCAGGATATCCGCCTTCTGCAAAGGCAATGCGGTTTCAAGGGAAGCGCCGGCATCCGCGAACAGCCCCTCAAAAATCCAGCGCATGGTAAAGACCGTGGGGCCGCCATCAATCGGGCTGCCGCCCACCATCACTTCGCGCATTTTGCCGCCCGGTGCTGCGGCGCGTTCCAACACCGTCACCGCCGCTCCACGTCGCGCGAGATCAGCGGCAGCGGCAAGCCCGCCCATGCCGGCACCAATCACCAATACGCGTGGGGCAGCCATGCTACGCTGCAGCGCTTAGTCGCCGACTGCGCCCGGCGAATTGCCGATCCACCACGCGGCGATGCCAGATAATCAACGCCACACCCACCACCAGCGGTACTGCCCACATGAAGGGATTCAGCGCCAATTCAGGCAAAATCCGCACAGACCCAAAGGCCAGGAAGGCGGTGTATACTGATATGCCCGCACCCACCAAAGCCTTGATATGTTCCTTGATCCAGGATCCCGGCCCCGGTTCGCGCGCCAAAATAAACCAGAGGTTCGTCGCCGCCGTCGCCAGCCCCACCATGCAAATGCCGATCATCAGTGGCTGACCAATCATCCACCCCTGCCAAGCGCAATTCAAGGAAGCTGGAATAAGCGCATATTGCAAAAACAGATTGAGCCTGGTGCGGTTCAATTCATGCCGGCGCTTGTTGCGAATGGAAAGCCAGCCATACCAAGCAAGGTTCACGGTTAGCAGCCCGGTCATCAGCATCATCCAGCCGAAAATGCCGCGGATGAAAGCCTCATCAAACCGGCCATCCAGATGCGGGTGTGTTGCAATTGGCGCAGCCAGGGTCAGCAGACTCATCATCATGGCAAGGCAGCCGGTGATCAGCAGCGCGAAGGTGAAAACCTTCCCCCAGCGCGCGTGATTGACGCCGCCCTTGCGCCCGATCACGGGCACCCAGAAAGCGATGGCGCCAATACTGCCCGTCACAATATGGGCGGCAACCAGCGCATGGAACAGGAACAGGACCATCCGAGCCTCCCCAGCTTTGATGTGACAATTGCACTTGACATATATGGATGTAAAGCGTGGAAATCAGCTCATGTTAGGTCGAGGCATAAACAGTGCGCTTCCCCAAAGCGGCGCAAAAAAGGGGACGGGCAGGGGGGCATGAATCACGCGCTGACCTTTCGCGCTTTTGCGCCGCCCCGCCCGGAACCTTTGCCCGCTGTCATTGCGCTCATGCGCTGCATGATCCGCGGCGATGGGGATTTGCTCTCGCTTTTGCCGGCGGAAGCCTATCGCATGCCGATCGGCCCACTCGGCTATTCGCGCCGGTCCACCATCATCGTCAATCGCCCCGATCTGGTGCGCGAAGTGCTGACTGACGCCAAGGGCATCCTGCCCAAAAGCGATCTGATGGTGCATGCGCTGGACCCGCTGATTGGCGATTCAATTTTCGTCTCCTCCGGCGCTACCTGGCGGCGTCAGCGGGGCATGATTGACCCCGCCTTGACAATGATGCGCGTCAACCGCGCCTTTCCGGCGATGGAAGCCGGCGCGGCGGCGGCGGAAGCAACCCTTGCCGATCATGCGGCGCGCGATACGCGCTTTTCGCTTGACCTGATGATGAGCCACATGACGGCAGACATCATCTGCCGCACGGTTTTTTCCACCGGGCTCGAAACACGTGTGGCGCATGAGGTCTTCGATGCCTTCACCGAATTCGAACATAGCGTGGCACAGGTTGAAATCCGCCGGTTGATTTTTGACCGTGCCTGGAAGCGTATTCCGCAAAAGGAAAGCGTGTTGAATGCCTGCCGGCTCATTCGCAGCTATCTTGGCGAATTGCTGGATACACATTTGGGCGATGGTGCCAGCAGCTTTGACGATATCGCCAGCGCCATCATCGCCGCGCATGATGTGGAAGGCAAAGCTTTCACGCGCGAAGAATTGATTGATCAGCTTGGTGTGCTGTTCCTAGCCGGACATGAAACCAGCGCCAGCGCGCTGACCTGGGTGTTTTATCTGCTCGCGACGCAACCTGCTTTGGTCGCAAGGTTACGCGCTGAAATTGATGAAGTCGTTGGGCCTGGGCCGATCCTGTTTGAACATACGCGCAAGCTTTTGTTTGTGCGCAATGTGTTTCGTGAAACGCTCAGGCTTTATCCACCCATCACCTTCCTGCCGCGCGTAGCGAATGAGGCAACGCGGATCGGTGATTACCCGGTGAAGAAGGGTGCGCTGATCATGGTGGCACCCTGGGTGCTGCATCGGCACCAGGCCTATTGGCGCGATCCGCATTTGTTTGACCCAGATCGTTTCCTGCCGGAACGCGAAGGGGAAATGACTACGGGCGCCTATATTCCCTTCGGCATTGGCCCGCGGGTGTGCGCAGGTGCGGCCTTTGCGCAAGTGGAAGCAGTGCTATTGATTGCGCGGCTGTTTCGTCATTTTGATTTCCATATCGAAGCGCCTGGTGATGTGCGCCCCGCCGCGCGACTCACCACGCGCCCGGCGCGGCAGGTGATGTGCCGCGTCACCCGCGCGGCATGACGGGCAATGTGCTGCTGACCCTCGGGCGCCTACCCAAGGCGCTGGATGTTGCGCGCGGCTTTGCTGATCTTGGTTGGCGCGTGGTGGTGGCAGAACCCTTCAAGCGCCATCTGGCAGGTGCTTCCCGCGCGGTGGCGCAGAGCCATCGTGTGACGGCGCCGGCGGAAGACAAGCAGGCCTATCTGGCTGATCTTCGGCGTATCATCGCGGAGGAGAAGATTGATCTTGTTGTGCCGGTTTCGGAAGAAACCATGCATGTCGCCTTCCTGCGCGATAGCCTACCCGCCAGCACGCGGCTTTTTACTATGCCGCCAGAGAGTTTGCTCCGCCTACACAACAAGCATGGCTTCGTGCAGCAGGCAGTCGCTTGGGGCCTTGCCGTGCCGGAAAGCCATGCGCTCGGCGATCCAGCCGCCGAGGTTTTGGTGCAATCTGGCCCGGTAGTGGTCAAGCCGGTGCATTCCTGTTCTGGTCGCGGCGTGCGCCTGCTGTCCGCCGGCGCTGTCTTGCCCGCGCCTGATCCCGCGATTCCAACGATTGTGCAGCGCTGCGTGATGGGCGCGGAATACAGCTCATGCTCCATCGCGCATAACGGGCGGGTTTCTTCTACCGTGATTTACCGAGCGGCGCAGAAATCGGGTTCGGTCGCGGTTGCCTTTGAACGGGTAGAACACCCCGCGATTGAAGATTGGATCACGCGTTTCATCGCCGCCGCGCAATGGACCGGCTTCATCGCCTTCGACATTATGGTGGATGAGGCAGGCCAGCCTTGGGGCATTGAATGCAATCCGCGCATGACAAGTGGTTTGCATTTCTGGCAACGTGCCGATATTGCGCGTGCTGTTGAGGAACCGGACTTTATCCCGCGCTATCGGCCTGAAACCCGCTTGCAGCAATTCTATTCGGCGCTGACAGAAACGCAGATGTCGCTGTTCCGGCGCGGCCCGTTTCGCGAAAATCTGCGTCAGCTTTTCACCACGCGCGATGTCAGTTGGGACCGGCACGACCCCATGCCCTTCCTGACCATGACAGCAACGTCATGGCCCATCATCCGTATGGCCATGGCGCGCGGTGTGCCCTTTGGAGAGGTCGCTACACTTGATGTGGGGTGGTACGATTAGCCCCGCGCCCGCGGCACCTTGAAGGGCAGCATCAGCGCCTGCACCGCCAGATTGTCAAAGCGGTGCAAAGCCAGGCTTTCATGCACGGCAACAGCGTTCTGCCCCAAAAGCCGTGTGCGGATTTCGGACCGCGTATAAAAAGGAGCATCCACCAGCGCGCGCACCAGCTCTGCCTTGCCATCCTCAGACCGTGTCGGGCGCGGCACGCGCCAAAACCCAGGCGGCATGGTGGCGGGCGCGGGAATTGGCATATCCGCAACTTCTCCGGCGCGGTTCACTTGAAGCGCCAGCGATTGCGACGACCCATCGCGGCGCGATGCATTGTACAAAATGGCGGTCGCTTCCGGCATGGGCGCGCGGCACCAATCCCAGAAAATGAAATCCTCTTCCAGCGGCGCAGTCCCGGTATTGGTGTCGAAATATGAAAAGCCGGACCAACGCAATGAAGGATTGTCAAACGCCACTTCTACGCGCGACCGCGGCGCAATCGGCTGCCAATGATGCCGCCCCGCGCCATCCAACTGAAAGTGGCGACGCGACAACGCCTCGGGGTAAAGCGTCACCCGCCCACGCAGCTTGCCAGGGATAGGGGCGGTTATCTCCGCAAGGTCAACCACCAGCTTGGTGCCATCCCAACGCATGGCACTCGGCCCGATCTGCAGAAAATTCGCGCCGCGTCGCAGCGCCGCGCGAGGCCGATCCGTCATCGCCCAGCGCGCCGGCTTGCCGTAAAGCGCCACATGCATGCAGCAATGGTTCAGCGGATCACCGCCACCACCGCGCCGCGCAAAGGCGTACCAGGGGGAAAATACCGTGCCCAGAAAGGCAATGATGGTGATGCCATGCGCGCCATCATCGGAAAGCGCATCCAAATACCACCAGCGATAGCCGCGTGTCGCCACGGGCAGAGTGAAATCCAAGCCCGTGGCGTTCAAACTCTCATTCATTGCAAAAGCCGCCTTATCACCCGGCCATTTCCGCCCGCATCGCGCTGCGGGTCAAGCGGGTGCTTCTGCGTCTCAGGCCTTGGCCTTATAGACCTCAATCATCTGGCCCAGCAGTTTCAACGCCTCATCCCTTGGGCGCTGGAAGGCATTGCGGCCAACGATGGACCCATTGCCGCCACCCGCATGAATGGCGCGCGCTTCAGCCAGCAGCGCATCCGTGCCCTTCGCCTCACCGCCCGAGAACACCACCAGCCGGCGCCCATTAAAGCAGGCCTGCACCACATGGCTGATGCGCTTGGCCAGATCGCTGCCGTCAATCTTGCGCTCGATATAAACCTTCTTCGCCGCATCCAGGCTCAGCACATCGGTGGGCGGCTTCACCTTGATGATATGGGCGCCGAGAAGTGCCGCCATGTGTGCGGCATAGGCGCAAATGTCGAAGGCGGTTTCGCCGTTCTTGTCCAGCATCGGCCCGCGCGGATAGGACCACACCACCACGGCAAGCCCAGCCGCCTTGGCTTCTTCCGCCAATTCGCGGAGTTCTTCCATCATCTCAAACTGATATTCGGATGAAGGATAGATGGTGAAGCCAATCGCTGAACACCCAAGGCGCAACGCATCGGCAACGCTGCCCGTCACGGCCTGATCCTTGGTGGTGGAAAGGCTATTCGATGAATTGACCTTCAGGATGGTCGGGATGGCACCTGCGAAAGTGGCGGCCCCGGCTTCAATCATGCCAAGCGGCGCGGCATAGGCATTCAGCCCCGCTTCAATCGCCAATTCGAAATGGTAATGCGGATCATAAGCCGCCGGGTTCGGCGCGAAGGACCGCGCCGGGCCGTGTTCAAAGCCCTGATCCACCGGCAGAATCACCATACGCCCCGTGCCACCAAGCTTCCCTTCCATCAGGATGCGGGCGAGATTCGCCTTGGTGCCTGGTGTATCGCTTTCATACCAGGAGAGGATTTCCTTCACGCGGCGCGTCAGCTTCATCTTGGGTTCCTTTTCTTTGCTCAAAGGGTGAATGCGCCGATAGCGCAGCCGGCATTTCCTGTCACGGGTGCGCTATGTCGGCTGATCCTGTGGCGGCACTGTGGCGAAAAGCGCCGAGATTCGCCTCTCATCATCCCGCCGGCGCGGATCAAGCGTGCCCAGGTCCAGCGCTTCCGGCCTTATGCCCAAAACCTCGGCCCCCGCTTCCCGGGCGGCGCCCAGCACGCTGGCCGCTGAAGGGTGCCCCAGATCGAAAACCACCAGCTTGAAGCCCGCGCGCAAAGCCGCCAGCGCGGCCCCAGGGGCGGCGGCGCAATCCAGCGCGGCGGTAAAGGGCGCGCCGGGGAATTGCGCGGCGGCCTGCTCCAAAACGCCCTTGAACCAGCCCGGCCCGGCATTCAGCGCCGCCCCGGGCGCAGACAGCAGCAGCAAGGGCCGCCCCGCCGCCACGCGAAGCGCCCATTCGGCCTGCGCGCGCCCATGCACCACCACGGCGGGAAGCTTAAGAAACGCCTTTACCATTGACCCAAAGGCCCTTGCATGCCAAGCATTTCGTAAGCGCATAGCCCTTAGGTCCTGTGGCGCCAAGGCGTCTGGAGAAGCATGAGCGAAGGTCAATCCGATACGATTGCGTCAGCAATGATGCGGCTGGAAGCAGCTTTGGATCGTCTTGGCCGTGCCGTGGAAGCCCGCCGCGCTGCCACCCCGCCGATTGAAGGCGATATGGTGCCAAAGGCCGCCGTGGCTGCGCTCGCAAATCGCCTGGACACCACCATCGCGCGGCTGCGCGCCAACCTTGAGGATCAGGGCTGATGGCGCAGGTTACGGTCCGCATCGGCGGCTATGCCCATCCCGTGGCCTGTCAGGATGGCCAGGAAAAGCATCTGACCAATATGGCGGCCGAGGTGGATAAGCGCATCTCCGCGCTCAAGGGGATGGGTATCCAATTTGGCGAAACACGGATGTTGCTGCTGGCCGCCTTGCAATTGGCTGATGAAGCGATGGATCTGAAGGCCGAAAATGACGCGCTGAAGGCCGGCGGGGCCGTTGCCGCCGAAACCCCCGCGCTCGACCCGGCACTGGCTGATGGCTTGGTGCGGTTTGCTGAAAAGCTTGAGGCCATTGCCGCGCGGCTTGAGGAAGCCTAACTAAGCCCTGCGGGGCTGCCAGGTGCGCCAGGCAATTCATCCCCGGGGCCAATGCACATCCTCCGGGAACTGGCTCTGTCCGGACCGTGGTTCGGGTATCTGGTGCCCACCTGCAAACGCAGGCCTTGGGAGGATGATAGGCCAGCGGCCATGGTGGCTCCGCACTTTTTTTGCCAACAGGAACCCTGCGTGACCGAGGCCCAGGCCGCCGCATCGGATGTTGTTTTGCAGGCAGCGAAGGCGGCAGCACGCAAATCAGCGCGCGCGCATCGCGCCACGCTTTTCAGCCCTGATGCGCCCAAGCGATTGGCAGAGGCCCTTTTGGCCCGGCACGCGCCGCCCGAGGGCGCCATCATCGCGGGCTATTGGCCCATGGGGGATGAGATGGACCCGCGCCCCTTGATGCTGGCCTTGGCTTCACTTGGCCTCGCCTTGGCGCTTCCGGTCACCCCACCACGCGGCCAGCCACTTATCTTTCGTGCCTGGGCGCCGGGCGGTGCACTCCGCCCCGGCCCTGCGGGTACATCGGAACCAGCCGAGGGCGCTTTGGTGAACCCCGATTGGCTGCTGGTGCCGCTTTTGGCCTTTGACCGCGCCGGGCGACGGCTTGGCTATGGCGGGGGGTATTATGATCGCACGCTGGCCGCGCTGCCGGGTGCAAAAGCCATCGGCATCGCCTATGCCGGGCAGGAAATGCCCGAAGTGCCTGCGGGACCGCAGGATATGCGCCTGCCCCTGATCGCCACCGAAGACAGCGTGATCATTTGTGGAGACCCTGCGTGAGGCTGCTATTCCTTGGCGATATTGTTGGCCGCGCCGGGCGTGATGCGGTGATAGCCGCGCTGCCTGAGCTGCGTGAGAAACTGCGCCTTGATCTTGTGGCGGTGAATGCGGAAAACGCCTCCCACGGGTTTGGCCTGGCGCCGGAGATGGCGCGGGCGCTGTTCATCGCGGGTGCTGATGTGCTGACGCTTGGCAATCACGCCTGGGATCGGAAGGAAATCATCCCCTATATCGAGGGCGAACCGCGCCTGATCCGCCCGCTGAATTACCCGCCCGGCACGCCGGGGAAGGGCGCGGTGGTGGCGGTATTGGCCGATGGCAGGCGGGCTTTGGTGTTGCAGGCCATGGGGCGGTTGTTCATGGAACCCCTGGATGATCCCTTCCGCGCCATTCAGGCGGAATTGGCGCAGCATAGCCTGGGCCCGCAAGGCACGGTGCAGGCCATCATCATCGATTTCCATGCCGAGGCTTCGTCGGAAAAACAGGCCATGGGCCATAGTTTTGATGGCCGTGTGAGCCTGGTGATTGGCACCCATACCCATGTGCCGACAGCCGATCATCGCATCCTGCCTGGCGGCACCGCGTTTCAGACCGATGCCGGCATGTGCGGCGATTATGATAGCGTGATTGGCATGCAAAAGGCCGGCGCTTCCATCCGCTTCTGGCGCAAGGTACCGGCGGAACGGCTGGCACCGGCTGAGAATGAGGCCACGATCAGCGGGCTTTTTGTTGAAACGGATGACGCGACGGGGCTGGCGCGCCGGGCGGCGCCCTTGCGCATGGGTGGCGGCTTGGAAGCGGTGGTGCCTTGCTTGTGAAGCGCCTTTAGTAAAGCGTCTCTGCAAGCCGCGCTGGCGCTGTGGCATCATACGCGGCAGAATCAACCATGCCGCCAGTATGCGATGCGATCATCTCCCCCGCTGTCGGCACACCAGCCGGGCGCGGCGCATCGCCCCAAAGGCGTGATCGCAGGATGGATTTCGCGCATTGCATATAAACCTCCCGCGGGCTGATCAGGATTACGCTGGAGGGCGCCTTACCGCGCTCCACAAAACGCGCGCAAAGTGCGGGATCGGTGGTGATGCGCGCTGTCCCGCCCACACGCAGCGCCTCAGCCACGCCCGGGATCAGGAACAAAAGCGCGACGCGAGGATCTTCAATGATATCGCGCAGCCCATCCAAGCGATTATTGCCGCGCCGATCCGGCAAGGCGAGTGAGCCATTCTCCATGCAGGCAACAAAGCCCGGCGCATCGCCGCGCGGCGTAGCATGCGGCCCGTTATGGCCGATGGTGGTCAGAATGCAAAAAGGGCTCGCCGCGATGAAGTTGCGCGCCGTGTCATCCAGCCTGGGCGCGACCTTCTTCAGCGCCCGCTCGCTGGGGGCTTCATAATGCCGCGCCAGCGCTTCCAGGCTTGCGATGGCGAAAGGATCGGGGGAGGCGGTCTGTTCCATGGGCCCATTCTGCCCATGGCCTGCGCTTGGCGCCATCCCCGGCCCCGGATATAAGCCGCGCCTCTGTCCTCCAATCACTGAGAGTTACGGCAATGGCCGGCCATTCCCACGCGAAAAACGTTATGCACCGCAAGGCGGCCCAGGGTGCCAAAAAAGCCCAGGCCTTTGGTAAGCTGATCCGCGAAATCACCGTCTCAGCCAAAATCGGCATGCCTGATCCGGCGGCCAATCCACGGCTGCGCGCCGCCGTGAAAGCCGCGCTGACTGCGAATATGACACGCGACACGATTGACCGCGCCATCAAGCGCGCGGTGACCGCCGGCCAGGGTGAGGATTATGAAGAAGTGCGCTATGAAGGCTATGGCGCGCATGGCATCGCCATCATCGCCGAGGCTTTGACCGATAACCGCAACCGCACGGGCGGTGATTTGCGGTCCATGTTCGCCAAGAATGGTGGAGCGCTGGGGGAGACAAACTCGGTCGCCTTCCAATTCGAACGCAAGGGCGTGCTGCGCTACAAGTCGGAGGTTGCTTCAGCCGATGCCATGCTGGAAGCCGCCATTGAAGCCGGCGCCGAGGATGTGGAAAGCACCGAAGACGGGCATGAAATTTCGACCAGCGTCGAGGATTTCGCTGCGGTGCGCGATGCGCTGGAAGCGCGCTTCGGCACGGCGGAAGCGGCCAAGCTTGAATGGTGGTCCACCAATGACATCAAGCTGGATGAAGAACGCGCCAAGGATGTGGTCAAGCTGCTCGATCTTTTGGATGATCACGATGACATCCAGAACATCTACGCCAATCTTGAAGTGGAATAGGCGCCATCAGCGTGATGGAAACCCGCCTGCGCCAAAGCTTCGCCAAGCAGGGGCTGATGCGGCTTTTTGGCGCGGCGATGACCAGCATCGCGCCGGGGCAGGTAGAAATCTCCCTGACGCCAAAGCCGGAGCTTTCGCAACAGCATGGCTTTGTTCATGGCGGCGCGCTGACCGCCATTGCCGATAGTGCGGCGGGCTATGCGGCGCTCAGCCTCATGCCCGCCAATCGCGGTGTGCTGACGACGGAAATGAAAATCAATTTCCTCGCACCGGCTGGCGGGGACCGCATTGTTGCGCGCGGTAAGGTGCTGAAGGCTGGTCGCACGCTTACCTTGGTGCAGACGGAAATCTTCACCGTCACCGCCGATCAGGAAAAGATGATCGCCTTCCTGACCGCCACCTTCATGAGCATTGAAAACCGCGATGGTATTGAGGATTAGGGAGGACGGACGATGGCGGGTCGTGTTGCGTCACTTCGCCAAGCTCCAACATCCCACGATGTTTTTTCATTCTTGCCTTTGCTGCCCGCAAACACTCCAGATCTCTCCAAGGCATTATTTGTCTTCGATAGATTCGGAAGGATGAGCAATGGAATTTTCAACGCAATATGAGGGCCAAGTAGCGAGGATCACTGAACTCTTCAGAGCCACGTTCAGCGCCGCAGAGGGTGTGACAGAGGGTGCCGTGATTGGCGGTCTTGTGCAGAATCTCCTGACTGAGACATCGCCGGAAGATATCCATGTATTTACTGCCTTGAAAGACGGGGCGCTGGTTGCTGGGGTGATAATCACCCGACTGGCTTATGCGCATGACGCGCGTAAGGTGTTTCTGCTCTCGCCCATGGCCGTTGCGTCCGATAGCCAGGGACAAGGGATCGGCCAAGCCCTGCTGCAGCATGTACTGGACAAGCTGCGCGAAGCCGGTGTTGATATCTTAATGACTTATGGCGACCCTCGTTTTTACGGAAAGCTGGGCTTCACCGTCGTGGGCGAAGAGGACGCCCGACCACCGCTGCCGCTCAGCCAGCCGCATGGTTGGCTTGGCCAGTCGCTGCAAGGAAGTGGTCTCACCCCGTTACAGGGTCCGAGTACCTGCGTTGCCGCCCTGAATAATCAGCATTTTTGGTGAGGCAGCCGGTTCCCGCGCGGGCGATTGATCGTGGCGAAGCGACGGCGCTGACCGTCTCTCATCAGCCTGGGAGCAGAAACCTCGGACATATAGGATTCTTGGGGCGATCAACATATTTGGTATGCGTCCCAGCAAACCCCGTGAATTAAGCAGATCGTCGGCGGCTGGACTATTCCATGTCCTGGATCATCTCCGTCGCACCGCAGTTTATGATGAATGCTGCGGAGGACAAGGTTTCTCATATGGCCAAAAATCGCTCAACGCATCGCGCCTTTCAGCACGATGGTTATCTCATCCAAAATCGCCGGATCATCAATGGTGGGTGGTACGGTATAGGGTTCGGCATCCGCAATTTTGCGCATGGTTGCGCGCAGAATTTTGCCGCTGCGGGTTTTTGGCAGGCGGGCCACCACCTTCGCATCCTTGAAGGCGGCAACAGGGCCGATCTTTTCGCGCACCAGCCCGATCAATTCCCGCGCCAGCGTATCTTCCGGCTTATTCACGCCGGATTTCACCACCACCAAGCCCAGCGGCACCTGCCCCTTCAGCGTATCGCGCACCCCAACCACGGCGCATTCGGCGATATCTGGGTGGGCGGCCAGCACTTCCTCCATGGCACCCGTCGAAAGCCTATGCCCCGCGACATTGATGATATCATCCGTCCGGCTCATCACCGAAACATAGCCTTCTGCGTCAATCATCCCCGCATCGGCGGTGCTGTAATAGCCTTCAAAATGCGACAGATAGGCTTCCTTAAAGCGCTCATCTGCATTGTAGAGCGTCGGCAAGGCTGAGGGCGGCAAGGGCAGTTTCACCGCCAGGCTACCAATCTGCCCGCGCGGCACGGGGTGCCCGGCCTCATCCAGCACCACCACATCATAGCCAGGCGCGGGCTTGCCGCCGGAACCGGCGCGGGTTGGGAAAAGGCCGAGCCCTCGGAAATTGCCGGTAATGGTCCAGCCGGTTTCCGTCTGCCACCAATGATCCACCACCGGCTTTTGCAGCAGGCGTTCCGACCAAAGGATGGTGTCGGGGTCACAACGCTCCCCGGCCAGATAAAGCGCCTCAAGCTTCGACAAATCATATTTCTTGAGAAAAATGCCTTCCGGGTCTTCCTTCTTGATGGCGCGAATGGCGGTGGGGGCGGTGAATAACAGCTTCACCCCATGATCCGCGCAAACACGCCAGAAAGTGCCAGGGTCCGGCGTGCCGACAGGCTTGCCTTCAAACAGCACCGTGGTGCAGCCGGCCAGCAGCGGCGCATAGACAATATAGGAATGCCCAACCACCCAGCCTACATCCGACGCCGCCCAGTAAACATCGCCGGGCTTCATGCCATAAACCAATTCCATGGAATGATGCAGCGCCACCGCATGCCCGCCATTGTCGCGCAAAATCCCCTTGGGCTGGCCCGTGGTGCCTGAGGTGTAGAGGATATAAAGCGGATCAGTGGCGGCGACGGAAACGCATGCATGCGGCGCGGCTTCGGCTTCGGCCACCAGCAAATCCTCATCGCGGCCTGCGATCATTTCACAAGGTGCTTCTGGCCTTTGCAGGATCAGCACGGATGATGGCTTATGCGGCGAAAGCGCAATCGCTTCATCCAATAGCGGTTTGTATTTCACCACGCGCCCCGGTTCCAACCCGCAGGATGCGCTGATGATGGCCTTGGGCTTGGCATCGGCAATGCGGGAAGCCAATTCGGCGGCGGCAAAACCGCCAAACACCACGGAATGGACAGCACCAAGCCGCGCAGTCGCCAGCATGGCAATCGCCGCTTCCGGCACCATGGGCATATAGATCACCACGCGATCACCCTTGCTGATGCCGCGCGCCGCCAGTGCGCCCGCCAGCTTCGCCACGCGGGTCTGCAATTCGGCATAGGTGATGCGCTGAATTTGCCCAGTCATGGGGCTGTCATAGATGATCGCATCCTGCTGCCCGCGCCCGGCGGCAACATGGCGATCCACGGCATTGTGGCAGGTATTCAATGCCGCATCGGGAAACCAGCGGCCATAAACCCCCATCGAGGCATCAAAAATGCGCCCCGGCGCCCGGTCCCAATCAATGCCGCGCGCCGCTTCCGCCCAATAGGCTTCCGGGTCGCGCCGCCAGCGCGCATGGGTCGCGTCATATTGCGAAGCCTCGGACATGATTTCCCCCTTATTTCAGCAACGGCGTGGTTTGTGCCTTGCTGCCAAGGTGCCGCCTTGGCGGGGCGCAGCGCAAGCCCTGACGCAAGCGGCCCGTCGTAATGTGTGGAAAGCAGGCGTCAAACCATGCAAGAAACCATCCATGGCCCCGCCACGCCCACCCCTTTGCCGGAACGCCCAAAGATGAGCGGCTTCCTTCGCCGTGCCCTGGGCGCACTCGGCAATGGGCTGAAACCATCCTTGCGCGAATTTCTGCGCGCCCGGGCGCATTTCCACACGGCACTCCCCGCCGGCCCGCTGATCGCGCAAAACTATGTGGTGTTTGACCTGGAATCGACCGGGCTTGATGTCAGCGGCGGTGATCGCTTGCTTTCCATCGGCGCGGTCCGGCTGCGCGATGGGGAGGCGCGCGCAAGCTTCACCACCCTGGTCAATCCAGGACGCACCATCCCGCCCGCTTCCATCCGCTATCACGGCATTACCGATACCATGGTGGCCGATGCGCCACCGGCTGCCGAAGCGCTGGCCCGCTTTCAAGATTTCATTGCCGATGATGTGCTGGTCGCGCATAATGCCGCCTTCGACCGCGCCCTGATCTTTGCCGAGGAGTTTCGCGGGGCGCCCGCCATAGGCAATCCGTTTCTGTGCAGTGTCGCGACTTCGCGTTGGCTGGATCCTGAGGAAGCGGATCATTCCCTTGATGGGCTCTGCGGTCGCGCAGGAATTGTAATCACCGGAAGGCATCAGGCCTTGGGCGATGCGGAAGCGACCGCAGCCCTTTGGGTCAGCCTGATGGCGCGTGCCGCGGCGCGGGGCGTGGATGATATGGCCGAATTGGCGCGGCGCAGCCGGATGACTGCCGCCATGGCCGCGGCGGCAGAGCATTTCTGAAGGCGCTGCCTACCAAATCTCACCAGTAAAGCCGGCGAAGCTGGTGCGGGAGAAGCTGCGCACCGCCCTCAGCGCCTCCCGCAATGCCTGCCGGGTGTCTTTGGGCATGGCCACCGTATCCACCAGATTGCCCGGGCGGCGGCCTGCCGCCAGATCAGCCAATTGCTGGCGCAGCAGCACATCCAACAGCAGGGCAAAGGCGGCTTGCAAGGCGCTCGCCTCCCGCGCCGCGATGCTGCCACGCGCGGCCAGGGCTGCGATACGCTGCGCCGTCCCCGTTTCGGCAATACCATCGCGCAGTGCCAAAAGCCGGGTGGCGGCCACCAAGGGCATCAGCCCATGCAGCTTCAAATCCGTCCGGCTGCCGGGGCCGGGCTCATCATCCGCAAAGCCGCCAAATAGCGTCAGCCCCACATGAAGGCTGGCATTCTGCGCCGCCATGGAGGCTAGCCAGGCCGGGCGCGACGCCAATAGCCCGGCTAGATTTTGACGGAGCGAAGCAGCCTCAGCGGCATCGCCCTGCACTGGGCGGAAATCAAACACGATATCGCCGAACAGCAGCGCGGCACCGGCCCGGCGATTGGACCAGATGCCCATCTGATCCCGCCATTGCCGCGCGGTTTTACGCCAGAGCGGGTTGCGCGCCATGATCCCGCCAGGACACAGCGGAAAGCCCGCCTGATCCAGGCGTTGGTTGAAATCCTCGGTGAAGGGGCGAAACCAGCCATCTACTGCGTCGTGGTCCTGATCGGGGTAGTCTTGCAGCATCAGGCCATTATCCTGATCCGGCGTCAGCAGGCTCTCGCCGCGCCCAAGGCTGCCCATGACCAGCAGGGTGAAGGGCACCGGCGCCGGGCCGTGATCGGCGAGGGTTTCCGCCAGAATCCGCCGATGTAGATCAAGATTGATGCCATTCACCAACCGCACCACGGCTTCCGCACTCAACCCTTCCGCGAGCAGCGCGCGGGCGATGCCGGCCTGCGCGGCTTTGATGGCGGCGACATCACCGGATAGCGCTTCAAGATGGCTGAGCAAGCCGCCCGAGACAGCCGCTAAAGCCTCCGCCCGATGCAGCATGCCAAGGCAGCGCCCGCCTTCATCCAGCACGGGCAAGTGCCTGAGCCCGTGTTGGCGGAGCAGTGCAATGGCGCGCCATAGCCCCTCATCCGGGGCGCAGGCAATCAATGGCGCGGTCATGGCAGCGGCAAGTGGCGCGTCCGGCCCAAGCTGAAATACCACACGGCGCGCGATATCCTGTTCGGTCAGAATGCCAACGGCGCGGCCTGTGCTATCCACCACCATCAGCGCCGAAGCCCGCGCAGCCACCATGGCGGCGATGGCCAGCCCCAAAGGCGTTGCAGCGGGCAGCGCTGGTGGCGCCGCACCCATGGCAGCACGCGTCTGGCCGGTCAGCGCGGTGATGGGGGCATGGCCGGATGGGGTGGAGGGCATGCCTTAGCTTAACCCAAACCGGCCCCGCCAAGGCATGAAAAAAGCGGCGCCCACATCAGGCGCCGCCTCCACTAACGCAGCAAGCCAGGGCGGCAACGCCGCCCCGACCAATGCTTACTTGTCGTCTTCCGCGTAGATGTCGCGGTCCTTGGTTTCCGGCACGAAGAAGATGCCGATCACCACCGTCATCAACGCGATCACGATCGGATACCACAGCCCGTAATAGACATCCCCCGTCTGCGCGATCATGGCGAAGCTGGTTGCCGGCAGCAGCCCACCGAACCAGCCATTGCCGATGTGATAGGGCAGCGACATGGACGTATAGCGAATGCGCGTCGGGAATAGCTCCACCAACGCCGCCGCGATTGGCCCATAAACCATCGTGACAAAGATCACGAGCAAGGTCAGCACGCCAATCAACACCGCCGGCTGTTCCCGGAAAATGTCGAAAGGCGAGGACATTTTCACGACCGATGGGTTGGACGCCGCCGGATAGCCCGCCGCCGTCAACGCCGTCGCCAAATCCCGTGCAAAGGTCGGGCTATTGGCCGGCAGCGGCGGCTGACCCTGGATATGCACCGTGGCAACCGTGCCCGCCGGAGCAGTTTCAACCCTGTAATTCACCGAAGCACGCGCCAGCGCTGCCTTGGCAATATCGCAAGGTGCGGTGAAGCGCGCCGTGCCGGTTGGGTTGAACTGGAAGGAACAGCCCGCCGGGTCTGTCACAACCCGCACCGCAATGGTCTGGTGCGCCTTGTGAAGATCAGGGTTGGCTTCCGCGCTCAGCAGCTTGAACAGCGGGAAATAGGTCAGCGCCGCGATCAGGCAGCCGCCCAGGATGATCGGTTTGCGGCCAATCCTGTCAGACAGCCAGCCAAACAGCACGAAGCCGCCAGAACCCAGCACCAGGGACCAGGCAACGAGCATATTCGTGGTGAAGCTATCCACCTTGAGCACCTGACCCAGGAAGAACAGCGCATAGAACTGGCCCGTGTACCACACCACCGCCTGACCAGCGACCAGGCCGAGCAGCGCGAATAGCGCCACCTTCGCGTTCTTCCACTGGAAGAAGGCTTCCGAAATCGGCGCCTTGGAATGCTTGCCTTCGGCCTTCATCTTTTGAAAGGCTGGGCTTTCTTCCATCTGCAAGCGGATCCAGACGGAAATGCCAAGCAGCACAATGGAAAGCAGGAAAGGTATGCGCCAGCCCCAGGCGCGGAAATTATCCGGCCCCACCGCCAGCTGCGTGAACAGGATCACCAGCAGCGACAAGAACAAGCCCGCGGTTGCGGTGATCTGAATGAAGCTGGTGTAGAAGCCGCGCCGCCCATGCGGGGCGTGTTCGGCCACATAGGTCGCCGCACCGCCATATTCGCCCCCCAGCGCCAAGCCTTGCAGCAGCCGCAGAATGATCAGCACGATCGGGGCGATAATGCCGATCTGGTCCGATGTGGGCAGAATGCCGACCACGAAGGTGGAAGCACCCATAATGAGGATGGTAATCAGGAAGGTATATTTGCGTCCGACCAGATCGCCCAACCGGCCAAAGAACAGCGCGCCAAAGGGGCGCACCAGGAAGCCGGCGGCAAAGGCGATCAGCGCGAAGATATTGCGGGTGGTTTCAGGGTATTGGCTGAAGAAGTTGGCGCCGATAACGGCGGCCAGCGACCCGTAAAGATAAAAATCATACCATTCGAAAACCGTGCCGAGGGAGGAGGCGACAATGACCTTCCTCTCTTCCCTGGTCATTGGGCGCGGTTCTGCCGCGCCGCCTGTTGATGTTGCACTCATAACCGACGCCTTCCTTTCCTCGTTCGTTGTCGGCCCCAGGCAGCCCAACACAGGGGTGCTGGAATGCCAGGACATTCATCCCATCCGGGCGGGGGCGCCAAAAAACGCATCAAGCATTGGCGCCACGCTGCCGGGCAGGCGCGCATCTGATGCTTGGGAATTCAGGATTTCGCAACAAAAATTTAAGGTTTTCAGAAAAAATAACAGAAAATTTCCGGCTTATTACAGAATATTCAGAAAATAAATGAAAAAATGGTCACGAATTTCCAGGCTTAGGGTGTGATATATTTCCTATAACAGATCGCGCTCTCTATGGCGTGCCCAAGATCAGGGCGGGGCGGGAGGCCCAGCTTTCAGCCGCGCTGAAAGCCCTGCCGGGTCGAAGCCGCGTTCCATTTCCTGCTGGGTGGATACCATGTGAAACCGCAACGCGCCGCGGATGGAAGGGCCTTCGCCCTTGCGCTGATCAGGATGGATCGGAAGCGTCGCGAAAAGCGGCGCCTCGGCCAGCAGGGGCAGGGTTCGTGCATCACGTGGCGGTGCCAGTTGCATCCGGGCAAGATGGCCCGGCAGGGCAATCAGGCTTGCCTCGAAAGCGTCCTTTTCGCCCTCAGGGGGCGCTTCCCTTGCCATGAAGCCGGCATGCAGGGAAACAAGACATTCCAACAAAAACTGTTCCTGCCCAGGCCAAAAGGGGCGGAGCCAAGCTTCCGCTAGCGCCACCACATCGCTTTGCGCCGCCAGGAAGACCTGCCAACGGCAATGGTTCAGCGCCGCCTGAAAATCCGGATTGCCGAAGAAAGCTGTCTCATTCCGTCCCACCTTGACCCGGCAATAATCCAGCACGGTCTTTTGCGCGACGAAGGCGCCCTGCCGGTGCAAAAATTCAGCGAAATCATATGGTTCATGAGAGGGCGGGCGGCTCAGCAATCGGCGAAGGAAGCGCATCAGAAGGCCAATTCCTTAAAAAAAGCTTGTTGCAGCTATGTGACCGCTATGTTATCCGCCGCCGTGAATCGGGCTGTCAAATGCCCGAATCATGTCGCGCTGAAACGTGACAGGGGCAGGTCAAACAGGTCGTCCGTAAGGGCCGATCATGAGGAGGAGGCAAATTCATGCCATTGGTTGAATCTGGGGGAGCGCCGTATAATTCGGAAGCCCCTGCGGTGGATAAGGCCACCGCCAAGGCCCATTGGGCCAAAACATCCAGCCTGATGCTGCTTGTTTTGGGCATATGGTTTTTCTTCAGCTTCGTGGTGCATATTTTTGCTCCTTCACTCAACAGCATCCGCATTCTTGGCTTCCCGCTCGGCTTTTACATGGCCGCGCAGGGCAGCCTGATCGTCTTCGTCGTCGCGCTCTTCTGGTTCGGCAAGCGCCAGAATGAAATAGACGAAGAATTCGGCGTGCAGGAGGATTGATGCCATGAGCGGTGCTGCCAAGGAAAAAGACCCCTTTATCGCCTCGCTTAGCAAGATTTATGCCGGCTATACGGGCGGTTTCGCGGCCTTCGTGATCCTGATCGCCATTCTGGAACAGATGGGCGTGCCGGATCGTATTCTCGGCTATCTTTTCGTCGGCCTTACCATCGGCGTCTATGCCTATATTGGCATTATCAGCCGCACCCAGGCCGTTGCCGAATATTACGTCGCCGGCCGGCGCGTGCCCGCGATTTACAACGGTATGGCAACCGGTTCCGACTGGATGTCGGCCGCAAGCTTCATCGGCATGGCGGGCAGCCTTTACGCCCTTGGCTATGGTGGGCTTGCCTTCATCCTGGGCTGGACCGGCGGTTACATGCTGGTCGCCATTCTGCTTGCGCCATATTTGCGGAAATTCGGCCAATATACCGTGCCGGACTTCCTGGGCGCGCGGTTTGGTGGCAATGCCGCCCGCCTGATTGGCGTTGTCGTCCTGATCACCGCGTCCTTCGTTTATGTTGTGGCGCAGATCGTGGGTGTTGGCATCATCACGCAGCGCTTCCTGGATGTGTCCTTCGGCATCGCGGTGTTCGTGGGCCTCGCGGGCATTCTGGTCTGCTCCATGCTGGGCGGCATGCGCGCCGTCACCTGGACGCAGGTGGCGCAGTATATCGTGCTGATCATCGCCTACCTGATCCCGGCCTTCCTGATGTCGGCCAAGGTCACGGGCGTGCCGCTGCCGCAGCTCATGTATGGCTTCGCGCTGGAACGCATTGCGGAGCTTGAAAACGGCTTCCGCGCTTCGGGCATGACCCCACCGCCTGGTGTGACCGGCTGGCATAGCGCACCCTTCATCGGGGCGAATGGGCAATTCTCCTTGCCCGCAGCCATCAATTGGTTCGCGCTGGTCTTCTGCCTCATGGTCGGCACGGCTGCGCTGCCGCACATCCTGATGCGTTACTTCACCACGCCTTCGGTGAAGGAAGCGCGTCAATCCGTGGCCTGGTCGTTGTTCTTCATCTTCCTGCTTTACTTCACGGCGCCGGCCTATGCGGCCTTCGCCAAGGTGGAAATCTATCAGAACATCATCGGTCAGCCGATCGCGAGCCTGCCGGACTGGATCAAGAACTGGCAGATCATGTCGCCCTATGGGGTGCCGTGGATCAACATTGTTGACGTGAACCGAGACGGTATTCTGCAATGGAATGAATTCCGTATCCATCCGGACGTGGTGGTGCTTGCCACGCCGGAAATCGCGGGCCTGCCTTATGTGATTGCGGGTCTGGTGGCGGCGGGTGGTTTGGCTGCGGCGCTTTCCACTGCCGATGGTCTGCTTCTCGCGCTCGCAAACGCGCTGTCGCATGACGTGTATTACAAGATGATTGACCGCAACGCGCCGACCGCGCGCCGGCTGACTGTCTCGCGCGTTTTGTTGCTGACCGTGGCGGTTGCTGCGGCTTGGGTCGCGGGCAATGCCGGGGCGGATATTCTGTTCCTGGTTGCCTGGGCCTTCTCCATCGCTGCCGCCGGCCTATTTGCGGCGCTGGTGATGGGGGTTTGGTACAAGAAAACCACCAATACCGCCGCCGTTTGGGGCATGGCCGTGGGTTATGTGCTCACCTTCGGCTATATGATTTACTCCGAATGGTTCGGGATTGATTTCGTCCAGTTGTTCGGTTCGAAGGATGCGATCATTGCCGCAGCGCGGCAGGTGGGCAGTATCAACCAGAACTTCACCTCGCCTGAATTGCGGGCGGAAGCGGCGGCCATTCTGGCCAATACCGCAGCGGTGAAGGATGGGGCGCTTGCCTGGATCGGTAACATCTGGGGCAGCCCAATGACCACCGATACTGTCGTGCTCCGCAATCGGGTGACCGGGCGCATGTGGGGGATTGGCAGCATTTCCGCCGGTATCTTCGGCGTGCCGATTTCCTTCCTGGTCATCTATGTTGTGTCGCAATTCACCGCGGCGCCAAGCCAGGCGATGCAGGATTTCATTGATGATATCCGCATCCCGAAGGGTGGCGTGCGTCTCGCTGACAAGCGCGACGCGGTGGAATAAGCTAAGCGCCGCTGTGGCGTAATGGTTTGGGGCGGTTGCGGTAACGCAGCCGCCCTAACATTTAGGGTGTCATGGAAAGCAATTTCATCCTCGGCTACCTGCCCTTTTGGGTGGTGACCTATTTGCTGGCGCTGACTGCCTGGGGCTGCCTTGGGCGTTTCATGATGCAATTCTTCATGACGCCGGCGAATACCAATTACATCTGGCGCGGCTTTCAGTTGCTGACTGGCTGGGCGGTGTGGACCGCTGAACGGTTGGTGCCTTCCTATGTCTCGCCACCTTTCCTGCCCTTGGTTGCGGCCTTTTGGCTATTTGCGGCGCGGATGGTGTTTGGCCTGCTGATGGTGGGCTTTGGCTATGCGCCGCGCATCAGCCCCCCGGGCGCGGGGTAGGCGCCATGACACCGCAAAACCTTTTCGTCGCCACCGTGGCGACCTGCCTGCTGAATGGCATGATCAGCCCAACCCTGCCGGTGGTCTGGCATCTCTATCCCGTATGGCTGCCCGAGCTTTTACCCCCGACCAAGGAGGTGGTGTTTTACGGTGCCTCATTGATCGTCTCGACCGCCACCTTGCTGCTTTCGGCGGTGCCCGCAGCGATTTCTGAGCGCCTGGGCCTCAGCCTGGAACGGGCCATGATGGTCTGGTTCGGCACGGCGCTGCTGCTGGTGTTGATGGGTTTGGGGTGAGCAGCGCTTCGTGTAACCGCTTGTTTTCCAAACTGCGTGTTTAGGGTTAGGCTTTCGCCCATGGTGCCCGGATATCCTGGGTGCCCCCGCATGAGGGCCAGGGCTTGGAACGGCTTGAGGCAATGGCGGACCTGGTCATCCGGCGCGCGTTAGGCTTTGCAGGCTTGGCCATTCTGCTGGTTGTGCTGTCGCTTTCCTTCCAGCTTGCGCTGGCGCTGCGTTCCGGTGCGATATTGGTGACGCTGGTCTGGCTGATCTTGCTACTGAAACTCGCCTATGTGCCAAGGCAGGATATGCGCCAGAGCGAGATTTGGCTGATGGTGGCCGAGCGCCATGCGCCGGATGCGCTTTCCATGCAGGCAGCAATGCGCACTGCCTTTGCAACCCGACTGCGCTGGCATTCCGATAGGATCGGCGCCTTTGCCGTGACGCTTTGGGGCGGGTATTTATTGGTGAGCCTTGTGACGTAATCGAAACGACTACTGCGCCCGCTGATGCGAACGGCCTGAATTGACCAATTCCAGCGCCAGATGCGACAAGTAACATCCTATCCTTAAAGCCGTGCCCCCAAGTGGATCGCCTTGAAAAACCCGAAGCATCAACCGCTTGATCATCGCCCATGACGCTACGGCCACAGAATGCCTCGGCGCAATTTCTGTCGGCGATTGCTTTGCTCAAGCAGGGCAATCCTGCAGCCGCTGAGGCCGCTTGCCTTGCGGTGCTGAAGCGCGAGCCGCGTCATGCCGATGCACTGCATCTTGCCGGGTTGCTGGCGACCCAGCTTGGGCAGCTTGATGAAGGCATCAATCGGCTCCGCCGCGCTGTGGCGATCAAGCCTAAAGATGCAGCGATTCATGGTCACTTGGGCCTTGCCTTGGTGAAAGGCGGTCATGATGCTGAAGCCATGGTCAGTTTCGAAAAATCCCTGGCACTGAACCCAAATTCACCCGAAACCGCCCTGAATTACGGCCAGCTTCTTCTGCATCTTGGCCGCGCCGCCGATGCCATGGCGGTATTCAATGGCTTGATAGCGGATCAAGCGAATTACGCGGAAGCGCATCACCAACGCGGCCGCGCCCTGATGGAACTCGGGCAGTTGGAAGCGGCGCTCGCAGCCCATGAAGAGGCGCTTGGCCTGCACCCGAACTCCCCAGATTATCTCATTGGGATCGCCATAGCGCTTTGCGCATTGGGGCGCGCAGCTGAGGCCCTGCCCTTCGCGGAGAAAGCCTTGCAGCTGAAGCCAGGCTTCGACCTGGCCATGTTGAGCCGGGCAGAGATTATGCTCGCCCTTGGCCATCGCCACGAAAGCCTAGCTGTGGCGGAGGAAGTGCTCCGCGCCGCGCCGCAAACGCGGCGGAGCAGAAGATGGCTCGGCAAGTTGTTGATGGCGCTGGGACAGCCGGAAAGCGCTCTGCTTGTTGCGACGCTTGATTGCGCCAGCGGCAATGACGACCCCGTCGCGCATATCAATCACGGCACCATCCTGACTGCGCTGAACCAGCTTGAGGAAGCCTTGCTTTCCTATGACCGCGCCTTGCGCCTGAAACCGGACCATGCGGAAGCACGATATAATCGTGCCTTTACGCTGTTGGCGCTTGGCCGCTTTGAGGATGGTTGGCGTGATTACGAATACCGTCATCTGCGACCAAAAGCGCAATCTCGCCGCAAGTTTTCTCAACCCATTTGGCAGGGCAGGGAATCGCTCAAGGATCAGCGGCTTTTGATTCATGCCGAGCAGGGCTTTGGCGATACCATTCAATTTGCGCGCTATGGCTTGCTGGCCGCCGCCGCCGGAGCAGACGTCATTCTTGCGGTACAGAAACCCTTGCTCAGGCTCTTTGCGGGTTTTCACCCCGCTGTGCGGGTGATTGACGAGGATGAGGCGAGAACAGATTTCGATCTGCATTGCCCAATGCTCAGCCTGCCACTTGCCTTCGGTACCAGGCTTGAAACCATCCCAGCTTGGCCCGATGGCTATCTGAAGGCGCCGGCTGGCGAAGCCGCGCGCTTTGCCGCGCGCCTGCCAAAGGGGCGGCGGCGTATTGGCGTGGTCTGGAGCGGCAGCACGATCCACACCAATGACGCCAATCGTTCCATGGCGCTTGAATGCCTTTTGCCGCTGTTTCAATCGGGTGATGTCTGGGTTTCGCTGCAGAAGGAGGTGCGCGCAGCGGACCAGCCCGCGCTGCGAGCATCGGCCCTATGCGATCTGACCGCTGAGCTTAATGATTTCGCCGATACGGCGGCGCTGATCTCAGCACTTGATTTGGTGATTGCGGTTGATACCTCAGTCGCGCATCTGGCCGCAGCGCTTGGGAAACCGGTTTGGCTGATGCTGCCCTTTGCGCCGGATTTCCGGTGGCTGTTGGAACGAGAGGATTCGCCCTGGTATCCCGGCATGCGGCTGTTTCGCCAGCAAGGGCTTGGCGATTGGAACGGCGTTGTTGCGCGGATCAGTGCGGCGCTTCAGCCATGAAGGCGCTTAACCACCCTCATTGAACCCGGATGCCGGCAGCGCGAATGATCGGTGTCCAGCGGTCAATCTCACCTTGGATATGCGCTGCAAAGGCCTCCGGCGTTCCACCGACAACCATAGCGCCTTGCTGGCGCCGCAGGGTTTCAACAATTTCCGGCTGCGCCAGGATGGTGTTGAAGGCAGCATTTGCCCTGGCAACGATATCAGCGGAAAGCCCCGCAGGCCCAACCAAGCCGTACCAAAGTGATCCCGTGACACCAGGCACCGTTTCATTCAGCGTCGGCACTTCCGGCAGCCCAGCAAAGCGATTTGGCGTGCTGACAGCCATCATCCGCACCGTCCCAGCCTGCAAGAAAGGCGCAGCGGAGGAGATGGAGGTGACGGTAAGGTCGACCTCTCCCTTAGCGACCGCAGCAACCATATCGGCCCCGCTGCGATAGACCACATGCAGCATTTCCATCCCGCCACCAGCGCGGCGTTGCAGCAATTCCATAGTCAGGTGGCTGATATGGCCGGCGCCCACACTACCATAGCTGAAACTGCCGGGCTTTGCCTTCGCAGCGGCCAGGATGCCGGCAACATCCCTTTCGGCAAGCGTGCTGCGCGCTACCAGAATAAGCGGCATATCCGCCAGGAAAATGATAGGCGTGAAGGCGCGCCGCGGATCATAGGGCAGGTCGCGATAAAGCTCATGCGCCAGTGCACCAGATGCCAATTCGCCCATCAATAAGGTGCTGCCATCCGGGCGCGCCTGCGCCACATGCGCGGCGCCAATGGTGCCGCCCGCACCGGCGCGATTATCCACGATGATGTTCTGCCCATTGCCGAGCGGGGGGAAATGCGGCGCCAGGATGCGGATCAGGATATCAATCGCGCCACCCGGGCCAAAGGGGACCACCACGCGCACCGGCCTGTCTGGCCAAGTTGTGGCCTGGGCTTGGGCGTGGCGCCCCGGTGCCAAAAGGCTCAGGGCAAGCGCTGTCCCTTGGAAGGCGACCGAACGGCGGCTCAGCATGGCGTTTCCTTATATATCGGCGTTTAGGGCCGTTGCGCCTGAAGGGTGCTGAATAATTGCCGCCGCCGCAAGAACTGGGAGCATTTTCAGGCGAAATCGATTCACGGGCTGGGGCTGGCCTGGGGGCGTTGCCTTTTGGCGCCCCTCGGTTGGAAGCGCTTGCCTATGCAGATTAAATTACCTACATGTCATTTCAAAGTAACTTAAATTCGTCTGGGAAGCCTAAGGACGCGCATCCAAACAGGGAGACAAAGGATGATTGAAACTTCACGTGGAAAGGCCGATAGCGTTGAAATGGCTCTGTTGCTTGGTGGCATAGCGGCCGTGCTTGTGGCCTATTTCCTGCCGGCGGTGACCTTTGCCGGTCAGCGCGGCGCGGCGGTTTATGGCCTTTCCATTTTCAGCAAGCTGCCGATAATGAGCGTGCTTGCTTTCGCCGCCATGGCGGCGGCGCTGGCCACGCGGGTTATCCCCTCGCTCGAAAAATACGCCGCACAGGCGGCGGTGATTGCCATTCTTCTGGTCCTGGCGCCGGCGCTGCTGGGCTTCATGATGGCGCTCGACCCCTGGACCGGGATCCGCCAGACCATGCTGAAAATGGCCAATGCCCGCACCGTGAAGGTGGACCCCAGCTTTGCCTATATTCCGCTTTTCGCTGGCGCCACGATGATGGGCTTTTCGCTGCGTCGGCGCATGCGTCGCACCGCACAGGGCGCTGTTGCGGCCTGAAGCGATAAATCCGCGGAAGGTTCTGCGATTTCCTGGCGTGAGGGTCATCGGGTACTGAGCGTTTATCCCGCTTCTGGACGAAGCGCTCTTTGCCCGTTACCACCACTGCCATGAGCCCCGCCGCCATCATCCTCGCCGCCGGCCTTGGGACGCGCATGCGTTCCACCCAACCCAAGGTGCTGCACCCCTTGGCGGGGCGGCCCATGATCCAGCATCTGATCAGCGCTTGCGCGCAGGTTTTCGGGCGCATTGTGGTGGTGGTCGGGCCGGATATGCCGGCGCTGGAAGACGCTGTGGCGCCGCGCGAGGTCGTGGTGCAGCGGGAAAGGCTCGGCACCGGCCATGCGGCGCTGCAAGCGGCCCCCTTGCTGGGTGGGCATCAGGGTGATGTGGCGGTGCTTTATGGTGACAATCCGCTGATCTCGCCGGCCACATTGCAGGCGCTGGTGGCTGCACGCGAAACCGCCGGGCTTGCGCTGCTGGCCATGCGGCCCGCTGATCCCGTGCGCTATGGGCGTGTGGTGCTGGATGAGAAATCCGAAGTCACGCGTATTGTTGAATGGGCGGATGCGACGGCAGAAGAACGCGCGATCGGGCTTTGCAATGCTGGTGTGATTTGTGCCCCGGCACAGGATTTGTTCCGCTGGCTTGGCGCCATTGGCAACAATAATGCCAAGGGCGAATATTATCTGACCGATGTGATCCAACAGGCGCGGGCGGAAGGCAAGCGCGTGGTCGCGGTGGAAGCGCCAGAGGCCGAGCTTCGCGGCATCAATAGCCGCGCTGAATTGGCGCAAGCGGAAGCGGAAGTGCAACGAAGCCTGCGCGCCGCCGCCATGGCAGGTGGGGTGACGATGCTGGCGCCGGAGAGCGTGTATCTTTCCCATGACACGCAATTGGGCGCGGATGTGGTGCTGGAACCCAATATCTTTTTTGGCCCTGGCGTTACAGTCGAAGATGGCGTGACCATCCGCGCCTTCAGCCATTTGGAAGGTTGCATGGTGAAGCGGGGTGCGGTGATTGGCCCTTATGCACGGCTCCGCCCGGGTACGGTCATTGAACCCCATGCCCATGTCGGCAATTTCGTGGAGCTGAAGGCCACCACCCTCGGCGCTGGTGCGAAGGCGAATCATTTGAGCTATTTGGGCGACGCCACGATTGGCGCGGGGGCCAATATTGGTGCCGGCACCATCACCTGCAATTATGATGGCGTGGCGAAGCATCGCACCGAAATTGGTGAAGGCGCTTTCATTGGCAGTGATACGGCGCTGGTGGCGCCGGTGAAAATTGGTGCGCGTGCGCTGGTGGCCGCCGGCAGTGTGATTACGGAAGACGTGCCAGATGATGCGCTGGCGATTGCGCGCGGGCGCCAGGCGGTAAAACCAGGGCGCGGTTTCAAGGGCAAGGGGAAGCGCTGATGTGCGGCATTGTTGGTGTGGTCGGGCAACAGGCAGCGGCGCCCCGGCTTTTGGAAGCGCTGCGGCGGCTGGAATATCGCGGTTATGATAGCGCCGGCATTGCGACGCTGATTGACGGCAAGATTGATCGCAGGCGCGCCGAGGGCAAGCTTGGCAATCTGGCGACTGCCTTGGATGCCGAGCCGTTGGCCGGCACCACCGGCATTGGCCATACGCGCTGGGCCACACATGGCGCGCCCACCACGCGCAATGCACACCCGCATGGCACGGCGCGCGTGGTTGTCGTCCATAACGGCATTATCGAAAACCACGCAGAACTGCGCTCGGAATTGGAAGCGCGTGGCCATGCCTTCCAAACCGAAACCGATACGGAAACCTTCGCCCTGCTGGTGGATGATTTCCTGCAAGCCGGCGCAACGCCTGAAGCCGCAGCGGCAGCAGCGCTGAAGCGCGTGCATGGCGCCTTTGCGCTGGCGATGATTTTTGCCGGCCATCCGGAATTGCTGATTTGCGCCCGCCAAGGCGCGCCTCTTGCCGTTGGTTTTGGTGAGGGCGAGATGTTTGTGGGGTCGGATGCACTTGCCTTGGCGCCGCTGACCCGGCGTATCGCCTATCTGGAAGAAGGCGATTGGGCGGTGCTGGATCGCAACGGTGCGCGGTTTCATGATGCGAAAGGCGCGGAAGTGGCGCGCCAGATCAAGCTCACCGCTGTTTCGGGCGCCACCACCGGCAAGGGCAATTATCGCCATTTCATGGAAAAGGAATTGCACGAACATCCGGTGGTGCTGGGTGATACCTTGACGCAATATCTGGACCCGGCGCAGCGGCGCGTAATCCTGCCCGAACTGCCTTTCGATCCTGTGACAGTCCCGCGCCTGATCATGACCGCTTGCGGCAGTGCTTATCTGGCGGGTTTGGTCGGGCGCTATTGGATTGAGGAAGTGGCGCGCCTGCCCGTGGATGCTGATTTTGCCAGCGAATTGCGCTATCGCGACCCGCCCTTGCCGGCGGGTGGTGGCGCGCTGCTGCTCAGCCAAAGTGGCGAGACCGCCGATACGCTCGCGGCACTTCGGCTCTTGAAGCAGCGCGGTCAGCGCATCCTTTCCATTGTGAATGTCCCGGAAAGCACCATGGCACGCGAAAGTGATGCTGCGGTGATCACCGTCGCGGGGCCGGAGGTTGCCGTTGCTTCCACCAAATCGGTGATCGCTCAGCTTTCAGTGCTGGCTTGTCTCGCCATCGGGTTGGGGCGCGCGCGCGCCATTATCACTACGGAACAGGAAGCGGAATTGACTGCGGCTTTGTTGGAGGTGCCTTCCAACGCTGCCGCAGTGCTCGAACGCGATGACGAAATTCGCGCGATGGCAGTGGAAGTGGCCAAGGCGCGTGATGTGCTGTTCCTTGGGCGCGGCGCGCTGTTTCCCGTGGCGCTTGAAGGCGCGCTGAAATTGAAGGAACTTTCCTATATCCATGCCGAGGGTTACGCCGCCGGCGAAATGAAGCATGGCCCGATTGCGTTGATTGATCCTGCCGTGCCGGTGATAGCGCTCTGCCCCTCAGGTCCGCTATTTGAAAAAACCGCGTCCAATCTTCAGGAATCGGCTGCGCGGGGTGGGCGTGTCATGGCCTTCACCGATGATCTTGGCGCGGAAAAGCTGCGCGGATTTGCCGAGCGCATTGTGGTGCTGCCGCGCGTGCCGGCCTTCGCCGCACCCATTCTGCACACTATCCCGGTGCAGTTTCTCGCCTATCATGTTGCGGTACTGAAGGGCACGGATGTGGATCAGCCACGCAACCTCGCGAAGAGCGTCACGGTGGAATAGCGCGCAACGCTTTTGCGGCAAACGGGATCAGCAATAGGGCAAGAAACAGAAGGCGCCGCATCACTCCTCAATGATCGCAACGGCGCGCGTCCAGCCGGCGGAACCGCGATGCACCTTCACGGGAAAGCAGGAAATCATGAAGCCATCAGGCGGCAGGCTTTCCAGATTCGTGAGTTTTTCCATATGGCAATAACCAATCTCACGCCCTGCGCGATGGCCTTCCCAGATCAGTGACGCATCACCGGTTTCCTGCACCTTTTTCTTCGTCAGTGAAAACGGCGCATCCCAGGACCAGCCATCAATACCCGTCACGCGCACGCCCTGTTCCAACAGCCAAAGCGTGGCCGCCTTGCCAACACCGCAGCCGCTATGGATGAAATCATCCTGCCCGTAACGGCTGGCGGCGCGGGTATTCACCACCACAATTTCAAGCGGTTTCAGGGTGTGGCCGATGCGCTTCAGCTCCGCCTGTACATCGCTAAGGGTCGCGACATAGCCATCCGGAAAATGCCGAAAATCGAGCTTCACACCAGGCTGAAAGCACCAATCAAGCGGCACTTCATCAATGCGCCAGGAAGGCTCACCACCCGGAACCGTCCTTTCATTCATGCGGCTGAAGAAGTGATAGGGCGAATCAAGATGCGTCCCGCTATGCGTCGTGATGCGCACCACTTCCCGCGCCGCGAATTGGCCTTCGGGCAATTGATCCACGCTGATGCCGAATTCCTGCGCCAGGCGCGGCGCGGTCATGTGATGGTCGTGATATTCAATTTCGGGCAGCATATGCGGCGGGTCGGATGCGATCCCGCCTTTGAGTGCGACTGAAATATCAATGAAACGGCGTGCCATGGCGTCCCCCTTATTCTTCAAAAATCGCGACAGCGCGGGTCCAGCCAGCGGAACCGCGATAGACTTTCACGGGCAGGCAGGAAATCGTGAAACCGCTGGGCGGCAGCTTATCCAGGTTGGAGAGTTTTTCGATGTGGCAATAGCCAATCTCTCGCCCCGCGCGATGGCCTTCCCAGATCAGCGAAACATCACCTGTCGCCGCGACCTTCTTTTTGGTCAGTGAAAACGGCGCATCCCAGGACCAGCCATCCGTGCCCGTCACGCGCACACCCTGTTCCAGTAGCCAAAGCGTCGCTTCCTTGCCCATACCGCAGCCGGAATGGATATAATCATCTTCGCCATAACGCGCGCCGGCGGCGGTATTCACCACCACGATTTCCAGCGGCTTCAGCGTATGGCCAATGCGCTTCAGCTCTGCCTTCACATCATTGGCCGTCGCGACATAGCCATGATCAAAATGCCGAAAATCGAGCTTCACACCAGGCTGCAAGCACCAATCAAGCGGCACTTCATCAATGCGCCAGGAAGGCTCTCCACCTGGGACCAGCCTTTCATTCATGCGGCTAAAGTAATGATAAGGTGCATCAATATGCGTGCCGTTATGGGTGCTAATCTGCACACGCTCCACCGCCGCATATTCGCCTTCCGGCAATTGATCCACGCTAATGCCGAAATCCTGCGCCATGGCGGGCGCTGTCATGTGATGGTCCAGATATTCAATCTTGGGCAGCGCATGGGGCGGGTCACTGACGATGCCGGCCTTGAGCGCGACTGAAATATCAACAATACGACGGGGCATGGGGTTTCTCCTTCTTTTGAAATCAAGCAGGCCAGGCGATAGCTGGCGCGATGGCGCCTCGACATTCACCAAAGCCGATGGAAACAGCACCAGGCGCTTCGGCGCGGGCGCGGAAAATCACCTCATCACCATCCTGCAACCAACGACGCGTCTCGCCATTAGGCAGCGTGATGGGGCCGGTAAGGCCAAGTTCGGCAAGGCACGCAGCCGCCGTATCTTGCGGCCCGGAAACCGTGCCGCTGCCCAGCAAATCGCCGGGCAGCAGATTGCAGCCATTGGTGCCGTGATGCGCCACCATTTGCGCCGCGGTCCAATACATGCGGGCGAATTCCGTATCCGTCAGCAAAGCGGGCGCGGCGCCTTCCGCGCGCATCCGTGCCGTCACCAAGAGCGCCTGCATGCGAATGCCTAGCGCGCCGGCGGCACGGTTCCAGGCGCTATCCAGATAGGGCAGGGGGGGCGGATCAATCGCGGGTGCCGCTTGCGCGAAGGGTTCCAAAGCCTCGGCGGTGATGATCCAGGGCGAGACCGAGGTGGAAACACTCTTCGCCAAAAATGGCCCGAGCGGCGGCATTTCCCAGCGCTGGATATCGCGCGCGGACCAATCATTCAAAAGCCCGAAGCCGAAGATGCGCTGCGGTGCATCGGCCATCGTGATGGGCGTGCCGAGTGCATTCTCACCCGCGATCCAGATCGCCAATTCCAATTCGTAATCCATCGCGTCTGATGGGCCAAAGCGCACCTCGCCATCGCTCCGCGCCCATTGGCCATGCGGGCGGATCACATCCTCGCCACTCACGCGCACGGAACTGGCGCGGGAATGATAGGCAACCGGCAAATGGCGGAAAGCCTGAGGCAGGGGGTTCTTCGGATCGCGCCGGACACCAAGCCTGGCGCAGTGATCATAGCTTGCCATGAAATCGGAGAAATTCGCGACCGTGGCAGGCAGATGCATACGCGCATCGCGCATGGGCACCAGAATGCGCGCGGCGATGGCTTCGGCGGATGACCCATCGGCCAGCAGTGCGGAGATTTGCGCGCGCAAACGTGCAGAAGCGCCCCTGCCCATGGCCATAAGCCCATTCAACGAAGGCCCGGCAGCCACATCAGCCGCCGCACCAGATAGCAGCCCCGCCGAGATGGCCGCGCGCAAATCCAGAATCATCTCGCCAATCGCAACCCCGCCGCGCTGTGCTTCTCCGGCGCTGCTGAAGACGCCGAAGGGCAGGTTCTGGATCGGGAAATCCTGCCCCGGTTGATTGGCGGAAGCGACCCAGCTTTTCAGGCTGGGGTCATGGGTGGCATCCATTTGGGCGTTCCTATGGCTTTCTTGGGGGCGATCATGGCCCGCCGGGGCGCGAAGGCAAGCCCGGCGTTACAAGGCTTGGGAAAAGGCGCGGTTTCAGCCTATTCTGGGAGAAAGCCAAGGAGGACCCCCATGCTCGACGCCACCACCAAGCTGCCCTTGAAGGACCCCGCCCTTTTCCGTCAGGCGAATTACATCGCCGGCGCCTGGGTGCAGGCGGATAGCGGCAAGATGATTCCCGTGCGCAACCCCGCCACCGGCGAGGTGATTGGCGAAGTGCCCGCCATGGGCCAGGCGGAAACGCGCCGCGCCATTGAAGCCGCCAATGCCGCCTGGCCGGCCTGGCGCGCCATGCTCGCAAAAGATCGCGCCGTGATCCTGCACAAGATCGCCGCGCTGATGCATGAGAATTCGGATGATCTGGCCGCGATCATGACGGCCGAGCAAGGCAAACCCTTTGCGGAAGCCAAGGGTGAAGTGGTTTATGCCGCTTCCTTCATTGAATGGTTCGCCGATGAAGGCCGCCGCGTGCAGGGCGAGACGATTCCCCAAAACGCCAAGGGCCGCCGCATTCTGGTGACCAAGGAACCGATCGGCGTTTTTGCGGCCATCACGCCGTGGAATTTCCCCTCGGCCATGATCACGCGCAAGGCCGGCCCTGGTTGGGCCGCGGGCTGCACCGGCGTCATTCGTCCCGCCTCGCAAACGCCCTTCTCCGCGCTGGCCTTGGCGGTGCTGGCGGAACGCGCCGGCATGCCTGCTGGTGTGTGTAATGTGATCACCGGGCCTTCGGGTGAAACCGGCAAGGAACTCACCAGCAATCCCATCATCCGCAAGCTGTCTTTCACGGGTTCTACGGAAGTTGGGCGTGTGCTGCTTGCGCAATGCGCGGCGACCATCAAAAAGACCTCCATGGAATTGGGCGGCAATGCGCCCTTCATCGTGTTTGATGATGCGGATTTGGATGCGGCCGTTGCGGGGGCGATGGCGTCCAAATATCGCAATGCGGGTCAGACTTGCGTTTGTGCCAATCGTATTCTTGTGCAGGATGGCGTGTATGAAGCCTTCGCCGAAAAGCTGAAGATCGCGGTGGAAGGGCTGAAGGTCGGCCCCGGGATGGAACCAGGCGTCACGCAAGGCCCGCTGATCAATGCCGATGCGGTGGCGAAGGTTGAAGAACATATCGCCGATGCGCTGGCGCAAGGTGCCAGTGTGATCACCGGCGGCAAGCGCCATGCGCGCGGCGGCAATTTCTTCGAACCGACCATCCTTTCGAATGTGCCACGCGGTGCCAAGATTTTCGGGGAGGAGACCTTCGGCCCGGTAGCGCCGCTGTTCCGCTTCAAGACCGAAGAGGAAGCGATCCAGATGGCTAATGATACGGAATTCGGCCTGGCATCCTATTTCTACGCCCGCGATGTCGGGCGCATCTTCCGTGTGGCCGAGGCTTTGGAATACGGCATTGTCGGCATCAATGAAGGCCTCATCTCAACGGCTGAAGTGCCCTTTGGTGGCTTCAAGCAATCCGGCCTGGGACGTGAAGGAAGCCATATGGGGATTGAGGAATATCTTGAAGTGAAATACCTGGCCCTTGGTGGTATCGGCACGTGAGTGAGGCGATTTTCCTTGAAGACCTTTTCCCGGGCCGGCGCTTTACCGCAGGATCGGTGATGGTTGATGCCGAGGAAGTCAAACGCTTCGCCACCCTTTATGATCCGCAGCCCTTCCATATGGATGAGGAAGCGGGTGCCGCGCATCCGCTGTTCGGGCGCCTGGCCGCGAGTGGTTGGCATACCGCGGGCATGACCATGCGCATGGTGGTGCAGGCGATAGGCGGCATTTCCGGCGGCATTGTCGGCGGCGGCGGTGAGCTGCAATGGACCAAGCCGGTCTATCCCGGTGATACGCTGCGCGTGGAAATCGAAGTGCTGGAAGTGGCGCCATCGCGGTCTCGTCCGGATCGTGGTTCGGCGCTGATGCGCAACACCACCTTCAACCAACATGATGAGCCGGTGCAGATTTTCACTGTGCGCGTTGTTGTCCCGAAACGCCCAGCCTGATCGGCTTATCGAGGTTTCCATGGCTTATGAATTTGATCTTTTCGTGATTGGTGGCGGTTCTGGCGGGGTGCGCTCCGCGCGTATTGCCGCCGGCCATGGGGCGCGGGTGGGTGTTGCTGAAGAACGCTTCTGGGGCGGCACTTGTGTGAATGTCGGCTGCGTGCCGAAGAAAATCATGGTGAATGCCGCCGAATATGGCGCCTGGGCGGAAGATGCTGCGGCTTTTGGTTGGTCGCTTGAAAATCACTGGCATGATTGGGCGAAGCTCGCCGCCGCGCGAGACGCCGAAGTGGCGCGGCTTTCTGGGATTTATGGCCGCTTGCTCGGTAATGCGGGGGTCACTTCCTTCGATGCACGCGCGATATTTCTGGATGCACATACGCTTGATGTTGGCGGCAAGCGCGTAACGGCGGAACGCATCATCATCGCGGTTGGCGGCGTGGCCACACGACTTGCTATTCCGGGCGCAGAGCTTGGCCTCATTTCGGATGATATCTTCACTTTGAAGGCTTTGCCCAAGCGCGTTGCAGTACTGGGCGCGGGCTATATCGCGGTAGAATTCGCCTGCATCCTGAAGGGGCTGGGGGCGGAGGTTACGCTGGTGCATCGCGCGCCGCTGCCGCTGCGCGGCTTTGATGGGGATATTCGCAGTGCCGCCGCGGAAGCGCTGACAGCCCAGGGCATTACCTGCCGCGCGGGCGTGACCCCAACGCGCATCGAAGGGCAAGGCAAGGCGCGTTTGCTGCATCTTTCCGATGGCAGCGTGACAGAATTCGATGCGGTCTTTTTCTGCACCGGGCGCAAGCCTGCAACCGTCGGGCTTGGGCTGGAAAAGGCAGGCGTAGCGCTGGCGGCCAATGGCGTAATTGCGGTGGATGACAACCACGCCACCAGCCAGCCGCACATCTTCGCCATTGGCGATGTGCTGGACCGGGTGAATTTGACCCCCATGGCAACGGCGGTGGGCCATGCACTGGCCGATACGCTATTCGGCAATAACCCACGCCGTGTGAGCTACGAAAACGTCCCAACCGCCGTTTTCATGAACCCACCCATCGGCACGGTCGGCATTACGGAGGAAGAAGCCGCCAAGCGCGGCCCCGCTGATGTTTACGTCACGCGCTTCACCCCCATGCGCCACACCATCAGCAAGCGCGAAGGCCGCAAGACGCTGATGAAGCTGGTGGTCTGTCAGCGCACGCAAAAAATCCTCGGCGCGCATATGATCGGCGAAGACGCGGGCGAGATGATGCAAGGCATCGGCATTGCCGTGGTGATGGGCGCCACAAAACAGGATTTTGATCGCACCATCGGCATTCATCCAACGGCGGCTGAGGAATTCGTCACACTCCGCACCCGCACCCGCGTGGTGGGTGTGTGATGCAGCCCGCGCAGCGCCTGATTATCGGCTTCGCCTCACTGGGGCATTTCCTCCATCACGTGCTGACGGGGCTTTTCCTGACGCTGGCGGTGATTCTGGAAGGCATCTGGCAGCGCCCCTATGCAGAAATCATCGCGCTTTGGACCCTGGGGGCGGCAATGATTGGCGTTGGTGCGCCTCTGGCAGGCTGGCTTGCGGATCGCTTCGGACATGCGCGCATGATGGTGGTGTTTTTCTTGGGGCTTGGTCTGGCGTCCATCATTGCCGGCTTTGTTTCCGATAGTGCGGAAATGGGGCTGGCGCTGGCGCTGCTTGGCACATTCGGCGCGATTTATCACCCCGTCGCACTGGCTTGGGTTTCCATGACAGCACCGCCCGATGCGCGCGGGCGGCTGATGGGTGTTCTTGGTATCGCCGGCAGTATCGGTGTTGCCTGCGCTGCGGTGATTGCCGGCGGGCTTGCCGCCATTGCCGGTTGGCGCATGGCGATGATCCTGCCGGGCATTGTCACCATCATCGCAGGCTTGGCGCTGCTATTCTGCCTGCTCACAGGCCGTGTTGCCGCCAGCAATCATCAGCCAGGTCAGGATGCGGCGCAGGCTGCGGTCGCTGAGGCAGCGCGCATTCCCTGGGGCGTACTGATCGTGCTCGCCATCACCTTCATGCTCGGCTCCATTGCCTATACCGCCTATTCCACTGCGCTGCCGAAATGGCTGAGTGACATGCTGCTGCTTGATTCTGCCCGGGCGGCGCAGCTTGGCGTGATTGTGGGCGCCACGATGTTGATGGGCAGCGCCGGGCAATTGATTGGCGGGCGGCTCGCGGATCAGATGCCGATGAAGACGCTTTATGTCGCGACCTTCCTGGTGAAATTGCCACTCATGCTACTGGCGGCTTGGTTTGGTGGCGTTTGGGTGCTGCTGATTGCTGTGTTCATCGGCTTCATGTTCGATTTCTCGGCACCAGTCGAAAATCTGCTGCTGGCGCGCTATTCATCGGGCAAGCGGCGCGGCCTGGCCTTTGGGCTGAAATTTGCCATGGGTTTTGTCGCAGCGCCGCTTGGGGTGAACCTGGTCGCCTGGGCCTATGGCGATGCCGCGGGTGGAGCGCCTGCTTTGTTTCTGACCCTGGCTGTTCTTGGGCTTGTCATGCTGGCCGCTGCCATGGCTTTGCCGCGTGATGCGGGCGCGCGCACGGCACCGCGTGCGGTTCCTGCCTAAGGCTTCCACCGCATCGCCAAGCGGTGCAGGATACGCCCCCGAAAGCATGTAGGGATACCGCCCGATGAAAACGCGCGCCGCCGTGGCTTGGCAAGCGAAACAGCCGCTCTCCATCGAAACCGTGGATTTGGCCGGCCCCAAAGCCGGCGAAGTCCTGGTTGAAATCATGGCAACCGGCGTTTGCCACACGGATTCCTACACGCTGGATGGGCTCGATTCTGAGGGGCTTTTCCCCGCCATCCTCGGCCATGAAGGGGCGGGCATTGTGCGGGAAATCGGCGCAGGTGTTGCCAGCGTGAAACCCGGCGATCATGTGATTCCGCTCTACACGCCGGAATGCCGCGCCTGCAAAACCTGCCTGAGCCAGCGCAGTAATCTTTGCACCTCCATCCGCGGCACACAAGGCAAGGGCGTGATGCCGGATGGCACCAGCCGTTTCAGTTGCGAAGGCGCAGCCCCTGGCAAGCCAGTGTTTCATTATATGGGGTGCAGCACTTTTTCGAACTTCACGGTGCTGCCGGAAATTGCTCTGGCCAAGGTGCGTGAAGACGCGCCCTTCGACAAGATTTGCTACATCGGCTGCGGCGTCACCACCGGCATTGGTGCCGTGATCTATACCGCCAAGGTCTGGCCCGGCGCCAATGTCGCGGTATTTGGCCTGGGCGGTATTGGGCTGAATGTCATCCAAGGCGCGCGGATGGTGGGTGCCGACAAGATCATCGGCGTTGACATCAACCCCGCCAAACAGGCCATGGCGCGCAAATTCGGCATGACGCATTTCATCAACCCGCATGAAATCGGCACCGATAAAGTGGTGCAGGCTATCACGGACCTGACCGGCGGTGGCGCCGATTTCTCCTTTGATTGCACCGGCAATGTCGCGGTGATGCGCCAGGCGCTGGAATGCTGCCATCGTGGCTGGGGAGAGAGCATCATCATCGGCGTCGCCCCTTCGGGCGCTGAAATCGCCACGCGGCCCTTCCAATTGGTCACCGGCCGCGTCTGGAAAGGTTCAGCCTTTGGCGGCGCGCGCGGGCGCACCGACGTGCCGAAGATTGTTGATTGGTACATGGAAGGAAAGATCAATATTGATGATCTGATCACCCACACCATGCCGCTTGAGAAAATCAACGACGCCTTCGATCTGATGCATGAAGGTAAATCCATCCGATCCGTGGTAGTATTTTAGGCAACCGCGTCAAACGCCATTCACGAGGCTTTCGAAATCGCGGAACAGCGCAATGGCGTGCGGGTCAAAAAACGGCAGGATTTGGCTGAGGAAAATCCCAGCCGTGCCGCGGCCATGGTCAATCCAATAGTAGGTATTGCCAAGCCCCGCCCAGGCGAGGCCACCTGCGGACCGCCCCTGCGGTGACGGCTTGCGATTGACCAAAAAGGTCAGCCCCCAGCCATTCGCCATACCGGGGAAGAAATCCGCATCCCGTGTGGCTGTCGGTACCGCTGAAATCATCGGGCGCACGGAAAGCGGCGCGATCTGGTCCCGCGCCATCTCGGCGATGGTTGCGGCCTTCAGCAGCCGCATATCGCCATGCCGCCCGCCATTCAGGATCATGCGCGCAAAAGCCAGGTAGTCCCGTGCCGTGCCATAAAGCCCGCCGCCGCCGGTCTCGAACTCTGGCTCCTGCGGCACTTCAAAGGGAATGACGGAAAGCGCCCCATCCGCGCCGCGCCCATGCATGGCAACGAGCCGCGCCCTTTGGTCCGGGCGCAGCTTGAAGGAAGTATCCACCATGCCGAGCGGTTCAAAAATCACGCGCTGCAAATGCGCCCCAAGCCTTTCGCCCGTGGCGGCCTCAACCATCTTGCCGGCCCAATCTATGCCGATGCCGTAGGACCAATCCTCACCGGGGTCGAACAAAAGCGGCAAAGCGAGCGCGGCATTGCGGCAGGTGCCAACCGCTGGCGTTCCAGTGGCCTTGCGGAAACGGGCGATGTCAGCGCTCCACATGTCATAGGCATAGCCGGAAGTATGGGTCAGTAAGTGGCGCAAGGTGATCGGGCGCTTGGCGGGGCGCAGCTTGGGCTGGCCCGCCTCATCAAAGCCTTCCAACACGCCAAGCGCGCCGATTTCCGGCACCAAAGCGGCGGCGGGCGCATCCAGGGAAAGCTTGCCCGCTTCCACCAACATCATTGCCGCCACGCCGGTAATCGCCTTGGTCATGGAGGCAATCCAGAACACGCTATCGGGCGCCATCGCCTCAGCCCCGCCCAAGGCACGGCTGCCAAAACCGGCTTCCCACCCGCTGCCATGCCGATCCCCCAGCGCCAGCACCAGGCCGGGAATGGCCCCCGCCTGAACCGCTTTCTGCATCCGGATTGCGATATCTTGCTGCCTGTCCATGCCTGCTGCTTTCCTTGCCATCCTGCCGCGCCGCCCGGCTGCTCTTCCCCTCAGCGCGACACCGTGTTTATTGTGCCCGTTCTTGTTTCAAGGAGATAGGCGGAAATGACTGCGCGGGGCTGGAGCCCGGAATCATGGCGGAACATGCCAATCAGGCAAGTGCCGGAATATCCCGACCAGGCGGCTTTGGCCGCAATGGAAGCCAAGATCGCGCGATTTCCCCCGCTGGTTTTTGCCGGTGAGGCCCGGCGCCTCAAGGCCTCCTTGGCGCGTGCCGGCGATGGCCAGGCCTTCGTACTGCAAGGTGGGGATTGCGCCGAAAGCTTCGGTGATTTCACTGCCAATGTGATCCGCGATACCTTCCGCGTATTGCTGCAAATGGCCGTGGTGCTCACCTTCGGTGGCGCGCTGCCCGTGGTGAAGCTTGGCCGCATGGCCGGGCAATTCGCCAAGCCGCGATCTTCCGATCATGAAACGCGTGATGGCGTGACGCTGCCTTCCTATCGCGGCGACATCATCAACGGCCCGGATTTCGATGCGCCGTCGCGCATTCCAGATCCGTCGCGGATGGAATTCGCCTATATGCAATCCGCCGGCACGGTCAATCTGCTGCGCGCCTTCGCGACCGGCGGCTATGCGGATTTGCATCAGGTTCATCGCTGGAATCTCGGCTTTGTCGAAAGAAGCCCACTGGCGGAACGCTACGCGGACCTTGCGACCCGCATTGATCAAACGCTGTCCTTCATGCAGGCCTGCGGCATGTCAGACCTGCCGCAAGTGCGGGAGACTGATTTCTACACCAGCCATGAAAGTCTGTTGCTGCCTTATGAACAGGCCATGACGCGGGTCGATTCAACTTCGGGCGATTGGTATGCCTGTTCGGCGCATTTCCTGTGGATTGGGGATCGTACGCGCCAGCCGGAAGGTGCCCATGTGGAGTTCCTGAGGGGTGTGAAGAACCCCATCGGCATGAAGGTCGGCCCCAGCATGGATGCCGATGAATTGGTGCGGCTCACGGAAATCCTGAACCCGGCCAATGAAAAGGGGCGGCTGACGCTGATCTCCCGCATGGGTGCCGATAAGGTGGAAGCGAAGCTGGCACCGCTGGTCCGTGCCGTAACGCGTGCCGGGCGCAATGTGGTTTGGATTTGCGATCCCATGCACGGCAATACCACCACCGTCGCCGGCTATAAGACCCGGCCCTTTGATGCCATCATTTCCGAAGTGCGCGGCTTTTTCGATGTGCATGAAGCGGAAGGCAGCTTCGCCGGCGGCGTGCATGTGGAAATGACCGGCAGTGATGTCACCGAATGCCTGGGCGGCGCCCATAAGCTGTCGGAGACCGATCTTTCGGCCAATTACGCGACCTCCTGCGACCCGCGCTTGAATGCGGAACAGTCGCTGGAACTCGCCTTCCTGATCGCCGAGGAATTGAAGGCGCGGCGTGTGGCCGGCCTGACCGCACCGGCCCAGGCAGCGCAGTGAACGCGCCCAGCAGCCGGGAGGGAACAACCCTTCCGGCGGCATCCGATGTGACGGATGCGGTGATTACCGCCCGCGCCGATAGCTATTTCAACCGCACCAAGGCCGTGGTGCAGCGCTTTGGTGATACGCAAGTGACCTATGCGGTGTTTTTGCGCCGCCCGGTAATTGCTGCACCTCGGTTAATGTTGGATTGGTTGCGCGCGGTGGCGGCTTCTCGTGCTACCGCGTTTCAGATCGAAGTGATGCATGAAGAAGGGCAATGGGTCGGCGCTGGCGATCCTTTGCTTTATATCACTGGATCTTTCGTGCAATTGGTGGATCTGGAAACTATGCTGCTCCAGAAGCTCGGCGCGGCATGTGTGGCGGCGCATAACGCCTATCAGATGTGTGTTGAATTGCCGCAAACTGCCTTTCTGGCCATGGAAGCGCGCCACTGCGCGGGCGCTGAAATGCAAGACATGATGGCCTATGCCGCTTCTGTTGGCAGCCGCGCCGCGCAGGCAGAAGGCGCCAAGGGTTTCATCGGTAATGCCAATGACGCCACGGCCCATTGGTTCGGCGCGCCGCGCGGCTATGGCACCATGCCGCATGCGTTGATCGGCTATGCCGGCAGTACGGTGCGCGCCGCCGAGATGTTCCACGAAACCTTCCCGGATGAAAACCTGACGGTATTGGTGGATTACTTTGGCCGGGAAGTATCCGACGGCCTTGCGGTGGCGCGCCGCTTCCCGGAATTGGCCGCTGCTGGGCGGCTCGCCATGCGGCTCGACACCCATGGCGGGCGCTTTCTTGAGGGGCTGGACCCCGCGGAAAGCTACGCCGTGCTGGAACGCCACGCCCCTCAGGCGACCCGCCGCTACCGTAGCGAGACTGAGCTTCGCCACCTGACCGGCACCGGGGTTTCCGCCGCTGCCATCTGGCGCATGCGCGAAGCCTTGGACGAGGCCGGCTTCCCACGGGTGCGGAT
This sequence comes from Roseomonas sp., assembly GCA_020249285.1. Classification (GTDB taxonomy): domain Bacteria; phylum Pseudomonadota; class Alphaproteobacteria; order Acetobacterales; family Acetobacteraceae; genus Neoroseomonas. The sequence continues at coordinate 47,961 of JADCFX010000040.1, read as the reverse complement.
TGTCGCGTCATCCGGCTTTGGGGTCAGCAAATGCCGGGTCATGGCGGAAGCGCGCGCGCCGATTGACGTGGTGGGCACCGGCAGCTTCATCCCCAATACCTGGTCCGAAACCTATGCCACGGCGGATATCGTTGCCTATGATGGTGTGCCGCGCGTGAAGCTTGGCCGCGAATTCCTGTTGAAACATGGTGAGAGCCGCCGGCGGAATGGCGGGTAGGGCTGAACGGCCTCACTTTGGGTGATTTCACCCGGGGGCGTTCTGCTCTAGAAGGCGCGCATGGCTGAAACCCTGAAAATTGCCCTGGCGCAACTCAACCCCCATGAAGGCGCACTGACCGCTAATGCAGCGCTGATCCGCAAAGCCCGCTCGGAAGCCGCGAGACTTGACGCCGATCTTGTGGTGACGCCGGAATTCTCCATCGCCGGCTATCCGCCGGAAGATTTGGTGCGCAAGCCCGCCTTCATCACCGCCTGCGAAGCGGAAATCGCGGCCCTGGCCGCCGAGACCGCCGATGGCGGCCCCGGCCTGGTGGTGGGCGGCCCCTGGCAAGAGGGTGAGAAGGTTTTCAACGCGCTTTTTCTGTTGGAGGCCGGGCAAATCGCCGCGCGCCGCGCCAAGCATGAATTGCCGAATTATGGCGTGTTTGACGATAAGCGCGTGTTTGACGCCGGCCCTGCACCTGGCCCCATTCCCTTTCGCGGCTTCCGTCTTGGCTTGATGATTTGCGAAGATTGGTGGTTTCCTGCCGTTTCCGAAACGCTCAGTGAAACCGGCGCGGAAATCCTGATCGCCATCAATGGTTCCCCGTTTGAGGCGGAAAAGCATCAGGCGCGGCTTGATCTGGCGGTATCACGCTGCGTTGAAACCGGGCTTGGCTTTGTTTTTGTCAATCAGGTGGGCGGCCAGGATGAGCTGGTGTTCGAAGGCGCATCCTTTGTGATGAATGCGGATCGGTCGCTCGCGCATGTCATGCCCATGTTCACCGAAGGGTTGCGCCTGACGGAATGGCGGCGTGAGGCTGGCAAGCTGGCCTGCACCGCAGGTGAGATCGCGCCTGCCTTGCCAAGGCTGGAACAAATCTATGGCGCAATGGTGCTGGGCCTGCGTGATTACGTAAACAAAAACCGCTTCCCGGGCGTGGTGCTTGGCCTTTCCGGCGGCATTGATTCTGCGATTTCGGCTGCGGTGGCAGTGGATGCGCTGGGCGCGGATCGGGTGCGGGCGGTGATGATGCCATCGCCCTATACCAGCATTGAAAGCCTGGAAGATGCTGCCGAATGCGCGCAGCTTCTTGGCATTCGCTATGAGAATATCGGCATCGGCCCGGCGATGGAGGCTTTCGCGGGGATGTTGGCGCCAGCCTTTGGCAATCGCCCGCCCGATATCACGGAAGAAAACCTGCAATCGCGGATTCGAGGCGTCACGCTCATGGCGCTGTCGAATAAGTTCGGCGATATGCTACTGACCACCGGCAATAAGAGTGAAATGAGCACCGGCTATGCCACGATCTATGGCGATATGTGCGGCGGTTATTCCGTGTTGAAGGATGTGTACAAGACGACGGTTTTTGCCTTGTCTTGGTGGCGCAACGAAAACCAATCGGCGATTGGTCTTGGGCCGAAGGGGATGGTGATGCCGGAACGCGTCATCACCAAACCGCCCAGCGCCGAATTGAAGCCGGATCAAAAGGATCAGGACAGCCTGCCGCCCTATGAAGTGCTGGACGCCATTCTGGAAGGGCTGGTGGAAGGCGAAAAGTCCGTGGATGCGCTGGTGGCGGATGGGTTTGATCGCGCTTTGGTGCTGCGGGTTTGGCGCTTGCTGGACCGCGCTGAGTATAAGCGCCGCCAGGCGCCACCAGGTGTGAAGATCACGCCGCGCGCCTTTGGGCGGGATCGGCGCTACCCCATCACCAATGGCTTTACGGCGTTGATTTCATGAGCGCTGGTCTCGACCCTCAGCTTTTCGGTGGCGGCGATCTGATTGTCCGCATCATGGATTTGTCTGGTGGCAATGGCAGCGACCCGGTGGAAGAAATCCGCGGCTTTCTTTCCATTGAACACGCGAATGCTTTTGCGCGCCGCTATGTGCGGGATTCCGTGGAACGCTGCCGCGCGCCGGGCTTGGATGCCAAGGCCGTCCTGGATGCCTGGTTTGCCTTTGGTGAGGATGCGGAAGTGGTTGGCGCTGCCGAAGCCGCCTGGGTGAGTGGCAGTGAATTGAAGGGTTTCGCCGAAACCCCTGTTAAAGACACTGAAGAACGTAATTGGCGCATCCTCGATCCACGTCGTGATGAGGATGCGGAGGATGATGAATGAAGCTCCGTTTCGCTCCTTCGCCTACCGGGCTTTTGCATGTTGGCAATGCGCGTGTGGCGCTGGCCAACTGGCTGCTGGCGCGCCGGCATGGTGGGCAATTCCTGCTGCGCTTGGATGATACGGATACGGAACGCTCCCGCGCTGAATATGCCGAGTCGATTGAGGAAGACCTGACCTGGCTTGGTCTGCCCTGGGATGGGTTGGTGGCGCAATCATCCCGGCTGGATCGCTATGCAGAAGCCGCGGAAAAGCTGAAGGCCGCAGGTCGGCTTTATCCCTGCTTCGAGACAGAAGAAGAACTCGCCTACAAGCGCGAACGCCGCCGGCGCGAAGGCAAGCCGCCGCTTTATGATCGCGAAGCGCTGAAAATGACCGCAGAGCAATTGGAACGCGCCTTGGCGAATGGCAAGCAGCCTTATTGGCGCTTCAAGCTTTCCATGCGCTCGGTTTCCTGGCGCGATCAGGTATTGGGTGATCGCAGCGTGAAGCTTTCGGCGATTTCAGACCCCGTGCTGATCCGCGCGGATGGTTCGCCACTTTATACCTTCACGTCTGTGGTGGATGATCTGGAGATGGGCATCACGCATATTGTGCGTGGTGAGGATCACGTCACCAATACCGGCATTCAGATTGATATTTTTGAAGCTTTGGGCGGCAAGCAGGGCGCGCTGGCCTTCGGGCATTTGCCGCTGCTGACGGATGCTGAAGGTGGCGCGCTGTCCAAACGTTTGGGGTCCATTTCGCTCCGGCATTTGCGCAAGGATGGGATCGAGCCGGCGGCGCTGGTTGGGTATCTGGCGGCGCTTGGCACGTCCAATGATCCCGTCGCGGGCATGCCCGCTGACCTCGCGCCCACTTATGATCTTGGGAAGGTCTCCCAATCCACCGCGCGTTTCGATCCGCGTCACATGTTGGCGCTGAACAGAAAGCTTTTGCATGGCATCAGCTTTGACGCGGTGAAGGATAGGCTGCCCGAAGGCGCCGATGAGGATTTCTGGCTTGCCGTTCGCGGCAATCTCGATCTGTTGCGTGAAGCCAAGCCTTGGTTTGATGTGGTGCGCGGTTCCATCGTGCCGCCCGTTCTGGAAAACGAAGGTGATTTCCTGCGCGCTGCCCTCGCCGCCATGCCGGCGGAACCCTGGGATGGTAGCACTTGGGGCGCCTGGACCGGCGCGCTGAAGGAAAGCACTGCACGCAAGGGCAAGGCGCTTTTCCTGCCTCTGCGCCTTGCGCTGACGGGTGAAGATCACGGTCCGGATATCGGCACCATTCTGCCCTTGATTGGGCGCGACCGCGCGGCGCTGCGCTTGAAGATTGCAGGAGGGGGTTGAGTTATGGCTGAACTTTTCCTGCATGATAGTGCGGCGCGCGGCAAGCGGCGCTTTGAACCGCTCGATCCCCAGCATGTGAAGCTCTATGTCTGCGGACCCACGGTTTATGATCTGGCGCATCTCGGAAATGCGCGGCCTGTGGTGGTGTTTGATGTACTGGCGCGCTTGCTGCGCCGGCTTTATCCGCGCGTCACTTACGCGCGCAACATCACGGATGTGGATGACAAAATCAATGCGCGCGCGCGCGAAAGTGGTGAGCCGATTGCCACCATTACCGCGCGCACCACAGCGGATTTCCATGCCGATATGGCGGCGCTTGGCGCGCTGCCGCCGGATGTAGAACCGCGCGCCACTGGCCATATCGCGGAAATGATTACGCTGATCGAACGCCTGATCGCCAATGGCCATGCCTATGCCGCCGATGGTCATGTGCTGTTCTCGGTCCCGTCCTTCGCCAATTACGGCAAGCTTTCCGGGCGTTCACCGGATGAATTGCTGGCCGGCGCGCGGGTGGATGTCGCACCCTATAAGCGCGATGCTGGTGACTTCGTTTTGTGGAAACCGAGCGATGCGGATACGCCTGGCTGGGACAGCCCCTGGGGCCGAGGCCGGCCTGGCTGGCATATTGAATGCTCCGCCATGTCCTGGAAGCATCTTGGCGAGAGTTTTGACATTCATGGCGGCGGACACGATCTGATTTTCCCGCATCACGAAAACGAAGTCGCGCAATCCGTCTGCGCTTTCCCTGGCGCTGCCTTTGCACGGTATTGGATGCATAATGGCATGTTGCTGGTGGATGGGGAGAAGATGTCGAAGTCGCTCGGCAATTTCCTGACCGTCCGCGATATTTTGAAAAAAGGCCCTTGGGCTGGTGAGGCCTTCCGCCTGCTATTGCTGCGCACCCATTACCGCCAATCGCTGGACTTCACCGAGGCTGGGCTGGACGAAGCCAAGGCGGAATTGGATGATCATTACGCCATGCTGGCGCGCGCTGGCGCTGCGGATGCGGATGATAAATCCGCGCGCATGGCGGATTGGGCGCTGGAGCCGCTACGCGATGATTTGAACACGCCATTGGCACTCGCGCGGCTGCGAGACCTCCGCACCCTCGCTAATGCTTTGACGGTGGGTGGCTCACCCAATATCGTGCTGGAACGCATGGGCTTGCGGGATGCGCCCGAAATTGGCGCGGTGGTAGCTGCCTTCCGTGAAGCGGCTGCTGTGCTGGGCCTAATGCAAACTGATCCGGCGGTGTGGTTGCAAGGCGATGGCGATGACGCCGCCGCGATTGAAGCCGCCATCGCCGCGCGGCTTGCCGCCCGCCAGGCGAAGAACTGGGCCGAAGCTGACCGCATTCGCGATGAATTAAAGGCGCAGGGCATCATTCTGGAAGATGGCGCCGGTGGCACAGGCTGGAAACGCGCTTGACCTTCCCCTTATGGCAAGCCGCAGCCTTTCCCGGCTGAACCAAAAACCGGGAGCCCCATCATGAAACGCATCGCCCTTTGCCTAACGCTCGCCACCCTTGCCCTGCCTGCCCTGGCGCAGCAGGGCCACCAGGGGCATGGCGCGCGCCCCAGTGCCAATGAACCGGCCTCCACACGCGAATTCCGCGCTGCCAATGACCGTATGCACCGTGACATGAATATCCGCTTCACCGGCGATGCGGATCGGGATTTCGCCGCCGGCATGATCCCGCATCACCAAGGCGCGATAGATATGGCGCGCGTGGTGCTCCGCCACGGCAAGGACCCGGAGATGAAACGCCTCGCGGAATCCATCATCACCGCCCAGGAAGCCGAAATCACGCAACTCAGAGCTTTTCTGGCGCGATGATAGGCAAACGTTGGAAACACTCTGAGTTGTTTGTTTGGTCGCATTTTCCGAGTCGCCAAGTGATGCCCACTTGGCTTGAAAATGCTCCTTGGGCCTTTCTGACCCGATGACAGGCGGGCGCGCGGAAGGGGGGGCGCCACTCACGCCGCCCGCGGGTGAAAGCCCGATCATCGTGCTGGTGCGCCCGCAAATGGCGCGCAATATTGGCAGCACGGCCCGCGCCATGGCCAATGGCGGCTTGTTCCATTTGCGTATCGTGGCGCCGCGCGATGGCTGGCCGCAGCCGGATGCTTTGCCTGCCGCTTCCGGCGCTGATCCCATCATCCATGCGGCCCAGGTGTTTGATACGCTCGATGCCGCTTTGGCGGATTGCCATCGCGTCTTGGCCACCTGCCCGCGACCGCGCCATGTGGTGATGCCGGTACGCAATGCGCGCGCAGCGGCTGAGGATCTGCGCACCATCAATGCCAAGGGCCAGCGCGTGGCCGTGCTATTCGGCCCGGAACGCGCCGGGCTGGAAGCCGAGGACCTAGCCCGCGCCGATACGCTGGTGCGCTATCCGCTGAACCCTGAACATAACTCGCTCAACCTTGCCCAGGCCGTGATGATCCTGGCCTATGAATGGTGGATGGCCGCCGAGGCAACGCCGCCGCGCTACCTGATGACCAATGAAACCCATGTCGCCACCAAGGGCGAATTGGACATTTTCCTGGGCCGGCTGATCGCGGAATTGGATGCCTCGGGCTTCCTCGACAATCAGGAAAAGCGCCCCGGCATGGTGCGCAATCTGCGCCATTGGTTCCAGCGTGGCGAGGTGACGGAACAGGAACTCCGCACCCTGCATGGCGTGGTCACGGAATTATCGCGTGGTCGGATGAAGCGCGGTCGCCCGCCGCGTGACGATGTGAAAGCGCCCTGGCTTGAGGAATAAAAAACCCGGCTGATTTTCACCAGCCGGGCTTCATTGAACTAAGCGCCAATCAGCGCTGCAAGGCCTGCACAATTTCCTGCGTGACCTTCTTCGCATCGCCGAACAGCATCATGGTATTCGGGCGGAAGAATAGTTCATTATCCACGCCGGCATAACCGCTCGCCATGCCGCGCTTGATGAAGAACACGGTCTTCGCGCGTTCCACATCCAGAATGGGCATGCCGTAAATCGCGGATGATTTGTCGGTCTTGGCCGCCGGGTTCGTCACGTCATTCGCCCCGATCACAAAGGCCACATCGGCATCGGCGAATTCGGCATTGATCTCCTCAAGTTCAAACACCTCGTCATAAGGCACATTGGCTTCGGCCAGCAGCACGTTCATATGGCCGGGCATGCGACCCGCGACAGGATGGATGGCGTATTTGATTTCGGCGCCTTCTTTCTTGAGCAGATCAGCCATTTCACGCAGCACCTGCTGCGCCTGCGCCACCGCCATGCCATAGCCAGGCACTACGATGATCTTCTGCGCATTCTTCATCATATAGGCCGCGTCTTCCGGGCTGCCGGCCTTCACCGGCGGACGATCCGCGGCCGCGCCACCCGCCGCTGCCGTACCACCTTCGGACCCGAAGCCACCCAACAGCACGTTGATGATGCTGCGGTTCATGCCCTTACACATGATGTAGGACAGGATGGCACCAGAAGCACCCACCAGCGCGCCCGTCACAATCAGCAGCAAATTGCCGATGGTGAAGCCAATGCCCGCTGCCGCCCAACCGGAATAGCTGTTCAGCATGGACACAACCACGGGCATATCCGCGCCACCGATCGGAATGATCAGCAGGAAGCCCAGCACCAAGGACAGGATCGCAATCATCCAGAACAGCACATCACTGCCCGTGATCACGAACAGCACCACCAGCAGCGCCAGCAAAATGCCAAGCCCCAGGTTCAGCATATGCTGACCCTTGAACATGATCGGCGCGCCAGACATGCGGCCATCCAGCTTCGCAAAGGCAATCACAGAACCCGAGAAGGTGATGGCACCAATCGCAAGCCCCAGCGACATTTCAACCAAAGACGCACCCTTGATATTGCCGCGCACGCCAATGCCAAAGCTCTCCGGCGCATAAAACGCTGCCGCCGCCACGAACACGGCGGCCAAGCCCACCAGCGAATGGAAGGCCGCGACAAGCTGCGGGAGCGACGTCATTTGAATGCGTTGGGCAACAATGGTGCCGATGGCGCCGCCAATGGCAAGGCCCGCAATCACCAGCCCAATACCGCCAATGCTCATGCCTGGCTTCAGCAGGGTGGCGGCAATCGCCACCGCCATGCCGATCATGCCAAGCATATTGCCCTGACGGCTGGTTTCCGGATGGCTCAAGCCGCGCAGCGCCAGAATGAAGAGCACTGATGCAACAAGATAAGCCAGTGTCAGAAGGGTGGTCGCCATGGCGTCAGCTCCCCTTCTTCTTGAACATGGCCAGCATTCGGCGCGTCACCATAAAGCCGCCAAAGATATTCACGGCAGCCAGCGTCACGCCAATGAAGCCGAAAATCCGCGCCGCCCAGCCATCGGCGGTACCGGCGGCCAAAATGGCGCCCACCACAATCACCGAGGAGATGGCATTGGTCACGCCCATCAGCGGCGAATGCAGCGCCGGCGTCACATTCCACACCACATGATAGCCAACAAAGCAGGCCAGCAAGAAGATCGTCAGCAGATACAAAAACGGCTCAGCCGCCGCAGCCACCGGGGCCACGGCTTCCGCCGCACGGCGGGCCTGTTCTGCCAGTTCCAGCGCGCGCTGCGCCGTGCTGGCCGCCTGATTGGCGAGTTCGGTCGCGTTCATCCGAATTCTCCTTAGCCTGCCTGGGCCGGCTTCATTTGCGGGTGCACCACGGCCCCGCCGCGCGTGAGCGCAACACCCTTCACAATGTCGTCATCTTCAGGAAGCTTGGGCGCCTTGGCGTCCTTATCCCAGAAGGTGGTCAGGAAGGTCAGCAGATTGCGCGCATAAAGCGCGGAAGCCGCCGCCGGGATGCGCCCGGGCCAATTGGTATAGCCCAGGATCTTCACGCCATTTTCGGTGACGAAAAGCTCACCCGGCTTGGTCAGCGCGCAATTGCCGCAAGCATCAGACGCGATATCCACAATCACCGAACCGGGCTTCATGGCAGCGACCATCTCGGCCGTGACCAGAATGGGCGCGCGGCGGCCTTGCACGAGCGCAGTACACACAACCACATCCTGCTTGGCGATATGCGCTGCCACCACTTCCGCCTGCTTGGCATAGAAGGCGGCTGAAAGCTGCTTCGCATAGCCGCCTGCGGTTTGTGCAGCCTTGCTTTCCTCATCCTCGTAGCCAACGAAGCTGGCGCCAAGCGACTTGATTTCTTCCTTGGCGGCGGGGCGCACATCGGTCGCCGAAACCCGGCCACCCAGGCGCCGTGCAGTCGCGATGGCCTGCAAGCCCGCAACGCCCGCACCCATGATGAAGGCATTGGCCGCGGGCACGGTGCCGGCGGCGGTCATCATCATGGGGAAGCCCTTGTCATAGGCGGTGGATGCTTCGACCACGGCGCGGTAGCCGGCCAGATTCGCCTGGGAGGACAGCACATCCATGGATTGCGCGCGGGTGATGCGCGGCAGCAATTCCATGGAACAAGCGTCAATCCCGGCGGCCGCATAGCGCCCGGCGGCATAGGCATCGGCGGCAAGGGTCGCGATCAGCAGCGCCCCGCGCGGGATCAGCGCCAACTCATCCACCGCGCCTTCCCCGGCAGCCAAGGGGGCACGCACCTTCAGCACGATCTGCGCGCCAGCCAGTGCGGCGGCGGCATCTGCGGCGATGCTTGCCCCCGCTTCAGCATAGGCAGCATCAGTGAGGCCCGAGGCCATGCCAGCGCCCGCCTCAACGGTCAGGGCGCAGCCCATGCCAATCAGCTTCTTCACGGTCTCCGGCGTCGCGGCAACCCGCGTCTCGCCGGCCCGGCGTTCTTTAAGAACGGCCACTTTCATAAGGGATACCCCCAAAGGACTAGATTGTGCGCCGCACTACAGGCGCTGCGCCCGGGTGTCCACCCAGGCAGGAACCTCCAAAAGGGGGCGAGGCGCCAAATTGCAAGCCCGAAGAGGGGCTTTTTGGACAGCTTGTGCCTTGCGCTTGGGCATTTCCCGGGCTCAGACTTGCCCTGTCTGCGATCAACGCAGCGGGAGGAAAGCATATGTCCATGAACCGCCGCCATTTGGCGCTGGCGGGGGCCGCGGCCCTGACGCTCGCCAATTTCACCCCCTCAACCGCCCTTGCCCAGGGCAGCAATGCCGCTGCGGTTGCTGCCGCCGTTGAGGCGCTCACCAAGGCCATGCTGGCCGGGGACCGCGCCGGGCTGATGGCCGTGACGCATGAAAGGCTCAGCTACGGCCATTCCGCCGGTCGGATAGAAAACCGCCAGGAATTCATTGACCCGCTGGCGAATAAGACCTCGATCTTCCGGTCCTTGAATGTTTCGGATCAGACCATTGATGTTGTCGGCGATGACGCCATTGTGCGCCATGTGCTGCGCGGCGAATCCGAAAGCAACGGGCGCGTGAACCCGGTGAATATCGGTATTCTGCAAGTATGGAAGAAGCAGCCCGATGGCTGGAAGCTGTTGGCGCGGCAGGCTTTTGTAAGGCCAAGCTGAAGTTCAAGCGACCCGATCGGGGTCGCCCTGAAAGCCAATCTCGCAAACACTGCCGCCGTGAAAGCGTGCGGCAGGGCTGCCGGGTAAGGCGGCCTTAACGGCCAATACGGCGGCCCAATCTTCGGCATTGTCGCGCGGCGTGAAGCCAATCTGGGCGCGCGCCGCGCCATCGCCGCCCCATTTGGCGCGGCTATTGGCTGAAACGCCGTAGAGCACCAAAAAATGAAAGCTGGGCGCCAGAACGGTGGCGCGCGCGAGCGCTGCCATATCCCCATGGCTGATCCAGGCGCCCAATTCGCGCGCATTGCCGGGGCGCGCGCGAAAGGCGCCGATGCGCAGACACGCGACCTCCATGCCGAATTTATCCGCATGCAAGCGTGCCAAGGCTTCCCCATAGGCTTTGCTGGCGCCGTAAAAGCCACTTGGGCGCGGCGGCACATCCGGGCCGACGGACTTATCGGCAGGATAAAACCCAATCACATGATTGCTGGAAGCGAAAATCACGCGCTTCACGCCATTCTGGCGCGCAGCGGCAAACACCGTATGCGTACCGATGATATTGGCGTGCAGGATCTCATCCGGGTTGCCACCGGTCTCGCGCGGGATGCCAGCCAGATGGATGACGCAATCCACGCCTGCCATGGCTGTATCCATCACTGAAGGGTCAGTGACATCGCCAATGATGGTTTCAGCAGCCGCTGCATCCGCAATGGGGCGTTGATCGAACAAGCGCAGCGCCCCGGCTGTATCCACCAGCGCGGGACGGATGACACTGCCGATCTCCCCCGCCGCGCCGGTGATCAACAGGCGGCGCCATTTTGGGGTCTGCGCCATCATTCCGCGGTGATCTTCGCCTCGGCAACAATGCGGCCAAGCTTTTCTGATTCCGAAATCATGAATGCCTGGCTTTCTTCCAGGCTGAAGCCCTGCACCTGTAGCCCCTGTTCTTCGAAACGGGCGCGCAGCGTCGGTTCGCGCATGGCGGAAAGGACAATGCCATGCAGGCGGCGCATGATGGGTTCCGGCACGCCGGTTGGCGCGAAAAGCCCGAAAAAATTGACCAATTCATAATTGGCCATGGGGGCGAATTCCGCGACGGCGCCCACATCCGGCAATTGCGCCATGCGTTCGCGCGATGTCACGCCAATGGCGCGGATGCGCCCTTCGCGAATCAGCGAAAGCCCGGATGCGAGCGAATTATAGCCAAACTGCACCTGCCCCGATGCAATATCCAGCACAGCCGGCCCGGAACCGCGATAGGGCACATGCAAAGTATCCACCCCCGCAACGCGATTGAACAATTCCCCTGCCAGATGCTGCGGATTACCAATGCCCGACGATGAATATGAGAATTTCCCCGGATTGGCCCGCGCCGCAGCGACCAATTCCGGCACATTGGTAAAGGGCGCGCCGGGGAAGCCCATGATCACGATGGGCACCTTCACCATCACCATGATAGCGCGCATGTCTCGCCCTGGATTATAGGGCAGGCGTTCCTTGTACATATGCGGGTTGATGGCGGTCTCCCCAGCACCGCCCAGCATCAGCGTATAGCCATCCGCCGGCGCCTGGCAGAGCGCCTGCGCGCCGATGATGCCCGCCGCGCCGGAACGGTTCTCCACCACCACAGGTTGCCCCAGCGCGGCGCGCAGCGGTTCGGCGATCAGCCGCGCGGTAATGTCCTGACCGCCGCCGGCCGCATAGGGCACCAGGATGCGGATAGGACGATTGGGATAAGCCTCCTGCGCGCGCAGAATGCCAGGACTTGCCAGAATACCCGCGCCGAGAAGCGCAGCGCTGCGTCTGCTGATCATGTTTCCTCCTGCCCCGGGGCTTGGTGCCCCGGAATCATTTGCAGGAAGCCTAAAGCAGTTTCGCCCGGTCGTGAAATCAGCCCGGGTTCGCCGTTGGTGGCACGCCCGCTTCAGTCAAGGCCGCCTGCTGCCTTGCCGCAATTTTCGCCACATCGAAATCGGCGATCAATTCCTGAAATAGCTGATGCCAATTCAGCTTGGCATTCAAGCGAAGGAACACCGCGCCAAGCCCAATCGCCGCGCGGTCCATCAGCGGGAATTCGCGCGGGATGCGCACGCCGCCGGTGCGCTTCAGGCCCGCATGCACTTCTTCCGCAATGCGCCGCCCATATTGCGGATCATCGCTTTCCTGAATGGGCCGCACGCTGTCATCCAAAAGCGGTTCATACAGGAAGCGCGCCCAAAGGTTCAGCACTTCCATGGTTTCGCGCTTCAAATCCTTGAAGCCCCAGATGCGATAGGCTTCTGCCGCCTTGTCGAAATCCCCATCGCGCACGGATTCATACAGCATGATCACGCCGCCCACGAAGCGCGGTTCAAAAATCCGCACCACGCCGAAATCAAGCAGATTGATGCCGAAGCCATCATTATCCGGCAGGTCAGACCGCACCTGATAATTCCCCAGATGCGGGTCGCCATGAATCACACCATAGCGATAAAACGGCACATACCAGGCGCGGAACAAGGCGCGGGCATAGGCAGCGCGTTCTTCTTCCGGCGGGTCTTCGTCAATACGCGCCTGAATAGCGCGGCCATCCAGCCAGGACATCGTCAGCAAGCGCTTGGTGCAAAAGGCTTCCACCGGCACCGGCACGCGCACGCCCGGTACATCGCGCAGCATAATGCCGTAAAGGCGCTGCTGCGATGCTTCGCGCAGATAATCCAGTTCCTCGCGCAAGCGTTCGGAAAGCTCAAGATAGGCTTCCTCATTCTCAAGCGCGCTATCCATGCGACGATAGAGGCTCATGGCGATTTTCAATTGCCGGAGGTCAGCCTCCACCACGCTCGCCATATCAGGGTATTGCAGCTTGCAGGCCACGCGCTGGTCATCCGGCAGCACAGCGCGATGCACCTGGCCGAGGGACGCCGCGGCGGCGGCTTCACGTTCAAAGGATTTGAATTTGCTTTCCCAAGCCGGACCCAATTCGCTCATCATGCGTCGGCGTACAAAGGGCCAGCCCATGGGCGGCGCATTGGCCTGAAGTGTCGCCAATTCCTTGGCGATTTCAGGCGGTAACGCATCCGGCACGGTGGAGAGGAATTGCGCGATCTTCATCATGGGCCCCTTGAGGGAACCCAGCACCGCCTTCAAATCCTCGGCATGTTTTTCGTCTGATTTCAGACCGAACAGCTTATGCCCAGCAACACGCGCCGCCATGCCCGTGACGGCGCCGGAAGTGCGCACCATGCGGCGCACTTCGCCAAAAATCGAATGGGCTTCGCGGTCCTCAGCCATCCGCGCGCTCGATCTCATCAATGAAGCCTGAAATCACATCAAGCCCACGCGTCCAGAAGGCCGGGTCAGCAGCATTCAGTCCAAAGGGCGCCAGCAATTCCTGATGCCGTAGCGTCCCACCAGCACGCAGCATGTCGATATACTTCGCCTCAAAATTCAGAACGCCGCCATCGCGATAAACGCCATAAAGCGCATTCACCAGGCAATCGCCAAAGGCATAGGCATAGACATAAAAGGGCGTGTGGATGAAATGCGGGATATAGGACCAATAGACGTTGTAGTCAGGCGAGAAATCAAAGGCCGGGCCCAGGCTTTCGATTTGCACCTGCATCCAAAGCTCACCGATGCGCTCTGACGAAAGCTCACCCTTGGCGCGTTCATCATGCAGCAGGGTTTCGAACCGATAGAAGGCGATCTGCCGCACCACCGTGTTCAGCATATCCTCAACCTTGGCCGCGAGCAGGCCACGGCGCTTGCGCGGATCGGCCTCTGCGTCCAGCACGGCGCGGAAGGTCATCATCTCACCAAAAACGGAGGCTGTTTCAGCAAGCGTCAGCGGCGTTGAGGACATCAGATAGCCCTGCTCGGCGGCCAGCACCTGATGCACGCCATGGCCCAATTCATGCGCCAGCGTCATCACATCCCGCGCCTTGCCGTGGTAATTCACCAGCAAATAGGGATGCGCCGATGGCACGGTGGGGTGCGCAAAGGCGCCGGATGCCTTGCCGGGGCGGAGAGCCGCATCAATCCAGGGCTTGTCGAAAAATTGCCGGCCAATTTCAGCCAGGCGCGGGCTGAAGGCGCCATAGGAATCCAGCACTTGTGACACAGCCTTGGGCCAGGGGATCAGGCTATCATCCTGATCGGGCAGCGGCGCGTTGCGTTCCCAATGCTGCAATTTTTCCAGCCCAAGCCATTTCGCCTTCATGGCGTAATAGCGATGCGAAAGCCGCGGGAAGCTGGCGCGCACAGCGGAAACCAAAGCCTCCACCACCTCATCTTCCACCATATTGGCGCGGTTGCGCGCGGAAGCGGGGCGTGGGTAGCGCCGCCACTTGTCAATAATCTCCTTGTCTTTCGCCAAGGTATTCGTGATCAGCGTGAACAACCGGCCCTTTTCGGCAAACGCCGCGGATACACCCTTGGCGGCCGCTTCACGCACCGCGCGATCCCCATCGGAAAGCCTGTTCAGCGCGTCAGAAACGGTCAGGCTTTCCGCACCACTCGGTAGCGGCACCGTCACTTTCATGGTCGCGATGGTTTCATCAAACAGCCGGTTCCAGGCGGACCGACCCGTCACTTCCTTTTCATGCAGCAGCTTTTCCGCCTCATCAGAAAGCTGATGCGGGCGGAACACGCGAAGGTCGCGCAGCCAAGGCCGGAAATGGGCCAGGGCAGGGGAGGCAGCGCATTTGCCATCCAGCACTGCATCTTCCAGCCGGTTCAATTCCAGCGTGAAGAAAATCAGATGGCTGCTGATCGTGGTCGCGCGTTCCTGCATGGTTTGATAGAAACGCCCATTGGCTGGATCTTCCGCATCGCCGCTGAAGACCAACTGGGCATAGGACATGACGCGGCCCAGGATTTCCTCAATCGCCTCATATTCGGCAATCGCCGCAGCCAGGTCATTGCCTGAAATGGCGGCCAGCTTGCCGGCAAGCCTGGCTGCGAAGGCGCGGGCATTCGCCTCGGCGCGGTCAAGGTCGTGGGCCAAGGCCGGGTCATCCGGCGCCTTATACAGGTCCGATAGGTCCCAAACAGGAAGGTTGGCGGCGGCGGCACCGCCATCAAGCGGGGCGCGGAGCGGGGTGGGGATGGTGTTTCTGGTCACCCCTCTCATATAGACCGAAGCGGCGCGCGGCCAAGCGCCCAAGCGGGAGAAGGGGAGGCGAATGCCCTATTTGGATCAAGGATGGCCCAATCTGCCGGCCATGATGCTGGCACGGGCGCGGGAATGGCCGACCAAGCCGCTATTCCGTTATTGGCGCAACAAGGCGTGGCAAAGCCTGCATTGGGCTGAATTCGCAAGCCAGGTCGCCTCACTGGCGGTTTTTCTCCGCGCCCATGGCGTGGCACCCGGGGATCGCGTGCTGCTGGTTTCCGAAAACCGGCCTGAATTCCCCATCGCCGATACCGCCATCATGGCAATCGGCGCCATCACTGTGCCGACCTATGTGACCAATTTGCCGAGCGATCACGCCCATATTCTGCGCGATTCTGGGGCGCGTTTTGCGATTGTCTCAACCGCCGCGCTTGCCGCCCGCGTATTGGAAGGCGCTGCCCTGGCGCATGGCTTGGATGGCTTGCTCTGCTGCGAAACCCCGCCCGAAGCGCCCGGGCTTACCACCCATCTTTGGGCCGATGCGCTGGCCACGCCCGCCGATCCCTTGGCCATGGAAGCCGAAACCCATCTGATCGCGCCCGAGGCCCTGGCCTGCCTGATCTATACCTCAGGCACAGGCGGTGCGCCCAAGGGCGTCATGCTGCCGCATCGTGCCTTGCTCGCCAATCGCCATGGCGTGCTGCCGCTGGCGGAAAAGCTTGATCTGGACGGCAAACCCTATTTGTCCTTCCTGCCGCTATCGCATAGCTATGAACACACGGTGGGCGGCTTCCTGCTGCCGTCTTACGGCATGGAAGTGGTCTATTCGCGCGGCGCGGATCGGCTGGTGCAGGAAATGGCCGAAATCCGCCCCGCCATCATGACCGCGGTGCCCCGCCTGTTCGAAGTGCTGCGCGCCAGGCTTTTGGGCGCGCTTGAGAAGGAAAAGCCCGTCAAACGCTGGCTGTTTGACCGCGCCTTGCTACGCGGGCAGCAACGCATCGCCGGTGCCTCCTTGGGTGTGATCGGCGGCATCGAGGATGCGCTACTTGAAAAGCTGGTGCGCGAGAAAGTCCGCGCGCGCTTCGGTGGCGCCTTGCGTGCTTTGGTTTCCGGTGGTGCGCGGCTTGATCCGGATTTGGCTGCGTTTTTCATCGCGCTTGGGCTGCCTGTGCTGCAAGGCTACGGCCAGACGGAAGCCGGCCCGGTGGTGAGTGTCAACCTGCCCTGGGCCAATCGGCACGAAAGCGTCGGCATGCCGCTGGAAGGCGTTGAATGCCGCATCGCGGCCGATGGCGAAATCCTCATCAAAGGTGATTTGGTCATGACCGGCTATTGGGGCAATGCGGAAGCCACCGCCGCGACGCTTAAGCCCGAAGGCGATGATGATCGCCCCTGGCTTTATACCGGTGATATCGGCGAGATGCGTGATGGGTTCTTGTACATCACCGATCGCAAGCGCGATTTCATCAAGCTGCTGGGGGGCGACATGATCAGCCCGGCCAAGATCGAAAGCCTGTTGATGGCCGAACCCGAAATCCAGCAGGCCTTGGTGGCGGGGGAAGGCAAGGCTGGCTTGGTCGCGCTGCTTGTCCCCGCCGAGGGTCAGGAAGCGGGCGTTGCGGCGGCAGTGGCACGGGTGAATGCGCGGCTTGCCGCGATTGAACGCATGCGCCGCCACGCGGTGACGGCGCCTTTCACTATCGAGAATGGCTTGCTGACGCCCACCATGAAGCTGAAGCGCCGCGCCGCCATTCAGGAACGCGCGGCGGAAATTGAGCGGCTTTGGGAATAGCAAGGACCGGTTCCAGTCGCCCCCGAAACAGGTTAGCCTTTGCCCAAGCAAAAGGGGGAGGGACCCATGGTCTCAACACGGCGTAGCGCATTGGCCTTGGGTGGAGCACTCGCGGCACTGCCTTTGGCGGCCAAAGCACAAGCCTATCCGACACGCGCGGTGCGGATCATCGTGCCGACCGGTGCGGGCGGCATCACCGATGTGCTGGCGCGTTTGGTGGCCGAGCGTCTGGCGGTGCGGCTTGGCGGGCAGGTGATTGTCGAAAATCGCCCTGGTGCGGGCGGCATCATCGGCACGGAAGCCGTGGCGCGTGCGGAACCTGATGGCCATACGCTGCTGATGGTTTTCCCAAGCCATCCGGTGAACCCAAGCCTGCGCGCAAGGCTACCATACGATACAGTCAAGGATTTTGCGCCCATCACCACCGTCACTACGGTCACCTCGGTGCTTCTGGTGCCGGCTTCGCTCCCGGCGCAATCGGTTGCCGATGTGATCGCGCTGTCGCGCCGCGACAGACTGACCTTCGCGTCCGTTGGCACAGGCAGTCTAGGGCATTTGGCCGGGGAGCTGTTCCGCTCCATGGCGGGCATTGAATTGACCCACGTGCCCTATCGCAGCGTGCCGGATGCTCATACGGCGCTGCTGCGTGGCGATGTCTCGATGTTTTTCGACCCGCCCATCACCGGCCTGCCGCATATCCGCGAAGGCCGCTTGCGCGGGCTTGCGGTGACGTCACTCACGCGCTCTGCCGCCTTGCCTGATACGCCCACCATGCATGAGGCTGGTGTGACGGGCTTTGAATGTGTCGGCTGGAACGGCATTCTGGCCCCCGCCGCCACCCCGCAGCCCATTCTCGATCGCCTCAATCGTGAAATTGTAGCCATATTGAATGAGCCAGAGATGCAACGAAAACTGAGCGAGCAAGGCGCCGACCCGGCACCCGCCACGCGAGAGGCTTTCGCGGCCCGCATCACGGCCGATATCGAAAAATGGGCCGTGGTCATTCGCAATGCCGGCATCCGGCCTGAATAGGAATGGATGATTCGATGCCCAGTTTTTCGCCTGATCAAGGCTGCGTGATTTTCTACCGCGATGAGTGTTTTGCCGATGCTTGGGAAAACCCCGAAGCACTGTTGATGCTGCATGGCAATGCCGAAAGCGGTGAGGCCTGGAATGGCTGGATGCCGCGTATGGGGCGGCGCTTTCGTATCATACGCCCTGACATGCGCGGCTTCGGGCGCTCAACCCCCATGCCGGTCAATCATCCCTGGACGGTAGATGGGATCATTGCCGATTTCATGGGGCTGATGGATCACCTTGGCATCAGGCGCTTTCATCTGATTGGCGCCAAGATCGCCTGCCCCATCGCGCTTCGCCTTGCGGCGTGCCATGCGGATCGCATCGCATCCCTTGTGGTGGTGGGCGGGCTTGTCTCGGGCACTGAATCGCTTGGTGATCGCGCCGCTTCCTGGGTGGAGCGGATCGAGGCAGAGGGTGTGGAAAGTTGGGCGCGCTGGACCATGGATGGGCGGCTTGGCAGCACGGCGAGTGCTGCGATGAAGGAAGGCTGGGCGAAGCTGATGGGGGCCACCGCGCTTTCAACCCAGCTTGGTTTCATTCGTTCCGTGCCAGGCATTGATGTCTGGGCCGATCTGCCACGGATTGCCTGCCCAAGCCTGGTGATCACCACGGATGGCAGCGGGCTTGGTTCGGTTGAAGCGGTGCGCGCCTGGCAAAAAACCATCAAAGCATCGGAATTGATGGTTGTGCCGGGCGATTCCTACCATGTCGCCGCCACCCATCCTGAACTTTGCGCAGAAGCGGCGCTGGATTTCATCACGCGTCGCGTCAGTTGAACCAAAAGGGCATCGCCATGACCCGTTTGATTGATCTTTCAACGCCGGTGCAGACCGGACATTTCCGTTGGGATGTCGAAAGAAGGCTGTTGAAAAGCCATGACACGGGCGCGGGGCAAGCTACTTGGGCCGGGTGGAATCTGCACGCCTTCACGCATATGGATAGCCCACGCCATGTGGACCCGGATGGCTTCACAACCGATGACATCACGCTGGATATGACCGTGGGTCCGGGTGCGGTGCTGGATATCTCCCATGTGCCGGCCAATAGCCCGATCAGCGGCGAAGCCTTGGCGGCGGCCGGCGTGCATTTGCAGGGGGGAGATATCGCGCTGATCCGTGCGCGCTGGGATGAAAGGGCTGATATCAACACCCCGGAATTCTGGCTGAATGCGCCATGGATGACGGCAGAAGCAGCGATTTGGCTACGCGAGCGCGGCATCAAGGCCGTCGGCTTTGATTTTCCCCAGGATTACTGCATTCGCTTTTTTCTGACCGGCGAAAAGCGCCCCCCCTTGCCTGAACATGTGACGCATTATCACCTGCTGAAGCAAGGCATCATCATGTTCGAATATTTGCGCAATATGGGCACGCTGCGTCAGGCGCGAAATCAGGTTGTGGCCCTGCCTATTCGCATTCCGGATAGTGATGGCGCGCCGGCGCGCGTCATTGCCATGGAGGAAGAAGGCTGAAGAAGGGCGCTATCTCGGCGCCCAGTGCAAACCCGCGCGGATATCATCACTATCTTCCCCCGCAGCCGGCACGCCGCGCGCTGGCTGAGGGCGCTCACCGTCAAAACTGATCGGCAGGCCAATGGCGCGCACCGGCAGCCCCGGCACTGGCGCCACAATGCCAAGGGCCGCCACCTGCGCATCCTCTGCGATTTCACGCATGGTATTGATCGGCCCGCAGGGAATGCCGGCGGCTTCCAGCAGCGGCAGCCAATCCTCCGCCGGACTCGCACGGAAGGCCGGTTCCATCACCGCCATCAGCGCGGGTTTATTGGCCACGCGCAAGCGGTTGCTGGCAAAGCGTTCATCGCTGCCAAGCGCGGAAAGCCCTATGGCGTCGCATAATTTGCGAAACAGCCGATCATTGGCCGCCGCCACCATCACCGGGGCGGTCGCGGTTTCAAAAGACTGAAACACCACCGTATTCGGATTGCCGGATAGGTTGCGCGGCGGCGGGCGACCTGAAACCGTGAAGCCCGCGAAATGCGGCCCCATCCAGCCAAGCGCGGTTTCTAGCAGCGATGTATCAACCACCCCGCCCTTGCCCGTGGTATGGCGACGCTCAATCGCGGCCAGAATGCCAATCACCGCCCACATGCCCGTCCCGAGATCGAGGATCTGCACGCCGCTTCGTGTGGGCGGCCCGCCTTCCGCGCCATTCATCATCATCAGGCCGGAATAGCCTTGCAGAATCGGCTCATAACCCGGGTGCAAAGCCTTCGGCCCCACCGCGCCAAAGGCGCCAAGCGAGGCATAAATCAGCCGTGGAAAACGCGCGGTCAGCGCAGCACCACCCAGCCCCAAATCTTCCAGCGCGCCGGGGCGCATGTTTTGCACAACCACATCCGCTTCACCCAGCAATTCCATCAGCAAAGCGCGATCGGCATCATTGCGCAGATCAAGGCTGAGTGAGCGCTTGCCGCGATTGACGGCGATGAAGGTGGTGGCGGTGCCTTCATGCATCGGCGGGCCCCAGCCGCGCGCATCATCACCGCCTTCGGGGCGTTCCAGCTTGATCACCTCGGCCCCCAGCATGGCGAGGATTTGGCCCGCAAATGGCCCCGCCAGATTCTGCGCAATTTCGACAACCCGGATACCGGCCAAAAGTGACATGCGAAAACCCTTTTTGAGCAGGCGAAGGGTAGGGCTTTGGCCGGTGAGCGGGCAAGTTTGGGGCTGGACCGCTGGGCGACGCGGGTGAAAGCTGGCGCCATGAACCCGACCCCACCCGATATCCTCGCTGCCCTTTGGCGCCAGGCCGCGCTTGAACCTGCCGCGCTGGCGCAGATCAACCTGAATGGCGCGGAGCCGATACAACCTTCCAGCTTCCGCGTGGATGCTGCGGCGCAAACCAGCATGGCCGCTTCGGGGCTTGCGGCGGCGGAAATCCATCGTCGGCGCGGTGGTGGCGCGCAGGGCGTCACGGTTGCAATGCGCGATGCTGCGATTGAGTTTCGCTCAGAACATTGGCTCAGCATCGCGGGCCAGCCCGCCGGCGCGCGCTGGGATGCGATTGCGGGGCTCTATCAATGTGGCGATGGGCGATGGGTGCGGCTGCACACGAATTTCCCGCATCATCGCGACGGCGTGCTGCGCTTGCTTGGCGATGTCGCGCATGATCGCGCTGCGGTCGCTGCGGCACTCAGCACCTGGCGCGCGGCGGAATTTGAAGCAGCGGCGGCGGAAGCCGGGCTGGTGGTGACCATGACGCGCAGCCTGGCCGAATGGGATGCCTCGCCCCAAGGTCAGGCAGCTTCCAGCCTACCGCCTGTGTTGATCGAGAAAATCGGCGATGCGCCGCGCATGCCCTTGCCGCCAGCCGCCGAGCGTCCCCTCAGCGGCCTGCGCGTCCTTGACCTCACACGCGTCATTGCCGGGCCTGTCGCGGGCCGCACATTGGCCGCGCATGGCGCTGATGTCTTGCATATCAGCGCGCCGCATTTGCCGAGCTTTGATGAATTGGTGATGGATACCGGACGCGGCAAAAGAACCGCTGCACTTGATTTGCGCGCGCCGGGTGATCAGGCGCGCCTACGCGATTTGGCAGCGCGCGCCGATATCTTCCTGCAAGGCTATCGCCCCGGCGCCATTGCCGGACATGGCTTTGCGCCTGAGGCACTCGCCGCGCTCAACCCCGGCATCATCTGTGTCTCGCTTTCCGCCTATGGCCATCTCGGCCCCTGGGCCGGGCGGCGCGGTTTTGATTCGCTGGTGCAGAATGCCAATGGCATGAATGACGCCGAAGCGCTGGCCGCGCGTGAGGATAAGCCGCGCGCCTTGCCGTGTCAGGCACTTGATCACGCTTCAGGCTATCTGTTGGCCTTCGGCGCCATGGCCGCCTTGTTGCGGCGCGCAGAGGAAGGCGGTTCCTGGCTGGTGCGAGTCTCTCTTGCCGGTACGGGCGAATGGATCAAGCGCTTGGGCCGCTTGGAAGCGGGGCTCGCCGCGCCCGGCCTGACGCCTGCGGAAATTGACGCGGCCTTGGAAGAAAGTGACAGCGGCTTTGGCGTAATGCGCGCCACGCGCCATGCCGCACGGCTTTCCGCCACACCGCCGCGCTGGGATTTACCCGCCATGCCGCTCGGTAGCCATGCGCCGGAATGGCGCCAGACTTCACTTCAAACAGCGCAAAAACAGCGTTGAAGGATGCGCAACTTCCCCCACCGCATCGGCTGCGCGCGGCGTTTCAGAGGCAGGGCCTTGTGTCACCTGCACATTCTGTTCGCGCAGAAATTCCAAGGCTTCCGTGTGCTTCACGGCGAAGTTCACATTCTGCGGAATATCGCCCGTCTGCCGCGCCACTTGCCCGGCATTAAGCTTTGACACCACAACGCCAATCACCTGCCCGCGCATATCTAAAAGCGGCCCGCCGGAATTGCCCGGCTGCACCGGCGCGCTGATCTGAATATGGCGCGGATTATCGGCAAGGCCGGAAAGCGCCGAGACCTCTCCGGTGGTGAGCGTGGGGCCGGATGAAAGCAACCCTGCCAGGGGAAAGCCGTAAGTCACCACGCCTTCACCCCGGCGATACATGCCAGCGCTGCGGAAAGGCAGGATAGGGCCGGCCTCCGCTTCGGTGCTGAGCAAGGCGAGGTCGCGCGTCGTATCGCTTGCCATCACACGGGCCGGCAATTCGCGCCCATCCGGCAAGCGCGCTGCGACCTCGGCACAGCCTTCAACCACGTGATGATTGGTCATGATCCGCCGTGCCGCGACCACAAAGCCCGTGCCGGAAGAAACCGCGCGGCGTGCAGCGCGTTCACCAGGCGCCAGCGGCGGCGGCTTGTCGCGTGGCAGATCGGCTTGTCCGCCTGGGGTGCCACCACCTTGGCGGGGTAGGGGCGGGGGTTTTTCGCTGGGCAGCGCCGCGCTTGGGCTTGGGGCAGGCGTCGCCGCCGGCGGCTTTTGCGCCAAGGCCGGTCCATAGGCGACAAGTCCAATCATAACCGCCAGAGATAAGCGCTGAATCATCGCCCGACTCTGCCGCGCCCAGGCCATGAAGGTCAATGCTGCAGCGCGGCTGTTTTCATTTGCGGCCATGTTATCCTAGCCTTCCGCCCAACACCGCTACCGGAGCCAGCGCCATGTCCAGCATCGCCCCTTCCGCCGAAGAACAGGAATTGCTTGCGCTCGCCAAGCGCGTGCTGCCCGGCGGGCATTTCGGCAATTTCCCGGCCGAGATCATCCTGCGCGAAGGCCGTGGCGCCCATGTCTGGGATGTTTCGGGGCGCGAATATATTGATTATCTGCTGGGCAGTGGCCCGATGTATATCGGCCACAACCATCCGAAGGTGACGGAAGCCGTGCTGGCGCAGGTGCCGAAAGGCACCACCTTCTTCGCCAATAATGAACATGGCATTCGTCTTGCGGCGGCCATTGTGGATGCCATGCCCTGTGTTGAGCAGGTGCGCTTTGTGTCTTCAGGTTCGGAAGCTGATCTTTACGCCATGCGGGTTGCGCGCGCCTATCGCAAGCGTCCGAAGATCTTGAAATTCGAAGGCGGCTATCACGGTATGAGCGATTGGGGCCTGATGAGCCTCGCCCCCAAAAAACTCGCGAATTTCCCGGAAGCGGTGCCGGATACGCCGGGCATTCCGGATAGCGTGCGCGGAGAAGTGCTGGTCTCCCCCTTCAATGACATTGAAGCGGCGGTGCGGTTGATTGAAGCGCGGCATGATGAAATCGGCGGCGTGATCCTGGAACCCTTCCAGCGCCTGATCCCGCCCAAGCCGGGCTTCCTGCAAGCGATACGAGAAGTGAGCGCGCGGCTTGGCATTCCGCTGATTTTTGATGAGGTCGTCACCGGCTTTCGCTTCGCCTATGGTGGCGCTCAGGAATATTACGGCGTGACGCCCGATATCTGCACAATGGGCAAGATCATCGGCGGCGGCTTTCCGTTGGCGGCGCTTGGTGGGCGCGCCGATATCATGGCGCAATTCGACAAGGCGGCGGTGGGCGAAGACCGTTTCCTGACGCAGATCGGCACCCTTTCCGGCAACCCCGTGGCATCCGTCGCGGGGCTCGCCACCATGGAAGTACTGCGCGAACCCGGCACCTATGACCAGATTTTCGCGACCGGCCGCAGCCTGATGGAGGGCCTTACGGGCCTGATTGCGGATGCTGGCATCCCTGCCCAGGTGGTGGGCGAACCGCCCTTATTCGATGTGGTCTATGCCACTGGCGATATTCGCGATTACCGCAGCGTTATCCGCCAGGATGCTGCCATGCAAAAGCATGTGAATGGCGTATTCCGCGCCAAGGGTATTCTGAAAGGGGAAAGCAAGTTCTACATGTCGCTTGCCCATACGGCTGCGGATGTGGCGCAAACCCTGGATGCCTTCCGCGCGGCGATGAAATCCCTCCCCGCCAAGGCGGCTTAAGGGCGGCAGGACTGCCAATTTTCTAGGCAACACTTGTTTTTTACAGTTTTATGATCCAGTTAGCGGGCCAAGGGGTTTCACCTGTCAGTGTTGCCCCATCCAACCAGGAGGCTACGATCATTATGGATCGCCGTTCCTTATTGCTGGGTGCCAGTGGCTTGGCCGCTGGGCTTGCCGCCCCCGCCATTGTCCAGGCCCAGGGCGCCTATCCGTCCCGCCCGGTGCGCCTGGTTGTGCCCTGGCCGCCCGGCCAGGCGACGGACCTTATGGCCCGCGTCACCGCGACCAAGATCGCCGAAACCTGGGGCCAGCCCATTGTGCCGGAAAACCGCGCTGGCGCCGGCGGCATGATCGGCACCGATCTGGTGGCGAAGGCCGCGCCCGATGGTTATACCGTTCTGGCCGCCTCCACCGGGCCTTTCACCACGGCGCCTTTGGTGCAGCGCACCCCTTATGACGTGACTAAGGATTTTGCCCCGGTCGCGCAGATCGGCATTTCCCCTTACGTGCTGATCGTGCGTAAGGATTTCCCGGCGCAGAATGCTGCGGAATTCGTCGCCAAAGTGCGTGCGGAGCCCGGCAAATACACCTATGCCACCTCTGGCATTGGGGCGGCGGCGCATCTGATTACGCTGATGTTCCTGTCCAAGGCCAAGCTGGATGCGCTGCATGTGCCCTTCCAGGGCAGCGCCCCGGGCCTGACGGCGGTGACGGCGGGGCAGGTGGATTTCGCGATTGAAACCCTGGTCGCGACCTCGGCCCTGTTCCGCCAAGGCGCCGTGCGGGCTCTTGGCGTCACGCTGAAGGATGGCACGGAATTGCAGCCTGATCTGATGCCGCTCGCCCGCCTGCCGGGCGTTGAGGGTTACGATGCCGGCGCTTTCGGCGGCTATATGGTGCCGGCAGCGACCCCGCGCCCCATTATTGAACGCCTGGCCGCCGAAACCGGCAAGGCGATGGCCACCGATGAGGTCAAGGGCCGCCTGGCGCAGATCGGCTTCCAGCCGCTGTATCGCAATGCGACCGATTTCAAGGCCTTCCTGGACCGCCACCGGGAAGAATTCCGCCAAGTCATCCAGGCCAACAACATCCGCGTGGATGGCTGATCTGGCTTGGCTTTGATTTGGGGGCTTCTGCTTTCCACAGCATCAAGGGGCGGCTTCGGCTGCCCCTTTTCAATTTCTGTCCCGGCAATGGCGCGGCGCGCTGAAATCTGGGAAACTGCCTCAACATGAGAGGACCGCCATGACCGAAGACACTCGCCTTGATCCGCCGAGCCTGGAGATTGCCGGCAACCGCGCCACCATCCGGCTGCATCGCTCCCGCCACCGGAACCGGGTCGAACCCGGCGATATCATCCGCATCATGGATTACCTGGAACAGGTGGATGCCAACCCGTCGCTCCGCGTGCTGATCCTGGCCGCGAGCGGCCCGGCCTTCAGCGCCGGCTTCCATTTGGGCGGCTTCGCGGAAGACAAGGAGGCTGCCGCCCGCGCACCGAGCTTCGAAGCCATGGCGGATAGGTTTGAGGCCGTGCGCGTGCCGACCATTTGCCGCTTGCAGGGCGGCGTTTATGGCGGTTCCACGGATTTCGCGCTGGCGGCGGATTTCCGCATTGGCGTGACGGGGATGGAAATGTTCATGCCGGCCGCCCGGCTTGGCGTGCATTACTACCCGACCGGGCTTGAGCGTTATGTGTCCCGCCTTGGCCTGAACAATGCTAAGCGCCTGTTCCTGACTGCGGAAAAGCTGGGGGCAGAAGAATTGCTCCGCATCGGCTACCTCACGCATTTGGTGGCGCCGGCGGAATTGGATGCGGCGGTGGACACCCTGGCGAACACGCTCGCCAATGGCGCGCCGTTGGCCATTCAGGGCATGAAACAGGCGCTGAATGAAATCGGCCATGGCAGGCTGGATGTCGCGGCTTGCGCGGAACGTGCCCGGCTTTGCAAGGAAAGCGAAGATATTCAGGAAGGGCTTGCGGCCTTCCGCGAAAAAAGAGCGCCCGTTTTTCACGGGCGCTGACCCTAATCAAGGGCGCTGCGCCATAACGCAGCGCCCCTTTTGATTCAGGCTTCCCCGTAATGAATGCGGCGATAGGGGCGGGACACTACCGTATCATCGGTGTGCACATCCCAAAGGCTGGCGCTATTGCCGCTTTGATGGGCCTCGAACATCGCGCCCATTTGGCCGAGTGCACTCACGGTCTGCCCGCGCACGCCAAAGCCATTGGCCACGCCCGCCAAATCGCCGCGGCCATGAATGACAATGCCGGCATCAATATTGCCAGCGCGGAATTTGTGGATTTCCGCGCCATAGCCGCCATCATTGATGATCGCCATCAGGAATTTGGTGCCATGGCGGCGCGCGGTTTCCAATTCCTGGATATGCATCAAAAGGCTGCCATCGCCTTCAATCAGCAGCACCTTGCCATCCTTGCGCGCGGCAGCGACACCAATCGCCGCCGGCAGGCCATTGCCGATGGCGCCGAAATCGCTCACCACATGATAACGCTCGGCTGCGCGGCCCTTCAGATAGGTCATGGCGAAGCCAAGGTAATGGCCGCCGCCAATCACCACATCCCAATCCTTCGGCACCACCGCATCCAATTCCATGATCGCCTTGCGCGGATCAACCGTGCCGGGCGCAATCGTGAATTCCTTGCGGTCCGGCACGTCGGCGGCAATCAGCGCGGCCAGCTCGTCACTGCGGAAGCGCTTGCCTTTGGCACCATGGCGCTTGATGGCAGCGGTGACGGCTTCCGCCGCCGCCTTGGCATCGGCGCGGATATGCAAATCCGCCGTGCGCAGCCCCTGCCACAACCCGCGCGGGCCGATATCAATCTGCACCGTCTGCGCACCGGGATAGAGGTAACCGCTTTCCGTCGTATAAGCGCCAAGCCCAACACCAAGCCCGATCACCAGATCGGCTTCAGCAAAGCGTTCGCGCGAGAAATCACTGGCATAGGCGCCAGAGATATCCATGGCGAAGCGATTGCCGGTAAACAGCCCCTTTGCTTGCAGCGATGTCGTCAGCAGCGCTCCCATGGCTTCCGCCATTTCCTCAATCGCTTCACGCGCCTTGGAAAGCTTGGCACCCCGGCCCGCGATGATGATGGGCTTTTCGGCAGCCGCGATCATCTCGACCAGCTTTTCAACAAGCGTCGGATCTGGCTGCGGGCGCTGGGCTGCCGGCAAATAATCTGCCGATGGGATGTAGTCCACCATATGCGGATAGGCCTGTTTTTGCAGGTCCATCGGAATGCTGATCACGACTGGCCGGCGTTCCAGCGCGGCGAAATGGAAGGCTTCGCGCACATTATCCAAAGCGCGATCCATAGTTTTGACCGAGATATGATGCGCGCCCGTTGCTTGCGTGAGCGGCGCCATATCAATCTGCTGGATGTAATAGGGTGCCGCGATGGGCGAATCGCCCGCAAATACCACCATCGGCGTATTGGCCCGCGCGGCAATGGCAAGCCCGGTCATGATTTGCGTAAAGCCCGGCCCGCAAGTGGTGGAAGCCACGCCAACCTTGCCGGTGGCGCGCGCATAGGCATCGGCCATCGCAACGGCGCAATGTTCATGCCGCGCATGGATGATATTCATGCCCGGCTGGCGCTGCATCGCCTCGGTCCAATACATATTCGCGTCACCCATCAGGGTGAACAGCGTATCGCAGCCTTCTTGCGCGAAGACGGTTGCCAGAACGTCTGAAAGTTTGGGCGCTGCCATGATTACTTATTCCCTTTACCAAAAAGGCCACTGATCCAGGATAGAAAGGCCCGCCAGAGCAGGCCGAAAGCATTGATCTCTGCCGCGGGCGCCGGTGGCGGCGGGGCAGGGGGCGCGGCTGGCGCCGCCGCCATTGAGGGCGCATCCGCCCCAGTGTCCGATGCCGTGGGTGCGGCTGCCGGCGCGGCAGCCATGGCGCGGTTCGCCATGTTATTCGCGAATTCTGCTAAAAGCGCGCGCGCAACATGCACGCCGCCGGCATTGGCGAAGGTCTCCAAAGGTCCGGTCACGGTGAAGCTGCCATTGACGGTCAGCCTGGTGCTATTCCCTTCCGCCGCCGCCAGCACTTCCCCATTCGCCAGCGCGCGGGATGCGCCGCGCTGATCAATCCCCCGCCCTTCAATGCTGCAGCGATGCGCATCATGGTCGTAATCAAGCTTCGCCTCACCGCGAAAGGCCGCAACAGTCGGGCCGAATTTCACCTTGATTGAACCGCGCCAGAGCCCATCCCCGGTCGAGGGTGCCAATTGCGCGCCGGGGATACAGGCCGCGACCTCGGCCGGGTCGCTCAGCAAGGGCCAAACCACGCCAAGCGGCGCGGGGATCAGGGTTTGTTCCGAAATATCAGGCATGGTGCTGCGAGGAATCCTGCAAGAGAAACGCACCCTGCGCAAAGCCGGCGCCGGGCGCAAGCCCGGGCGACTTTGAAACTACAACCCAACCGGCCTACCCGCCACCGTTACCGATAGAGCCTCAGGTTTGAGCAACCGCCGCGCCATGCGCGCCGCATCATCGCGGTTGATGGCGCGCAGCCTGTCCGATCTTCCATCCAGCCAATCAATTGGCCGCCCATTGCGCTGCATGGCGATCAGCGTATTGGCGATGCGTCGGCTATCGGTGAATTGCAGCGCGAGCGACCCGGTCAAAAACGCAATGGCTTCCGCCATTTCAGCATCATTTGGCCCATCAGCCGCCATGCGGGCCCATTCATCGCGCGTCACGGCAAGCGCCTCGGCAATCTTGCCATTATCGCTCGCGACACTGCCGACAAGCACGCCGCCGCCAAAACCGGTATCGAGCCCAACACCGATCCCATAGGTCAACCCGCGCTTGACCCGCACGGATTCCGTGAGCCGCGATGAAAACCCGCCGCCGCCGAAAACGCGCAGCATAATCTGCGCCGTTTCAAATTCCGGATCGCGCGCGCCGATCCCCCCATGTCCGAATATCGCCTGGGATTGCGGACTATCCATGCCGATCACGCGCTGACCAAAGCTGGTAAAGGCCGGCAGCCTTGCCGGCGTTGCGGGGGCACCTGCGGGCAGCCCTGCGAAAAGCCGATCCATCAGCGCGGCCAGCGCTTCTGGCTTGATGGCGCCTGCGGCGGCAATGGTCAGCCCATCCCGCCGCAATTGCTGGCCCAGTACGCTGCGCAGATCATCGGCGCTGATGGCCGCCAGGCTTTCCGCCGTGCCACCCGAAGGCCGCCCCGCCGGATGTGTCGGGAAGGCTGCCGCCCAAAAGGCGCGCCCGGCCTGGCCGCGCGGCGTTTCCAGCGCCTGCCGCGCGCCAGCAATCGCCCGCGCCCGCAGCCTTTCAATCGCCGCCTGATCCAGCCGCGGCGCTGTCATCGCCAAGCGGGCTAAGCGTTCAGCCTCTGGCAGAGCATCAACCAGGCAGCGAAACCCGCCATCCACATCATCCCGGCCCGCGCCGAAGGAAAGCCCAATCCCTGCATCACGCAGCGCATCAGTAAAAGCTGCCGCCGGCATATCCGCGGCCCCTTCCGTCAGCAGCGCGAGCGCGAGGCCTGCCGTACCCTCTCGCCCCGGGGCATCAAACGCCGCCCCACCCTGCCAGGACCAGGAAAGCGAGACCACCGGCACGGAATGATCCTCAACCAGCCAGGCGGTTAGCCCATTGCTGGTGACTTGCTGAATGGGCAGGCGAAATTGCGTGCTCATGCGGCAGGCAGCAGCCAGGCGGCGCTATTGGGGGCGCTGGGCAATACCGCCCGCGCTGCAGCTTCCACTTGACCCCTAGTCACCGCGCTGATCCGTGCCGGCCAAAACTCCACCGCATCCAAGGGCAAGCCAATGGCAAGCGTGCCCCCCACCATGCGCGGCCCGGCGCCAAACCCATCCAAAGCCAGCATCGCACCCGCGGTAAGCTGGCGGATGGACCGCGCCACCTCAGCCTCGGTCGGGCCTTGCTGGATCAGTGTTTCAATCACGCCATTGGCGGCTTCTTCCAGCCGTTCCGGCGCCACACCCGGGCGCGGCATGGCGGAGAGGAAAAACTCTGTCATCCCTGCCGCATCGCCATCATACCCCGTGCCGGCTGATACCGCGAGGCCGGTTTCCACCAACGCCTTATGCAGCCGGCTCCCTTGCCCGCCGCCCAGCAAATGCGAAAGCACTTCAAGCGGCAGCGCATGGGCACGCTCACCGGCGGTGAGTGATGGCGCCATCCAGGCCTTCAGAAACAGCGCATCCCGCGTCATTGGATCACGCCGGATCAACCTGGGTTCCACCGCCTGGCTTGGCGCCGGCGCGCGATCCCGGCGCGCTGCCTGCCGCGCGGGAATGCCACCATAATGCTTATCCACCAGCCGCCGCACTTCGTCTTCCGGCACGGCGCCGCTGATCACCAGCGTGGCATTGGCCGGCGCGTAGAACCGCGCATGGAAGCCGGCCAGATCATCGCGGGATATCGCGCGAATCTCATCCTCCCAGCCGATGATCGGCCTGCCCGCCCAATGCTGCCGGCCCCAAAGCGCTGCGGTAAACGCCTCCCGGAACCTCGCCCGCGGGTTGGAATCCGTCCTTTGCTGGCGTTCTTCCAGCACCACACCACGCTCACTTTCCATGAACTCCTGCGGGATCAGGGGGGCGGCCATTCGGTCCGCCTCCATCTCCAGGATCATGCCAAGGCGCGAAGCTTCCACCGCCTGGTGATAGGCGGTGACATCGCGCGATGTGAAGGCATTGTCATTCCCACCTTCCCGCGCCACCAGCCGGGAGAAATCCCCAACCCCGACCTTGGGGCTGCCCTTGAACATCATATGTTCCAGGAAATGCGCGACACCTGAACGCCCCGCCGGGTCTTCCGCCCCGCCCGCCGCATAGAACAGATACTGCGTCACCACCGGCGCCCGGCTGAACGGGATGAAGGCAACCTCCAGCCCATTGGCCAACCGCCAATGCTGCGCGCCAAACAGCGGGCGCTGCGGCGGCGGCGCGGCATTCTGAGCATTGGCGGAGCTAGCCGCGCATAGCGCAGCAGCGGAGGCAAGGGTTTGGCGGCGGGTCAAGCGCATCATGACCCCAAAGATGGTATCAGCTAGGCAGGATTCTAGATTAAGGTCGCTTCAGAACCCAAGCCTCTGCCAAATGTTCCGCGCCCTGGGCTGCTGGATCGGCGTATCGCCGGCCGTGCCCTCAATCCCAAGCGCGGCATTTTCGCGAATACGATCCCGCTCGCGCGCAGGGTCCACCACAATCCCAGGTGCCGGAGGATCACGCCAGAAAATCAACCGATCCGCCAAATCACGCGGCGGCCGATCAAGTCTCTGGCTTTCCTCATCCACCTGTCGGCGAATATCGCGCGAAGGCGTCGGCCCGGCCGCCTGCAAAAGCGCCATCTCACCCACACTCCCCCCTGCAGCCCGCGGCTGCTGGCGCGGGTCACGCAGCGCAAGAGAAGGCACCAACACAGCCTCCGCCTCCTCCCGCGCGCTCCGCTCCATCGGGCGGACCGCACCCGGGCGCGGCGGCGGCAAGCCACCCGCCATATCCGGCGGCATGGATAGCGGCGCCCTGGTGGTCACGCGGAATTCATCCGGCGCATCCCGAATGAAACCAAGCGAACGCGCCGTATTCTCCCCACAGCCGACAAGCAGCAGCAAGGCAAAACCAGGAATCAGGGTCTGGGGACGCAGAATCATGCGCTATCTTTAGGCGTTCGGCGAGGCGGTAACAAGGCATCCAACAGCAACACCCCAACACCACAGACAATCGCGGCATCCGCCACATTGAACACATACCAATGCCAGCCCCAGCCATGGGCATCCACAAAATCCACCACGGCGCCAAAACGCAAGCGATCCAACACATTACCAAAAGCGCCGCCAATCACGGCACCCAGCGCAAGCGCCACCATCCGCCCCTCGGCCCGCGCCAGCCAACGAAGCAAAAACACGGCAATCGCGACCGCCAGCCCGGCCAAAACCAACTGATTCCAAGGGCCATCGCCGGAAAACAGGCCAAAAGTGACACCGCGATTCCAGACCATGGTCAAATCAAGGCCGAAAGGACCCGCCGAAAACAAGGGAATGTTCTGGACCTCGGGCAACAACAACACATCCAAAACGAACCACTTTGAAACTTGGTCAAAAATGAAAATAAATCCAGCGAATATCAAACCCAGGCGGAACAGGCCGGGGGCGCTGCCCCCAGACCCCCGCCGGGGAGACAGTGTCTCCCCGGACCCCGCCGACATTAAAGCGCCTCGACCACCGCATCGCAGCGGCGGCAAAGCGTGGGATGGGCGGAACAATCGCCGACTTCGGGCAATACACGCCAGCAGCGGTCGCACTTGACACCGGGGGCGGGCTGGAAGACCGCCGCCGCATCCGGGACGCCATCGGCAATGAAGGCACCCGAAGGCGCGGCCTCAGTCGAAAGCGCGAAGCCGGACGTGATGCAAAGCTCTGCCCACAAATCCGGCGAAAGCAAAGCGGTATCCTCAGCGCTCACATACAAGACCGGGGCGGCCTGCAAGGAAGACCCGATCTCCTGCGCCACACGCGCACGCTCAAGCGCACCCGTCACAGCACGACGCACATCACGCAACCGCGCCCACTTCGCGGCCAACGCCGGGTCCTTCCACCCCTCCGGCACAAAGTGGAAATCCAGCAAATGCACACTGCCATCGCCGCCCGGGAAGCGCGCCAGCCAGGCTTCCTCCGCCGTGAACACCAAGACCGGCGCGAACCAGGCACACAGGCAACGATGCAAGACATCAAGCACCGTCCGCGCCGCCCGCCTGCGCGGCGCGTCAGAGGCATCGCAATAAAGCGCGTCCTTCCGGATATCGAAGTAAAAGGCCGAAAGATCAGTCGCACAGAATTGATGGATTTCGGGATAAACCCCCGTCCAATCATGGGATTCAACCGCACGCCTGATCTTCGCATCCAATTCCGTCAGCCGATGCAGCAACCACCGTTCAAGCTCCGGCAATTCGGCATAGGGCACGGTTTCATCTTCCGTGAAACCATCAAGATTACCGAGCAGCCAACGCAACGTATTGCGAATGCGCCGATACAATTCCGCCTGCTGCTTCAGGATTTCAGGGCCGATGCGCAAATCAAGCGCCGTGTCGGAATTCATCACCCAAAGGCGCAGAATATCCGCGCCATATTGCTTCATCACATCCTGCGGCGCGGTGACATTGCCCATGGATTTGGACATTTTCCGCCCCTGCTCATCCAGCACAAAGCCATGCGTCAGCACGGCCTTGAAGGGCGCGACACCATTGGTGCCAACCGATTCCAGCAGCGATGAATGAAACCAGCCGCGATGCTGATCCGACCCTTCCAGATACAGATCAGCGGGGAAGGGCAACCCGCGCGGCGGCAGCACAAAAGCATGGGTGGAGCCTGATTCAAACCAGACATCCACAATATCCATGACCTGCTCATACAGCGCTGGGTCACGGTCTGTGCCCAGGAAGCGCGCCGCCGCACCCGGCTTATACCAGGCATCTGCGCCCTCTGCGCGGAAGGCTTCCATCACGCGTTCGATGATCGCCGGATCGCGTAGCGGCTCACCCGACTGCTTGCTCACAAAAACCGGGATCGGTACGCCCCAGGCGCGTTGGCGGCTGATGCACCAATCCGGCCGCGCGGCCACCATGGAACCGATGCGGTTCCGCCCCGCCTCCGGCACGAAATGCGTCTTGGCAATCGCGTCCAATGATTTCGCGCGGATCGCATTGGCGTCATCCATGGCGATGAACCATTGCGGCGTCGCACGGAAAATCACTGGCTTCTTGGACCGCCAGCTATGCGGATAGCTATGCGAGAGCTTACCCGTCGCGGCCAGCGTCCCCGCCGCCTCCATCGCCGCATAAACGGCTGTATGCGCCTTGAAGACATGCAAGCCCTCAAAGCCCGGCGCATGATGGGTGAAGGTGCCGTCGTCGTTCACGGTTTCAGGGACGGGCAGGTTATGCGCACGGCCCAGATTGAAGTCATCCTCACCATGGCCAGGCGCGATATGCACAAACCCCGTGCCGGCTTCGGTGGTGACGAAATCACCGGGCAGCAAAGGCACATCGAATTCATAGCCATGCCCGCGCAGCGGATGCGCGGCAATCGCGCCCTCAAGCTCCGCACCCTTGATCACGCGCTTGATGCTATGCGCGCCAAAGCCTGCATCTTTTTCGAATTGCGGCAGCAAGGGCAGCGCGACCAACAGCCGATCCCCAATTTTCAGGTGGGATTTTTCGGCCAAGCCTTCGACATGCAAAAGCGCGTAGTCAATTTCAGCACCATAAGCCACGGCGCGATTGCCCGGCATGGTCCAGGGCGTTGTGGTCCAGATCACCACATCCGCGCCCACCAAATCCGCGGCCCCCGCCTTCAGGATGCGGAACTTCGCATGCAAAGTCGGGCTGACATGGTCGTGATATTCAATCTCCGCTTCCGCGAGTGCGGTTTTCTCAACCGGGCTCCACATCACGGGGCGCAGCCCGCGATAGAGCGAGCCATTCATCAGAAACTTGCCGATCTCCCCCGCAATCGCGGCTTCTGAGGCGAAATCCATCGTCGCATAGCGATCCGCCCAATCGCCGGCGACACCAAGGCGGATGAATTCTTCCCGCTGCACTTGCAGCCAATGTTCGGCATAGGCGCGGCATTCGGCGCGGAAATCCAGAACAGGCACCGCATCCTTGTCGCGGCCCTTGTTGCGGTATTCTTCTTCAACCTTCCATTCAATCGGCAGGCCGTGGCAATCCCAACCGGGGACGTAATTCGCGTCAAAGCCGGCCATTTGCGCAGCGCGGTTGATCACATCCTTCAGAATCTTATTCAGCGCATGGCCGATATGCAGATTGCCATTGGCATAGGGCGGGCCATCATGGAGTACGAATGCCTCCCGCCCCTTGGATTGCGCGCGGAGCCTTTCCCACAGTTTCAGGCGTTCCCAGCGCGCCAGCATATCGGGTTCACGCTTCGGCAAATCGCCGCGCATGGGAAAGCCGGTCTGCGGCAGGAAGACGGTGCCGCGATAATCGCGGGCCTCTTTGGGGCTATCATTCATGGTTTTGAGCCTTGCGGGCTGAAAGGGGCCACCGGGGCGCGGCAGCTAAGGTGAAGATACGGGGCTGGGGCTTCCCGGCCTTCAGCGGAAGGCCGGGCGGGTAATTCGCGCCGGTATCATCACGATTTTCATATCGGACATATGGGCGCGCGGTGTGCGGGTGGTCAAGCCAGCGCCGCGCGGGCATTCGCCACATCCGCTTCAATGGCGGCTTTCAGCGTTTCCAACCCATCAAACTTCGCGTCCGGGCGCAGGAACTGCACCAGCCGCACCCCAATTTCCTGCCCGTAAATATCGCCCGCGAAATCGAAGATATAAACCTCCAACCGCGTCACCTTATCGCCGCCCAGCGTGGGCCGACGCCCGATATTGGCGACCCCCTTGGCCGTCCCCCCGCCAGGCAGCGCCACCGTCACGGCATAAACCCCCCGCGCCGGTTCCAAATGCCGATCAAGCCAGATATTCGCCGTGGGCCAGCCGAGCACCCGGCCAAGCTTATCCCCATGCACCACCGTCCCGCGAATTTCCCATGGCCGGCCGAGCTTTTCCGCCGCGCGATCCGGATAGCCATCCTGCAACAAGCGCCGGATGCGGGTGGAGGAAATCGCCTCCCCCCCCTGTTCCAATGGCGGCACAATCGAAAGCCCCATGCCGCGCGCCGCGGCTTCGCGGGCCAGAAACCGCACATCACCACCGCGCCGATTGCCGAAGGCAAAATCAGGCCCGCTCGCCAAATGCTTCGCCCCCAGCGCCTTATACAGCACCTGTTCCACAAAGGCTTCCGCCGAAAGGGCCGCGAATTCATCATCAAAGCTGAGCGCATAAACAAAACGCGCCCCCGCATCCGCAAGGCAGGCCGCCTTGGCCGGCAGCAGAGTGAGCCGAAAGGCCGGATCATCCGGGCGGAAATGCTCGCGCGGATGGGGCTCAAAGGTCAGGACGGCCAGCGGCAGTTCGGGCCGAGCCGCTTGCGCTGCCTTCAGCACCGCGACATGGCCCAGATGCACGCCATCAAAATTGCCGAGTGCCACCGTGGCGCCGCGCGCTTCCTTGGGGATGGCCCGCCAATCGCTGAAAATCTGCCCTGCCATCAGGCTTCCCCAGGCTTCAGCCAGCGCGGCACATCGGGCGGCGAAAAGCGTGCCAGCGCATCAATCGCGGCGGCACCATCCGGCGCCAGCATCGCCGCAGCGCGCATTTCAGGCCGCACAAAACCTTCGGCCACCATGTGATCAAGTGCGGCCATCAGCTTCTGCCAATAACCAAGCGTATCCACAAAAACGATACCCTTCCGCTGAATGCCAAGCTGCAACCACGTCAGCGTTTCCACCGCTTCTTCCAGGCTGCCATAGCCGCCGGGCAGCACGATGAAGCCATCCGAAAGCTCGGCCATCAGCGCCTTGCGTTCATGCATGGAAGCCACCACGCGCATATCCTTGAGCTGCTTGGCGCCCGCCTCCCGCGCAACCAGCCCATGGGGGATTATGCCAATCACCTCGGCCCCCGCATCTTGCGCGGCAGCGGAAACCGCGCCCATCAGGCCAACGCCACCCCCGCCATAAACCAGGCCAAGCCCGCGCGCGGCGATTTCTCGGCCAAGGGCGGCGGCGGCGGCGGCATATTCGGGGCGGGCGCCGGCGGCGGAGCCGGCAAAAACACAAACACGGCGCATGGGCTTACTCCGCAGCTTTGGCGATGGCAGCGCGGGAGGGGACGGAGACAAACGCCTCCCCCTCCAGCACCGGCTCCCCCTTGACCAGACAAAGGGTTTTCAGCGTCGCGCGGTGCTTTTCGGGGTGGAGCGCTGCGACTTCCACAATGGCGGTGACGGTTTCCCCGATTTTCACTGGGGCGCGAAACTTCAGCGTCTGAGACATATAAATCGTGCCCGGCCCGGGGAGTTGCGTGCCCAGCACCTTGGTGATCAAGCCCGCCGCCAGCATCCCATGCGCGATGCGTTCCTTGAAGATGGAGGTGGCAGCATATTCCGCATCCAGATGCATGGGGTTGGTATCGCCGGTGACGGCGGCGAACAGCACAATATCGGCTTCCGTGATGGTTTTGGAGAATTTGGCGGTCAGCCCCACCG
The DNA here is from genome assembly GCA_020249285.1 of Roseomonas sp. Taxonomy (GTDB): domain Bacteria; phylum Pseudomonadota; class Alphaproteobacteria; order Acetobacterales; family Acetobacteraceae; genus Neoroseomonas. The sequence continues at coordinate 10,352 of JADCFX010000040.1, read as the reverse complement.
TCAGGTCTTCGAAGAAATAGATTTCCGCCATGGTTTGAACCTCCGGTGCCGCTGCGAGCGCCGTGGATAAAGCATTTCGCGCAAGCGTGAAATCGGCGGCGTGAGGGTTTGCGGGAAAAGCCTTTGGAGCCTTGCGCGCCGCCGGGTTTGCGCGGCTTGAGGAGAATAATCTTCCCAGCGCCGCGCGGTAGGGAAGCCTTTGGCGAGGTTCGGTACGAGAAAATAAAATCTTTTTTCTTGATGTTTTGCACGATTTGAGAGAAAAACTTTTCAAACAGATCTGGATTTTCAGCCATGACCCTCCGCCGCGACCTGCTGCTCCGCTCCGCCTTGCTTGCCTCTGCGGGGCTGTTCTCCACCACCCCCGCCCGCGCCGATACCGCCTGGAACCCTGACCGCACGCTGCGCATCGTGGTCCCCGTGGCACCCGGCGGCAGCCTCGATATCCTCGGGCGTTTGCTCGCCAAGCATTTGACCGAAGCGCTCGGCCAAAATGTTGTCACAGAAAACAAGCCCGGCGCCGGCAGCAATATCGCCTTTGAACTGGTCGCCCGCGCCGCGCCGGATGGGCTGACCCTGCTGGTGGGCTCAGACCCGCTGACGATCAACCCGGCGCTCTATCCGCGCGTCGGCTTTGACCCGGTGCGGGATTTCAGCCCGGTTATTGAAGCCGTGCGCGCGCCGCAAGTGCTGGTGGTGCACCCTTCCGCCCCCGTGCGGGATGTGGCCGGCTTCATTGCCTGGGCGCGGCAGGCCGATGGCAAGCTGACGCTCGCTTCCCAGGGCAATGGGTCCATCGGCCATTTGGCCGGCGCGCTTTTCGCGCAGGATGCGGGGCTTGGCTTCACCCATGTGCCCTATCGCGGCGGCGGCCCTGCCGTGATTGATCTGGTCGCCGGGCATATCCAGGCGCTGTTTGTCACCCTGCCGGCTGCCATTGAACATATCCGCGCCGGGCGGCTCCGCGCGCTCGCCGTCACCAGCGCCAAGCGCGTCCCGGCCCTGCCTGAGGTGCCCACCATCGCCGAATCAGGCTTCCCGGAATTTGAGGTGATTACCTGGCAGGGCATCCTTGCCCCGGCGCAAACCCCGCCCGCCGCCATTCGCCGCCTGGCCGGCGCGCTTGACCGCATTCTGGCGAAGCCCGAGGTCGCGGAACAACTCACCGCCCAGGGTTTTGAGGTGACCAGCCAAGGCCCCGCGCAATTCGCGCACCTGATCCAGGCCGAAGCGCGGCGCTGGCCCGCCTTGGTCCGCCGCACCGGCGCGCAGCCCGATTGAACACCCCTCCACAAAGGAAAAGACAAATGCCCGATTCCCTGACCCCGATTGATTGGCGCACCCGCGGCATCAAGCATGTGCGCGCCAATGCCAAAAGCGCCGACACGCCCGAAACCCTTGGCATGAACCGCGAAGTCGCCATCAGCGGCGCGCGCAGCGGTTCGGTGGCACTTTGGGCCGGCACCAATCGGATCGAGCCTAATTCCCGCACCGGCGCGCATCATCACGGTGCTTTGGAAAGCGTCATTTACATCATCAGCGGCACTGCCCATATGCGGTGGGGCGATCGGCTGGAGTTCATCACCGAAGCGCGCGCGGGCGATTTCTTCCTGGTGCCGCCTTACGTGCCGCATCAGGAAATCAATGCCTCAGCGACCGAGGTGCTGCATTGCGCGCTGGTACGTTCCGGCACCGAGGAAGTGGTGGTGAACCTGCCTGACCTGGTGGCGGTTGATGAGCCTGAATGGGTGCATACGCGCTGATCATCAGCGCGCGTTTTCTGCACTTCCACGCTTAAGGACTAGTGAAATGACCTTGCAACTCGGCCAAATCGCCCCGGATTTCTCGGCGGAAACCACCACCGGCCCAATCCGGTTTCATGATTGGAAAGGCGCTTCCTGGGTGGTGCTGTTCAGCCACCCCAAGGATTTCACGCCTGTCTGCACCACGGAATTGGGCGAAGCCGCGCGGCTGAAGCCTGAATTCGACAAGCGCGGCGTGAAGGTGATTGGCCTTTCGGTTGACCCGCTGACCAACCATGCGGGGTGGGAGGCTGACATCAAGGAAACCCAGGGCCATGCGGTGAATTTTCCAATGATCGCCGACCCTGATCGGAAGGTTTCGAACCTTTATGGCATGGTGCATCCGGATACCGACCCAAGCATCACCGTGCGGACGGTTTATGTGATTGATCCCGCGCATAAGGTGCGGCTCACCATGACCTATCCGCCGAGTGCGGGGCGCAATTTCGATGAGATTCTGCGCGTGATTGACAGCCTGCAATTGACCGATGGCGCCAAGCTGGCGACGCCAGTGAATTGGCGCCCGGGTGGGCGGGCGATCATCCCGCCTTCCATCCCGGATGCCGAAGCGGCCAAGCTTTTCCCGCAGGGTTGGAAGGCTGATCGGCCCTATTTGCGCTGGGTTGAAACCTCACCCGCCAAGAAGGGGTGAACCCCGGCCCACGCCCGCCTATCGCCAAGGCCCAACTTCGGGATAATAGAATTGTCATAAAGGGGGCGGGGCCAGCCAAATGCGGTTTGGTTGGCCTGTGGCATGGGTTGGGGGGGCTTTAGGTTTTGATGGGCGCACCGCGGTTTCATATTCTCTATCGCATCACCCCGGATGATTCCCGGCCGATTGAAGCGCATGCCAAGGATATCTGCCTGGAGCAAACGGTCGAAATCCCGGGCGATTGCGTCCCGCCCGCGATCTGGGATGCGGGCATTGTCGGCCAGGTGGAAGCCATCACGCCCTGCGCGCCGCCATCGCACGCTTTCGATGTGGAAATCAGCTACCGCGCCGATATCGTCAATCATTCCATTCCCAATCTGCTGAATGTCGTCTTCGGCAATATCTCGATCAGGCGTGGCATCAAGATCATTGATATCCGCCTGACACCGGATCAGCTGCGCGCCTTTGGCGGGCCGCGTTTTGGGATTGCCGGGCTGCGCGCGGCGCTTGGCGTCTATGGCCGCCCGCTTGCCGCGACCACGATCAAACCACTCGGGCTTTCCGTGCAGGAATTGGCCCGCCTTGCTGGCGGCTATGCGCTGGGTGGGCTTGATGTGATCAAGGATGATCACGGGCTGATGGACCAGCCCTTCCACCCCTTCAAGGAAAGGGTGGCGCGTCTGCAGGAAGCAATCAGCACAGCCAATGCCAAGACTGGTCGGCAGACGCTCTATTTTCCGATGGTCTCCGGGCGGTTTGACCAGATCGAAGCACAAATGGAATTCGCCGCCGCTGAGGGCTGCGCCGGGGCGCTGATCGCGCCCTTCCTAATCGGGCCGGACACGGGTTTTCATTTGGCGCGCAAATACGGGCTTGCGGTGATGGCGCATCCAAGCTTCTCCGGCACGCATTTCCATGACCCTGAACATGGCATGACGCCGGCCATGCTGCTCGGGCGGCTGTTTCGTGTTTTTGGCGCGGATATCTCGGTTTTTCCCAACGCGGGCGGGCGCTTTACCTTCACGCCCAAGGAATGCCGGGATTTGGCCATTGCCATGCAGGAACCCTTGGGCGATGTGAATCCCGGTTTCCCTTCCCCGGCGGGCGGCATGACGATTGAACGCATAGACAGCATGGTGGCTGCCTTTGGGCATGACGCCGTGTTCCTGATTGGCGGCGCGCTGTTGCGACATTCGCCCGATCCGGAAGTAGGGGCACGCGCCTTCATGGGCGCGATTGAACAGGCTGTTGCTGTGAAAAAGGCCGCGGAATGACCGTGCGTCGCTTCAATTCATTTGCTTGGAAAAACGTTCCTCTACTGGCCTATAAGGAAGGCGGCCCCTACAAGGACGTGACGCGCCAGACCCTGTTTGAAGGTGAGGAATCCCTGCCCGCGCAATGGCGCTATTTTGAAGTGGCGCCCGGTGGCCATTCTACGCTGGAACGCCATCAGCACATCCATTTCGTCATGATTCTGCGTGGCCGCGGTGCCTGCCTTGTTGGCGATTTCATCACGGATATCGCCGAGCATGATCTGGTGGAAATCCGCCCCATGCAATGGCACCAATTCCGCGCGGCGGAAGATGCGCCGCTTGGCTTTCTATGCGTGGTGGCGACCGAACGCGACAGGCCGCAATTGCCGAGCGCGGAGGATCTGGCGGCGCTGCGGCAAAATGCGAAGGTTGCTGATTTTATCAGAGCTTAGTGCCCGGCTTACCGCCGCCGCATCACCGCTTCCCGCGCCAACGCCATCACTGCGGCGCGGGCAATTGCCACATCCGGCATGCCGGTTGTTTTGGTGTGGCGTTCCGCCTCCAGCAGCGCATCACCGGCTGCGGCCAGCGCCGGAGCGGGCCAGAGCCTGAGCGCCCTTTCGTAAGCCGGACGCGCCTTGAAAAACACCGGTGGCCGCAGGGAAGACAAAGCATCTCCGGGAGATGAGCCCTTCGCCACGGAAAGCGCGGCCAGATGCAGGCGCTGCACATGGCGAAGCGCCGCGCGCACTACCTGCACCGCTGCCGCACCTTCGGCAAAGGCTTGATCCAAGGCGCGATCCGCGAGCGCCGCATCGCCTGCGGTCGCCGCAAGCAGCGCCTGGTCTAGATCAAGCGTTGAACCTTCAGCGATGCAGGCGATGGCATCTTCTTCCGTCACGCGCTTGGTGGGGCCAACGTAAAGCGCGAGTTTCTCCACTTCCTGGCGGATTTGCAGGCGGTTTTCACCGAGCCTTGCCGCCATCCAAGAAAGCGCTGCGCCATCAGCCGCAACGCCGCGTTCCTTCAGCATGCGCCCAAGGCTCGCTTCCAGCTCCGCGCCGGTTTCGGGGTAGCAGGCAATCACCGCGGCTGCATCATTGGCGCGTTCAAGTGCGGGGCGAAGACCCTTATTGCCGGCAAGCGCACCCGCTTCCAGCAGCACCAGCCCGGGGCCAGGGCCGGCCAGCGCAGCCTTGGCGGCATTCGCCAATCCATCCGTGGCATCGCGCACCCGCACCAAACGCCGCCCGCCAGTCAAAGCAGATTGCGCGGCTTCACCCGCCAGCAGCCCGGCATCGCGGCTGGCAGCTTCGCGCGGCACATCCACGAGGCCAAAGGGATCATCGCCCACCACGGCACGCATCAACTGGTCCGCCCTTTCGCGCACCAGCCCCAGATCATCGCCATAAATCAGCACAAGCCGCGCCGTTGCCGGCGGATCGGCCAGAAAACCAGCAATGCGCCGCGCATCAATCTTGGCCATGGTCAGGCCGGCGCCGCGCCTTGCGCCGCACCTCGGAAATGCATGGCAAGCCTTTCCAGGATGTGTTGCGCCAACTGCTCGATCAATTGGCGCTCCATCGTCTCCCGCGCCACATCGGCGGCGAAGAACTGGTTTTCCGGGATGTCATAGGCGTCAAAGGCGCGTTCGGTGCCCCGGGTGATTTCACGCGGCGGTGCGCCAACATAAAACAGGAACCAATTCGCGGTTGCGTTGAAGCGCAAGCGGCTCTGGGCACCATCGCGGCGAAAACCTTGCACCTCCGCAACGTAACTAAGCCCGACGCGCAGATCATATTTTGCGGTGAAAGTGCCGCGCCCTACGGGAGCCAAGCCTTCTTCCAACCGCCGACGCATCAATTGCCCTTGGCGTCCGGTGATCAGGCCAACCTTCACAGCCGCGAGCGCGTCTGAGACCTGAGCATCTTCGCGCATACCGCTGCGGCCATGCATCGGCCGAAAGCCACAGCCTGCCGCCAATAGTGGCAGGCCAAGCGCGATCAGGGCACGTCTAGATGACAAAATTGACCACCCTTCCGGGTACATGGATGCGTTTTCTGATCGGCTTGTCGCCAATCGCGCGCTTGACGTTTTCCTCCGCCTCGGCGGTGGCGAAGATTGCTTCCTCACTTGCCCCCACCGGCACTTCGATGGTGGCGCGGAGCTTGCCTAAAACCTGCACAGCAAGCGTGATGCTTTCCGCGACCAGCAGGGCAGCATCGGGCTCCGGCCAAGGCAGTTCCGCAACCAGCGCCCCATCACTGGGCCGCAGCAAGGACCAAACTTCTTCCGCCAGATGCGGCATCATCGGCGCAGAAAGTCGTGCCAGCATCTCAAGCGCTTCGCGCCGCGCGCTACCTGGTGCGTCCTTTGCCGCTTCAATGGCATTGGCGAATTCATAAAGTCGCGCGACCGCGACATTGAAGGCAAAGGTCTCAAGCGCTTCGGTTACCGTCGCAATGGCGCGATGCGTCGCGCGCCGCAAAGCCTTGCCGGTATCCTCGGGCGCCGTGCCTGCCGGCGGCAGGGCAGGGAGTGCGGCTTCCACAATGCGAAACACGCGCTGCGTGAAGCGATAAGCGCCGGCCACGCCGGATTCCGTCCATTCCATATCGCGCTCTGGCGGATTGTCGGAAAGGATGAACCAACGCGCGGTATCCGCACCGTATTTCGCGATGATCGCACCCGGGTCCACCGTATTGCGCTTGGATTTGGACATGGCCTCAACCCGGCCAATCGTCACCGCTTCGCTGCCGCCCTGCACGGTTGCGCTGCGCGTGCCATCGGCGCTGACGGCGAAGTCAACTTCTTCCGGATAAAGCCAGCGGCCATCAGCGCCCTTGTAGCTTTCATGCTGGACCATGCCCTGCGTGAAAAGCCCGGCAAAGGGTTCATCCACGGAAAGATGCCCCACTTCCTTCATGGCGCGGGAGAAGAAGCGCGAATAGAGCAAATGCAAAATCGCGTGTTCAATGCCGCCAATATATTGATCAACCGGCAACCAACCATCCACGGCACCTTTGATCACTGGTTCTGCCGCGCGAGGCGAGCAGAAGCGCGCGTAATACCAGGATGAGTCCACGAAAGTGTCGCAAGTATCCGTCTCCCGCCGCGCTGGCTTGCTGCATTTCGGGCAGGTCACATGCTTCCAGCTTGGGTGGTTGTCCAAAGGATTGCCGGGCTTCGCAAAATCCACATCTTCCGGCAGGCGCACCGGAAGCTGATCATCCGGCACCGGCACCACGCCGCAATCATCGCAATGGATGAAGGGAATGGGGCAGCCCCAATAGCGCTGGCGTGAGACACCCCAATCGCGCAGGCGCCAATTCACAATGCCTTGGCCAGCGCTGAGCTTTTCCAATTCATCAATCACGCGGCGCTTGGCCGCCGCGACACCCAGCCCATCCAGAAAGCCCGAATTATACGCGACACCATCTTCCGTGTGCGCGACATCACCAACCGAGAAACTGGCGGCATCCGCGCCCGGCGGCAGCACCACTGGGGTCACGGACAGCCCGTATTTGCGCGCGAAATCAAGGTCGCGCTGGTCATGCGCCGGGCAGCCGAAAATTGCCCCCGTGCCATATTCCATTAGCACGAAATTCGCGATCCAGACGGGGTATTCCTGCCCACTGAAAGGATGCTTGACACGGAAACCCGTATCAAAACCGCGCTTTTCGGCTTGTTCGATCGCGGCTTCCGACGTGCCCATGCGGCGGCACTCGGCGATGAACTCCGCCGCCTTGGGGTCACGCGCCCCGGCGGCCGCCGCCAGCGGATGTTCGGCGGCAACCGCGAGAAAGGACATGCCAAACAGCGTGTCCGGGCGTGTCGTGAACACTTCAACTTCGTTGATATGCGCCTGCGGCGCGCCGGCCTGATTCAGACCCTCGGGCAAAGTCCTCGGATCATCAGGACCCATATGCGCCTGTGGCGCGCCGGCCTGATTCAGACCCTCGGGCAAAGCCCTCGGATCATCAGGACGGCTGGCGCTCACCGCCTCGGTCAGCTTGAAGTGAACCTTCGCCCCTTCACTCCGCCCGATCCAATTGGACTGCATCAGCTTCACGCGTTCCGGCCAGCGATCCAGCCCACCAAGCGCTTCCAACAAATCCGGCGCGAATTTCGTGATGCTCAAAAACCATTGGCTGAGCTGCTTCTTTTCCACCAGCGCGCCGGAACGCCAGCCACGCCCATCAATCACCTGTTCATTGGCGAGCACCGTGCCATCCACCGGGTCCCAATTCACCCAGCTTTCCTTGCGCTCCACCAGGCCGGCGCGCCAGAAATCAACCAATAATTTCTGTTGTCTGCCGTAATATTCCACATCGCAGGTCGCGAATTCCCGCGCCCAATCCAAGGAAAGCCCCATGCGCTGCAATTCCGCGCGCATATTGGCGATATTGTCATAGGTCCATTTGGCGGGGTGGATGCCACGCTCGCGCGCTGCGTTTTCCGCCGGCAGGCCAAAAGCATCCCAGCCCATCGGGTGCATCACCAAATGCCCGCGCGCTCGCTTATAACGCGCCACCACATCACCCAGCGTGTAATTGCGCACATGGCCCATATGGATCTTGCCGCTGGGGTAGGGGAACATCTCCAGCACATAGTATTTCTGCGCGCCCTGCGGCGGCACATCGGGCACCACAAAACAGGCGCGATCCTGCCAGGCCTGCTGCCAGCGCGGCTCGGCACGGTTGAAATCGTAACGCGGCGCGGCTTTCTCGGCCGCTGCTGGGGTATCGTTCATGGGAAGCGTAGGCCAATGCGAAAAGGGAAACAGCATCCTGATTAGAACATAAACCGCCCCGGGGAAATCGGCCCTGATCTTCCCGCGCGGCCCCGCCCATGGCATGAAGCGCCTATGCCCTACCTCATGATGTTCCTGGTCCTCAGCTTCCTGACGCTGCTTGCCACCTGCGTCATGCTATGAAGCGCCGCTTCCTTGCTGGTTTGGCGCTATTGGCGCTCGCGGCCTGCGGCGACCTGCCCCAACCCTTCCGAGGTAATCCAGGCGGCATGGCTGGCCGCCTGGTGGTCCCGCCCCCCTATCGCGTGGCCGTACCAACCCCTGATGCCGCAATGCTGAGCAGCACCGAATCGGAGGCCTTTGCCCGCGCCATCGCCCAGGCCCTGTTGCGGCGAGAGGTCCCGGCGGTGGCGGAAGACCCCCTGCCGCTGGATTGGCGCCTTTCCGTGGATATGCGCCTTGAAGGCAACCGTGTGGTGCCCCGCTACGCCCTGTTCGACGCCGATGGCGCCCCGCAAGGCGTCGCCGAAGGCAGCGCCATCCCCGCCAGAGATTGGTCGCGCCCAAATCCCGCGCTTTTGGCTGATGTCGCCAATGATGCGTCTCGCCGCGCGGCGGATTTGCTGCTGAGGGCGGAGGCCGCGCGCAAATCCACTGCCCCCTCTGCACTCACCGCCGCCGGCCCGCCAAGGGTCTATCTGCTGCCGGTGCGGGGTGCCCCTGGCGATGGCAATGAAAGCCTGACGGCGCGCATGCGTGAAGCCTTGGGCGATTACGGCATCCTGGCCCAGGATGTGGCGGATGGCGCGGGCTTCGCTGCCGATGGGCGCGTCAATGTCGTAGCCGTGGGACGAGGCATGCAAAGGGTGGAAATCCTTTGGATCGTTTCTCGCCGTGATGGGCAGGATTTGGGCCGCGTTTTGCAAATGAATGAAATCCCGGCGGGGCTTTTGGACCGCTTCTGGGGCGATATCGCCTTCGCCGCAGCGGCCGAGGCGGCGGGCGGCGTGCAGCGCGTGATCGAAAATGCCGGCGGCATGCCGGCGCGGGAAGGGGGCGGCCAGCGCGCCCAGCAGCCAAATGCCGCGCCTGGTGGCCTTGCCCTACCGCCCCGCGCGGCGGCGCTTCCCAGGCCCGAGCCAGCGCAATGACCCGCCCGCGCATCCTGCTGCTGGGGGCAGGTGGGCATGGCAAGGCGATTGCCGATTTGCTGCTGGCGGATGGCGGTTACGAAGTCGCGGGCTTTGTGGATGCCGCGCCCAAGGCAAGCCAGGTATTGGGCCTGCCGGTGCTGGGGGATGAAAGCCTGCTTGCCGCGTTGGCTGGGCAGGGGATTGCACTTGCCCATGCGGCGGTTGGGGATAACGCGCAGCGCTTGGCGGCGGCAGCGCGGCTCCGTGTGGCTGGATTTGCCTTGCCAAGCCTTACCCACCCCGTTGCCCTGATCGGCTATGGTGCAAGGGTTGGGGAGGGTGCGGCCATCCTCGCCCGCGCCGTGATCGGGCCAGAGGCGGAGATTGGCGCGCTCGCCCTCATCAATACCGGGGCGATTGTGGAACATGATTGCGTGGTGGAAGAAGCCGCTCATATCGGCCCCGGCGCGGTGCTGGCCGGTGGCGTGCGCATTGGCGCTGGCGCGTTGATCGGTGCGGGCGCGGTGGTCAGGCCCGGCGTGGTGATTGGCGCGGGCGCGGTGGTTGGTGCCGGTGCAGCGCTCGTGGAGGATGTCGCCCCAGGTGCGCGGGTGGCCGGCGTGCCGGCCCGCCCCGTTTAGAGTTTGATGACATTACGTTGCACCATAGCCTGAATTTCTGAGGTAGTTGGCGCATTCATGTGGTGGGAATGCATTGAGCAATGTACCGATGCGGCGCCATGTTGTTTCGACGGATCGT
>JADCFX010000004.1 GCA_020249285.1 Roseomonas sp. | reverse complement strand
GCGGTCTTGGTCTGCTGGCTGCCGACATGGAAGGAAATGCCATAGGGGTCGAGCCCCATATCGCCAGCCTTCAGCATCAGGTCGCGCGCCATTTCCAATTCGCAGCCGAATTTGCGCGAAAGCGGCCATTCGGCGCCTTCATTCTGCACCAGGATGCGGCAATAAACCCGCGCGCCGGGCGCATGGCGCGCCAGCTTTTCCAATTCCTCGATGCTGTCGAAGGCGAACATGGAGACACCAGCCTTATGGGCGGCAGCGATAGCCGACACCTTCTTGATGGTATTGCCATAGGAAATGACGTCAGGCTGAGCGCCGGCGGCAAGGCAGGCCTGCACTTCTTCCCAAGACGCCGCATCAAAGCTGGAGCCAAGCTTCACCAGACGCTCCAGAATCGGCGCGCCAGGATTGGCCTTCACGGCATAATAAATGCGCGCCAAGGGCAATGCCGCACGCATGGCGCGGTATTTTTCCTCGACACGATCCACATCCAGCACAAGGCATGGCGTAGCAGGCGCGTTGTCGCGCAAAAAGCGTGCGATCTTCGGTGTCATCGCAGCACCCTCCAGGCTCCAGAAGGGCCACCTGTGAAGGCGGAGGCCCAAGGTTAACGAAACGGTCGAACGAACCAGCGACCAGAGAGGACCGCCCGGAATAATCCGAACGGGGTTGCCAGAACGCTTGACGTCGTTGCGTAAACCCTTTGGCCGGGAAGGCCGGGGGCCAGAGGCACGTGCGTACTGCGTCTAAGGCGCTTTTATGCCCCCTGCTTTGCCATTGCAAGAAAAAAATCGCCCTTGACCCGGTTTTTTTCCTCAAGGCCCCCGGGAGGCCCGGAATCCTGCCCGAAACCCCGCGAAAGGCCGGGCAATTCCGCCTGCAAGGCTTCGCTTTGGCAGGAAGCTTACCGGGGCAGCTTGGGCGAATCCTGGCCGCGTCCCAACCAGCGCAGGACGGCAAACCCCGCCAGCATGATGAAGGCGACATGCCCGAAGGCGAGGCCCCAGGCCGCCACGCCATCTCCACCCGCCAAATCCAGCACCACGCCGGCCAGCAAAGGCCCGACAAAGCCGCCGGCATAGCCGAACATGCTATGCAGCCCCATGGTGGCGCCGCGCAGTGCGGGGTCTGCCGCCTGCACCGTGCCGGCGGTAAGCGCCGAGCTATCCAGATAAATCGCCGCATTCCACAGAACGACAAAAAGCAGCACCACCCAGGGTGAGGCGCCGAAGCCAAACCCCGCCACAAGGGAAAGTGCCGCGCCGGACAGCATGGCCAGCGCCACAATCCTATCCCGCCCCAGGCTCTCGGCCAGGCGGTTCCCGATGAGCGAACTCGCAATGCCCACCAACCCCGCGAGCGTGAACAGCACGGTCGGGCCGGGCAGCCATTCCGGCGGTGCCTGGATGGCGAAGCTCGCCGTCAGGAAGGCGACGGCCCAGGCGCGCAGCACCGCCAGTTCAAGAGTGTGCACCGTATAGCCAGCGATCCAGGCCATGGCGCGGCGATTGGCAAAAACCGGGCGGAAATCCAACAAGCCACGCCGCGTGGCGCTTTTGGGCGGCGGCGCATCGGGCAGTATCAGCATGGCAATGGCGAAGGCACCGCTGGCGGCCAGCCCCGCTACCAGAAAGGCAAAACTTGGCCCGACAAGCGCATCACAAAGCCCGGCCAAGGCGAATGAAGACGCCCCCGCAATCCCCACCCCCGCCGCATGCCAGGCGACAGCGCGCGATTGCGCCACGCCGGTCAGCGGATCAGCGATGGATTTCAGGCCCGGCATATAGGCCCCGGCCCAGCCAATCCCGGCGAGCGCACGAAAGAACAGCCCGCTCCAGAAGCCATCGGCGAAGACTGCAAAGCCCAGATGCGCCAGCGCCGTGGCCCCGGTGCCCACCAGATAAATCCGCCGCGCCGGCACGCGGTCGGTCAGCGAAAGCAGTACCGGCACCGCCGGCACATAGGCTGCGAAGAAAACGCCAATCAGCCAGCCCGCTTCGGTGGCGGAGAGCGACCAGCGCGCCATCATCTCCGGCAACAGCGCGGGCAGGGTGAAGGCGCCGATTTGCGTCAGGATTTGCGCCGTGACCATGGCCACCACGAAACCCCGGCTGCCGGGGGACAGGGTCATGGCGGGATTAGGCCGCAAATCGCCCCCCTCGCAAAGCCCGGCTTGATCGCTGGCGCGCCGCGCCCGATGTTACGGCGAAGTGATCTAGGGAGGACGCAATGCGTATGGTCGAAACCCCGGAAGCGCTCAGGGCGCTGATCGGGCAGGAATTAGGTGTCAGTGATTGGCTGGAAGTGACGCAGGATTTGATTGACAGCTTCGCCGAAGTCACCGGCGATCATCAATGGATCCATGTGGATGTGGAACGCGCGAAGCGCGACATGCCCGGCGGCAAGACCATCGCGCATGGCTATCTGCTGCTGTCGCTGCTGCCAAAACTTGGCGCTGGCATCTACAAGCTTTCCTGGCCCACGCGGTCCATCAATTACGGCAGCGACAAGGTGCGCATCGTCAATCCGGTGAAAGCCGGCGCGCGCATCAGGTTGCGGCAAAGCCTGGTTGCGGTGGAAGATGGCGCGCCCGGTGCGCATCGCATCACCGTGCGCCAGACGCTTGAAATCGAAGGCGAGGCAAAGCCCGCCATGATCGCGGACACCATCCGCATGACCTTCACCTGAAACGAAAAGGAACACACAATGAAACTCACCTGGTTCGGCCATTCCGCCTTTCGCTTGGAATTCGGCAAGTCTGTTGTGATGATTGACCCTTTCCTCACCGGCAATCCCGCCTTTGGCGGCGATGCGGAAGCGGCGAGTGCGGGGGCGACGCATGTGCTGCTGACCCATGGCCATGCCGATCACATTGGCGATACGGCCGCCATCTGCAAACGCACCGGTGCCAAGCTTGTCACCAATTATGAACTCGCCATGTGGCTCGGCAAGCAGGGTGTCGAAGCGTTTGATCCCATGAATACCGGCGGCACCACGGATCAGGGCGAATTCACGGTCACACTGACCCAGGCGTTCCATTCCTCGGTTGAGGTGGATGCCAATGGCGTTTTCCACTGCCTTGGCCTGCCGAATGGCATTGTGGTGACACCAAAGGACAAGCATGAACCGACTATCTATCACATGGGCGACACCGATATCTTCTCCGACATGGCGCTGATTGATGAGCTTTACGCCCCGACTGTCGCGTTGGTGCCGGTGGGTGATCGCTTCACCATGGGCCCGCGTGCGGCGGCGCTTTCGGTGAAGCGGTATCTGCGCAATGTCACCACCGCCATTCCCTGCCATTACGCGACCTTCGGCATGCTGCTGCCGGACGCCAAGGGCTTTGAGGCCGAGATGGTCGGCGCCAAGGCCAAGGTGGTGATCCCGGAAAAGGGCAAGGCGGTTAGTCTGTAAGCGCTGATCCAGGGCGGGCACCGTGATGCGGATCAAGGCGCCCGTCCAACTGCGCTGTCAGATAGGGCGCTTGTTGCCCCCTGGGTTTTGATGGAAGGAAATCCCCATGTCCTGTGACAGGCGCCTTGTTTTCCTAGGTCTGCTCGGGCTTGGCGCTTGCGCCGCCACGCCAATAGAAACGGCGTTTTTGCCGGAATTCCGCGGCTTTGTTTCGCTAGACCCTGTGCGCCATTCGATTGAGCAGGGGGCCGATATGCTCACCCATCGCAGCCGCCTGGTTGGCCAGCCTTGGGAAACCGCGCGCCTGGTTCAGGCTTTGGAATTCCTTGCCGTGGAAGTGCCGAATGGGCCGCGCTGGAATGTGATGCTGCCCATGGCGCAGCTCACTATACCGGCCGCGCGGGCTGAATGGCGCCAAGGTTTTGGCATTGCGCCAGAAGCCCGCGCGCAGGAGGTTATTGATAGCCTCACGGAACTGCGCAATGCCTTTGCCGAACAGCGGCCAGCCGCTGCACCTGCCGCCTTGCGCGCGCCACTCTTTTCGCCGGGCGGGCAGGAAACGCTCAGTCGTTTTGCTGATCCACCTGCCCTGCCACGCACCACCCGCGCCATGATTGATGCGCGCCAGGAACTGATTTCTCAAAGCTTTGAGCGGCGTTCGGGGCGCAATTTCATCATTCGCTAGATAGAGGCGCCTTCCAGCCCTAAAAGCTGGATCGCGGATCAAGGCGCCCGCTATGCCAAGCCAGATCGGAATTGCGATAAACTTTACGGAATTTTTTGGAAGGACATCACGATGCAGTGCGATAGGCGCGTTTTTCTCTTGGGGCTATTGGGCTTGGGCGCCTGTTCTGGCCCCGTTGAGACGGCAAGCTTGCCTGATTTCAGCAATGTTCTCACAGGCGATGCGGTGTTCCATTCCATCGAACAGGGCGCCGATATGCTCACCAATCCGCGCCGCTTGACCGGTCAGCCCTGGGAAACGGCGCGCCTGATCCAGGCGTTGGAATTCCTTTCGGTGGAATTGCCGAATGGGCCACGCTGGAACGTCCTGCTGCCTATGGCGCAAATCGCTGTGCCGCGCGCGCGCGGCGAATGGCGCCAGGCTTTTGGTATCGCCGCGGGCGCGCGCGCGCAGGAAGTGATTGATAGCCTGACTGTCGTTCGCACCGCCTTTGCGCGAGGCAGCCTTTCCGGCGCCATAGACGCCCTACGCCCACCGCTTTTCACACCGGGCGGGCAGGGAACGCTCAATCTTCTTGGCGATCCGCCGGCGCTGCCACGAAGCAGGCGCGCCTTGCTTGATGCCCGACAGGAACTTAGGTCGGCCAGAGATCTCAATCGCAGTTGACGCCAAAAGGTCAGCGCAAAGCCGAAGATACCATGCATCCGCAGGGGTGAAAGCTGGGCGAGGATTTTGAAGATTAGATTCCAGGCGCCACCAGCGTGCAATTCCCGCCGGAGCGCAGCTTTTGGCAGGTCTGCTCGGCCTGGGCGCGCGTCAGCCCCTTCACCCGCGCCGTGAAGACCGACCCATTGCCCTGCGCAATCCGCACCACTTCGGATTGCCCGCTGCCACCGGCTGACGAACGCGCCGACGAAGCCGCGCTGCGTGCCAGGTTTTCAGACGCAAAACGCCCAAGGCTCACCGCCCAGCCATTACCGCCCCCGCTTGGCGGCGGCACAGACCCGGCGCGCCCCAAGGCCGAAGCCGGCGCCGCCTGGGCAGAACTGATCAGCCCAAGCCCGCTCCGCGACGGTGCGGCCGCCGGTGCCTGACGAGGTGCCGGCGGTGCCAGGGGAGCCGAAGCGAGCGACGAACTGCCCGCATCAAGCCCGGCACGCCGGCGCTCTGCGGCGGTGAAAGTGCTGCCATCGGGGATCGGGTCCATGCGGACCACGTTACCAAGGCTCGCGACCTGCGTGCTGGCAGGCGCGGCGGGTGCTGGCGCGGCGGCTTGCGCCACCTGCACGGTTGCGGGCGGGCTGCGCTGCTCATTCAGCGCCACCATCGTTCCGCCATCCATCCGGCGTGGCCCGCGCGGGATGCTCGTGCCGATATCAGCCGCGGCATAAACCTCGGCCGGGGCGCGGCGTGCTGGCGCGGTGCTTGCGATGCGGGGCCCGACGCGCGCCACGTAATTGCGCGTTTCATCCGGCAGGCCGCGTCCGCCCCACAAATAATCTTCCAACCGCCGCGGGCCAGCATTATAGGCGGCCAGGAACGCCGGGTTGCCGTAAAGCTGATACATTTCGCGAACATAAGCCGCGCCCGCCTGCAAGTTATCATAGGGGTGATAAGGATCAGGCCCCAGATTGTAGCGCTGCGCCAATTCGCGGTAGGTGCCTGGCATCACTTGCATCAGCCCCATGGCACCTACGCGAGAGGTTGCCCCGGCGCGGCCACCGCTTTCCTGGCGCATCACTTCGCGGATCCAAAGATCGGGCACGTCAAAGCGGCGGGAAGCGTCACGGATCCAGGGCCCCCAGGGATCATTGGGCGGGCCGGGCGGGGAAGTGCTATCAGGGCGGTTATAGAAAGGCCCATTGGCATGACGACTGCCAGTGCCACCGGCGCAAGCCGAAAGAACGGCCAGCAGCAGCCCCAAAGCCAAAAAACGGCCATAGCCCAGTCGATACCCGTGCATCCCCTAAACTCCATCGGGTCTGGGATTAGCGCCCCGAAACGGCCCCCCAAGGACCCCGCCAATGCCCCCGCATCGGCGCGGCCCAAGCCGTTCCGCTGACCACGCCCTGGCTGCCTGAAACATCCAGAAACACAATCGCGACATCTTCGCCTATGCCATTTGGATAAGGCAGGTCAAGCGTTACCTGTTACCCACAGCATGTGGGGTATTTGCCACGGCAATCATGACAAGATTTAGGCAGTGACATGGCAAAATCTTAAGGTGAACCAGCCACTTCCGCCCTGATGCTCAGGCGCCACCCTAAAGCCCGTGACTAAGAGGTCACATAGACACGATCTGCCCCGCGCCTACCGCACCCAGAAAACTTGCCACCCCGGTCCGTTCAACGCCAGGGGCGAGGTGTTCAGCTGCCAAATCCTCGGCCTTCAGCCCAGCCTCACAGACCATGCGCTGCACGCCAAGGGCGGCGATGGCGGCAAGCAAAGTGCCGATCCCGGCGACACCACGCGAAGCCAGGAGCGCCTCACGCGGGTCCTGCAATAAGGGGCAATCGGCCAGCAGCAGCCGACAGCCGCCATTGGTGGCGAAAAGCACCACATCGCGGCCCAAAGCCGCCGCGCCGCTGGCCATCACCAAAGCGTAATGGGCGCGCTCATGCCCGCCATCCAGCAGCAAAATGCCAAGCGGGGGACGTTTTTCGCTCATGCTCGGCACGCTGCTTCCGCTGCGTTCTCGTGGGCAGAAAGATCGTGGATGGAAGCTTCAGGCCCACACAGCGCACAGGCAGGGTCGCGCTTCAGTCGCACGGTGCGGAAACGCGCATCCAGCGCATCCCACAGCAAAAGCTTGCCGATCAGCGGTTCGCCAATCCCAAGGATCAGCTTCAACACCTCGGTCGCTTGCAGCGTGCCCATCACGCCCGTCACAGCGCCAAGAACGCCGGCTTCAGAACAGGTTGGCACCAGGCCGGGCGGCGGCGGTTCCGGGTGCAGGCAGCGATGGCAGGGGCTGGCGCCATCATGGCCATGGAACACCGAAAGCTGGCCTTCAAAGCGCAGCACCGCCGCACTCACCAAGGGCTTGCCGAGCAAATGGCAGGCATCGCCCAGCAGAAAGCGCGTCTCAAAATTATCCGTCCCGTCGCAAATCACGCCATAATGAGGGATCAAGTCCCGCGCTGCCGCTGCATCCATCCGCCGCGCATGGATATCCACCGCCACTTCGGGGTTCAGAGCCTTCAGTGTCTCCGCCGCACTCGCCGCCTTGTTTTCCCCGATCCGCGCCGTGCTATGCGCCACCTGGCGCTGCAAATTGGAAAGCTCCAGCACGTCATGATCCACAATCCCCAGCGTGCCGATCCCGGCGGCGGCCAGATAAAGCGCGAGCGGAGAGCCCAAGCCCCCAGCGCCCACAATCAGCACCCGCGCCGCGCGCAGCTTGGCCTGACCGATAGCGCCCACTTCGCGGAGCAGGATATGGCGTGAATAGCGCTGCAATTCCGCGCGGGAGAAGGAAAGCGACATCCCCGCCATATGGCCGCGATGGGCGCACCGGCGCAAGCTTTCCGCTTGCGATAGGGCTGCGCTTGGCGCCTTATGCTGCGATGGACGCGGAAGAACTGATACGCCGCCTGGCTGCCGCGCTCGCCATTGGCCTGCTTGTCGGCACCGAGCGCCATTGGCGCGAACGCCAGGAAGCCGCGGGCCGCCGCACCGCCGGCGTGCGGACCTTCGCGCTGACCGGGCTTTTGGGCGGGATCATGGCGGTTCTGGCCGATAACCTTGGCCAGAGTGGCGGCGCGCTGCTGCTGGGCTTTGGCCTGGCCGCGCTGCTGGCCGCGCAATTGCCCTTTGCTTTGCGCGAAGCCGATGCGGAGAACAAGGTTTCCTCCACCGGCCTGGTCGCGGCGCTTGGCACCTATAGCGTGGGCGCCATGGCCGTGATGGGGAATATGGCGGTGGCGGGTGCCGCCGCCGTGGCCATGACCGCGATCCTCGCCGCGCGGGAATCCCTCCATGGGCTGATGACGCGCATCACCTGGGCCGAGCTGCGTTCCGCGCTGGTGCTGCTTTCCATGACCTTGCTGGTCATGCCGCTTGTGCCGGATGAGCCCATGGCGATGCTGGGGGGCCTGAATCCGGCCAAGATTTGGCGCTTTGCCATTCTGCTCGCGGCGATATCCTATCTTGGCTATTTGGCGGTTCGGCTGATGGGGCCGGAACGCGGGCTGCTGTTCAGCGGCGCCGCCGGAGGGTTGATTTCTTCCACTGCCGCCACGCTTTCCAATGCGCGCGCGGCAGCGGCTGGCGGCGCGGCCCTGGTGCTGGCGGCGGGGGCGTTGATGGCGGGCGCGGTTTCCTGCCTGCGCACTATTGGCATAGTGGCCTTCATCGCGCCGCAAGTGGCGGTTTTTCTGCTGGCGCCGCTTGGCATCGCGGCTTTGGGCATGGCGCTCGGGGCCTTTGTGCTCTCGCGCCGCGCAGCGGCTGATGGCGCATTCGGCAGCGTGCCAGAAAACCCCTTCGAACTCAGCGCCGTGCTGAAAATTGCGCTGCTATTGGCCGCCGTGGCGCTGATTTCCAAATTGGCGGGCGAGAAGCTGGGGCCAGGGGCTGTGCTGGCCGTGGCCGCGATCACTGGCCTCGCGGATGTGGACGCCGTGGCGCTTTCCGTGCCGCTGCTGGCGCCGGCGACGATTAGCCTGGAATTTGCTGCCCAGGCGGTGCTGGCGGCGGTTGGCGTGAATATCTCCGCCAAGGCCGCCTATGCGGTGATGCTGGGCGGCGGGCGCTTTGGGGTGGCCTTTGCTGCGCTGTCGCTGGCCGCTGGCGCGGCGGGGGCGCTGGCTCTCTTCTTTCTTTGAAGACAACCCCTTGCCGCCCGCGCGCGCTGGCGCCACCCTGCGCCGGATTGCAGGAGGAAAACGCGATGCCCGCCGAAGGCGGCCCTTTGAGTGCCGGAGAATCCACAGTGAATTTTGGTGCTTTGGATGCGATGATTCGCCCCCGTTCTGTTGCCGTGATTGGCGCTTCCGATGACGGTACGCGCATTGGCGGGCGGCCCATTGCCTATATGCAAAGCCAGGGTTTTCAGGGCCGGCTTTTGCCCGTGAACCCGAATCGCCCGACCGTACAGGGCCTGCCGGCCTTTGCATCTGTCGCCGCGCTGCCGGAAGTGCCCGATGTCGCCATCATCGCCGTGCCGGGTGAGGCCGCGATCCAGGCCATGGATGATCTGGGCGCGCGGGGCTGCAAATCCGCGATTGTCTTCACCGCGGGCTTTGCCGAGGTGGATGAGGCCGGCGCCGCCATGCAGGAAAGGCTTGTCGCCGCCGCGCGGCGCCATGGCATGCGCATGCTGGGGCCGAATTGCCTTGGCCTGTTCAATGCTGCGATTGGTTTTTATCCCATCTTCTCGCTTTCCTTCGAACAAGGCTGGCCCATTCGCGGCAATATCGGCATTGCGTCCCAATCCGGCGCCTATGGCACGCATGTTTTCGCCGTGGCGCGCCAGCGCGGGCTTGGCACCACCGTCTGCGTGACCACCGGCAATGAAGCCGATGTCTCCTTAGGTGAGGCGATTGGTTGGATGGCGCAGGCGCCGGAAGTGGAAGTGATTTGCGCCTATGCTGAAGGCATTCGCGAAAGTGCTGGCTTTGTCGCAGCCCTTGATCTGGCGCGGCGCAACCGCAAACCCGTGATCATGATGAAGGTGGGGGCGAGCGCTTTGGGGGGTGCTGCGGCGAAATCCCACACTGCCTCCATCGCCGGCGATGATGCGGTGACGCAGGCCGTGCTGGATGAATTCGGCGTATTGCGCGCGCACACCACGGAAGAAATGCTGGACATCGCCTATGCGGCATCGCGGCGCATTTATCCGGTGCATAATTCGCTTGGTGTGCTGACCGTGAGTGGTGGTGCCGGCGTGCTGATTTCCGATGCTTCGGAAGCAGTTGGCCTGCCCATGCCGGAAATGCCGCAGGCGTCTCAGGAGAAGCTGCGCGGCCTGATCAGCTTCTGCGCGCCGCGCAACCCGGTGGATTGCACCGCGCAAGCTGTGAATCAGACCGAGCTTTTCGGAGACTTCCTGGAAGCGACCGCGGGTGACGGTGGCTATCCTTCTGTTCTGGTGTTTTTGACGCAGACGGGGGGATCAACCTCCATGGCGCCGAAGCTGCGGCCCTTCATGCGCGATGCCATTGCCAAAAGGCGCGACCGGCTTTGGATGCTTTCAGCGATTTGTTCGCGCGAGAAGGTACGCGAATATGAAGAAGACGGCTTCCTTGTGTTTGAGGACCCGACGCGCGCCGTGAATGCCATTGCTGCCATGGGCCGCTTCGGCGCCTATTTCGCGCGGCAGGAAGCGGGCGCGGCGGGGGCGCTGCCGAATGTGGAGCTGCCCGCGCATACGCCAACGGAGGCCGAAGCCAAGCGCCTTTTGGCCGAAGCAGGCGTGCCAGCGGTGCCAGAGAAAGCCTGCGCGAATGTGGAGGAAGCGGTGCGCGCCGCCGATGCCATGGGCTATCCGGTGGTGGCGAAAATCCTCTCGCCCGATATTCTGCACAAAAGCGAAATCGGCGGCGTGATTTTGAACATCGCCGATGCCGCTGCGGTGCGTGAAGCGCATGCGACTTTGCTTTCCCGCGCCGCGCAACATGCGCCAAAGGCGCGCCTTGGAGGCGTGTTGATCGCGAAGCAAATCAATGGCGGCGTTGAAATGGCTTTGGGCGTTTTGCGCGACCCGGTTTTTGGTCCTGTGGCCATGGTGGGGTTGGGTGGCGTTTTCATCGAAATCCTGAAGGATGTCGCCTTTCGCCGTTGCCCCTTCAATGCAACCGAAGCCGAGGCCATGATCCATTCGCTAAAAGGCTTCCCCTTGCTGGATGGTGCGCGTGGCAAGCCGAAAGCGGATGTGAAGGCGCTGGCGGGGTCGCTTGCCGCGCTGTCACGCTTTGCCGTGGCGGCGGGGCCGCGTTTGGCATCCGTTGATGTGAACCCCATGCTGGTCTTGCCGGCAGGGCAGGGCGCCTTTGCCGCGGATGCGGTGATTGAAATTGAGGAAGGGCATTGACATGCCAATCATCTACGAAAAGCTGCTGAACTACCCCATCCCGGAAATGCGTCAGCATCTGCGCTGGCAGGATGTGGCGATGTATAATTTCTCTGTCGGGCTCGGTCAGGACCCGATGGATGAACAGCAGCTTGATTTTCTTTATGAGCCGCGCCTGAAAGTCATGCCCTCCATGCCCGTGGTGCTCGGCGCGCCTGGCTTTTGGTCGCGCAATCCCGATACCGGCATGGATTGGGTGAAGATCGTCCATGGCGAACAGGGCCTGATCCTGCACAAACCCTTGCCGACAGAAGGCGAAATCATTGGCCGTTCGCGCGTGACGGGCCTGGTGGATCGCGGCGAAGGCAAGGGCGCCCTGATGTATTCCGAACGCCAGGTGATTGACGCGAAGACGGGTGATTTGCTGGCGACACTCACCAGCACATCCTTTCTGCGCGGCGATGGCGGTTTCGGCGGGCCGAGCGCGCCGGTGAAGCAGCCGCATCCAGAACCGGACCGCGCACCGGATATCACGTTTGATCTGGCAACGCGCCCGGAACAGGCGCTGATCTATCGGCTGAACACGGATTTGAACCCGCTGCATATAGACCCGAAAATCGCCGCCGCTGCCGGCTTTCCGCGCCCCATTCTGCATGGACTTTGCACCTTCGGCACGGTCTGCCATGCGCTGTTGAAGACGCTTTGCAATTACGATACGTCGCGCTTCGGAAAGATGGATTTGCGCTTTTCTTCCCCGGTCTATCCCGGTGAGACGATCCGTAGCGAGATTTGGCATGAAGCAGGCGGCGCCGCCTTCCGCGCGCGGGTGGTGGAACGCGACAAGATTGTCGTCAGCAATGGCCTGTTTCGTTTTGCCTGAATGATGATGGGAAAAGACGCATGATCAACAAGATTGTTCAATCCATGGCCGATGCCATGGCTGGTATCAAGGATGGTTCAACCGTTCTGATCGGTGGCTTTGGTGCCGTGGGCCAGCCTGACCAATTGATTGAAGGGCTGATCGAACAGGGTGCGACAGACCTGACCTGCGTTGCCAATAACGCCGGCACGGGCCGCGTTGGCTTGGCGCGGCTGATGGAATTGGGTCGGGTGCGGAAGATCATCTGTTCCTTCCCGCGTTCCGCTGGTTCCGTGGTGTTTGAGGAACTTTATCGCCAAGGCAAGATCGAGCTTGAGATTGTGCCGCAAGGGACCATGGCGGAACGCATGCGCGCTGCTGGTGCTGGCGTGCCAGCGTTTTTCACCGCGACATCGGTTGGCACTATCCTCGCCAATGGCAAGGAACAGCGCGAATTCAACGGCCGCACCTATGTCATGGAACATGCGCTGAAGGCCGATGTAGCGTTGGTGGAAGCCTGGGAAGGGGATCGCTGGGGCAATCTGACCTATCGTTCCAGCGGGCGGAACTTCAATCCGGTGATGGCCATGGCAGCCGATATGACCATCGCGCAGGTCAGCCATATCCGAGAGCTTGGTGAGATTGTGCCGGAGAATGTGCATACGCCTGGCATCTTCGTGAAGCGCGTGTTGCATATTGACCGTGGCCCGGCATGGGCTTGAGCAGGCAAGAAAGAGGGGATCAGACCATGACTGGCTTTGACCGTAAGCAAATGGCCGCCCGTGTCGCCGAAGACATTCCGGAAGGCTGGTTCGTCAATCTTGGCATCGGCATTCCGACCATGATCGCGAATTACGTGCCGCTGGAACGCGAAGTGATTCTGCATTCGGAAAACGGCATTCTGGGCATGGGGCCTGCGCCCGCACCCGATAAGGTGGACCCCTGGCTGGTGAATGCCGGCAAGCAGGCGGTCACGCTGCGGCCTGGTGGTTCCTATTTCCACCACGCCGATAGCTTTGCCATGATTCGCGGCGGTCATATTGATCTTTGTGTGCTGGGCGCCTTCGAAGTGGCGGCCAATGGCGATATCGCCAATTGGGCGACCAGCGAGAATGATTCAGCCCCCGCCGTTGGTGGCGCGATGGATCTCGGCGCTGGCGCCAAGCGTCTTTGGGTGGTGATGGAACACAGCACCAAGGATGGCGGACACAAGATTGTGGAACGCTGCAGCTACCCGCTGACAACGCCAGGCGCCGTCAGCCGCGTTTACACTAATCTTGGTGTTTTGGATGTGGTGCAGGGCAAGGGTTTTGTGGTGCGCGATCTGGCGCCGGGCGTGACCTTTGACCAAATACAGGCGGCGAGTGGTGCCAAGCTGCATACGAACTGACGCATGCAAGGAATAAGAACATGAGTGAGGTTTTGGAAGAACGCGCGGAATCCATCCGCATGATCCGCGATAGCGCAGGTGCGGTGGCACCGCGCGGCGGAGACAGCAAGCGCGTACGTGCACTGCGCTTTGTAGCGCCCGGTTTCGACAAGGGCATCTTCGGTCAGATGGGTGAATTCGGCTGGATCGGCCTGGCTGTGGCGGAAGTCGCCGGTGGCGCTGGGCTTGGCATGAGCGAAGCCATTGCGCTGACTGAAGAATTGGCAAGTGGCTTGGCGCCCGAACCGCTGATCCCGGCGATGCTCTCCGCGCGCCTGTTGGCGGGCGCGGATGATCAATCGCTGCTTGGCCCTTTGCTCGCTGGCAAGCAAATGGTGCTGACCGCCTGGCAAGAACGCGCTGATACGCTGGCCGCGCCGGGCAATGCCGATGCGCCACGCGTGTTTATCCCGCAAGCAGGGGGTGCAGATGTGTTTCTGGTTCCGGTGCGTGAAGGCGCGGGGCTGGCGCTTTACGCCGTGCCGGCAGCGGGGGCTGATCTATCCTTGGAAAAAACAATGGATGGCGGTTATTTCGGCACGCTGCGCGCTGATCCTGCGCGCGGCAAACGAATCGCCGCTGATATTGGTGCCGTGTTGGATGCTGCCTTGGATGAGGCCGCGCTGATGACGGCGGGCGCCATGGTCGGGCTGATGGAACGCGCCTTTGACATGACGCTGGCCTATCTGAAAACGCGCCAGCAATTCGGCCGGATCATTGGCACTTTCCAATCTTTGCAACATCGTGCGGCGGATTTGAAAATTCATCTCTCGCTGACACGCGCCGCAGTGGAGGCGGCGGCGGAGGCCTTGGATGGTGGCGCGGAAGGTGATGCGCGCAAGGCCGCCGTTTCCAAGGCCAAGGCGCGCGCTGGCGAAAGCGGGTTGATGGTTTTGCGCCAATCCATCCAGCTACATGGCGGCATCGGCTATACGGATGAATATGATGTCGGGCTTTATCTGCGTCGCGGCATGGTGATTGCCAATCAATTCGGTTCCGCCGCTTTGCATCGCCGCCGTTTCATGGCCCTCGCGCCGGAGGATGCGGAATGAACGCCGCCGCTGAACCGCTGCGTCAACGCATTCTGGAAGAACGCGATGGCGCGGTGCTGATCGTCACCATTGATTGCCCATCACGCAAGAACGCCATCGCGCCCATGCTGCGCGCCGCGATGGAAGACGTGATGGAACGCGCCCATGGCGATGACACAATCCGCGCCATTGTGGTGACAGGCGCGGAAGGCACCTTCTGCGCTGGCGGCGATATTTCCTCCATGGATATTGATAGCACGCTGGCGGGGCGGGAGCGGATGCGCCGCACCCATAAGCTCGTGCGCCTCATGGCCAAGGGCGGCAAGCCGATTGTTGCCGCCGTGGAAGGCTGGGCGGCGGGGGCCGGCATGGCGGTCGCTTGCGCATGTGATGTGATTGTGGCGGCGGAAAATGCGCGCTTCACGGCGGGCTTCCATAAGATTGGCCTGATGTCCGATATGGGCCTGCCGCATTTCCTGCCCGCGCGTGTTGGCATTGGCCGTGCGCGGCGCATCCTGTTTTTCCATGAGGTGATCGCCGCACCTGAAGCCGAACGCATTGGCCTGGTGGATTACGTGGCACCGCCCGGCAAGGCTTTGGAAATGGCGTTGGAAAAGGCGCGCTTCTTGGCAGCCGAGGCACCCGGCCCCATCGCCTTCACCAAGCAAATCTTCGCCGATGGGCTGGATGAGGCTTTGGCGCAGGAACAAACCTATCAGGCAGCGCTGTTCACGACAGAAGATTTCAAGGAAGGCCGCACGGCCTTCTTCGCCAAGCGCAAGCCTAATTTTACCGGAGGCTGAATACATGATCGAACCACGCGAAACCCAGGATCTGAATCTGCTGGAAGATGAAGCCTTCCGCCTGCATGTGCGCAGTTGGATTGAGGCGGAATATCCAGCCGATTTGCGCAATCCACCGAAGCGCCTGCATTGGGATGAAAACAAGCCCTGGTATTACAAACTAGCCGAGAAAGGCTGGCTCTGCCCCGGCTGGCCGCGTGAATTTGGCGGACTTGGGCTGTCCCCGGCGAAGCAGATCATTTTCACCGAAGAAATCGAACGCCATGGCTGCGCGCGCACCAATGACCATGGCATTGTCATGGTTGGGCCACTCCTGATCAATCACGGCACGCGCGAACAGCAGCAGCGGTTTTTGCCGAAAATCCTTTCTGGCGAGCATATCTGGTGCCAGGGCTATTCCGAACCCAATGCGGGGTCGGATTTGGCGGCTTTGCGCACAGAAGCGGTGCTGGATGGCGATACCTATGTGGTGAATGGTCAGAAGATTTGGACCACACTCGCCATGGACGCCAATTGGTGCTTCCTGCTGGTGCGCACAGATAAGAACGCGAAGAAGCAGGAAGGCATTTCCTTCCTGCTGGTGGACATGAATACGCCCGGCATTACCGTGAAGCCCATTATCAATCTGGAATATCACGACGAATTCTGTGAGGTGTTCTTCGATAATGTGCGCGTGCCCGCGGCCAATCTGGTGGGCACACCGAACCGAGGCTGGGATATGGCGAAGGCGCTGCTTTCTTTTGAACGTATTTACCTCGGCTCACCCCGGCTTTCGGCCTATGCGTTTTCGCGCCTGAAGCAACTCGCGGAACGGATGGGGGTTTGGGAAGATGCGGTGTTTCAGGACACCTACGCCAAGCTGCGGCTTGATCTGGAAGATCTGAAATCGCTCTACGGGGTTTTCGTGGATAAGGTCAGGCGGGGTGAAACGCTGGGCCCCGATGTGTCCATGCTGAAGGTGTTTCAGACTGAGCTGTTTCAGCGCATCACGGATACCATGCTGGAAATCTGTGGGGAGAATGCCGGCTTGCTGGACCCCATGGAAGGCAATCGCAACCTGAACCCGACAGGGCTCTATATTCAGGCGCGGCCTTCGACCATTTATGGCGGGTCGAATGAGATTCAGCGCAATATCATCAGCAAGAATGTCCTCGCGCTGCCGGGTTAAGGCAGTGCACGCATCACAGGAAGAAGAATCATGAGCGATCTTTGGCGCCTTACCGCAACCGATCTCGCGGCGCGTATTCGGTCCAAGCAAGTCTCCGCCACTGAAGCCGCAAAGGATGCGCTGGCGCGGCTTGATGCGGTGAATTCCAAGATCAATGCCGTGGTGGATCATCGGCCAGAGGAGACGCTCGCGGACGCTGCGCGCATTGATGCCATGATCGCGCGAGGCGAAGATGCCGGGCCGCTCGCCGGCGTGCCCATCACCATCAAGGTGAACACGGATCAGCAGGGTTTCGCCACCACCAATGGTTTGCGCCTGCAAAAGGATTTGATCGCGAAGCAGGACAATCCCGTGGTCGCCAATCTGCGCAAGGCGGGCGCGGTGATTGTTGGGCGGACCAATACGCCGGCCTTTTCTCTGAGGTGGTTCACGCGCAATTCTCTGCATGGGCACACGAAAAATCCGCGTGATCCCAGCATTACGCCTGGCGGTTCTTCGGGCGGTGCGGCGGCCGCGACCATGGCCGGCATTGGTGCCATTGGGCACGGGACGGATATTGGCGGTTCCATCCGTTACCCCGCCTACGCCTGCGGTATTCACGGGCTGCGCCCCACACTTGGGCGCATTCCGGCCTGGAATGCTTCAGGTGCGGAACGCCATATCGGCGGGCAGGTGATGGCCGTGAGTGGCCCACTTGCGCGCAGCATCGCCGATGTGAAGCTCGCTTTCGACGCCATGTGCGCGCGCGATATCCGCGACCCCTGGTGGGTGGATGCCGCCATGGAAGGCCCGCCCGCGCCAAAGCGGGCGGCACTTTGCCTTTCGCCTGATGGCATGAAGTTGCAGCCGGAAGTGCAAGCCGCGCTGCGCGATGCGGCGAAGCGCCTGGAAGCCGCCGGCTGGACGATTGAGGAAGCCGATACACCGCCCTTGCGCGAACCCGCGCAATTGCAAGCCATGCTCTGGCTCGCGGAAAGCCGCCGTGGCTTGAACAGCGCGCTGCAACAGGAAGGTGATCCAGATGCAAGCTTCATCTTCGCGCAGATGGAAGAACTTTGCCCCAATCCCGATCTGAACAGCTTCATGGATGCGCTGCAAAAGCGGTCCTATTTCCTGCGGCTTTGGATGGAGTTTTTCGAGCGCTTCCCGGTTGCGATCACGCCAGTTTCCGGCGAATTGCCCTTCCGCGATCAGGAAGATGTCGAAAGCCCAGCGGCTTTCCGGCGTATTATGGAAGCGCAGCTCACGCAAGTGGGGCTACCGCTGATGGGGCTACCTGGCCTTACGGTCACCACCGGCACGGTAGGCCGCGTGCCGGTTGGTGTGCAGCTACTCGCAGGCCGTTACCGCGAGGATTTGCTGCTGCAAGCCGGCGCCACCATTGAAGCCGCCGGCGCGCCTATTACGCCGATTGATCCGGTCGGGTAATCACACCCGAACGGCATCACTTCAGGAAACGATGAAGGCTTTGGCTTTGGAATCGTAATCGCCATAGCCAAGTGTATCCCGCAATTCCGCCGAAGGGAGCGCGCTTGCCGCTTCCGAAAGCCCGGCTTGCAGCGCGGCAAGCCCTGCCTTCATGCCCGCCGCGGCGGGGGAGAGCATGCCAGTCGGATAGGTGCCGATCTTGAAGCCAAGCGCCTTGGCTTCATCACGCGTCGGTGTGGCGCGCGCCCCGCCTGGGGAAAGCACCGCGAAGGAAGGCCGTCCCTTCGCAGCCGCCACCGCATGATGGATTTCCGCATCATCGGCGGGGCTATCCAGGAAAAGAATATCCGCACCTTCTTCGACAAACATCTCAATCCGCGCCACGGCTTCATCAATGCCGGCGGTCGGGCGGCAATCGGTGCGCGCCAAAATCAGGATGCCGGATTCCTTGGCGGCTTCAACAGCCGCGCGGATTTTCATGCGCGCTTCTTCACGTGGCAGGCAGGGCTTGCCGGCGGCGGTCAGGGCGCGCGGCGTGATCTTGTCTTCAATCAAGATCGCGGCGGCACCGGCGCGACCATAAGCGCGCACTGTGCGCTGCACATTCATGGCATTGCCATAGCCATGATCGCCATCGGCCAGCACCAGCGTATCGGGCGCCGCACCACGCACCATGTTGAAACTGTCAAACATCTCGGCGAAAGAAATCAGGTCCAGATCCGGCCCGCCCAAGCGGCTGGCGGCCACACATGAACCGGACAGGAAGGCTGTTGGAAAACCAGCGCCGGCGGCAAGCTTAGCGCTCAGCCCGTCCCATACGGCAGGCATGACAACGAAATCAGGCTTGGCGAGCAAAGCGCGCATTCTCTCGGGCGGGGTCATGGTGTTTCCTCGATCAGGTTGAATAAGCGTTACGCTAGATCGGAATGTGCTTGCCACCAAGACCCACGCCTTGCTGCGCAGACGGCCCAAGCCTAGGCTTCGGTCATAAAAATCCTGCTCCGAGGAACCGCCATGCCGATCATTGACGCGCAAGTCCATGCCTATGAACGCAACCATCCCGGCCGCCCCTGGCATGCGGTGCTGCATGGCCCGCCCGAGGTCACCGGCGCTGACATGGTCAAAGCCATGGATGCGGTCGGCGTGGATGGCGCGATTCTGGTTTCCGCCTTCACCATGTATCGCTTTGACGCGAGCTATGCGGTTTCTGTACGCAATACCTATCCGGATCGTTTTGCGTTGGTGAAGCCGGTTGATCCCAATGATCCAGCGGTGGCGGAGACCATCGCCGATTGGCAGGTAACCCCTGGCGCGGTTGCCATTCGCATCATGATGCGCGGTGATGTTTCGGCAGACCCCGCCGACCCCGGCATAAATCACGTGCTGGCAACGGCGGCGAAGCGTGACCTGCCGGTCAATTTGCTCTGCTGGGGCAGGCTGGATCAGGTGCATGAATTGGCACGGCGCAATCCGGATACGCGCCTGGTGATTGACCATCTTGGCTTGCAACAGCCTTTTGAACCGCCACGGATGGACAATGGCTTTGATGAATTGCCCAAGCTGTTGGCGTTGGCGGCTTTCCCGAATATCGTCGTCAAAATCAGCGGCGCCTGCACGCTTTCGCGCGGTGAATACCCTTACGCCGATATTTGGGAACCCCTTGCGCGTATTTTCGATGCCTTTGGTATGCAGCGCTGCCTTTGGGGCACGGATTGGACTCGCGCGGTGGAATTGATGACCTATGCGGAAGGTGTGGATTCCTTCCTGAAATCGGATCGGCTTTCGGATAGTGATCGCGCCATGCTGATGGGCGAAGCCACAAGCCGCGCCTATCGCTGGGCACCGGGGGGCAAGTAAGGGCTGGCGCGCGGTCACCAAAGCTGCCAGCCTTCTCAAAAATCTTGCCGAGGAAACCCAGAATGAAGCGACGCCATCATGATGCGTGACAGCCGCTTGGATGGCCGCGCTGCCTGGACGCGCCTCGGTATTGCATTATTGATCAGCATGATCGGCAGCGCGCCGATGTGGACCGTGGTGGTGGTGCTGCCCACCGTGCAAGCGGAATTCGGCACGCTGCGTGCTGGCGCATCACTGCCCTATACCATGACCATGGTGGGATTCATGGTGGGTGGCGTGCTCATGGGCAAGCTGTCTGATCGCTTCGGCGTCATGGTGCCGGTGTTGATCGGCGCCACCTCCATCGGGCTCGGCGGTATTGCGATCTACTTCGCCCCAAGTCTTTTCACCTTCGGTCTTGCCTATGGCGTGCTGCTGAGTTGCTTTGGTGCCGCGGCGGTGTTCAGCCCGCTAATCGCCGATGTCTCGCTTTGGTTCGAAAAACGCCGCGGCATTGCCCTGGCGCTGGCGGCTTCCGGCAATTACTTCGCCGGCACTTTCTGGCCGACCCTGCTGCAATGGGGCATTTCCACGATCGGCTGGCGCCAGGCGCATTTGATCATGGGCATTGCGAGTTTCCTTACCATCGTTCCGCTCGCCTTTCTGTTGCGCACCCGTGCCCCCATGCCGGCAGTGGCCGCACCTGGCACCATCGCGCCGCGCAATCCCATGGCGCTTGGGCTACCGCCGAATGTCTTGCAGACACTCATCATCCTGGCAGGCATTACCTGCTGCATCGCCATGGCCATGCCGCAAGTGCATATCGTCGCCTATTGCGTGGACCTTGGTTTTGGCGCAGCGCGTGGTGCGCAAATGCTCTCCGTCATGCTCGCCAGCGGTATCGCATCGCGCCTGATATTCGGCTTCATCATGGATCGTATCGGTGGTGTGCGAACGCTTGTGCTTTCATCCCTGCTGCAAGGCGTCGCGCTACTGCTGTTCCTGCCATCTGATGGGCTGATGGCGTTGTTCCTGGTGTCCTTTATGTTCGGCCTGTTTCAGGGCGGGCTGGTGCCTTGTTACGCCATGATTGTGCGCGAGAACTTCCCACCCTCTCAGGCAGGCAGCCGCGTTGGTCTCGCGCTTTCTTCAACCATGGTTGGCATGGCGGTGGGCGGATGGATGGCGGGTGCGCTGTTTGATGCAACAGGCGGCTATACGGCGGCAATGTGGAACGGCATTGCGTGGAACCTGGTTAATCTTTCCATCGCGCTTGGGCTGCTGTGGAGGCTTAACCGCCGCCAGCAGGCTTTTGCGTAACGGCGTGCAGGGCGCGTTTCAGCCAATTCTCTCCCAATACAATTCCAATTGCTGCATGGCGCCATTCACCATGCGTGCCGGCGGCTTCAGCCAAACGCCAGCCTCGTCCGCGCGTACTTGGCGGACCTGATCACCGCCGATGCGATCCGCCAAATTGCTGTCATCAACGCGCGTGACCAGCACTTTGCCATCGAAGCTATAATTGCCGGTATAGGCAGACCAGAAGCGCTTTACGCCTGGCGGCAGCACGGCGCGGCCATCGCCTGTTGCGGCCTGCATGCGATGCGCGCCGAATTGCACAATGCCGGTGGGTTCCGGCCCGTATTGGTGATGGGTCAGCGGCTGGCCCGCCGCATCGGTCGCGGTGACGCGCAGCAATTGCCAGGTACCAAGCAGGGAAATCATATCCGTCCTTTCAGGCTGCTGCCCGCGCATCTTCCAGAATCATATCCGCGGCCTTTTCACCAATCATGATGGAAGGTGCATTGGTATTGCCGGCGACAACGGATGGCATGATGGAAGCATCCGCCACGCGCAACCCCGCCACGCCATGCACGCGCAGTTGCGGGTCCACCACGCTATTGCTGCCAATGCCCATGGCGCAGCTACTGGACGGGTGGTGATTGGTTGACCCTGTTTCGCGCACAAAGCGTTCCATATCGGCATCGCTGGCGAAAGCCTCACCCGGCACCAATTCCCCCATCGCAAAGGCCTTCAAGGCTGGCTGTTCTGCCAAGCGCCGCGCAAGCCTTATGCCTGCCAGCATCGCCCGCATATCATAGTCGGAGGCGAGAAACCCGAAGGTAATCGCCGGCGCGGCGAAGGGATCGGGGCTTGCCAGGCGCACCGTGCCGCGCCCTTCGGGCGCCAGATGCACCGGGCTCAGCGTGAAGCCTGAAAAGGGATGCGGAATGACACCCTTTTTGTTGCGTTCCAGCGTGCTCCATTCCAGCAGGTTGATCTGTAAATCCGGTTGTTCCAGGCGCGGGTCGGTTCTGGTCAATACCCCCGTGCGCACCGCATTCACCGCCATGGGGCCGCTGCGAAACAAGCCATATTGCAACGCTGCCGCGATTTTGCGCGGCCAGCTATTTTCCAGATCATTGAAGGTAACGGGCTTGGCGCAGCGCCACATCAGATAGACGCAGAAATGATCATGCAGATTGGCGCCCACCGCCGGCATATCGCGCAGCACTGGAATGCCCATGGCCTGCAAATGCTCCGCCGGCCCCAACCCGGATAGTTGCAATAACTGCGGTGACCCGTAAGCGCCACCCGAGACAATCACCTCTCGCCGTGCGCGCACCAATTTGCGACCACTGCGATCCTGATATTCCAGCCCGGTGGCGCGACCATTTTCAATCACCACGCGCGTCGCATGGGCATTGGTGCGGATATCAAGATTGGCGCGCCCCTTGGCCGGCGCCAGATAGGCGCGCGCCGAACTCCATCGCCGATTGGCGCTGGTGGTGGATTGATAATACCCCGTGCCTTCCTGAACCCTGCCATTGAAATCCGGGTTGCGCGGAATGCCGGCCTGTTCCGCGGCGCTGATCATGGCTTCCGTCAATTCTGTTGTGCCCGTGTGGTCCGAGACATTGAGCGGCCCGCCAACACCATGAAATTCATCCGCCCCGCGCGCCTGGTTTTCGCTTTTCTTGAAGTAGGGCAGGACGGAATCGTAATCCCAACCGGTGCAGCCGCGCTGGCGCCAGGAATCATAATCCCGCGGATGGCCGCGCATATAGACCATGCCATTGATGGAACTGGTGCCGCCCAAGGTCTTGCCGCGCGGGACAAAGAACTTCCGGCCATTCAATCGCTCTTGAGGCTGGCTTTCAAAGCACCAATTGATCGCCGAATTCGCATAGACTTTCGCAAAACCCAGCGGAATATGAATCCACGGGTTGCGATCCGGCGGCCCCGCTTCCAGCAGCAGCACGGAGTAGCGCCCATCTTCTGAAAGCCTGGCCGCCACCGCCGCCCCGGCGGAACCGGCGCCCGAGACGATGAAATCGAAAACCCCGGCTTCTTCGGCTGTATTGCTCATGCCGCTTGCCCCCATGCGCCATCTTCCGCCACCAGGCGCCCCGCGTGAAACACACGTCGACGCGGCGGATGTGCGCCAATGGCATCCGGAATATTCTCAGCCGCGATGCTGAAGAAATGCGCAAGGTTGCCGGGCGCTATGCCGTAATCCGCAATGCCCAGCGCCGCCGCACCTTCGGAAGACACCATGCTGAATAATTCGAGGATCAACGGATCATGGCGCAAATCTTCCCGCCAGCCGATCACGGAAGCGCGTTCCAGCATATCGGCATTGCCATAGGGGCTCCAGGTATCGCGCACATCATCATTGCCACAGAACACCCGCACACCGGCGCGGCGCAGCAGCATGAGCGGCGGCATGGTCGCACTGCCCGCGCCATGCGTCACCAAAGCGACACCGCAGGAAGCCATCAACTCCGCCGCCGCCTTCTGTTTTGATTCGGCAATACCACCCAAGCAGAACCCATGGCTGATGGTGGCCCGCCCCGCCATGCCATGCGCGCGCACGCGGCCGCAGATTTCTAGCAGGCTGAACAAGCCAAGCTCGCCCGCTTCATGCAAATGGATATCCACGCCAACGCCGCGCTTTTCCGCTATGGCGAAAATGCCGTTCAATTGCCCAGCGGGGTCGCGGTCCACCTCGCAAGGGTCAATGCCGCCCACCAGCTCCGCCCCCGCGCCAATGGCAGCATCCAGCAGGTCAAGCATGGGCTTGCCGCCGGCGCGCATGACGCCGGCCTGCGGGAAGGCCACCACCTGCACCGTCGCGGCTGCCTTATGGGCTTCCCGCGCTGCCAGCACGCCTTCCAGGGCAGAAAGCCCGAAGGCCGGGGTGATATCGGCATGGGTGCGGATATGCGCCGTGCCATTCGCCACGCAGCGCCGGATCAGCGCCCCCGCCCGCGCGGCCGTATCCAGCGGTAGGGAGGGCAAAAGCCTCTCATCCGTCGCAATCCGGCTCATGCGGAAGGGCTCGGCAGCGTGGGGCGTCCAGGGCAGGCCGAAAAGGGTCTTGTCCAGATGCATATGCCCATCCACCAGGCCCGGCAGCAGCAAATCACCCTCCAGGTCCAGAACCTGCCCTGTCGAGGGCGCTGGAGCATTCGGCGGCAGGATGGCGGCGATCCGCCCAGCCTTCAGCGCCAGGCGCTGGCCAGGCGGCCCGCCACCGGCCAGGCGAAAATTCTGCAAAATCGTGTCATAGGGCGCTTCAGCCATGCCGTTCCTCCCCAATCTGGCGTGGCGCACTGCGCCCCACCAAGCTATTTGGGGGATGATGCGGGCCGCTTTCCGCCAGCGTCAATCGGTTTCGGCTGCGCTTATGGTTGACGGATAGCCCCTGCTCTCCCTATAGACCCCCACCCCGCCGGGGCGGCCCGTCATTGGTCCGCCGCCGGCGCTCTTTCTTTGCCTTATGGCTACGACCCCTCGGGAGAAGTATCGTGAAGCGTACCTATCAGCCCTCCAAGCTCGTCCGGAAGCGTCGCCATGGCTTTCGCTCCCGTCTTTCGACCGTGGGCGGCCGCAAGGTGCTGGCCAATCGCCGCGCCAAGGGCCGCAAGCGTCTTTCTGCCTGAACCAAGCCTCGTGCGGGGTGGAGGTATGGCGCAGCTTGATGAAGGCTCCGCGCCATTGCCGCCCGCCCTGCCTCGGCTGGAAAGGCTCAAGAAGCGCCGGGAGTTTTTGCGCGCCGCATCGCGCGGCAAGCGCGCGGCGCGTCCTGGGCTTGTTTTGCAAGCGCTCGCCATCCCCGAACCGTCGCTGAGGCTGGGCTTCACCGTGACGAAGAAAATCGGCAATGCTGTGATCCGCAACCGGGCGCGTCGGCGCCTTAAGGAAGCCGCACGGCTGACGCTTCCGGCTATGGGGCTTTCCGGCTGGGATCTGGTGCTGATCGGGCGTGATGGGACCGCCGAACGCCCCTTTCCTTTGCTGATCGAAGATTTGCGCGCCGCTTTGCGCCAGACAGGGGTGGCGCCATGAGCCTGCCCGCCTTGGCGCTGAAGGGCTGCGTGCACGCGTATCGCTATACGCTGCGCGGCATTATCGGCAGCCATTGCCGCCATTACCCGACCTGCAGCGATTACGCGTTGGAAGCTTTGGAATCCCACGGCGCTGCGCGCGGCACTTGGTTGACCACGCGGCGCATTCTGCGCTGCAACCCCTGGACCCCTGGCGGCTACGACCCCGTACCCCGCCCCAAAAACACCAAAGGCTGAGCACCCGCCATGGATCAGAAGCGTCTGTTCGCCGCGATTGCGCTTTCAATCGGCATCCTGCTGCTTTTCGACGTGTACAAGCGCATGAACATGCCGCCCGAAGCGCCGGCGCCGGTGACGCAACAGGCGCCCGTGCCAGCCGTGCCCGCGCCCGCGGCTTCCGGCGCGCCCGTGCCGGCCAATCAGGTGCTCACCACGCCTTCCCAGCAGGAAGCCGCCCCGGCGGCCCGCACCCCCGCCCGGCGCATCGCGATTGAAAGCCCCTCGGTTGCTGGCAATCTCAATCTGCGTGGCGCGCGGCTTGATGATCTGGTGCTGCTCCGCCACCGGGAAACTGTTGATCCTGGCTCCCCCCCCGTGCGGCTTTTCGCGCCGCGCGACACCTCAGCACCTTATTTCGCGCAATGGGGCTGGACCGCCGCCGATGGCCGCACGAAGGTGCCGGATGGGGAAACAGATTGGCAGGTCAGCGGCGGGCCGCTCGCCCCCGGCAAGCCGGTTACGCTCACCTGGAATAACGGCCAGGGGCAGATTTTTGAAATTCAGTTGACCCTTGATGAGAATTATATGTTCTCCGCCGAACAGCGCATGCGCAATACCAGCGCTGACACGGTGGCGGTGCTGCCCTGGGCGCGCATTCGGCGCGAAGTCACGCCCAAGGTGGAAGGCTTCTTTATTCTCCATGAGGGCTTCACCGGCGTGATTGGCGGGCGGCTGAATGAAGTGACCTTCGCTGACGCGAAGACTGAAGCGCAGAAGCGCCGTGGGGCGGCTTTCGAACAGGAAGATGTCGGCGGCTGGGTTGGCATTACCGATAAATATTGGCTCGCCGCGCTGATGCCTGCCGCACCTGATCAGCCGATGCGCGCCGCCTATCGCTTTGTCAGCGAAGCGCCCGGCACGGCGGGTGAGCGTTGGCAAGTGGATATCGCCGCCCCTGCCGCGCAGCAGATCGCACCAGGTGCCACGGATGGCTTCAAAAGCCGCTTGTTTGCCGGTGCCAAGGAAGTGCATTTGCTGGATGATTACGCAACACGCTTCGGCATCAAGGATTTCGACAAGGCGATTGATTTCGGCTGGTTCTACTTTCTGACCAAGCCCTTCTTCTATGCGTTGGATTGGCTGTTCCGGGTATTCGGTAATTTCGGTGTCGCCATTTTGGTCTTCACCCTCGCCATCAAGATCCTATTCTTCCCGCTGGCGAGTAAGGCCTATAAATCCATGGCCAAGATGAAGGTGCTGGCGCCCAAAATGGCGGAGCTCAAGGAACGCTACAAGGATGATCCGCAAAAGGCGCAGACTGAAATGATGGCGCTCTACCGGAGTGAAAAGGTAAACCCTGCCTCCGGCTGCTTGCCCATCCTGCTGCAGATTCCGGTGTTTTTCGCGCTTTATAAGGTGCTGTTCGTCACCATCGAAATGCGCCACCAGCCCTTCTTTGGCTGGATCAAGGATTTGTCCGCGCCGGACCCGACCAATCTTTTCAACTTGTTCGGCCTGCTGCCCTTCGATCCCGCATCCTGGAGCACCTTCCTCCATATGCCGGCTTGGGCCTTGATCATGGGCCTGACCATGTGGGTGCAGCAAAGGCTGAACCCGCAGCCGCCCGATCCGATTCAGGCCAAGATATTTGCCTGGATGCCGGTGATCTTCACCTTTATGCTGGCATCCTTCCCGGCGGGGCTGATCATCTACTGGGCCTGGAACAATACGCTTTCCGTTGGCCAGCAATACTACATCATGCGCCATGAACGCGCTGCATCCCGCGCCGCCAAGGCCGGCGGCAAGTAGGCGTGACGCCGCTTGCCAGGTTCGCGTGATGAGTGGCTTGGCCGAGGCTACTACGGAAGAAGCGCGCGCCGCCCTGCTTGAAGCGGGGCGGCTGCTTTTCGCGCGGCCCTGTGATTTTTTCTTCGGCGCGCAGAAGCTTGAACAAGTGCCGCCGCCCGGCCTGCCGGAGATTGCCTTTTGCGGGCGATCCAATGTCGGCAAATCTTCGCTGCTGAATGCGCTGACAGGGCGCAATGCGCTGGCACGCGTTTCCAATACGCCGGGGCGCACGCGCCAGCTCAATTTCTTCAACCTTGGCGATCGGCTCGTGCTCGTGGATATGCCGGGCTATGGTTATGCCAAGGCATCGAAGGAATTGCAGGCCGATTGGCAGGGCATGATGTTCGAATACCTGCGTGGCCGCCCCAATCTGCGCCGCGTATTGCTGCTGATGGATGCGCGGATTGAAACCAAATCCGCCGATCTTGCCGCGATGAAACTATTGGATGAGGCCGCGGTCGCTTTTCAGATCGTGCTGACCAAGGCCGATGATGTGCCGCAAGCGCAATTGGCCAAGCGCCTGGCGGAGGTTGAGGGCCTCGCTCGGCGCCATACGGCTGGCCACCCGGTTGTGATGGTGACCAGCAGCGAAACCGGCGAGGGCATGCCCGAATTGCGCGCAGAGCTTGCCGCATTTGCGCTGCCGGGCTGATTTTTCTGCCGGCTGATGCCGCACAACCCTGGCGACAGGGAAAACGAAAAAGGTTACACGCCTGTCATGCAGGCATCCCCCCCGCTTCTCGCCGCTGAGGGCATCACCAAGCGTTTCGGCGCCTTGGTGGCGAATGATGCCGTGGACCTGACGGTGGCACCCGGTGAAATCCATGCGCTGCTTGGCGAAAACGGCGCCGGCAAATCCACGCTCGTAAAAATCATCTATGGGCTGCTGCGCCCGGATGCGGGGCGGCTTGTCTGGCGCGGCGCGCCGGTTCAGGTGGAAAGCCCCCGCGCCGCCCGCGCGCTTGGCATTGGAATGGTGTTTCAGCATTTTTCGTTGTTTGAGGCGCTGACAGTCGCCGAGAATGTCGCCCTCGCGCTCGATCACGCCGGCACGGTCTCGGAAATTGCCGAAAATCTGGCGGAAACCAGCCGCGCCTATGGCCTGCCGCTTGATCCCAGCCGAGAAGTCTGGCGGCTTTCCGTTGGCGAACGCCAGCGCGTGGAGATCATGCGCTGCCTGATGCAGGACCCAAGCCTGCTGGTCCTCGATGAACCGACCTCGGTGCTGACGCCGCAGGAGGCCGAGGGTCTTTTCGCCACCCTCGACAGGCTGCGTGCTGAGGGGCGTTCTGTCCTTTACATCTCCCATAAGTTGGAAGAGGTGCGCCGCATTTGCGAAGCCGCCACCATTCTGCGTGGCGGGCAGGTGGTGGCGCATTGCGATCCGCGCGCTGAAACCGCCGCAAGCCTTGCACGCATGATGATGGGTGGTGATGTCGTGCCCATCCGCCATGATCATATCGAAGCGCAAGGCCCGGTGCGGCTTGCGGTTTCGGCGCTGTCACTCCCGCCGCAGCACGCGCATGGCATTGCGCTTGAAAAGATCAGCCTGGAACTGCGCGCCGGTGAGGTGCTGGGCATCGCCGGTGTCGCCGGCAATGGTCAGGATGAGCTTTTTGCTGCCCTCAGCGGCGAAGAATTGGCGCCCCATGCCGGGGCCATTGCGATGGATGGGGTGGCGGTTGGCCGCGCCGGCATCAATGAACGCCGCAAGCGCGGTGCAGCCTTTGTGCCGGAAGAACGGCTTGGCCATGGCGCGGCGCCGGCCATGCGGCTTTCCGAAAACGCGCTGCTATCCGGCCATGCCACGAATGGTTTTCTGCGCCATGGGCTGGTGGATCGCGCGAAGTTGACTGACTTCGTGGGCAAGGTGGTGCGCGCCTTTGATGTGCGCAAAGGCCCCGCCGATCCGGAAGCGCGCGCGCTATCCGGCGGCAATTTGCAGAAATTTGTGATCGGGCGGGAAATCGTGCGCCAGCCCGGCATTCTGGTGGTGGCGCAGCCAAGCTGGGGCGTGGATGCGGGTGCTGCCGCCACCATTCGGCAAGCGCTGATGGATTTGGCGCGCGCGGGTAGCGCGGTGCTGGTGATCAGCCAGGATTTGGATGAGTTACTCGAAATCTCAGACCGACTTTGCGTGATGTTCATGGGCCGGCTTTCGCCCGCCATGCCAACCGCTCACGCCACACGCGAATCGCTCGGCCTTTTGATGGGCGGGGCGGGGATGGCGGCGTGATGAAGCTTGTGATGGAGCGTCGCACCGAAACGCCGATCAGCCTGATGCTGATCTCCCCAATGATTGCGGTAGCGCTGACCATGATATCCGCCGCCATCATGTTTGCGCTGCTCGGCAAGGACCCTGTGACGGCGCTGAGCACTTATTTCCTCGATCCGCTCTCGGATTCCTGGGGCTTGCAGGAAGTGGCGGTAAAGGCGACACCGCTTGTGCTGATCGCGGTTGGGCTGGCGGTTTGCTACCGCGCCAAGGTCTGGAATATCGGCGCCGAGGGGCAATTCCTGTTCGGCGCCATGGCGGGTGGGTATGTCGCCATCATCACCCATGGCAGCACACAAGGGCTATGGCTTTTGCCGGTGATGCTGTTGGTGGGTGCCACGGCAGGTGCCTGTTTCGCGTTGATCCCCGCCATCCTGCGCACGCGCTTCGGCGCCAATGAAATCCTGACCAGCCTGATGCTGGTTTATGTCGCGGAATTGCTGCTGGATTTCCTGGTGCGCGGCCCTTGGCGAGACCCCGCCGGCTTCAACATGCCCAATAGCGTGGTGTTCGAACCAGAAGCGACCTTGCCGCTGCTGATGGCTGGCGGGCGGCTCAATATCGGCACGCCCATCATGATTGCGTTGGTGCTGGGCTTCATGCTGCTGATGGGGCGCACGTTAAAGGGGTTTGAAATCCGCCTGGTGGGCGAAGCGCCGCGCGCCGCGCGCTTTGCTGGGTTTTCTGAGGCGCGGCTGATCATCACGGTCTTCATGATCTCAGGCGCGCTTGCGGGGCTTGCCGGCGTGCTGGAAGCCGCGGGCACCATCAAGCAATTGCAGCCCGGCCTTTCGCCTGGCTATGGCTTCACCGCCATTATTGTCGCCTTCCTGGGAAGGCTTAATCCCATCGGCTGTTTATTCGCCGGCATATTCATCGCCATCACCTTCATCGGTGGTGAGAATGCGCAAATCATGCTGCGCCTGCCGCTTGATGCAACACGCGTGCTGCAAGGGCTTTTGCTGTTCTTTGTGCTCACCTGCGATAGCCTGCTTTTGTATCGCTTCCGCCTGATCCGGGGGGCGGCGGCATGACGCTGTTCGAAGCCATTATCCTGACCATCATCACCGCTTCCACCCCGCTGCTGATTGCGGCGATTGGGGAATTGGTGGTGGAACGCGCGGGCGTTTTGAACCTGGGCGTTGAGGGCATGATGGTGATCGGCGCTGCCGCTGGCATTGCGGCGGCCATCGCCACCGGGTCTTCCACGCTTGGCGTGCTGGTGGCCGTGCTGGCCGGCATGGCGCTGTCCCTGGTGTTTGCCGCCCTTGTCTTGGGCCTTGCGGCCAACCAGGTGGCGGCGGGGCTGGCTTTGGCCATTCTGGGGCTTGGGCTTTCGGGCGTGATCGGCGCGCCCTTTGTGGGCGTGCAGCGCGCGGGCATCGGCAAG
The DNA here is from genome assembly GCA_020249285.1 of Roseomonas sp. GTDB lineage: Bacteria > Pseudomonadota > Alphaproteobacteria > Acetobacterales > Acetobacteraceae > Neoroseomonas. The sequence goes on along the minus strand of JADCFX010000004.1, from coordinate 178,175 downwards.
ATCGAAGTCCCGCTGCTGTCCGATATTCCCTTCATCGGGCCGGTGCTGTTCCATCAGGACCCCTTTGTTTATGCCTCCGTCGCGCTGGTCATCGGTGTCTGGTGGTTCCTTACCAAAAGCCGGGCCGGGCTTGTCCTGCGCGCGGTCGGCGAAAACCACGCGGCAGCGCATGCGCTTGGCTATCCGGTGCGGCGCATACGCCTGCTGGCCATCCTGTTCGGCGGCGGATGCGCGGGCTTGGCGGGGGCCTATATGTCCTTGGTCCTGACCCCCTTCTGGACCAGCGGCATGACCGCGGGGCGGGGCTGGATTGCGCTGGCCATCGTAGTCTTTGCCTCCTGGCTGCCCTTCAGGGCCATGGTCGGTGCCTATCTGTTCGGCGCGCTCACGATCCTGCAATTGCACGCGCAATCGGCGGGCGTGCCCCTGCCATCGCAGTTTCTGGCGGCCTTGCCCTATCTGATCACGATTCTGGTGCTGGTGCTCATTATGCGGGCAAGGCGAGGGGGCGCGGTGGGGCCGGCCTCGCTCGGCGTGCCCTTCGTGCCCGATAGATAGGGCCTTCCACGTGTTGTTTGATCGCATTTTCCGAGCCGCCAAGTGTTGCCACTTGGCTTGAAAATGCTTTCGGCATTAAATTTGCTTAATCCACCTAGCTTTTCAGGGAGAGCTTCATGAACATCACCCGTCGTCACCTTATGGCTGGCTCTGCCGGTCTTGCCGGCGCTGCCGCCTTCGGCCAGCAGGCCGAAGCGCAATCACGCCTGAGTGTTGGCGTTGTCCTGATCGGTCCGGTCGGCGATTTCGGCTGGTCGCACATGCACGACCAGGGCCGCCGCCGCATGGCCGAAGTGTTGGGCGACCGCGTCAATGCCACCACGGTGGAATCCGTCGCACCACCCGATTTCGACCGCGTTGTGACGCAGCTGGTCCGCACCGGCCATCGGCTGATCTTCACCACCAGCTTTTCCTATTTCGCCCCCACGCAGCGCATGGCGCCGCAGCACCCGGGCGTATTCTTCGAAAACGCGACTGGCCCGACAACGCTGCCGAATATGGCGATCTACAATGCCCGCTTCTACGAAGGCCGCTACGTCCAGGGCGTGATCGCTGCGCGCAAGTCGCGTTCCAAGACCATTGGCTATGTCGCCACCTTCCCGGTGCCGGAGGTGATCAGCGCCATCAACACCGTCATGCGCGGCGCCTGGTCTGTGGACCCTTCCATGAAGGTGCGCGTGGTGTGGGTGAATGCCTGGTCGAACCCAGCGCGAGAGGCCGATGCGGCCCGCGCCCTGATTGACCAGGGCTGCGATGTGCTGTGCAGCCATACCGATGGCCCGGCGCCGCTGCAATTGGCGGAACAGCGCGGCATTTTCGGCTTCGGCCAGGCATCTGACATGACACGCTTCGCACCGCGCGCGCATTTGACCAGCAGCGTCAATAACTGGGGCGATTACTATGCCGATCGTGCGAAGGCAGTGCTGGACGGCACCTGGCGCCCGACGGATACCTGGGGCGGGCTTGGTAGCGGCATGTTCCGCCTGGCCCCCTTTACCAATATGACGCCCGAGGAAGTGAGCGAAGCAACGCGCATCCGTGACGCCATCGCTGCCGGCACGCTGCACCCGTTTGACGGCCCGATCACGCGCCAGGATGGCACGGTGGTGATCCCGGCGGGCCGGCGGCTCACGGATGATGAAATCCGCGCGCAGAACTACTTCTATCAGGGCATTGATGTTGCGATGCCGTAAGGCGCGTTATCAGCGCTGAAACAACGGCCCCAGTGTGAGCAATCACACTGGGGTTTTTTCATTCAAACCGATTTGACCGCGGGAACCCATTCGGCGGCGCCTTGCCCGCGCCAGCGCGATTACCAACCCAGGCGCGCAAATCCGTCTCAACCCGCGTTCTTTCGCCAAGTACCCAGGAAAGCCCTTCCTTCCGGGTGAACACCTTCACATCCGCAAGCCCGCCATCGCGGTAGCTTTGCAATTGCACGCCGCGCCCGCGCGTCATCTCGGGCACCTGGTCAATCGGGAAAATCAGCAATTTGCGATTCTCGCCAATCACCGCAATGGAATCGCCTTCCGCTGGCGCACAGACCGCCGCTTCCGCCGGCGGGTCCACATTCAGAACCTGCTTGCCGGTGCGCTTTTCCGCAAGCAAATCTTCACCCTTGACCAGGAAGCCTTTGCCATCTGAGCCTGCCACCAGATAGCGAAGCCCTTCGCGGTGCACGAACATCGCGACCACAGCATCCTCATTGGTCAAATCCAGCAGCAAGCGTACCGGTTGGCCATCACCACGCCCACGCGGAATGGCATCGGCCTTCAGCGTGAAAGCCTTGCCATTGGTGGCAAACAGCACCAGCCGATCTGTGGTCTCCGCGTGCAGCGCGATGAACAGGCTATCGCCTTCCTTGAAGCGCAATTCGCCATCCAGGGACACATGGCCCTTCTGCGCCCTGATCCAGCCTTTCTCAGACAGGATCACGGTAATTGGCTCACGCTCCACAAAGGCCGCTTCATCCACCACCACTTCTGGCAGGATCGCGCCGGTGGCCGTGCGCCGCGCGCCCAGCGCGCCATCGCCAAAGCGCGCGCGCATGCTTTCAATTTCTTCCGCAATCGTTCCCCAGCGCGCCGCTTCGGATTTCATCAGCGCCAGAAGCTTTTTCTGTTCTGCCGAAAGCTTCTTATGCTCCTTGCGGATTTCCATTTCTTCCAGGCGCCTGAGCGCACGCAGCCGCATATTCAGGATAGCTTCCGCCTGAGTATCGTTCAGGCCAAAGCGTTCCATCAGCCTGGGCTTTGGTTCATCTTCTTCCCGGATGATGCGAATCACCTCATCCAAATTCAGATAGGCGATCAGATAGCCATCAAGTATCTCAAGCCGCCGCGCAATCGCCCCCAGCCGGTGATTGGTACGCCGCTGCAGCACCTCATGCCGATGATCCAGCCAGGCGCGCAGCACTTCCTTCAAGCTCATGACGCGCGGCGTGCGGTTCGCATCCAGCACATTCATGTTCAGCGGAAAGCGAGATTCCAACGGCGTGGCGCGGAATAGCGTTTCCATCAGCACCGCCGGTTCCACATTGCGGGATTTGGGTTCCAGTACCACCCGCACCTGTTCGGTGCTTTCATCGCGCAAATCCGCCAGCAGCGGCAGCTTTTTTTCTTCCAGAAGCTGCGCGATCTGTTCGATCAGCCGTGCCTTCTGCACCTGATAGGGGATCTCGGTGATAATGATCACCCAGCTTCCCGCCTTACTCTTTTCCACTTCCCATTTCGCGCGCACGCGAAACCCGCCGCGGCCGGTTTCATAGGCTTCACGCATGGCTTCCTGACTTTCCACCAGAATGCCGCCGGTCGGGAAATCCGGCCCCTTGATGTGCCGTAGCAGCTGATCCGTGCCGACATCCGGGTTCCGCACCAATTCCAGCGCAGCTGCGCAAAGCTCCCCAGCATTATGCGGCGGGATGGAGGTTGCCATGCCCACCGCAATCCCCGCCGCGCCATTGGCCAAAAGATGCGGAAAGGCCGCCGGCAGCACGATGGGTTCGCGTTCCTCGCCATCATAAGTGGCGCGGAAATCAACCGCGTCTTCTTCAATGCCTTCCAGCAGCGCTTGCGCCACTTCCGTCAGCCGCGCTTCCGTGTAGCGCATGGCCGCCGGGTTATCGCCATCAATATTGCCGAAATTGCCCTGGCCTTCGACCAGCGGGTAGCGCGCCGCGAAATCCTGCGCGAGCCGCACCATCGCCTCATAAATCGCGGCATCGCCATGGGGGTGATATTTGCCCATGACATCGCCCACGATACGCGCGCATTTCTTGAAACCTGCTTCCGGATCAAGCCGTAATTGCCGCATCGCCCATAACAGGCGCCGATGCACGGGCTTCAACCCATCCCGCACATCCGGTAGTGACCGCGCGGTAATGGTGGAAAGCGCATAGGCCAAATAGCGTTCGGACAAAGCATCCGCGAGCCGCGTTTCACGCTCCGCCCCGCTGGGCGTCAGGGATTTCACATCATCGGGCATGGGAGAATCGTGTCCTTATTCAGGGCAAGGTCTAACCGCGGGCTTGATGTAGTGCAAAGCCTTGCCCCCCGCCTTGCTTCAAGACTTCGTAAAGCATTCTTGCCCTATCCTTAGGCCATGATGAACCTTGCCATCGCGCCCGCCGTGCCGGCCCTGCCGCCGCCACCCATGCTCAAGGTCTGGGTGACCTGGGCCGAGGGCATTGCCGGCCCCGCCACCTTGGCGCCGCTTGGCGAATTTCGCTGCTTTCTGGTCTTCAACCTGGCGAGCTCCGCCGAGATGGCGGCGGAAAGGGCAGCCATGACGCTGCGCAATCTTGGCTGGAATCACGTTGCAACGCTGAATGGCTTACGCCTTGAACCCGAAAGGCTGCATTCCCTGCCCGATGAGTTTCACGAAATTTGTGAGGCCGCCATGGGTGGGCAAACCGGCGTCATGCATTATCGGGTGCGTCGGCCATCAATGCAGTTATCCGCTCCGCCAATCTGAAACGCGCCTCCGGCAGCGGGCGGTGCCGCGCGCCAAAGGCATCGCGTTCCAGGAAATGCCCCGTCAGCTTAAGCCCCGCCACCCAGGATGCAGCCTCACCCAGGCTGTCCGAATCGCGCATAAAGGCGGGCAGCGGCAGCAGCTTATCCAAATAAGGCGCAGCCGCCCCGGCGCTGACGGCGCGGCCCGTCCGAGGGGAGACATGGGTCAAGCCTTCGCTCACCCCCGTCACGGCGCAGGTGGCCAGATCAAGCCCGTAGCCAAGCTCGGTCAGGATCAGCGCCTCAAACCGCACATAATCCGCCATCACGCCCTCAGCCCCGCCGGCCAAATGGCCGATCAGGGAAACCAGGCCCGCAAAGGCGCGCGGATGGGCTTCGCGTTCCGGCAGCGCATCGGCGGCGATGGCGCAGGCGGAAGACAGCAACGCGAGCGAGAGGGGTTCATCCATCGCAAGCGCCGCCGCCGGATGCACCATTTCCCCGGAAAGACTGCCCAATTGATCGGAGAGTCTCGCCACCCAGCGCGCCTCAATCAAATTGCCCGGCAGCCATAGCCCCGCCTGAGCACGAGATCCGCCGCCCTTCACCAGGCCGGCATGGCGGCCATGCGCTTCGGTCAGCACCGTCACCACCGCGCCGCCTTCGCCATGCGGGCGCAGATCAAGCACCACCGCCGGGGCCTGCCATTCAATACTCATGGCGCAGCCTGCTCAGCCGGCATCCTCAAGCCCAATGGCGCGGATGCGCGCGGCGGTTTCATCCCAATCGGGCTTTTCCTTCACATTCAGGAAAAGATGCACCGGGCGTTCCAAAAGCTTGATCAATTCCAAGCGCGCGAGTCGCCCGATTTCACGAATGCGGCTGCCCTTATCGCCAATCAGGATCGCCTTTTGCGTCGCGCGGGCGATGTAGATGGTGCAGTCAATCCTGACTGACCCATCGGGCTTTTCAGTCCAGGTTTCGGTTTCAACCGAGGCATGATGCGGCACTTCCTGATGCGTCTGGCGCAGGATTTGTTCGCGCACAATTTCAGCCGCCAACATGCGGTTGGGCAGATCGGTCAGATCATCTTCCGGGAAAAGGAAGGGCCCGGGCGGCATGGTTTGCGCAAGCCGATCCAGCAATAGATCAAGCCCTTCGCCTTTTTCGGCGGAGATCATGAAGGTCTCGGCGAAAGGCAGCAGCTTGTGCAATTCTGCGGTCAGCGGCAGCAGCCTCTCGCGCGGAATCAAATCCGTCTTGTTCAACACCAGCCAAATGGGCCGGCGGGTCTTGCTCAGTCTTTCGACGATGGCGCGCAGCGGATCGGTCAGCCCAGCGCGTGCATCCACGATCAGCAGCGCCACATCCGCATCCTGCGCGCCACCCCAGGCGGCAGCGACCATAGCGCGGTCCAGCCGCCGGCGCGGTGTGAAAATGCCGGGTGTATCCACCAACACCAATTGGCTTTCACCGCGCATTACCACGGCGCGCACCCGGAAGCGCGTTGTCTGCGGCTTGGGTGAGACAATCGTCACCTTGCTGCCGGTCAGCCGGTTCACCAGCGTGGATTTGCCGGCATTGGGCGCGCCCAGAATGGCAATCAACCCGCAACGCGTTGTCATGTTTCCAATACCTTCAACCAAGCTTCCGCCGCCGCTTGTTCGGCGGCGCGTTTGCTATCGCCCTCACCCTGCGCTTCCCGTCCTGCCGCCAGCACATTTATCACAAAGCGCGGCGCATGGGCGGGGCCGCTCGATTGCACCAGCCCATAGGCCGGCAAGCCAAGCCCGCGCCCAAGGGTCCATTCCTGCAAGCGATTTTTGGCCGAGGTCGGTGGGCGCGCATCCGCTTCAATCAACCCGGCAAAGCAGCGCCGCACCAAGGCGCGCGCGGGTGCGATACCGCCATCCAGATAAATCGCGCCGAGTACCGCTTCAAAAGCATCAGAAAGCAGATTGCGCGGCCCCATCAACCCCGTGGCGCGGTAGCGCGCGGGCATGCGCAAATCAGCTCCAAGCCCCAATTCTTCAGCAATTTTGCAGAGCGTATCGGCGGAAACCAGCATGGAAAGCCGCTTCGCCAAATCCCCTTCGCGTTCGGCAGGAAAACGCTCCGCCAGCCATTCGGCGATGCAAAGCCCCAGCACGCGATCTCCCACGAATTCCAGCCGTTCATTGGAAAGCAGCCCCTCACCACGGCTTTCCGCATCGGTGCTATGGGTCAGCGCGCGGATCAGCAATTCAGGTTTGGCGAAGTGATGGCCAAGCCTTTCCTGCAGATCAGAACTCATTTGTCGTGTGGCTCCCGCTCACCTTCGTTCACGGGAACCACACTATATTTTTATTTGGTCGTATTTTCCGAGCCGCCAAGTGATTCCACTTGGCTTGAAAATACTCCGTGCTGCGTATCATCTGACAGCGCTGAATAGCCGAGACCAGCGAATGGCAAAGGGCCAATTCCACACCTGCCACCAGGCGGCCGAACCATCCACGGAAAAGAAAATAAACTCCGCACGCCCAACAAGATTTTCAATTGGGATGAAGCCAACGGCATTCATCGCGCGGCTATCAAGGCTATTGTCCCGGTTATCGCCCATGGCGAAAACATGCCCGGGCGGCACGCGAAATTCCGGCGTATTGTCCAAGGGCGCATCATCGGATGCTTCCAGAATATCATGCGCCACACCTGGCGCGCCATCAATCGCGGGCAGGAATTCGCGGAAGCGCCGCACTGTAATGCGCGGGCCATCGCCTTCCACCGTGTAGGGGCCGAGCAATTCCCGGCGCACCGGTGCGCCATTCAAATACAGAATGCCCGCGCGCATCTGCACACGATCCCCTGGCAAGCCGATGATGCGCTTGATGTAATCCGTGCTGCCATCACGCGGCAGCTTGAACACGGCCACATCGCCCCGCTTGGGTGGGGAGGCGAAAATCCGCCCTTCGAAAAGATTGGGGCTGAAGGGCATGGAATGGCGCGAGTAGCCATAGGAGAATTTGGACACGAACAGATAATCCCCCACTTGCAATGAGGGGATCATGGAACCGGATGGGATATTGAAAGGCTCGAACGCGACGGTACGAATGCCAATCGCAATCGCGGCGGCATAGACAATCGTTTTGATGCTTTCCAGCCAACCGCCGGATTTCTTCGAGGCCATGTCAATTCCAAGGATAACGCCCAAATGGCGCAACAAACCCCCGGCGAAGCTGCCGAGAAAATCCAGGGCATAGCGGGGTAGCGCGCCCTGTCAAGGAAGCGGCACGGCGGTAATCACCACCATCGCCTGGGCATAGGGAAATTCATCGGTCATGGTCAGCGCAATCACCGCGCCATGCCCCGCCGGCGTAATGGCCTTCAAGCGTTCTGCTGCCCCACCAGTCAGGCGCAAAGTGGGCTGGCCGGATGGCAAATTCACCACCCCCAGATCGCGCCAAAACACGCCAGCGCGAAACCCGGTGCCGAGTGCCTTGGAAGCGGCTTCCTTCGCCGCAAAGCGCTTGGCATAGGTGGCGGCGCGGATGCGTTCCGTGCGCTTTTCCGCCTTGGCGCGCTCTGCCGTGGTAAAGATACGCTCCAGAAAGCGGTCCCCATGGCGTTCAATGGTGCGTTCAATGCGCCGGATATCCAGGATATCCGAACCAATGCCGATGATCATGGGCCATCCTAACTCTTGCCGCGTTCCACTTGCGTGATGCCGGGGCAGGCGCGCAGCGCTGCCAGCACCGCGGTCAGATGGGCGATATCACGCACTTCCACATCCACCAGCACTTCGCACCAATCCTCGGCACGGTTGGTGATGCGAAGGCTATTCACCGCCCCTTCCTGCCGGGCGATGGCCGTGGTGACCCCCGCCAGGGCATCCGGGCGGTTTTCCGCGACCATTTCAACCCGCGCGACATGGGTGCTTTTGGCCGCGCCCTCATAATCCCACTCCACGTCAATGAAGCGCTCAGGCGTCGCGGCGAAGGCCTCTAGCCCATGGCAATCCTGGCGATGGATTGTGACGCCGCGCCCGGTCGTGACAATGCCCAGAATACGGTCCCCCGGCAGAGGGTGACAGCAGCCGGCGAAGCTGACCGCCATGCCAGTCACCAGCCCCTTCACCCCCATTGCCGCATCGCGCTTGGCTGCCGAAGCGCGTTCCGCTTTGCCCGGCATCAGCGTTGGCCCTGCGCCAAGTCTGCCCCTGGGCCTTGCAAGGGGCAACGGGTCCGCCCCGCGGGCGGCGGCGCGCAATTCCGGCACGGCGGCATGCAGCACATCGCGCGGCGAGAGATTGCCGCTGGCAACCGCCACGCACATCGCCTCAAAATCTGCCTGCTTCAGCGGCTTCAACGCGGGTTCGGCAAGCTTCTCCGAAAAATCGAGACCCGCGGCGCGAAACGCCTTGGCAATCGCGCTGCGCCCTTCTTCGCGCTGTTCCGAACGCTGCCGCGCGTGATTGACGCGGCGGATGCGCGCGCGCGCCTTGCCCGTGACAACAAAGCGCTCCCAGCCCGGATTGGGCGTACCGCCGCGCGCGGTGATGATTTCCACCTGATCGCCATTTTCCAACGCATGGCGCAAAGGCACGATCTTACCATTCACCTTGGCGCCAACCGTGCTGTCGCCAACCTGGCTATGCACCTCATAGGCGAAATCAACCGGTGTCGCGCCGCGCGGCAATTCGATCAGATCGCCCTTGGGCGTGAAGCAGAAAACCCGATCACGATGCAGTTCAAGCTTGGTATGTTCCAGAAATTCCTGAGGTTCAGCGGCGTTTTCCAGAATTTCCAACAGATCGCGCACCCAAGGGTAGCGCTTCTGATCCCGCCCGGATGCGGGGCCTTGCTTATAGGACCAATGCGCGGCCACACCATTTTCCGCGATATCATGCATTTCCTTGGTGCGGATTTGCACTTCGATCTTGGCATTGCGGCGCGCCGGCACCGTGACACCCGTATGCAGGCTTTGATAGCCATTGGTCTTGGGCGTTGAAATCCAATCCTTGAAGCGGCCCGGCACCACGCGATAGGCGGAATGAATGGCGCCAAGGGCGGCGTAGCAATCACCCTTTTCCGGCACAATGATGCGAAAGGCCATGATGTCGGATAATTGCTCGAAAGCGACATTCTTTTTCTGCATTTTGAGCCAGATGGAATAGGGTGATTTCTCCCGCCCCTGAATATCCACCAACGTCACGCCGGCATCGGCCAAAACGCGGCGCAGATCCGCCTCAATCTCCTCGATCAAATCGGCGCCCTGGCCGCGCAGATAAGTGAGCCGCGCGGCGATGGTCTGCCAGGCTTCCGCATTCATTTCGCGGAAGGAAAGGGTTTCCAGCTCGGTCTTCAGCGCATCCATGCCGATGCGTTCCGCCAGCGGCGCGTAAATCTCCAGCGTTTCGCGCGCCTGCTTGCGGCGGCGTTCCGGCTGCGGCATCCCAGAGATGGTCCGCATGTTATGCAGCCGATCCGCGAGTTTGATCAGCAGCACGCGGATATCCTCGCTCATCGCGAGCACGAGTTTGCGGAAATTTTCGGCCTGTTTGGTGCGTTCGGATTGCAGTTCAAGCCGCGTCAGCTTGGTGACGCCATCCACCAGCCGCGCCACTTCCTTGCCGAAGCGGCTTTCAATATCGCCAAGCTTGAGCGACGTATCCTCAACCGTGTCATGCAACAGCGCGGTGATGATGGACCCGGTATCAAGACGATAACCCGCCAGGATTTCCGCGACCGCGAGCGGATGCACGATGTAGGGCTGCCCATCATCGCGCTTTTGCGGCGCATGGGCTTCGGCGGCCAGATCATAGGCGCCGGCAATAAGCGCGGCATCGGCGCGCGGATCGTAAGCAGTAACGCGGGAAGCTAGTTCAGTACCGGGCGAGAGCGGACGCCCCGTGGCCACGCCTTCAGGCGCGCGGGGAAATTGCGGGGGGAAGCAGGGTGTTAAGCTTCGCCCCATCGCCATTCCTATCGTTTGCCCCCAAGCTCGGCGGCGATGGCGGCTTCCAGATCATCGGGCGCCATGTCATCGGCGCCGGCCTCAGGCAGGGCTTCTTCCTGCACATCCATGATGCCGAAGATGTTTTCATCAGTGGCGATCAGGTCAATCACTTCTTCCTCGGCAGGCTCCGGTTCCGGTGCGCGCTGCAAGGATTTGATCAGATCAGCTTCCAATGAAGGAAGATCGGCCTTTTCCTCGGCGATTTCACGCAAAGCCACGACCGGGTTCTTGTCATCGTCCCGATCCACTGTGATCTGCTCGCCCCGGCTGATATTGCGCGCACGCTGCGCGGCCATCAGCACGAGTTCAAAGCGGTTGGGGATCTTTTCGATGCAGTCTTCAACGGTAACGCGCGCCATGAGTGCTCCAAAGACAAAAGGGGCGCGCGGCGGGGGCCGGGCGCCCGGCTGGACCGGTTATCTGATCCAGATAGTCGCCCCGGCGCCGCTTTGCAAGGATTTCAAGCGCCTGGGGCGTCAGGCGGGGGTGAGTGGCCACAAATCCTGCGCTGGCAGGCCAGCGATCAGCGCCGCGACGGGCTGCTTTAGGCGCGGATGCACCCAGCCAGGTGCGACCTCGGCCAAGGGATATAAAACAAAGCCGCGCAGATGGGTGCGCGGATGGGGCAGCACCGGGTCCGGCGCATCCCGCACCAGCCCATCCAGATCAATGATATCAAGATCAAGCACGCGCGGCGCATTGGGATAGGGCCGGGTGCGCCCGGCAGCGTTTTCAATGGCCTGCAGCGCGGATAGCAGGCTTGCCGGGTCCGCTGACCCTTCCAACAACGCCACGCCATTCACATAGCGTGGAGAGGCGGGATCAGGCGGGATGGGTGCGCTTTCCCACCAGCGGGACGCCGCCACCACGCGAAGCCCCGGCAGGGCATCAAGTGCGGCCAGCGCCGCCTTGCAGCTTTCAAGTGGCGGCGCGCCATCGCCCGCCGGCAGGTTGGCGCCAATGGCGATTAGGGCGCGGGACATGACAGCGCAGAATTTATAGTGTAATAAAACTTTCCGTATTTGATCGTTGATTTCAAACCATTGAGGATCATTTGATGTCTGCTCATGTTGCTCGGCGCCAGGCTGGCCCGGAACGCGTTGGTCTGTTTGTTGATGGCGCCAATCTCTATTACGCCACAAAGGCCCTCGGGTTCGAGATGGATTTCGCCGCCATGCTGCGGTTTTTCGGCGGCTCCACTTATTTGGTGCGTGCTTGCTACTATACTGCGCTGATTGAGACCGAGGATTACTCCCCGCTTCGTCCGCTGACGGATTGGCTGGCCTATAATGGCTGGCGCGTAGTGACCAAGCCCGCCAAGGAACAGGCGGACCCCACGGGGCGCCGGCGCATCAAGGGCAATATGGATATCGAATTGGCGGTGGATATGATGGAATTGGCGCCGCATTTGGATCATGCGGTGTTGGTTTCCGGCGATGGCGATTTCCGCCGCGTGGTGGAAGCAGTGCAGCGTATGGGCGTGAAGGTGACGGTTGTCTCCACCATGGAAAGCCAGCCGCCCATGATCGCCGATGAATTGCGCCGCCAGGCCGATGGTTTTCTGGAATTGGCTGATATTGGGCCGGAAATCGCCCGCCGCGCCCCCGCCGAAGCCCGCCCGCGCCCGGCACCGCCCACCGCTGCCGTGGCCCGGCCCAGCCGCATCACCCCCGCCGACCCCTATGGTGAGGCGCCGGATATCGAGCCTGAATGAGCGCTAGGCCTGAGCATTTTCAAGCCAAGTGGAGTCACTTGGCGGCTCGGAAAATGCGATCAAGCCTTGAGCATTTTCAAGCCAAGTGGAGTCACTTGGCGGCTCGGAAAATGCGATCAAACAAAGGTTTAGCGCGTGTCTGCTGAGCGGTCGCGAAGCGGACAGGCGTCGGCACCGGGCCGCGATTGCGCGCTTTGCCCAAGGCTTGCCGAATATCGCGCTGCCAATCGGGCGAAGGAACCCGGCTGGCATAACGCGCCCGTGCCATCTTGGGGGCCACGGGAAGCGCCGCTTTTGGTGCTTGGCCTTGCCCCCGGGGTGCGTGGCGCCAATCGCACCGGGCGGCCCTTCACCGGGGATTATGCCGGAAAGCTGCTTTACACGACCCTGCTTGAATATGGCCTGGCCCGCGGTGCTTATGGCGAAGACCCGAAGGATGGCATGGAGTTGACCGGCTGCCGCATCGCCAATGCGGTGCGCTGCGTGCCACCGGAAAACCTGCCGCTACCCGCTGAAATCCGCGCCTGCAATGACTTTCTGAAGGCCGAGCTTGCCGGCATGCCGGGCCTGCGCGTGGTACTCGCTTTGGGTGTGGTGGCACATAACGCGCTTCTCCGCGCCAAGGGCATTCCGGCTTCGCGCTTCTACTTTGCCCATGGCGCAAGGCATCGGCTGCCGGATGGGCTGATTTTGGCGGATTCCTATCATGTCAGCCGTTACAATACCTCAACGAAACGCCTGACGCCGGAGATGTTTCAAGGAGCGATGGCGGGCGTGATGGCTGCGCTCGACGGAAAATAGCGTCGCGGCAAACGCAAAAACTTTAGCCGGAAACCTCTAGACCCGCAGATCGAGCAAAGACCCGCGCGGCATCGGCTTTGAAGGCTCCGGCGGGACGGCTTCAAGGGAGCGCTGAGCGCTTTGCCCCTGGCCATTACCGCGGAGAACATCCACCGGCTGTACCGGGGAACGCGCCTGGATGATCCCGGCATTCGCCGCGATTTCCTGGGAGACGGCCGCTATGGAATTAAGACTGAGCATAGAAGAATCCTTAGGCGGTAAAGATGAATAAAAGGTTAACGCCGAGGCGCCCTTTTGCATAAGGGGCGTCAATTTTAGCCTGATCTTCGGCTTATGGTTGATCGTGTCGGCGGCTTCCATGCACCTATAATTGCACGAGAAGCCTTAAAAAATTGGGGTAATCTTTCCTGACGCGGGATTAACGGCGCATCCTCCCCGAAGCGAAAACCCCGGGGAGGGGAGCCATGATCAGGTCCTGAGCGCCATCGGCACAAACGGGCGCTCCGCCGCACCGGAATAGACCTGACGCGGGCGGCCGATGCGTTGGCTCGGGTCTTCGATCAATTCCTTCCACTGGCTCACCCAGCCCACCGTGCGCGCCACGGCGAACAGCACGGTGAACATATGGGTCGGAATGCCCATGGCCTTCAGGATAATGCCCGAATAGAAATCCACATTCGGATAAAGCTTGCGGCTGACGAAATAATCATCGGAAAGCGCAATGCGTTCCATTTCCATCGCCATATCCAGCAGCGGTTCGTCCTTGATGCCGAGTTCAGCCAGCACTTCGTGGCAGGTTTCCTTCATGATCTTCGCGCGCGGATCGAAATTCTTATAGACCCGGTGGCCGAAGCCCATCAGTTTGGTGTGGCTGTTCTTGTCCTTCACTTCGCTGATGAATGCAGGAATATTCTCGGGATGCCCAATTTCGGCGAGCATCTTCAGCACGGCTTCATTGGCACCACCATGCGCCGGGCCCCAAAGGGCTGCGATACCAGCCGCGATGCAGGCAAAGGGATTGGCGCCGGTTGAACCGGCCAGCCGCACCGTGCTGGTGGAGGCATTCTGTTCGTGATCCGCATGCAGGATCATGATGCGATCCATGGCGCGCGCCAGGATCGGGTTATTCACCCAGGGCTCGGCCGGCACGGCGTTCAGCATGTACAAGAAATTTTCCGCATAGCTCAGATCATTGCGCGGATACATGAAGGGCTGGCCGATGGAATACTTATACGCCCAGGCCGCAATGGTCGGCACTTTCGCAATCAGGCGGAAGGCAGCAATTTCACGCTGGCGCGCATCATTGATGTCCAGATTGTCGTGATAGAAGGCCGCCAAAGCGCCGACCACGCCGCACATTATCGCCATCGGGTGCGCGTCGCGGCGGAAGCCATCAAAGAAGCGGCGCAGCTGTTCATGCAGCATGGTGTGATAGGTCACACCCTTGCGGAATTCCTCATACTGCGCGGCATTGGGCAGATCGCCATTCAGCAGCAGATAGGAAATTTCCAGGAAGCTCGATTTTTCGGCCAATTGATCAATGGGATAGCCGCGATAGAGCAAAATGCCGGCATCGCCATCAATATAGGTGATGGTGCTTTCGCAGGAAGCGGTCGCGCCATAGCCGGGGTCGAAGGTGAAAATCCCAAGATCGCCATAAAGCTTGCGAATATCAGCAACATGCGGGCCCAGCGTGCCGCCCAGCAGGGGCAACGTCGTGCTTTTGTTGGTGCCATCCAACGTGATGGTAATGGACCCCTGGGGCTTCGTGGTCATGCTTGTCTTCCTCAAAAACGGTCACGCCACCAGCACAAGCGGGGGCGCTAAATTATGGTGCGGTGCAGGATAAGGGTGTAGCGGGCAGATTGGCAAACCGAGTGACCGGCAGGCGGGCGAAGCCTAACGCCAAAGCGTAAATCGCCCTTGAAGATCGGGGTAAAACGCTGCGCGCGGCCCATTTCAGAAATAGGCAAAGGCGCTCAACGCCGACGCCAATCGGCGGGCATCCGGCTGGCATCAGCCCAAAGCCCCTGCCGGCCATCACGCGCCGCCACTTCCAGGGGGCGTAGAACAGATACCGATGCCAGCGCATAACCCGATTCCACCATCGTGGCGCTCAAATCGCGCCCACCGGCGGTGCAGCGGCCAAGCCCGCGGCGGAAGCCGTCATGGCCTTCAATCCGGCAGGTAATATTTTGGCCCTGAACCAAGCGCGCCAGCGCCGCCGCCGCCGCCGCGCCGCAATCCGCGCCCGAGGCCTCGCCGCCACAAGCCTCACCCCGCGCTGGGGCGGCAATGCCGGAAAGCCGGATGATGCGATCCCCAAGGCCGAGCGTCTCACCATCGAATACTCGGATTTGAGTGGGCTCAGCCGTGATGGGGCGATCCGCCGGGGCAGAGCCGAACAGGTTGGACGGCAAGCCAAAACCAAGAAAAAGCGCCGCAATCACCGCGCAAGCAATACCGAGCCCGGAGCCGCCAAAGCCGGACCTAACCTGCCTGCCTTTAAAAATACGCCTTGGTTCACGCACAAAATAGGGATAACCGAATTTTTCGCCGTGTTACAACCGCTCATAATGTAAAAAAAATGTGTCACACTCACGCAAAACGCGAGGAGATGCGGCTAATCCACTGACCAGAATGACTCTTTGGTATCAAGCCTGTCCCAAATCTCCAGAATGGCTTCTCGATCCGCTGTGGTCCGCGCCAGGCACCAGCCTTCCACAATGCCAATCGCCCAGGCGCGGCCCGTATCCTTGTCGCGGTCAAGATGCTGTACCAAACCGCGCGCGACCGAAGCATCATTGCTCAGCCCCAATTCCTCCTGCAATGCGGATAGGTTCCGCTGGAACCGGCGCGTCGCCTTGCTCGGGAAGATTGGGGCCATGACCTCGGCGGCATAACGCAGGCGCTTTGCATCAAGGCGAAGCTCATGCAGCGCTTCGGGCTCCAGCTCCTCGATGTCTTCGCCTGCCTTGCGCAATTTGCGCCAGCGCTTCCCCAATACCAGCGCGGCAAAATCCTGTGGAGGAGCCTCCAAACGCTCAAGCCTTTCGGGATCAGCCCCGTCACGCCAGGGTTTGCGGAGCACGAAGGCGATGCCGGCCAGCAGCAAGGCGCGCCAAGCCGGCCCGTCCAGCGCTTCAGCAAGTCCCTTATAGGCTGTTTGGCGTTCCGCTTCTGCGGCACGCAGCAAGGCCCGCATGCGGCGATCATCCGGCAAAAGATCGGTCATCTCCGCCCCGATCCCGGCCAAAAACACATCCCAATCCCGTGCCGGCCCAAGTAGCTTCAAGAAGCTTTGCAACGCCTCATCCAGCGCGCGGCCCTGCGGCGCATCCGTGACTGGGCGGAAGACCTTTAGAACCGATCTCAAGCGCCGCATCGCGACCCGTAATTGATGCACGCCCTCCATCGCAGTGCCAGCGCGGGCGATTGGCGCGTAATGGGACGCAACCTCCAGCAAATGACCAATGGCAAGCGTGAAGCATGCCTCCAGCGTATCAGCGCCCGAGGTATCCGGCGCGCCACGCCGGCGCGGGGGCGGGGTCTGTCCGGTGGCAAGGCTCAAGGCTTCGGCAGCCAGGCTGAATCTTGATGGCAATAGCGGACATACCGCGGCCAAGCGTTGGGCCAGATCCAATACCGCCTCTGGCGGACCCATAAGGGTCACGCGGGCCACTTCGCGCTCGGCCATGACTGTCCGCAAATGCCCATGCAGGACGCGGAGCTGCACCGTGGCGTCACCCAGGACCAGGGTCTGACGGCGCCGCCTGCCAGAAAAGGCGGCGAGAGGGATCAGCGCCTCCACGCTGCCATCGGCTTGTTCCTGGGTGGGGCTCGGCAGGGCAGTCGAAGGCAGCACCATCCCAGGATGCCAAGGGGCATCAGCCGCCGGCTGCAAGGTGACCAATCGCTTTGGGCCACGCCGGGGCACTTCGATCAGCTTGCCTGAACCCATCACCGCGCCGCCGGGCGTATCCAGCCACCTTATTTCCTCCGCAACCGAGGAAATGCGGCCCTTTCGGAGGGCGGCCAGAATGGGCAAATGCGCAAGAAGCGGGATTTCCTCAGGTGCCATGCGGAATTCAAGTTCAAGCGCCTCAGGCTCCGGCGCCACTGTCACCTCCGGCGCTTCCGATGCCGCCTCGGCTTCCGCACTTTCTTGATCGGTCATTCTGCCATTTCCGGCAGATCGGCCGGGATCATGAAGCGCACCAGCCGCCCGCCGCCTTCCGCCAGGCCGGGCCAAGGGCTGGAGATGCTGAATTCCGCCAAAGCGGCGGTCGGGAAGGCTTCGGCCATGCGCCGCGCATCCGGGTTGCGCGCCATGGAATCTGCACCGGTCAGGGCCAGGGCCAGATCATGCAGGCCGGGGTTGTGGCCAATCAGCAGCACGCTCCGCGCGGTTTCCGGCACGCGGTGCAAAAGCGCGAGAAGGTTCTGCCAGGACGCCAAATAAAGCTCATCCATCGGTTCGATGATGGGGCTATCGGGCAGGGGGGAAAGCGCTTCCAGGGTTTGCAGCGTGCGCCTGGCAGAAGATACCAGCACCACATCGGGCGCGAGCCCCAGCCTGCGCATGGCGTTAGCCATCGCCGCCGCCGCGCGCTTTCCCCTGCCATTCAAGGGCCGGGCATGATCGGCCAATGCCGGGTCATCCCAGGCGGATTTGGCATGGCGCAGCAGAAGGAGTTGACGCATCGCGAATCCTTATTCGCACAACGCGGCCGGTTTGTCGCGCCCCTCGCGCTTTCGCCGCGCGTGACCATTTGAGGACAGGAAAGCGGAGGGCAGCATGGCCGAGGGTACAATTCTGATTTTGGGCGCGACCGGCGCGGTGGGGGCGGCTTTGGCGCGGCGCGTGGCGGCACGGGGGCTTCGCCCGGCGCTGGTGGCGCGCGATGCCGCGCGACTTGCGGCGCTGGCCACCGAGATTCCCGGCAGCATCGCGATCCCGGCCGATGTGGAAGACGCGGCGGCGCAGCGTGCTGCGGTTGCTGCCGCTGGGACGCCGCTGGCGGGGCTTGCCTATTGCGTTGGTTCCATTGCGCTGAAGCCGCTGAAACGCGTGACGGAGGCGGATATGATAAGCGCCTTTCGGCTGAATGCGCTGGGCGCCATGCTTGCCATTCAGGCGGCGCAGGATGCGCTGGCGGCGGGGCGGGGCGCGGTGGTGCTGTTTTCTTCCATCGCCGCGCGCGCTGGTTTCACCAACCACGCCGCCATTGCCGCCGCCAAGGGTGCGGTGGAGGGGCTGACGGTGGCACTCGCCGCCGAATTGGCGCCGGCCATTCGCATCAATTGCATCGCGCCATCGCTGACCCGCAGCACCATGGCCGCGCCCCTGCTGGCAAATGCGCAAATGGCGGAAGCGATTGCCAAGCAGCACCCCATCCCCCGGTTGGGGGAAGGGGATGATGCCGCTGCGCTGGCGGATTTTCTGCTATCAGATCAGGCGGGCTGGATTACCGGCCAGATCATGGCCGTGGATGGCGGCCGTTCAACGCTGCGGAGCCGCGGATGATGTTGCGACGTGCTTTTCTCATGCTGCCAGGGATGCTGCTGCCCGCCAGCGCCTTCGCCGCCCCCGGGCCGGTGCGCTTTCGCGTCCTGCGCGAAGGCCGAGAGATTGGCACGCATCAGGTGCGGCTTTCGGGCAATGCGCAGAGGCTTACGGTGCAAAGCGACATCGCCTTGCAGGTGAAATTGGCTGGCTTCACCGTGTTTCGGCTGCGCCATGATATCGCGGAAGAATGGGCGCAGGACCGGCTGCAACGCCTGACATCGCGCCATGACCGCAACGGCACCGTGACCGAGGCGCGCGTTGCTGTTGAAGGTGGTGCTTTGGTGGCGCAGGGGCCGGAGGGCACGCAGCGCCTGCCCGCCAATGCCGCACCGCTTACCTGGTGGAATGGCGGGAACTTTGCCCGCCCGTTGATCCGCCCAGTGAATTGTACGCTTATCCCGGGCACTGCCGCGCGCAGCGCGGTGCCGAGCGGCGGCGTGCAATTCAGCCTGAACGGCGCGGTTGACGCCGTGGCGCGCTACGATGCTGAAGGCCGCTGGGTGGCACTCACGACCAAGGGCGAGGATGGCAGCGCCGTTGTTTATGAGCTGATGGGATGACCAAAACCGCAGCCCTGCGCGTGGTGCTGGGCGATCAATTGACACCCGGTCTTTCCGCTTTGGAAGGGCTGGACCCCGCGCGAGATCGCGTGTTGATGATGGAGGTGATGGCGGAATGCACCTATGTGCCCCACCATCCGCAAAAGATCATCTTGATTCTATCCGCCATGCGCCATTTCGCCCGCGATTTGGCAGCGCGCGGCGTGGCCGTGGATTACATCCGCCTGGATGATCCGGCGAATACGCAAAGCTTTGCCGGCGAAGTGGCGCGTGCGGTCGCGCGGCATCGGCCAGAGCGGGTGATTGCAACCCATCCCGGTGAATGGCGCGTGTTTCAGGACATGCAGGCTTGGGAGAAATCCCTGGGCCTGCCGGTCGAAATCCGCCCTGATCATCGCTTCATCTGCGACCTGCCGCGCTTTCGCGCCTGGGCCAAGGGGCGCAAGCAATACCGGATGGAGTTTTTCTATCGCGACATGCGCCGCGAAACCGGCCTGCTGATGGAGGGCGATGAACCCGCCGGCGGCGCCTGGAATTACGATGCCGAAAATCGCGCGGCCTTGCCGAAAGGTGTGACACCGCCCGCCGCGCCGCGCTTCGCCCCAGATGAGATCACGCGCGATGTCATGGCGCTTGTCACTGAGCGTTTCGGCGCGCATTTCGGCGCGGCGGAGAGCTTCGCCTGGCCTGTGACAGCGCGCGATGCTGAAGCAGCACTTGCGGCCTTCATTCGTGATCGCCTGCCGCGCTTTGGCGATTACCAGGATGCAATGGCGGCGGGGCAGCCTTTTCTGTTTCATTCGCTGATTTCAACCAGCCTCAATATCGGGCTGCTTGATCCCTTGGCGATTTGCCGCGCGGCGGAACAGGCTTGGCGTGATGGCACGGCGCCGCTCAATGCCGTCGAAGGCTTTATTCGTCAGATCATTGGCTGGCGCGAATATGTGCGCGGGCTCTATTGGCTGCTGATGCCCGGTTACGCGGAAGGCAATGCGCTTGCGGCCAAGCGCCCCTTGCCGGCGTTTTACTGGGGGGCGGAGACCTCAATGCGCTGCATGTCGCAGGCAGTGGGGCAGACACGCGATTACGCCTATGCGCATCACATCCAGCGCCTGATGATCACGGGCAATTTTGCGCTAATCGCGGGGCTTGATCCAGCCGAGGTCAATCGCTGGTATCTTGCGGTCTATGCCGATGCCTTTGAATGGGTGGAATTGCCCAATACCCAGGGCATGGCGCTTTACGCCGATGGCGGGGTGATGGCGTCCAAGCCCTATGCGGCGTCGGCTGCCTATATCAACCGCATGGGCGATTATTGCCGCGGCTGCGCGCATGACGCGAAGGATGCGGTGGGGCCGCGCGCCTGCCCGTTCAATTTCCTCTATTGGGATTTCATCGCGCGCCACGCGGATGATTTTGCACGCAATCCGCGCATGGCCATGCCGCTGATGGGCTTGCGTAAGCTGAAGCCCGAAAAACTGGCCGCGATGCGCGCCAAGGCCGAAGCGTTCTTGGAGGGGCCGGAAATGCGGGGGTAATCAGGGAGTTTTCTTCCTGCCCCTTTCCGGCTTAGCTTTCGCTGTCCCAAGCTGGAGGTCTCCCCATGCCCCTTTCCCGTCGCGCTGCGCTGATTGGTGCCGGCGCCGCTTTCGCCGCCAGCGCCGCTGAGGCGCAGCAAAGCTTCCCAAGCCGCCCGGTGCGGCTGATTGTGCCTATCGCGGCTGGGGGCGCAAATGACATCACGGCGCGCATGGTGGCCGAACGTCTTGCGGTTGTACTCGGGCAGCCCGTGGTGGTGGATAATCGCCCTGGCGCGGGCGGCAATCTTGGCGCGCTCGCCGTGGCGCAGGCCGAGAAGGATGGGCATACGCTGCTTTTTACCTCGGCCACTGTCTTGGCAGCGAACAAGTTTTTGTATCGTACGCAAATGCCCATTGATCCGCTGCGCGATCTGGCGCCCATTACCCGCGTTGGGCAATTCAGCATTTTGCTGGTGGTGAATAGCCAAAGACCCTTTCGGACATTGGCCGAATTGGTGGCCTTTGCGCGTGCCAATCCGGGGCGCGTCACCATGGGGTCTTCCGGCACGGGCACGATCAGCCATCTTTATTTGGAAAAGCTCAACCGCGCCGCCGGCATTCAGATCACCCATGTGCCCTATCGCGGTGGGTCTCTCGCCATTCAGGATTTGGCTTCGGGCACGATTGACATGATGTTCGATGCCATTCCTGCGTTGCTGCCGCATATTCGCGAAGGCCGCTTCCGCCCGCTGGCCGTGGGTAGCGCGCAGCGCATCAGCTTCGTCCCGGAATTGGTTGATGTGCCCGGCATGGCAGAAGCTTTGCCCGGTAGCGGCATTGATGCACAAAATTGGTTCGCGGTCGTTGCCCCGGCAGGCACACCGGCTGGGCCAATCAATACGCTGCACGCCGCGCTAACCCGCGTGATGGCGGATGAGGCGCTGGCGGCGCGGCTGAAGCCGCTCAGCGTGCTCGCCATGACCGATCCCAGCCCCGCCGCTTTTGGCGAATTCTGGCGCGCGCAAGAACCCATCTGGCGTGACCTTGTCGAACAATCCGGCGCAACCGCGGAGTAATGCTCATGACGACCGAAATTGAATGGATGAAGATGACATCCGAAGAACTCAATGCCCGCGCGGCAGCGGGGGCTTTAGTGATCATCCCTGTCGCGTCCCTGGAACAACACGGCCCCGCACTCGCGACCGGCGTTGACATCATCTGCGCCACTGGCGTGGCGCATCGCGTCGCGCGCCGCATGGTGGCAGCCGGCGAACAGGTGGTGGTCACACCCTGCGTCTGGACCGGTTTGGCCGAGCATCACGTGCCCTTTGGCGGCACGGTTACACTCGATTACGCCGCTTTCGGTGGTGTGTTGCGCGGCATTGTGCGTTCTGCCGCGCGCGCCGGCTTCAAGCGCGCCATGCTGTTGAATGGCCATGGCGGCAATTCGGAGGCGGTGGTCGTGGCCGCCGTGGATGCGCAAGCCGAGAGTGGCATTCCGGTTGCCGCCGCGACTTATTGGCACATGGCGGGCGATGCCTTCGCACCCATTCTGGAACGCCAATCCAATGTGTTGCATGCGTGTGAGGCTGAGGCCTCAATGGTGATGACCCTGATGCCCGAAGCGGTGCGTCCCGCGCGGCTTTCGGAACAGCATGGCCCGCATAGCACGCGGGTTGAAGGCCAACCGCCCGCCTTGGCACGGCGGCGATCCTTCAAGGAACTCAGCGCCAATGGCGTGATCGGCGATGCGCGCAGCGCCTCGGCCGCGAAGGGTGAAGCGTTGCTGGAAGCCGCTGCCGAACGCATCGCGCGGGATTTGGCGAACCCGAAGCTTTGGGGGTGACATAACCCCTTTGACGTATTGCAACCGGAGAGAGCGTTCTTTGGAACGAAGAGGCTCGGCAATGATCCATACTTGGCGCTTTCTCTGCATTGCCTGCGCTTTGTTGTTCACTGCGTCCTGCGCAGCGGCCTCAGCCGATCCCGAAACCCGCGCCGCAGAGACCATCATCGACCGGCCTGCGACAGCGCCAGGTCCGCTGCCGACGATTATTGTCCTGCATGGTGCCGGGCTGAACGGCGCCTTGACGCGCAACATGATGCATCTGCCGAAGCTGGCGAAGGAAGCCGGCTTTGTTGTGGCCTTCCCCGATGCCGCGGGGCTGGTGTGGAATGAAGCCTCTCTGGCGCGGGAACTTCCCTCGGCCTTTTATGGCCCCGATGATGTCGCCGTACTGGATGGTCTGATTGATCATTTGGTGAAGGCCAGCATTGCCGATCCTGCGGCGATCCACTTAGTTGGGATTTCAAACGGTGGAATGATGGCGGCGCATTATGCGTGCCAGCGCGCCGGGCGGCTTGCGTCCCTCATGCTATTCAAGGCGACCATGCCACCCGCTTCTGACCCGCCTTGCACGCCAACGCGGCCCTTGCCTTTCATGCTTGTGGCCGGCACGGAAGACCCGGTGGTGCGATGGGATGGTAGTGTTGTGCTTGGTGGCGCCATGATGCTGCAGCGCCGCCGTTCGATCCCGGAGAGCTTCGCCTTTTGGCAGGCCACCAATGGCTGCTCCGGTGTCGCGCCGGCGGAAGCCCTGCCACGACGCGGCGCCTTGGATGCGCCAGATGTTGTTCTGCACCGCGCCCAGGGCTGTCGGCATGGGGTGGCGACATGGCTCTATGAAATAAGGGGTGGCGGCCATCGCCTACCCGGCGGGGAGGAACTCAGCCTTCTCAGGATTCTCGGCCGTGCAACGCCTGATCTGGAAACAAGCGCCATGATCCTTGCCTTTGCGCGCGGCGCAAAAACGACGCATTGAATTTTGCCCCTGAGAACCGCTAGGCTGAATGCCTGAGGAAATCCTGGGCGCCGAGTGAAGGAAACAAACCTATGCAAGTTGCATGGCCTTACCGATATGTCGCCACCGGCCTTTTTCTGGCGCTCCTCATGCTTGGCGCGGCGCGGGCGCAACACGCCACTGATCCGCGCGGCGCCGCGGCAGCGGCCCAGATCGCGCGATGCGATGCGGCGGCTTCGCACCTGTCCAAGGAACATGTCCGCGATATGCATGTGGCGTTTCGCCAAGCGCTGCCGTTTGCGCAGGATATTCTCGCCTCACACCAGGTCAGGGCGAATTTTACGGATGGCGGACGCCAGGCGCGTATTGAACTACATCTGCGGCATGTGCGGGATTTGGAAATTCCCGAGGGCAGCCCATCAACCCATGACATTGCGGGCGTGGATGGCGCGGCCATCCTGCAGGATCGGCGGTCCCGCCACCCGGCGCTTTGGCAAGTGGATGAGGCAACGGTCGCCGCCGCGGATCGCGCCTATGATATTCGCTACCGCGACCCGGCTGATCCGATTTCCCGCCCGTGGCTAGAGGATTCGCCAACCGCCGCGGCGCTCACGCATTATGAGGTCCTGCGCGTCTATACGGATCGCTTCAGTGGCTTCGCCGGCCTGGTGCTGGAGGCGAAGGACCGCAGGCACCCCCACCGGATTTATGCCATCGCGGGGACGCATACTTTCGACCACCCTGATCTCAGAACCTGGGCCTCTGGTCTGACCATGGGGCGCGCGCAGGCCATCTCAACCGCCGCCCTCAGCATGATCCGCGATGCCGCCGCTTATGCCACCGCCGGCCCAGCAGGGGGCGAGGTTTTTGTGACCGGGCAGAGCCAAGGTGGGCTCAGCGCACAAGGGGTGGGTTATGTCCTGCAAGCCTATTTGGATGCCGTCCAGAAGCCGCATCATCTGGTGCATATCGTCTCCTGGGGTGCGATCGGCGCCACGGACAGCCTGATCCGCATGATTGCGCATTGGCGTGAAGGCAAGGGAAGGGGCTTCGCCGCGGAGCTTGAGCGCCATTGGGCGGTGAGCGATCCAAATTACCCAGCGGCAGCGGAAGTCTGGAACGCGGTTGCAACAAGATGGGCGCGTGTCGCGCCGGGGCAGGAAGCTGCGCATCTGCAAGACACAGTGGCGCGAATGCGCTCGATTGGTTATTTTTTCGAGGTTGACCTATTTGCCCGCGCTGGCTCTTTCCTTGGCACCACCTTCGCTTTCCCAACAGCGCTGATCCTGCCGGATGAATGCGAAATGACCGTGGCCGAAAGCATGGTTGGCTTTGGCAGTGGTGGGTTTGGCGTTCGCCTTGAATCACATTTCCTCAAGGGTTATCGGCGCGCCGTGTCGCGCGGCGCCATTGCCGTGGCGCGGCCCGCCCAGGCGGCGAAGTGGGAATGGATAACAAACCTGCTGCCAACCTTCGAATCCGTCGGTGAGGTTTGGCTGGAAATGATTTATTTGAGCCGTGATGCCTCGCTCGACCCGAATTGGCGCGTCT
Organism: Roseomonas sp.; assembly: GCA_020249285.1. Classification (GTDB taxonomy): domain Bacteria; phylum Pseudomonadota; class Alphaproteobacteria; order Acetobacterales; family Acetobacteraceae; genus Neoroseomonas. Next base: position 153,157 of record JADCFX010000004.1, on the reverse strand, counting down.
GCACCGCGAATGCGGAATGGTTCACGGTTGAGAATCGGTCCTGCCGCTCCACCGGATGGGAGGGATGCGGGCCATCCAGTGATCCGCCCAGATGGTGCCTGGTGAGAGAGCCACCCCCGGGCATCAGCTTGCCGGCCATTCGGTAGACCGTGCCCGTGTCGTACTGACAGCGTTTTCCAGCCGAGTGGCCCCACTCGGCAGGAACTTGGGCTAGCCGGCCTCACGCTCCAGCGCCTCAAACGGCAAATCAATCCAAGCCAGCGCGCCGCCTTTCCCCGCGCCGGTATCCAGAAATATCGCCCGCCCACCCAGGGCGCCGCGCATCTCATGCGGGCGCCCATTGCTGGAGCGATTGTCATGCCCGACATAGGCCGTCATGCCATGCGGAATGCGTCCCACCCAGCGCGTGGCGCGCATCGGGTAGCCATCCGGCCCGCGCTGGCCGGTCACCTCGCCATAAAGCGCGCGGGATAGTGGGCCATCCGGGCGGCGCACCCCGGCATCCTCGGGCGGCGCACGGAACAGCATGGCATCATGATAGGCGGCATGGATGAACATGGCCTGGCCCAACCGAAGCCAGGCGGGCGCGCGGGCGATTTCGGCCACCGCGCGCGCCGCCAAAACCTCCCTGTCGGGGGCCGTGTTCAATTGCTCAAGCGTTTTGCCCAGCCCCTCGGGTGCGACGAAAAGCTTGGCACTTGCGTGGCCAATCAGCGCGCGGCGGAGCTTATGTTCGTGATTGCCCAGCAGGAAAATGCCGCGCCGCGCATCCAGCATGGCAAAGGCGCGCCGCAGTACGCCTGGGCTATCTGGCCCGTAATCCACCAAATCACCAAGCTGAATGATGAACAAATCCAGCGATTCTGCGCCTTCTATGGCGGCTTCAAAAGCCTCCGCTTCCCCATGCACATCGCCGACCACGCGCAGCCCGGAAAAGCCGGCGTCACGCAGCCTCCGCGCCGAGATCATCCGCCGCGCAGCCCGGCAAAGGCAGCCAGCGCCCGGGCGCGGCCTTCCGCCAAGCCAATCACCGGCTTCGGGTAATTCTGTCCAAGCGAAACGCCAGCACCGCGCAGGATCATCTCCGGTGCTTCAAAGGGCTTATGGATGAAGCGCGCCGGCAGCTTGGCCAATTCCGGGCACCAGGCGCGGATGTAGGCCCCCTCCGGGTCGAATTTCTCGCCCTGCAGCACCGGGTTGAAGATGCGGAAATAAGGCGCCGCATCCGCCCCGCAGCCCGCAACCCATTGCCAGGAAGCGCTATTGGCCGCGAGGTCCGCATCCACCAGCGTATCCCAGAACCAGGCTTCGCCGGCCTGCCAGGGTTGCAGCAAATGTTTCACGAGAAACGAAGCCGTGATCATGCGCACGCGGTTATGCATCCAGCCACTCCGCCAAAGCTGGCGCATCCCGGCATCCACAATCGGATAGCCCGTCTGCCCGCGCTGCCAGGCGCGAAGCATCCCGGCATCCGGCGCCCAGGGGAAGGCCGCGAATTCTGCCCGCAGCGGTGCCTCGGGCATTTCCGGGCGGTGCCAGAGCAAATGATGTGAAAACTCCCGCCACAGCACTTCCTTGAGGAAGGTCTCCAGCCCTGCGCCGCCCTGAGGGGCCGCCGCCCGCGCCGCCACCCAGACCTGGCGGGGGGAGATTTCGCCAAAATGCAAATGCGGCGAGAGGCCAGAGGTCCCCCCCTTGGCGGCCGGTTCATTGCGCCGATCGGCGTAAGCCTTGACGCCCGAGGCCAGAAAATCAGTGAGCCGCCGCGCTGCCCCGGCTTCCCCCGGTTGCCAAACCGCACCGAACCCACCCGCCCAATCGGGTTCAGGCGGGCGCGGCAGTAGGCCAAGGTCGGCAATCGCCTCGCCTTTTGGCGCCCCGGTGGTGGGCTTCAGACGCCCAGGCGCCGCGATGGGCGCGGCGGGATCGCCAAAACTGAATAGCGTGCGGGAGAAGGGGGTATAGACCGCGTAATGCTTGCCCGCCCCGGTGCGCACCAGATGCGGTTCATGCAGCAGCGCAGACCGATGCAGCACCAGCTTCGGCCCCGCCCCCTGCAAAGCCTCGGCGATTTTGGCGTCGCGCGCCCGCGCCCAGGGCTCGGTCAGGCGCCCGGCATGGATTTCATCGGCGCCGATCTCAGCCGCCAGCTTGGGCAGCAGGTCAAGCGCCGCGCCGCGCAACACCAGTAGCGGCGCGCCCAACGCCTTCAGGTCACGCGAAAGCGCTTCCAGGCTGTGGTGCAGCCACCAGCGCGAAGCGCCGCCCTCTGTCCAGGTGCCGGCGGCTTTCGGGTCCAGGATGAAGACCGGCAGGATCGGGCGATCGGCCACGGCATGCAACGCCGGGTTATCGGCAAGGCGCAGGTCCTGGCGGAACCAAAGAAGGGCAGGCTTGGGCATAGCCCGCATGTAATGCCTACGCGGTTCGGCTGAAAGCACCCGGTTGCGTTATGCGGGTGGGCGTTGCCGATCTGCGGCGCGAAACACCTTGCGGCCAGATGCCTTGATCGCCTCATGATTCTGGTAAACCCACCACATCGCATCCACGACATCGCGGCCAAGCGGCGTCGTCGCATCACCGAAAAGCGTGCGGTCAAGGTCCAAATTCACCGCCTGACGGCTCAACGCCACGCGCTCCGCGTCATTGTCAATCAGGCGCAAAGCCGTGGCGATATACTCATCCTCGTTCTGCGTAATCAGCCATTCCGGCATGCCAAGCCGGCGGAGCAACATGGAATCCGTGCGCGCATGCAGATCAAGCCCTTCCAGTGCCACCACCGGAATGCCCTGCCTGAGGGAGTCAACAACGCTATGCAGGCCGCCAAAGGGGAAGGGGCTCAGATTCAGATCACAAGCGTTCAGCTCTGCCAGATAGGCGTTATAGGTCATGACGGGATACACGATGCTGCCTGGCAGATGCTGCTCAAAAACGCGCTTGGTCGCCATGAGCTCAAGGCCCGAGACATTCGGGAAGACGCGAAATTCCAATGGCCGGCGGGCCTTTTCGCGAATGCGCCGCAAGACGTCGATAAAATGCGGATTGAGCTTCAATAGGTTGGACGGCAACACGACGCGCAAGGGCTGCGCAGTTTCGCGAATAATCGGTGGCAGCGGCGTGTAATGCGGTGATCTCTCGAACATCAGGCTCTCATCCGGCAGTAGCACCACTTGTTCGGATAATAGGCCCGGGTCGCTGACATAACCTTCTTCGGTGAAGTAGTAATCCATGGTGTCGCAGAAAGTGGAGGCCGAATGGCCGAGCCCGGCCAATTGAATGGGTGCCAGGCGGAAATTGGCAAGCACGGGCCCCCAATGACGCATGCCGACACTCAGCCAGAAGATCACATCCGGGGCGATGGATTTGATCGTATCTGCCAAATCGTTGAAATAGCTCGTCCCACCTTCGCGCTTGAAAACATGCACATCATCATACAACGCACGCACGCTGCTATCGGCCTGGGATTCCTCGGTCACTAACACCAACCTGAAACGCTGGCGCAACTGGCGCAGATACTGCCCGAAATAGCGATACTGCACGTGGTTGGAATGCATGATCTCGGCCGCGATCAGCAAGGTCGGGTGCGTCTTCAACGCCCGGATCGGGGGCAGCGCCGCATCGCTGAGGCCGATGCTCTCCCCCCAAAGGCGCAGCACGCGGTTCAGCACCGGCTTGATGCCATGCTTGTCGCGCGCCGTGGCGTAGGAACACAGCATCCAAGCCGCCGAAAGCAGTACCAAATGATCCACCGAAAGCGGGAGCGGCACGGGCCTGAGCTGCCCAGCCAGGCTCACCAATTCTTCGCGCCGGCGGTGCCCGGCTTCGGTCAGGATAGGCTTTTGCGAAACCAGGCCCATCGCCACCAGCAGTGCGAGCGGCGCGGGTGCTTCCAGCAGGGCGCGGACATCAATGGGCAGCGCGGAATCCATGGAAAACAGCAGCCAGGCCTTGGCGAATGCATGCCGGTCTTGCTGAAGAAGGCGCCTGAGCCCGTCAGTATCGCCGGCGCCCAGCATGCGCAGGATGTGGTCCGAGCTGCCAAAGCCGCTGATGGCGTGCACGTGATCCAAAACGCGCCCATAGGCAGCCAGGCGCAGCGCGACGCTGCCATTAAACGGAACGGCAGGATCGGTCAGGATGCGCGTGATGGCGGCAGCAAGCCGTGTCGCCAGCACTTCGGTCGGTTGCGGCGCCTCTGGCGTGGCGAGTTCTTCAAGAATTGTCCCGGCAGCAATCCGCCGTACCGTCACAAGCAACAACTCCATCGCCCCGGCCGGATTGCGCGCGGCGGCGAGTTCGAGGCTGGCAAGGGCGCTTTCGGGCATGGGGCGGTTCGGGGGTTGCCAAAGGAGAATAAAGCTTATGGCCGTCCGGGTTCAGGGTATCCGCACGCCCCCAATATCAGCAAAGAAGCGTGATCCAGCTTGCTTGATCACGCGGCTAGGCCCGCACGGCTTACTTCGGCGAAACCACCATGACCATCTGGCGGTTTTCCAGCTTGGGCATTTGTTCGACCTTCACCAATTCGGTCAGGTCGTTGCGAATACGTTCCAGCACCTTCACGCCTAATTCCTGGTGCGCCATTTCGCGGCCACGGAAGCGCAAAGTCACCTTCACCTTATCGCCTTCGCCGATGAAGTTCTTCATCTGCTTCATCTTCACATCGTAATCATGGTCATCAATATTCGGGCGAACCTTGATTTCCTTGATTTCGACGACCTTCTGCTTCTTACGCGCCTCATTCGCCTTTTTCTGCTGCTCGTATTTGTATTTCCCGTAATCCAGGATCTTGCAGACAGGCGGCACCGCATTGGGCGAGATTTCCACCAGATCAAGGCCCACATCATAGGCGCGGATCAGCGCTTCGCGGGCGGACATGACGCCGATCATCTCTCCGGCATCATCAATCAGGCGGACCTGAGGGACACGAATTTCATCATTGATACGCGGGCCTTCACGCGCGGGGGCCTGCTGGGCGGCGGGCATAGGGGGTCGAGCTATGGTACTCTCCTGTCGAGGTTTTCAGAACGACGCATTTATGGGCTTTTGGGGCGCTGTCTGCAAGTTTTCCCTGGGCTTTGCCGCAAGTGAAAGGCGCAAATACCAGACAAAATAGCGCTCAGCCCCGCAAATCCGGCGGCGTCGCCTCCGCGGCCAGCAAAGCCACAGCATCGGCAAGCTTCAGGGTTTCCTGATCCCGCCCCGGCAGGCGGCGGAGCACGATGGTGCCTTCTTCAGCCTCTCGCCGGCCAATCACGGCCAGGATGGGCACGCGCTGGTCAATATGATCCACCACCTTGCGGTTGATTTTCTCATTGCGGAGGTCAAGCGAGGCCGCAACCCCAGCCTTTTGCAAGGCGCCGGCGGCCTGACGCGCGAAGGGCGCGGCCTCATCCACAATGGTCGCCACCACCACCTGAACGGGGGCCAGCCAAAGCGGGAAGCGCCCGGCATGTTCTTCGATCAAAATGCCAAGGAAGCGTTCAAAAGACCCAAGGATGGCCCGGTGCAGCATGACGGGGCGACGGCGGGAGCCATCTTCCGCAACATATTCGGCATCCAGCCGCTCCGGCAGCACGAAATCCACTTGCAGCGTGCCGCATTGCCAATCGCGGCCAATGGCGTCGCGCAGCACGAATTCCAGCTTGGGGCCGTAAAAGGCGCCCTCGCCAGGGTTCAATTCATACTCAACGTCGGCGATGCGGCAGGCGTCTTTCAGCGCGCCTTCCGCCTGGTCCCACACCGCGTCCGTGCCCGCGCGCCGCGCCGGGCGGTCAGAGAATTTCACGCGGAATTCGGTGAAGCCGAAATCGCGGTAGATGGAAGACAATAGCGCTACAAACCGCACCGTCTCATCCGCGATCTGTTCTTCGGCGCAGAAGATATGCGCGTCATCCTGGACGAAGCTGCGCACGCGCATGATGCCGTGAAGCGCGCCCGAGGGTTCATAGCGATGGCAAGCGCCGAATTCCGCCATGCGCAAAGGCAATTCGCGATAGGAACGCAAGCCCTGATTGAAAATCTGCACATGGCAGGGGCAATTCATCGGCTTCAACGCCAGCACGCGATCCTTTTCATCTTCGTCTTCCACGCGCGCCACGAACATGTTTTCGCGGAATTTTTCCCAATGCCCGGAAGCTTCCCAAAGCTTGCGATCCACCAATTGCGGTGTCTTCACTTCCTGATATTCGGCGATATCCAGGCGCCGGCGCATATAGGCTTCCACGGTGCGATACAGCCGCCAGCCCTTGGGGTGCCAGAAGACCGACCCCACCGCCTCATCCTGCAAGTGGAACAGGCCCATTTCCTTGCCGATCTTGCGGTGGTCGCGCTTTTCCGCTTCTTCCAACTGCAACAAATACGCGTCGAGTTCCTTCTGGTCGCGCCAGGCGGTGCCGTAAATCCGGCTCAACATCGCGTTGCGGTGATCGCCGCGCCAATAGGCGCCGGCCACCTTCATCAGCTTGAAGGCAGTGCCGATATCGCCCGTGCCGCGCATATGCGGGCCGCGGCAAAGATCAGTCCAAGCGCTTTGCTTGTAGATGCTGATGATTTCGGATTTCGGCAGATCCTGGATCAATTCCGCCTTGTAGCGCTCACCCTTGTCGGTGAAGAAGCGAATCGCATCCTCGCGGTCCCATTCTTCACGCACAAAAGCATCATTGCGCGCGATGATGTCGCGCATCTTGGCTTCGATGGCGGCGAAATCTTCCGGCGTGAAAGGATCATTGCGGGCAAAATCGTAATAGAAGCCGTTTTCGATCGAAGGGCCGATGGTGACTTGGGTGCCGGGGTAAAGCGCCTGCACGGCTTCGGCCAGCACATGGGCGCAATCATGGCGGATCATTTCCAACGCTTCGGGATCGCGCCGCGTGATGAAGCGCAGCTTCGCGTCTTCCGTAATGGAGGCCGAAAGATCGCGCAGCTTGCCATCCACTTCCATGGCGAGCGCTGCCTTGGCCAGGCCCGGGCCAATGGCCGCCGCGATAGTCGTGCCCGTCACCGCGCCGTCAAATTGGCGGATGGAACCATCGGGCAGGGTAATCGCGGGCATGAACAGCGTCCTATTGGTTGAAGAGAGGCCGGACCATGGGCAGAGGCCCCTTCCGGGTCAAGCCGTTACGGCGGTTTGATTGATCAAATCCTGAAGGGCGGCCTGCACATCGGCGAACGGCAGGCTTGCCAAGGGCTGGCGCCGCAGCACGGCCACACGCGGGCCACGCGGGGCGCAAAGGGCGGGGTCGCTATCCTCACCGAACAGCGCCAGGGTCGGGCAGCCAGCCACGGCGGCCAGATGGGTCGGGCCGGTGTCATTACCGACGCAAATGGCCGCGCGGCGGGCGAGGGCGGCGATATCGGCGAAGCTTGTCGTGCCGGTCAGGTCACGCGCGCCGGGCGCAGTTTGCGTGATGGCCGCACCCAGGCGGGCCTCAGTCGGGCCGCCCAGGATGACGGCGGGGATATCCAGCGCCGCCGCCAAGGCCGCGAAATGCGCGACAGGCCAACGCTTGGCCGGGCGTCCGGGGGAAGCGCCCGGGATCAGCAGCGCGAAGCGCGCCGGCAAGGCGAAGCGCCCGATATCGGCATCCAGCCAGCCCAGCTCTGGCGCGGGGAAATGGCTGATCCCGGCCATTGCCAATTGCTCCCGCTGGCGTTCGACCGTGTGCATGAAATCCCGGCGCGGATTGGCATGCGGGTGGGAAGCGCCCGCGGCAATGCCGGACCATTCCACCCCGCGCCCGACCAGCCAGCGATAGCGCGATGACCGATCCGAGGTCTGCAAATCATAAACCCGGTCAAACCGCGCTGCGCGCAATTGCCGGCCCAAGGCCCAAAGCGCGGCGAGGCCCTTGGGCCGGCCATTCTCCCAGACCTGATCAAACCAGGGCGCCTGCCGCGCCAGGGGCGCGAAGGGCGGCGTCGTCAGCAGCGTAATCTCCGCCCCCGGATGATGGGCGCGAATCGCTGCAAAAGGCCCAAAGGCCTGCGCGAAATCGCCGAGCGCACCCAGTTTGATCACCAGGATGCGCGGCCTCATCACAGCACTTCCCGATAAACGGCAATTGTCGCTGCCTGCATCGCTTCTGTCGTATAGCCCGAAAGCACTGCCGCCCGCGCCCGCGCGCCAAGCGCCGCGCGTTCTTCTGCCGGCAAGCTAAGGGTCTTGCCGATGGCTTCTGCCAACGCATTGGCATCGCCGGGCGGGGTGCGCCAGCCGGTCACACCCTCGGCCACTGTTTCGCGGGGGGCGCCAAGGTCACTCGCGATTACGGGCCGCGCCATGGCTTGGGCTTCGATGACGGTGCGGCCAAAGGCTTCCGCATCGGTGGAGGCATGGATAACGACATCCGCCAGCATCAGCGCCGCCGGCATGTCATTGGCGTGGCCTACAAGCCGCACGCGGTCTTTCAGCCCCAGGCTTTCAATGCGGGCTTCCAATTCAGCGCGAAAGGCCGGGCGTTCTTCCGCATCGCCGACCAGCAGGGCAAGCGAATCTCCCGGCAGGCGGGCCATGGCTTCCACCAACACCATCTGGCCCTTCCAGCGCGTCACACGCGCCGGCAGCATGATGATCGGGCGGCCTTCGGGCAGGCCCCAGGCAGTGCGGAGCTTTTCGAGCCTTTCGGTACCCACCAGACCAGGGTCAAAGCGCCTAGGGTCAACGCCGCGTGGGATTACGCGGAGCCTCGCCTCCTCCACCCCATGCCGGGTCCGGATCAGGTCGGCGATGAAATGGCTGATGGCAATCACGCGATCCCCGCGCGCCATGACGGAATTATAGAGCCGCTTGCCGGGGAAGCCCTCATTATACGCGCCGTGATAGGTTGTGACGAAGGGCAGCCCGCAGCGCCGTGCCGCCATCAGCGCCGACCAGGCCGGCGCACGGGAACGCGCATGGATCAGCGCCACACCTTCCGCCCGCGCCAGCGCGGCGAGGTCGCCCGCGTTGCGCCAGATGGCCCAGGGTGATTTGGCCGTCAGCGGCAGGGTGATGTGCTTGGCGCCCAAAGCTTCCAAAGCCGGCACCATCTCGCCCCCCGCCGAGGCGACAATGGCGCGGAAGCCCGCGGCGATTTGCGCCTCGGCAATCTCCAGCGTGCCGCGCTCCACGCCCCCGGAACGGAGCGCGGGCAGCACTTGCAACAGGGCAGGTGGCGGGGTGGGCATTGCCCAGGGTTAGCGCGGAACGGGGCGCAGGGCGACCATCGCTTGCGAAAAAGCCTCTTGCGGGCAGGCTGGAGCGGCGGCATTGAAAGCGCCGTGACCCTTTATTACGCCGCCATGGTGCTGCTTTCGATCGGCGCCTTCATCAATTCCAAAAGCCCGGCGCCCGAAATGCGCCCGGCTTCCGAAGCGGCGTCCATCTTCTGGCTATGGCTGTCGCGTGCGGCATTCGTCACTTGGATTGCGCTGATTGTCTGGGGGTTCCGCGAATTGCATTGGTCCCAGCCAGTGGCGGCGGTAATGGTATCTCTGGTTGGCAATGCGGTCATTGCCATGCGCGGCCCGCGCGATGCCTGGCCCATGCTGTCCATGGTGTTCAGCGTGTTGGGCTTGGCGGCGGCCGCGATAATTCTTTTTGACTGGAACCCTCCAGGCTAACCCGCCGGGATCAGCTTCACGCGCCGGCCATCCACCCCAAGCGCCAATTGCCCGGAACGCAGCGCCAGCGCCGCTTCCCCAAACACTTCCCGCCGCCAGCCATGCAGCGCCGGCACATCATCCTGCCCCGCGGCCAGCTTTTCGAGATCATCCCCGGAAGCGAGCAGGCGCGGCGCGACATCATGCTCCTCGGACTTCGCGGCCAGCAACACTTTCAGAAGGGCCACAAGCGCGGGGGAAGGCGGCGGGCCGACCTTGTCCTTCTGCAATTGGGGCAATTCTTCTTCGCGCAAGGCGCGGGCCAGCCTGATCGCGGCGAGCAGCCCCTCACCGGACTTGCCCTTGGAGAAATTCTCTGAAATGCCCCGCGCACGGGTGAGTTCCGCCGGGCTATCGGGCACGGTGGCGGCGATTTCCAGCAGCGTGTCATCCTTCACAAGCCGCTGGCGCGGGATATTGATGCGCTGCGCTTCGCGTTCCCGCCAGGCGGCGATGGCGCGCAAAACGCCCAGAAACCGCCGGTTGGAGGTACGCGGGCGGAGCTTTTCCCAAGCCGTATCAGGGTCGGTCAAATAGGTCGCGGGGTCGGCCAGCGCGCCCATTTCCTGCCCCACCCAGTCAATCCGCCCTTCCCGTTCCAGGCGCAACGTGAGGGAGACGAAAATCTTGCGCAAATGCGTCACATCCGCCGCCGCATAGGCCAATTGGCTATCAGATAAGGGCCGGGCGGACCAATCGCTGAAGCGATGGGCCTTGTCTATCTGCACCCCGGCGAGCGACCGGCAAAGCGAATCATAGGACGCCTGATCCCCGAAACCGGCCACCATGGCAGCGATTTGCGTATCGAAAATCGGGTGGGGCACGGCGCCGAATTTCAGCAGAAAAATTTCCACATCCTGCCGGGCGGCGTGGAAGACCTTCACGACATGGGGCTGCGCCATCAATTCGCCGAGGGGGCCAAGATCAAGCCCCGGCGCCAGGGCATCCACCAGCGCAACCTCATGCTGGCCGGCCAATTGGACCAGGCAGAGCTCTGGCCAATAGGTGCGTTCACGCATGAATTCAGTATCTACGGTGACGAAGGGCTCATGCTTCAGCCGGTCACATAGCGCGGCGAGGCTGCCTGTATCGGTGATCAGGGCGGGGCTTTGTTCGGCTGCCGGGACGGCATGGCGACGGTTCATAACCGTTTCCATACAGGGGCGCCGGGTCCCCGGAAAGCGGTGGGGTTGACAGAAACCCCTCCCTGGGGCGCTTTCCCCCGCCTTTCCGCCACTTAGGATGAATTTTCGCCATGCATGCCTATCGTACCCATCATTGCGGCGCGCTCCGCGCTTCCGATGCCGGCTCCCCCGCGCGGCTTTCTGGCTGGGTGCACCGCAAGCGCGACCATGGCAGCTTGCTGTTCATTGATTTGCGCGATCATTACGGCATGACGCAATGCGTGGTGGCCCAGGGTTCGCCCGTGCTGAAGCTTTTGGAAGAACTCCGCCCCGAAAGCGTGATTACCGTGACGGGCGATGTGGTGCCGCGCGAAGCCGGCACGGTGAATGCCAAGCTGCCGACGGGCGCGATTGAACTTCGCGTGCGTGACGTGGAAGTGCAATCCTCCGCGGAAGTGCTGCCCATTCAAGTGGCGGGTGATGCCGAATTCCCCGAGGAATTGCGCCTGCGTTACCGCTTTTTGGATTTGCGGCGGGAAAGACAGCATCGCAATCTGATGCTGCGCAGCCAGGTGATTTCTTCCATCCGGCGGCGGATGATTGATCAGGGTTTTACGGAATTCCAAACCCCGATCCTGACCGCATCAAGCCCCGAAGGCGCGCGGGACTTCCTGGTGCCCGCCAGGTTGCATCCGGGCAAATTCTACGCGCTGCCGCAGGCGCCGCAGCAATTCAAGCAATTGTGTATGGTTGCGGGGTTTGATCGTTACTTCCAAATCGCGCCCTGCTTTCGTGATGAGGCTTCGCGCGCGGATCGCAGCCCCGGCGAATTCTACCAGCTTGATTTCGAAATGTCCTTTGTGACGCAGGAAGATGTCTTCGCTGCTATCGAGCCCGTGCTGGCTGGCGTGTTTGAGGAATTTGCCGATTGGTCCGGCACGAAGCGCGCCGTAACCCCGGCCCCCTTCCCGCGCATCCCGTATCAGCAGGCGATGCTGGAATATGGCTCGGACAAGCCGGATTTGCGTAACCCGATCAAGATCACCGATGTCAGCGCGCATTTCGCGGGTGGCGGCTTTGGCTTGTTTGCCAAGGTGACAGCTTCGGGCGGTGTGGTGCGGGCCATTCCGGCGCCTGGCGCGGCGGGGCGTCCGCGGTCCTTCTTTGATGGGCTGAATGATTGGGCGAAAGTGGAAGGCGCCGGGGGTCTGGGCTACATTCGATATGACGAAGGACTTGCTTTTGAACGGCGAATGCGGGCTGGCGAGAATGTAGACGGTGAAATTTCGAAGCTCGCGGACAGTGGTGGGCAGATGACAATTGCCTCCGGACCGATAGCGAACCACCTCGACGCCGAGAGGCTTGTGGCAATCGCCGACGCATGTGGTTTAGTGCCTGGCGATGCTGTGTTTTTTGCCGCTGGAAAGGAAGCCGACGTTAACAAAATCGCAGGCCGCGCCCGTACCCGTATTGGTGAGCAACTCGGTCTCATCGAAGAAAACGCCTTTCGCTTCTGCTGGGTGACGGATTTCCCCATGTATGAACGGAATGAAGATACGGGTCAGATCGAATTCAGCCATAACCCCTTTTCCATGCCGCAAGGCGGGCTGGAAGCGTTGAATTCCATGGACCCCTTGGACATCAAGGCCTTCCAATACGACATTGTCTGCAACGGGATTGAGCTTTCATCGGGCGCCATCCGCAACCATCGCCCGGATATCATGATCCGCGCCTTTGAAATTGCGGGCTATCCAGCGGAAGAAGTGGAGCATCGCTTTGGCGGCATGCTGAATGCCTTCCGCTATGGCGCGCCGCCGCATGGTGGCTCGGCGCCCGGCATTGACCGGATTGTGATGCTGATTGCCGATGAACCCGCGATTCGTGAGGTGATCCTGTTCCCCATGAACCAGCAGGCGGAAGATTTGATGATGGGCGCCCCGGCCCGCGTGCCGCCGGAACGGCTCAAGGAATTGCACATCAAGTTGGACCTGCCGCCGGTGAAGGGTAGCAAGCCCGGCTGATCCGCCTGGGCAAAGTTTTATTGCGAAATGTCAATTCTGATCCGCCGAAATCGGCTATATCAGACCAAAGCGGCCCCTGCCGCCCGGAGCCTCCGATGCGGTTTTCTGTCCTTCTTGCCCTTGCGCTGATCCTGCCCGCCGCCCCTGGCCTAACCCAGGGGCCGAAGGATCCGCCGGCTGCTGCGGCGCCGCTGGCGCCGCTGACGGCACGCGCGCTGGCTTCCCATCGCGGCGTCTATACGTTGACGATGGACCGTGCGCGGGAGAATGCGACCATTGTCGATGTCTCTGGCGCGATGCTCTTTGAAATAATTGACGCCTGCGAAAGCTGGGCGTCGCGCCAGCGCTTCACCATGACGCTGCGTAACCGCGAAGGCACAGAACTTGAGACAGGTTCTGACTACGCAACCCTGGAATCGATGGATGGCCGGACGCTCCGCTTCAGCCTGACACAGGTAACGCAGGGCGCAGTCAGCAGCCGCGTTGTGGGTCATGCGGAACTCGCCCCAGATGGCAGCGGTGTGGCGCGCTATAGCGAACCGGAAGCGAAGGAATTGCCCATCCCGCCGGGGACGCTGTTGCCCAATACCCATACCATCGCCGCGCTGAATGCCGCGCGCGCCGGCCAGCGCCTGCTGGTCGCGCCGATTTTCGATGGCACCACCGCCGATGGCGCGCAGCAGACGACGACAGTTTTGTCACCCTGGCAGGGGCCGCAGCCCGTGCCCGAAGCGCCGAGCCTTTCCACGCTTGGATCATCGCGCATGCAGATTGCCTTTTTCGAACCCGATGGTGAACAAGCGGGCGGCGCGCGCACGCCATCCTATGAAGTCTCGCTCCGCTATTTCGAAAATGGCGTGGCGGATGACATGATCATGGATTTCGGCGACTTCACGGTACGCGCCAAGTTGGTGCGGCTGGAAGACGCGCCGGGCGGTTGTTGAGCTTCCCTAGTGGTGCGATTGATGCGGACCTTTCCTGTCGCCAGAACGTCCCCGCGCACCACTAGCCGTATGTTTGGTTGCGTTTTCCGAGCCGCCAAGTGATTCCACTTGGCTTGAAAACGCTCTACCCCCTTCGCAGGTTCCACAAAAACGGGTTCGGCCCTTGCAGCACGCCCGTCAGGTCGCGCCGGAAAGCGGTGCGTAGCCGGAACAGCCCGGTCGGTGCGAAGGGCAGCGATTCCCAAGTGATTTCCTGCAAGCGCCGCATTGCGGCATCCTGCCCCGCCTGATCATCCGCGGCGATCCAGGCTTCCACCTGCGCTTCCGCAGCCGCATCGGATGGCCAGCCAGGCCAGGCTGCTTGCCCGTTCATGCGAATGGCAAAACTCACTGCCGGATTGGCGATGGTCGCCGCCGGTCCATTGGTATTGTGCAAATGCCAGCCGCCCTGCGCCGGCGGGTTGCGATTGGCGCGCCGCGCCAGAATGGTGGCCCAATCGGCTTCAATCGGCTGGATATTCACGCCAAGCTTGCGCATCAATTCCACCGTCAGGCGGCCTTGCTGCGTGACGGCGGGGAAATCGCTTGGGTTGATGTGGATAATGGGCTCGCCATTATAGCCGGCTTCACGCAACGCCGCGCGGGCGCGTTCCATGGCCGCTTCACCACGCGCGGCGGGGGGGAATTCCACCACGCCTGGCAGGCCGCAAGGGAACATGGCGTGGCATTCCTGCCAGTCACCTTGCAGCGCCACCGCCGACATGAAATCCGATTGCACAATCACATCACGAATGGCGCGGCGCACCCGCACATCATTGAAGGGCGGTTGCAAATGATTGAAGCGCAGAAAACCGAGAAAGCCGTTCGGGTCATAAATCTGCGTTTGCGTATTGCGGTCCCGTTCCAGCACCGGCACCAAATCCGGCAGGGGGTATTCGATCCAGTCAATTTCACCAGTGCGGAGTGCCGCCGCCGCCGTGCCGCCATCTGGAATCCAGATCATTTCCAGCCGATCAAAATGCACGCGCTTGCCGCCAGATGCCGCTTCGGCGGGTTCGTCACGCGGCACATAAGCCTCATTACGCGCATAATGGCTGCGGCTGCCTTGCACATATTCACCGGCAATGAAGCGCCATGGCCCGCTGCCGATCATGTGTTCCAGCCCCAAGGACCGATCGCCGGGTAGGCTTGCAATACGCTCCGGCATCATGAAGCAGGGCGAAGCGCCCGGTTTGGCCAAAGCATCAAATAGCGCGGGGAAGCGCCGATGCAGGCGGAATTGGATGGTGCGGTCATCGGCGGCGGAAAGCTCGGCCGTTGCACGCATCAGGATTTGGCCGAAGCCATCGCGGCTCGCCCAGCGCTTGATACTGGCGACACAATCCTGCGCGCGCACGGGTTCGCCATCATGCCAGCGCAAGCCATCGCGCAGGCGGATTTTCACGAGCTTGCCGTCATCCTCAACGCTATGGCCTTCCGCCATTTGCGGGCGCGGCTGAAGCGCGCGATTGGCGCCATAGAGCGTGTCAAACACGCAATAGCCATGCGTGGTGATGATGGTGCTGGGGCTGAAGATCGGGTCCAGATTGGCGAGTGCCGCCTGCGGCATGAAGCGCAACGTGCGCGCGCGGTTGGTTTGCGCCAAAGCGGGGCGCGCCAAAGGCGCGGCCAAGGCGGTGGTGAGAAGTGTACGACGATGCATCCCCAAATCCTTCGTTTCCTGTCGGATGACGCGGGAAAGGGGGCTTTGGCCCAGCACGCGCCAGCCCCGCCAAGGGCAAAACGCGAGCAAACGGGCGATGCACCGTTCCCTACGCCGGTCCGAACCGGGTCAGGTTCCAGGGGTCGCGGGTGAAGCCCGCCTCTCAGCCCCAAAAGGGCTCCCCCAGGTGTCTTAGTACTTAAACTGCGCCCTCACGCAGGCTTGCGCAAGCCCGGCGGTGGCGCGGGGGGCGTGCAACGGGGTAGAAGGGGTGCAACATTCGCCAAAGGGAAACGCCCATGTCCAGCACCATTGCCCTGCCGCCCGTCATTCGCCTTCACGCCGGTGATGGTGTGGTGATTGCACGCATTCCGCTGACGCCGGGGACCGAGGTGGCGCCCGGCATCAGCGTGGGCGAAAGGCGCATCCCGCCTGGCCATAAGGTCGCGATCCGCCCGCATGCGAAGGGTGAGCCCATTCGCCGCTATGGCCAGATCATCGGCTTTGCGACGGATGCGATTGAACCCGGCGCCTGGGTGCATACGCATAATTGCGAAATGGGCGATTTCGCGCGGGATTACGCCTGGGGCCAGGATGCGAAGCCCACCGATTATGTCGATGTGCCGGCGAGCTTCATGGGCATTCGTCGCGCCGATGGCCGCGTGGCCACGCGCAATTACATCGGCATCATCACTTCGGTGAATTGCTCCGCCCATGTCGCGGAATTGATCGCGCGGCAGTTTGAAAAGAACCCAATCACTGGCGATGATCCTTTGGCGGTATGGGGCAATGTGGATGGCGTGGTGGCGCTGACGCATAAAACGGGCTGCGGCATGACCATGGATGAACCGCTGCGGGTGCTGCGCCGCACCTTGGCGGGCTTCGCGCGGCACGCGAATTTTTCGCATGTGATTGCGATTGGCCTTGGCTGTGAAGTCAATCAGCTTGGCCCGATGCTGGAAGAACAGCGCCTGACGGGGCGGCTGCGCAGCATGGATATTCAGGATGCCGGCGCGCGCGTGACCGTGATGAAGGGCATAGATTTCGTGAAGGAGGTTTTGGCGGAATCCAATACCGCCAAGCGCGAAGCGGTGCCGGCATCAGAACTTTGCGTGGCTTTGCAATGCGGCGGTTCGGATGGCTATTCCGGCATCACTGCCAATCCTGCCTTGGGCGTTGCGTCTGATTTGCTGGTGCGCCATGGCGGCACGGTGATCCTTTCCGAAAGCCCTGAAACCTATGGCGCGGAGCATTTGCTGACGCGCCGCGCTGTTTCGCGTGACGTTGGCCAGAAGCTTGTTGATGTGATGCATTGGTGGGAAGACTACACTGCCCGCCAGGGCGCCGAGATGAATGCCAATCCCTCACCAGGGAATAAGGCCGGCGGCCTTACCACCATCCTCGAAAAATCACTTGGCGCGATGGCCAAGGCGGGCACCACCAATCTGGTGGAGGTTTATCGCTATGCTGAACCCGTCACCGCCAAGGGTTTCGTTTTCATGGACACGCCTGGCTATGACCCGGTGGGCGCGACTGGCCAAGTGGCGGGCGGCGCCAATCTGGTGTGCTTCACCACCGGGCGCGGCAGCGTTTTCGGCATGAAGCCGGCGCCTTCCATCAAGCTGGCCACCAATACCACCATGTATGATCGCTTGTCGGAAGATATGGACATCAATTGCGGCACGGTGCTGACGGGTGGCGAAAGCGTGCAGGCATGCGGTGAGCGCATTTTTGAGTTGATGCTGCGCACGGCTTCCGGTGAGCCCACAAAAAGCGAAGCGCTTGGCTTCGGCGCGCAGGAATTCGCGCCCTGGATGCTGGGAGCCACCATGTGACCCGCGCTGAGGCGAAGCGGGAGGTTCTCCGCATCGCGCAAGCGCTGGATCAGGCGGGGATGATGCCCTCCAAATCTGGCAATGTATCGGCGCGCGATGGCAAGGGCTTCATCATCACGCCGGCCAGCCTGCCTTATGCGCGCACAACGGTTGCTGATCTGGTGACAACGGGCATGGATGGCAGCCCGCTTGGCCGCGCAAAACATCGGCCTTCATCTGAATGGCGGCTGCATGCGGCGATTTACGCGGCGCGGCCCGAGGTGATGGCCGTGGTGCATACGCATTCCCCGCGCGCCACCGCGCTTTCCTGTGCGCGCAGGGGCATTCCGCCCTTTCATTACATGGTGCTGCTGGCGGGTGGGGCCATTGCATGCGCGGATCACGCGACTGCCGGCACGCAGGCACTGGCGGATAACGCGCTGCGTGCCTTGGCCGGTCGGCGCGCGGTACTGCTTGCCAATCATGGTGTGGTGACGGTGGGCGCCACGCTTGCCGCCGCGCATGCTCTGGCTTTGGAGGTTGAAAACCTTGCGGGGCAATATCTTGATTTATTGGCTGCGGGGCTGAAGCCCGTGTTGTTGACCGAAGCGCAATTGGCCGAAGCGGCCAAGCATTTCGCGGGGTATGGGCGGGGTTAACCGCCTTTGACTGGCCCGCGCGTGATCGCGGTAAGTTCCGCGTTATAGCTCCGATAAACCGCCTCAATTCCCGTAACCCCAGCCGCCGTCAGCCGCGCGGCATGCTTGGCGTGGTAGGCTTCCGCAGCGGCACGGTTGCGGAACAGATAAATGCCGCCAGAACGCCCGGCTGCCTTATCCTCGGTCCAGATTTTCCAAAGCAGGTCAGGCTCCGCAGCGATGTCTTCCGCCAGCGCGCGCAAAGCGCGGGCTTGTTCTGCCCCGCCAGCTCTCCTGGCGGGGAAGTCGAAGATCACCAAAGTCGGTGTTTCAGGCGGAGGCGACAAGTTTCTGCGTCTGCTCACCAAGCCCGGCAATGCCAAGCTTCATGGTCTGGCCGGCCTTCAGGAAGATCGGCACCGGCTTCTTGCCCAGCCCCACACCGGGCGGCGTGCCGGTGAAGATCACATCACCAGGATTGAGCGTGATGCATTGGCTGACATAGGCAACAATCTGCTTCACGCCGAAAATCATGGTCTTGGTGGAACCATTCTGTTCGCGCACACCATCCACATCGCAATACATAGAAAGGTTCTGCGGATCGGGGATTTCATCCTTCGTCACCAGCCAGGGGCCGAGCGGGCCGAAAGTATCGAACCCCTTGCCCTTATCCCAGGCGCCGCCGCGTTCCGCCTGCCATTCACGTTCAGACACATCATTGCCAACCGCATAGCCCGCCACATGATCCAAAGCCTTGTCTTCCGAGACATATTTGGCGCGCGTGCCGATGATGATGCAAAGCTCCACCTCATAATCGGTCTTCACCGAACCGCGGGGGATGACAACATCATCATTCGGCCCTTGCAGCGCATTGAGCGATTTCAGGAACACAATCGGCTCCTTCGGGATCGGCGCGCCGGTTTCCGCCGCGTGATCGGCATAGTTCAGCCCGATGCAAATCAAATTTTTCATGCCCGTGACGGGCGAGCCAAGGCGCGGATTGCCGGCGACCTTGGGCAGGGCATTCACATCCACTGCCGCAATCTTCGCCAGCGCAGCGGGGGAGAGCACATCACCGGTGATGTCGGGCACAACGCCCGAAAGATCACGAATGGCGCCGGCGGCATCCAAAATACCCGGCTTTTCCTGGCCCGCAGGGCCGTAACGCAGCAGCTTCATGGCGGTTTTCTTCCCTTATCGAAATCAATTGGAACGGCGGGCACGCACATGCCCGAAAAGTGCGAAGCCTGCGGCAGCAAATGCCAGCGCATGCACCATATTGGTCGGCAAGGTCACGGCGCCCGCGGCAAGCAGCAGCGCGATCAGCATGGAGATGCATCCCAGCATCATATAGGCGGGCATCGCCATATCCTCATTGATGCCGGCGAGTATCACGGCACCCATCGCGCCCATCATTGGCACGGCAAATTCACTGGCCATTTCAATTCTCCTTCAAGGGGTATTTCAGGGCTTCCTACAATGTCCAGCCGCCGTCAATCACAATGGCCTGACCGGTGACAAAAGCGGCCTCATCGGACGCCAGATAAAGCACCAAAGCGGCCATTTCCTCAGCGGTGGCGAGCCTGCCCATGGCCTGACGCGCGACAAAGGCGGCGCGGGCCGCTTCTACTGAACCGGCGGCGGCGGCATTGGCCGAGATTCGATCATGAAGCGATGGTGTATCCACCGTACCGGGGCAGAGGCAATTGCAGCGAATGCCCTGGCTGACATACTCGGTCGCGATGGATTTCGTGAGGCCCACCACAGCCGCCTTTGTAGTGCCATACAGGAAGCGATTGGGCGCGCCCTTGATGGATGAACAGGCGGAAGACATGTTCACAATGCTGCCGCGGCGGCGTTCCAACATGCCTGGGATGAAGGCCTGCGCCACCTTCCACATGGCGCGCACATTCAACCCAAAGCCGAAATCCCAATCCTGATCGGTGCAGGTCAGGATGGTGTTCTGATGCACAAACCCCGCGCAATTAAAAAGGATATCCACGGGCCCCGTGGCCTTCGCCGCCGCCGCAATGGCCGCATCATCCAGCACATCAAGCGTCGCAGTAGTGATGCCTGGCGCCGTGAGGGTCGCCAGCAGCGCCGAATCACGATCCGTTGCCACCACGCGCGCCCCTTCGGCGGCCATGGCAAGCGCTGTGGCGCGGCCAATCCCCTGGCCTGCTGCCGTCACAAAACAAAGCTTGCCCGCCAATCTTCCCGCCATGATGTGTTTCCTTCCCCTGGTCGCGACAATGCCGCGTTTCAATCCTGCGCCATGACTTTCACATAGCTGCCCGGCGCGTCTTCAATCGCGTTCTTCGGCTTGCGTGCGGGTACCTGAACAGGCTCCTGCCCGGTCACCCAGCGTTGCCAATCGGGCCACCAGGAACCCGCCAATTCCGTTGAGCTTGCCAACCAGGCCTCAGGGTCCGCCGGCAATGTCATGTTCACCCAATGGCTGTATTTGCCCGCATCCGGCGGATTGACCACACCCGCGATGTGCCCCGATGCCGCCAGCACAAAGCGGATATCACCCGTATAGGTCTGCGTCGCGCGATAGGTGGAAGCCCAAGGCGCGATGTGGTCTTCGCGTGTTGAAAGAATGTAAGTCGGCAGCTTGATCTTGCGCAGGTCAAGCTTCACGCCCAGCAATTCAATGCCACCCGGCTTGATGAGATCATTCTGCTGATACATGCGCCGCAGATAGAAGGAATGCATCCGCGCCGGCATGCGCGTTGAATCATCATTCCAGTAGAGCAGATCAAAGGGGAAAGGGTCCTGCCCCAGCAGGTAGTTGTTTACCACGAAGGACCAGATCAGATCATTGGCGCGCAGCATATTGAAGGTGGTCGCCATTTCGCGGCCTTCCAGGAAGCCGCGCTTTTGCATCTTGGCTTCCAGCGCCTTCAATTGTTCCTCATCAATGAAGACACCCAATTCACCGGATTCGGTGAAATCCACCATGGTGGTGAAGAAGGTCGCGGATTTGATACGGGTATCGCGCTTGGCCGCCATATGCGCGAGAGTCGCCGATAGCAGCGTACCCCCCAGGCAATAGCCAATCGCATTCACGGATTTTTCGCCAGTTGCCTTTTCAATCGCGTCCAGCGCCGCATAGGGGCCTTCCAGCATGTAATCCTCAAAGCCTTTTTCGGCGAGGTGCTCATCCGGATTGACCCAGGAAACCACAAAAACCGTATGCCCCTGATCCACCGCCCAGCGGATGAAGGAATTCTTCGGACGCAGATCAAGGATATAGTATTTGTTGATCCAAGGCGGCATGATCAGCAGCGGGCGCTTCAGCACCTTTTCAGTGGTCGGCGTATACTGGATCAGCTGCATCAGGTCATTCTGATAGACAATTTTGCCCGGCGTCACGGCGATGTTCTCGCCCACCTTGAACTTGCTTTCATCCGTCATGCGGATGCGCAAATTCCCCTGCCCGCGTTCAAGGTCGGTCAGCAGATTAGACAAGCCCTTCAGCAGATTCTCGCCACCCGTCTCCGCCGTGCGGCGCAGCACTTCCGGATTGGTCACGGCGAAATTCGTGGGGCTCATCGCATCCACGAATTGGCGGGTGTAGAAATCCACCTTCTGCGCGGTTTTTTCATCCAGTCCTTCGGCGTCATGCACCAGGCGCTGCATGTAGCGCGCGGAAAGCAAATAACTCTGCCGGATGAAGTCAAACACTTCATTCTCGCGCCAGGCGTCATCCTTGAAGCGCTTGTCCTTTTGGTCTTCCGCGATCACGGCCGGCGCGGGTTCACCCATCATGCGGCGCGCGGTATGCTGCCATAACGTCAGGTAATCCTGCCAAAATCCGATCTGCGCCTGCATCAGCCGCGCTGGATTGGCCATCAGGCGCGATGTCATGTCCAGGAAGGCATTGCCGATATGCAGCGGGTCGGCCTCACCGGGTGTATCCGTCTGGCGCTTCAGGAAATCGGCTACGATACGCTGGCTGCGCTCCGCCACATCGGCCATGGTGCGGCTGACCAGCGCCGGGTCGGGCAGGCGGAAATGGGGCGGGTCGCTTTCGGCCATCGGGGCTTCCTGGCAAATTTCTGTCCGGCGCTTCGCGCCACGCCCATTTCAGGCTACCCCTATGGCAGGCAGGGGCGCATGAGCGAGCATCGCGAGACAACCGGAACCAAACCTCAACCTAGGTGGCGGCGCAAAGCCAATCAAGCACAGCTTTGCGCGCTGCTGGCGCTGGTACTGGCTGGCTGCTCAACGGAGCCCGGCCAGGCAGTGATAAAATTCTGGGACCGTGTCTGGGGACCGGCCAATGAAGGCCGCCCCGCACCGCCCGGCGCTGGCGAGCCCTTTCCCAATTTGGGCACTGTCCCGCCCCGGCCGGAAATCCCGGATGTGGCGACGCGCGAGGCTTTGGCCGCCGGGCTGGTGCAGCAAAGGGACGCAAGCCGCGAACCGCTTGGCGCCTTGCCCGGCGCCGTACCGCGCTTGGGGCCACCGCCCCCCGCTTTGGCCCCGGCTTTGGCGGGCATGGCCATCCCGGCCCCGGCCATGACGGCTCCGGCTGCGCCTGTCGCGCCCAGCGCGCCGCAACAAGCCGCCCCAGCGCCAGTCGCCGCCCCGCAACCGGCCGGCATTCCCGCCCCACCGGTCCTCGCCCCCGCTGGCCCCCCGCCGCCACCTGTTTTGCGTGAAGCGCCTCGCCGGCCGTGACGGGCTGGTCTATAAGCCCACCCCTTAATCATCGAGACTGAAGCCATGACCGAGGATTTCCACCGTATCCGGCGCCTGCCGCCCTATGTTTTTGCCGAGGTGAATGCGGCCAAGGCCAAGGCGCGCGCGGCGGCGGAGGATATTGTTGACCTTGGCATGGGCAATCCCGATACGCCCACGCCGCCGCATATTGTGGCGAAGCTGATCGAAGCGGTGCAGGACCCGCGTACGCATCGCTATTCCATGTCCAAGGGTATTCCAGGGCTGCGCAAGGCATTGGCTGGTTATTACGACCGGCGCTTTGGTGTGAAGCTTGATCCTGAAACGGAAGTGGTGGCGACGCTCGGGTCCAAGGAAGGGCTGGCGAATTTGGCGCAGGCCATCTCAAGCCCTGGCGATACGATTCTGGTGCCGAACCCTTCCTATCCCATCCATCAGTTCGGCTTCATCATTGCCGGCGCTTCGGTGCGCAGCATTCCCTATACGCCGGATGACGTGATGCTTGAGGCGATTGACCGCGCCGTGCGCCATTCCGTGCCAAAGCCCAATGCGGTGATTGTGAATTTTCCCTCCAACCCAACCGCATTGACCGCGCCGATTGAATTCTACCGCGAATTGGTCGCCCTTTGCCGCCGGCATGAATTATTCATCCTATCCGATCTTGCCTATGCCGAGCTTTATTTCGGCGATACCCCGCCGCCTTCCGTTTTGGAAGTTGATGGGGCGAAAGACATCGCGGTGGAATTCACCTCCATGTCGAAGACCTACAATATGCCAGGCTGGCGCATGGGTTTTGCGGCGGGCAATCCGCGGCTGATCGCGGCATTGGCGCGGGTGAAATCCTATCTGGATTACGGTGCCTTCACGCCCATTCAGGTGGCCGCCACCGCTGCGCTGAATGGCCCACAGGATTGCATCGAAGAAATGCGCGTTTTGTACAAGGAACGCCGCGAAGTGCTGGTGAAGGGCCTGCAAGCTGCGGGCTGGGATGTGCCGTCGCCAGAGGCTTCCATGTTCCTTTGGGCACCAATCCCTGAGCGGTTCCGGCATTTGGGCTCGGTCGGGTTTTCCAAGCTGCTGCTGGAGAAAGCGAAGGTCGCGGTGGCGCCCGGCCTTGGCTTTGGTGAGCATGGTGATGAACATGTGCGCATTGCGCTGGTGGAAAATAGCCACCGCATCCGTCAGGCTTTGCGTGGCATCAAAACCTTCCTGGGTGGCGACAATGCCGCGCCGCAGGATGCTGCTTCTGATATGGTGAATGCATGACCCGCCCCCTTGCGATTGCGGTTGCCGGCCTTGGAACGGTTGGCGCCGGCGTGGTGAAATTGCTGCGCGCGAATGCCGATATCATCGCTGCCCGTGCGGGCCGGCCCATTGCCATCACGGCGGTTTCTGCACGCGAACGCAATCGGGATCGCGGCATCAGCCTTTCGGGGCTGCGCTGGTATGAAGACCCGGTCGCACTTGCTGCTGATCCGCAAGTGGATGTGGTGGTGGAATGCATCGGCGGTTCGGAAGGCCCGGCGCGCGCCCTGGTGCAGGCCGCGATTGCCGCCGGCAAGCATGTGGTGACGGCGAATAAGGCGCTACTCGCCGTGCATGGCGCGGCTTTGGCACAAGCATCGGAAGCGCGCGGTGTCGCCCTTGCCTTTGAAGCTGCGGTGGCAGGTGGCATTCCCGCGATCAAGGCATTGCGGGAGGGCCTGGCCGCCAATCGCATCCAGCGCGTTGCTGGCATTCTGAACGGCACCTGCAATTACATCCTGACCGTGATGCGCGAACAAAAGCGCGAATTCGCCGAAGTGTTGGCCGAAGCACAAAAGCTTGGCTATGCGGAAGCCGATCCATCCTTCGATATTGATGGCATTGATGCCGCGCATAAGCTGGCCATCCTGGCAGCGTTGGCCTTTGGCCGCCCGGTGAATTTCGGCGCGGTGCATGTGGAAGGCATTCGCGAAGTCTCGGCGCTTGATATCGCTCTTGCCGAGGAACTTGGCTATCGCATCAAGCTGCTGGGCATTGCGCGGCGCGAAGATGGCGGCATTTCAACGCGCGTGCATCCCTGCATGGTGCCGATCTCCGCCCCCATCGCGCGGGTGGATGGCGTGTTCAATGCCGTGGTGGCGGAAGGTGATTTCGTAGGCCGCGTGATGATGGAAGGCCGCGGCGCAGGCGAAGGCCCGACAGCCTCTGCCGTTGTCGCCGATGTGATTGACATCGCCCGCGGGCGCTTCACCCCGGTTTGGGGCGCGGAAGCCGCCGCTTTGAAGCCTGAACCTTCCTTCCCGATGGATCGCCACACTGGCGCTTATTATCTGCGCCTGATGGTTGTGGACCGCCCCGGTGTGATTGCTGATGTGACCGGCGTTTTGCGCGATAATGCGATCAGCCTGGAATCCATGCTGCAACGCGGCCGCGCGCCTGGTGAGGCCGTGCCCGTGGTGCTGACCACGCATGAAACGAGCGAAGCTTCCGTGCGCGCTGCGCTGAAGCGCATTGCAGAATTGAATACCGTGATGGAAAAGCCGGCGCTGATCAGGATTGAGGCTTTATAGGCACCCTGCCGCCCGCGCCCTGGCGCGCACTAGCGCCAGGACCGTGCGAGAAATCGGCGCTGCCTCACCAACCCAATCGGCCAATTCCACCACGGCGCCGAGCAGCGCTTCAATCTCCATCGGCCGCCCGCGTTCCAGATCCTGCAGCATGGAGGTTTTATGCGCGCCAACATCCGCCGCGCCGGCGATGCGCTTATCCACATCAATCGCAAAGCGCACGCCTAGCGCTTCGGCCACGCGCTGGCCTTCCAGCATCATGGCGCGCGCCACGCCGCGCTGGCCTTCATCGGCGGTCAGCACATCAAGGGTCGCGGTGGTGAGCGCCGAGATCGGGTTGAAGGCCATATTGCCCCAAAGCTTCACCCATAATTCATCGCGAATCTTCGGGCGTACCGGCGCCTTGAAGCCGGCGGCGATCAGCGCTTCAGATAGCGCCTGAGCGCGCGGGCTGCGGCTGCCATCGGGCTCACCCAGGCTGAAGCGGTCGCCATAGCTGTGTTCAATCACGCCGGGCGCCGTTACCTCGGCGGCAGGATAGACAATGCAGCCAATGGCGCGTGATGGCGGCAGCAGGGCGGAAACCTGGCCATCCGGGTCCACGCTTTGCACAATGCGGCCTTCATAAGCGCCGCTAAGCCCGTGGAAATACCACCAGGGAATGCCGTTCACCGCACTCACAATCGCGGTATCGGGGCCAAGCAAAGGCTGCATTTGCTTGGCAGCGGAGGGCAGGGAATGCGCCTTCAGCGTCACCAACACATAATCCTGCGGGCCGGCTTCCTCAGCACTTTCGACACAGCGCGGATGCACAATCTGTTCGGTGCCTTCGCTGATCAGCTTCACGCCGTTTTCGCGCATCGCAGCCAAATGCGGGCCGCGTGCGATGAAGGTGACATCCACATCACCCTTGGCGGCGAGCTTGGCGCCCATCAGCCCGCCAATGGCGCCGGCGCCGAAGATGCAGATTTTCATGCGCGTCACCCTGTAAGCCCAAGCTTTTCCGCAAGCCCAATGCGCATCAGCTTGCCTGTTGCGCCCTTTGGAATCTCCGGCAGGAACACCACCTTGCGCGGCACCTTGAAATCCGCAAGCTGCAGCGCGGCGAAATCACGCAATTCGCGTTCGGTGCAGGCGGCCCCTTCGCGCAGCACCACGGCAGCGGCGACTTCCTCACCCAGCTTGGCGTGCGGCATGGCGAAGGTCAGTGCCTGCGCCACGGCGGGATGCGCGGAAAGCACGCCATCCACTTCCAGCGGGCTCACTTTCTCACCACCGCGATTGATCAGTTCCTTCAAGCGGCCCGTGAGGGTCAGAAAGCCTTCTGCATCAAAGGCGCCCTGATCGCCGGTGCGAAACCAGCCATGGGTGAAGGCCTTGGCATTGGCATCGGGGTTGGCTTCATAGCCCGCAGTCACATTGGGGCCGCGAATCACCACTTCGCCAATTTCGCCCTGCGGCAGGATGGTGCCGTCATCATCCATGATCGCGACTTCCGGCCCGGCAGCTTGGCCGACGGAGCCAGGCTTGCGCGGCCCGGCCAGCGGGTTGGATGCCATTTGGTGCGAGGCTTCCGTCATGCCGTAGCTTTCCACCAGCGGGCAGCCGAACACAGCCTCCAATTGTTCCATCACCGGCCCGGGCAAGGATGCCGAGGATGAACGGATGAAGCGCAGCTTCGCGCGCGCAATAATCTCCGCATTGCGGTCTGCGCGCGTCAGGATGGTTTGGTGCATGGTCGGCACCGCCGTGTACCAGCTTGGCCGTTCTTCATCCAAAAGCCGGAAGAAGCGCAAAGCATCAAAGCCCGGCATGCAAATCACCGCGCCGCCGGCTGCGAGGGAGGAAAGCACCGCTGCGATCAGCCCGTGAATGTGAAACAGCGGCATGATATTCAAACACGCATCGGCCGGCGAAAGCGCCAATGTCCCGCCGATATGCCGGGCGGAGGCGCAGATATTCGCCTGGGACAAAGGCACAATCTTGGGCCGCGCTGTGGTGCCGGATGTATGCAGTACCAGCGCGATATCGCCTGCCTCAGCCGCGCCGGGATGCGCTGCTTGTGCGGGGTTACCGCCCTCCAAGGTAAAACTGCCCGCATGATCGCCGGGCACCAATTCCAGCACGGCCACGCCAAGCTTTGCCGCCACATCTCGCGCTTCGGTGGCCACACCCTTTTGCACGACCAGCGCCTTGGCCTTCAGATCGGTCAGATAGAAGTTGAATTCATCCGCGCGATAGGCAGGGTTGAGCGGCGCGGTGGTCGCACCCGCGCCAATCGCGATAAAGGCTGCCGCCATTTCCGGGCCATTGGGCAGCACAATCGCCACGCGGTCATTGCGGCCAATGCCAATGCCGTTCAGCCGCGCAATGGTGGCGGCGGCGAGGTCGCGCAGCCCGGCATAGGACAGGGCCGGGCGGCCCGGGGCACGGATGGCGGGCGCGCCAGCGGCGCCGCTGGCCAGAAGGGCATTCAGGGTTGCGTTCACGCTTATCTCCTCGGCGTTTCCCGAGGAGATATTATGAACGAAAACGCGGCGCCGTCAGCCCCCGGCGAGCGATACGCGGTGACGCCCCGCAAGCTGCACGTAATTCTTCGCGGTGCGATCAAACCCGGCGCGCTGTTCTTCGGTTAGCACGCGGACCAGCTTGGCCGGATTGCCCATCCAAAGCTCCATGGCGCCGATGCGCTTGCCAGGCGGTAGCACGGAACCAGCGGCAATCACGCCACTTTCCTCAATCACCGCGCCATCCAAAACGGTTGCCCCCATGCCGACAAAGGCGCGGTCCATCAGCGTGCAGGCATGCACAATGGCGGCATGGCCCACCGTGACATCATCACCGATGATGGTGGGCTCCTTCCCTGCATTCACATGCACAATGGTGCCATCCTGGATATTCACGCGCTTGCCGATGGTGATGGAGTTGGAATCACCACGCAGCACGCAATGATACCAGATGTTGGATTGCTCCCCGATCGTGACATTGCCGATCACGGCGGCGGTGGGCGCGATGAAGACGCTTTCATGCAGTGTCGGCCAAATGCCTTCAAACACATAAAGCGGGCCGCGATTGGTGGGTTGTTGCATGTCCATTTCGGTACCCTTCACCCGGCCTTCGGCAGATCGGCCGAAACAGGAACGCCCAGCATCAGGCCCAGATTCTGCACCGCCGCACCGGAAGCGCCCTTGCCCAAATTGTCATAGCGCGCGACCAGCACGGCATGGCCGCGCTTTTCATTGCCATAGACGCGGATTTCAAGGCCATTGCTGCCGTTCAGCGCCTCAGGTTCCAGCTTGCCATTGGCTTCCGCTGAAACCACGCGCACCACATCGCTGCCTGCGTAGCGCTT
This sequence comes from Roseomonas sp., assembly GCA_020249285.1. Lineage (GTDB taxonomy): Bacteria > Pseudomonadota > Alphaproteobacteria > Acetobacterales > Acetobacteraceae > Neoroseomonas. Next base: position 124,679 of record JADCFX010000004.1, on the reverse strand, counting down.
CATCAGCACCGCTTCCAAATCAGCGGGCGTCACGCCACCCTTGAGCATATCCAGATGCAGCGGGATGGAATCGATCATGCCCTGCGCGTAATCCGCGACCGATGGCACAAAGATTGGCCGGCGTGTCAGCCCTGAGTATTTCTGCATCTCGGCGACATGCTTGTGTTCCAGGCCCAAGCCGTAAAGCTCAAAATCCGGGGCGGTGCGCGCTTCATAAGCCGCGATCATGGATTTGCCACCGCCGGAATAGCCGGACACGGCATTCACGGTCACCGGAAAATCAGACGCCATGATGCCGGCATCAATCAAAGGGCGCAGCATCAGAATGGCGCCGGTCGGGTAGCAGCCGGGGTTGGAAACGCGCGATGCCGCGGCAATGGCGCCCGGCTGATCGGCTGTCAGTTCCGCCAGCCCATAAACCCAATCGGGATCAACCCGATAGGCGGTGGAGGCATCCAAAAGCTTCGGCGCTTGCGCGCCCAGCGAAGCTGCAAGTGCTGCGCTTTCCTTCGCCGCATCATCCGGCAGGCACAGGATCACCAGGTCAACGCCGGCCATCATCTCACGCCGGGCATTGGCATCCTTGCGGTGCTCTGCGGCGATGGAGCGCAATTCAACATGCGGATTGGCGGCAATACGGTCACGGATTTGCAGGCCCGTGGTGCCGGCTTCGCCATCAATAAAAATCTTCGCTGTCTTTGCCATGATACGCTCTCCTCTAGAGCATTTTCGAGCCAAGTGACGTCACTTGGCGACTCGGAAAATGCGAACAAATAAAGTCTTAGTGTGTGTCACGCGAACGAATGAGAACGAGACACACACTAATTCCCGCAATATAGCGGCGCGAATGGTTCAGAAATGCAATAGGGGCGGACCCTTGCGGACCCGCCCCTTTGATGAAGATTCCAAGACGGAACCGGCGCGCGACGCCGGTCCGCTGGCGTCAGCGCTTGGAGAACTGGAAGGAACGTCGTGCCTTCGGGCGCCCATACTTCTTGCGTTCCACCACGCGCGGGTCGCGCGTCAGGAAGCCGGCCTTTTTCAGGATGGAGCGCAGATCCGGTTCAAAATAGCAGAGCGCGCGGCTGATGCCGTGGCGCACCGCACCGGCCTGGCCGGACAAACCGCCGCCCACGACCGAGCAGATAACATCGAATTGCTGATAGCGATCCGCCACAAGGAAGGGCTGGGTGATCAGCATGCGCAGCACCGGGCGTGCGAAATACTTCGACGCTGGGTGGTCATTGATGGTGATCTGGCCCTTGCCTGGCTTGATCCAGACGCGGGCGACCGCGTTCTTGCGCCGGCCGGTCGCATAGGAACGGCCTTGCGAATCGCGCTTTGGTTCCCGCGTGATCGCCGCTTCCGCCGTGGCGGCCGGGGTGCCGGCCACAATTTCCTTGAGGTCCGCGAGGGTCTTGGTTTCGCCGCTCATAGCCTCAGCCCGCCTTCTTCACTGCGAGGGAATTCTTACGGTTCAGCGCCGCCACATCCAAGGCAGCAGGCTGCTGGCCGGCATGCGGGTGTTCGGCCCCGGCATAGACATGGAGGTTGCGCATCTGCGCCCGGCCCAGTGGGCCACGGGTGATCATGCGCTCAACCGCCTTTTCAATGACGCGTTCCGGGAAACGGCCTTCCATGCGTTCACGGATGGTGCGGCCCTTGATGCCGCCCGGATAGCCCGTGTGCCAGTAGAACACGCTCTGTTCCGCCTTGGCGCCGGTGACACGCACCTTCTTCGCATTGATGATGACAACATGGTCACCGCAATCCACATGGGGGGTGAATTGCGGCTTGTGCTTACCGCGAAGGCGATTGGCGACCAGGGTGGCGAGACGGCCGAGCACGAGCCCATCCGCATCAATCAACACCCAGTTCTTCTTCACCTCCGCCGGCTTCAGCGAGCGGGTTTGCGTGGCAATCATGGTGGTTCCGAATAAACCTATGGAAAGGAAGCGGGCTTATCCGGGCCGGGGCCAGAAAAGTCAAGCGAAAAGCCGGATTTTCTTCGGTGGTAACATGGTACCGCAAAATCACCTGGCCCTACCCTTGGCCGCGCCAGAATGCTTATTTGGCGTCCTACGGCAACCTTTGACGGAAGAACCGCCCGCATGAGCGACAAACCCCATGGCCTGGCCCGCAATACCTCCAATTACGGGGATCGCGATTTCGCGCTGTATCTCCGGCGGTCCTTCGCCAAATCCATGGGCTATTCGCAGCGCATGCTGGACAAGCCCGTGGTCGGCATCGCCGATACCGCGAGCGACTATAATAACTGCCACCGCACGGTGCCGGAGCTGATCGAAGCTGTGTGCCGCGGCGTGCTTTCCGAAGGCGCTTTGCCGCTTGGTTTCCCAACTGTGAGCCTGTGTGAGCCATCGCTCAGCCCCTGTTCCATGCATTACCGGAACCTGATGGCGCTTGATACGGAAGCGATGCTCTCGGCCCAACCCATGGATGCGGCGGTGCTGGTGGGTGGCTGCGACAAGACCGTGCCGGCGCAGCTTATGGCGGCGATTTCGGCCGATATCCCGGCGGTGATGCTCGTGACCGGGCCGATGCTGGCGCAGGCTTTTGAAGGTGAGCGGCTTTCCGCCTGCACCGATTGCCGGCGCTATTGGGCGCGCTACCGCGCTGGGGAAGTGACCGAGGCGCGGATCGGCGAATTGGAAGGCAAGCTGGCGACCACCGCCGGGACCTGCGGCGTGATGGGCACGGCTTCCACCATGGCCTGCATCGCCGCGACTCTTGGCTTCATGCCACTGGCCGGGGCGAGTGCACCCGCCGTGCATGCGGATAGGCTGCGCATCGCGGAAGAGGCCGGCGCGCAAGCCGTGCGGCTGATCAAGAACCCCATTCTGCCTAGCCAGATGATGACGCAGGCCAATCTGGACAATGCCACGCGCGTGCTGCTGGCCTTGGGTGGTTCCACCAACGCTGTGGTGCATCTGGCCGCCATTGCCGGGCGCGCAGGGCTTTCGCTTGACCTCAAGCGGTTGGATGCGCTTTCGGAAGAAACGCCGGTGCTGGTGGATCTGAAGCCGACCGGTGATGGCTATATGGAAGATTTCCACGCGGCCGGCGGGATGCGCGCGCTGCTGTGGGAATTGCGCGATTTGCTTGATCTGACGACGATTGATCTGGATGGCGTGAGCCTCGCTGACCGCATCGGCGATGGCAGCCATTTCGTGGATCGGCGCATCATTCGTGCGTTCAGCGAACCAGTCTCCCCTGTTGGTGGCCTGGTGGCGCTGTTTGGCTCGCTTGCCCCCGAAGGTGCAATTCTTAAGCGCAGTGCGGCCACCCCTGCGCTTTTTGAGACCGAAGCGCGCTGCATGGTGTTTGATGGGTTGGAAGATCTGGCGAACCGCATTGACGACCCGGCCTTGGATGTCACCGCGCAGGATATTCTGGTGCTGAAACATGTGGGGCCGCGTTCACCTTCCGGCATGCCAGAAGCAGGGTACTTGCCCATCCCCAAAAAGCTGGCCCGCGCTGGCGTGAAGGACATGGTGCGCATGAGCGATTGCCGCATGTCCGGCACGGCCTTTGGCACCATTGTGCTGCATATTGCCCCGGAAGCGGCAGTCGGTGGGCCGCTTGCCTTGGTGCAAACGGGGGATCGCATCCGGCTTTCCGTGCGGGATCGCAAGCTTGATTTGCTGGTGCCGGAAGATGAAATGGCCCGCCGGCGCGCTGCCTGGCAACCGGCCCCAGCGCCCAAGCGCGGCTGGGACAAGCTGGTTTATGATCAGGTGACGCAGGCACCGCTTGGCGCGGATTTGGCGTTCCTGCGCGCGGCACCTTGATTGTGCTGATTGGGGCATCGGGGCGGAGCGGCGCGGCACTGGCCCGCGCGCTGCTGGCCGAGGGCACGCCCTTCACGCCCGTGATCCGCGATGCGGCGAAGTGGGCGGCGCTTGGCTTGCCGGGGGTGCCGCGCATCGCTGATTTGGCCGATCCCGCTGCGCTGAAGGCTGCGCTGGAAGGCGCTGCGCTTGTCATCAGCACCGCCCATGCGCGCCATGCGCCGGCCATCCTGGCCGCCGCGCCGGCCGATGCGCGCTTTGTGCTGATGGGCTCCACGCGGCGCTATTCGCGCTGGGCGGATGCCCATGGCGATGGCGTGCGCGCGGGTGAGGCCGCCTTGCTCGCCAGCGGGCGCGCGGGCGTCATGCTGCACCCGACCATGGTTTATGGCGCGCAGGGTGAAGATAATGTCCAGCGTCTGGCAGCGCTGATGCGCCGCCTGCCTTTCGCCCCCTTGCCGGGCGGTGGGCAGTCCCTGGTGCAGCCCATCCATCAAAGCGACGTGACGCGCGCCTTGCTGGCCGCCGCGCGCCATCCCTGGACGGGGCCAGAGGCCATGGTGATCGCGGGGCCTTCACCCATGCCGTATCGCGATTTCCTCGCCGCCGTGGTGCGCGCTGCTGGGCTTGGTGCGCGCCCGGTGCTGCCGCTGCCCGTGGGCTTGCTCCGCGCCTTGGCGGGGCTCACGCGCGTGATTCCGGGCATGCCTTCCATAGGCGCGGATGAGATTCGCCGCTTGACCGAAGACAAGGCTTTCGACATTGCGCCGATGCGCGATATTCTTGGCGTTCTGCCCATTTCGCTGGAACAGGGGCTGGCGCTGACCTTCGCCCCTGCTGACAAGAACTGAGGAAGGCTTCCCATGCCCATCATCAACCGCATCGCCGAATTCCACCCCGAGATGACCGCCTGGCGGCGCGATTTTCATGAGCATCCGGAATTAGGGCTGGAGGAGGTGCGCACTTCCGGCATCATCGCCGAAAAGCTGCGCGCATTCGGCTGTGATGAGGTAGTGACAGGCATCGCCAAGACCGGCGTGATCGGCGTGATTCGCGGTCGCACCGATAATGGTCGCGCCATTGGGCTGCGCGCCGATATTGATGCGCTGCCCATCCTGGAAGAAACCGGCCTACCTTATGCTTCCAAAATTCCGGGCAAGATGCATGCCTGCGGCCATGATGGGCATACCACCATGTTGCTGGGTGCGGCGAAGTATCTGGCAGAGACCCGCAATTTCGACGGCACGGTTTATGTGATTTTCCAGCCGGCGGAAGAAAACCTGGCCGGCGGCGAATTGATGGTGAAGGAAGGGTTGTTCACGCGCTTTCCGATGGAACGTGTTTTCGGCATGCATAATTGGCCCGGCGCGCCGGAAGGGATTTTCCTGTGGCGCGAAGGGCCGATGATGGCCGCCGTGGCCAATCTGGAAGTGAATATCACGGGGAAAGGGGCGCATGGCGCCATGCCGCATAATGGCACGGACCCGATTGTGGTGGCGGCGGCCATTGTGCAGGCGTTGCAATCCATCGTCGCGCGCAATGTGGAACCGGTGGAAGCGGGCGTGATCACCATTGGCCATATCAATGGCGGGCACACTTTCAACGTAATCCCTGAAACCGTGCGCATGCTGGGCACCGCGCGCTGGTTCGCGCCCGAGATTGGGGATTTGCTCGAACGCCGCTTCAAGGAAACCGTGACCGGCATCGCCGCCGCGATGGGGGCGACTGCCACCGCCGAATTCGCCCGCGCCTATCCGGCCACGATCAATGAAGTGGAAAGCGTGCATTTGGCCGCAAAGGCCGCGCGCGCCGTGCAGGGTGAAGCGCGCGTATTGCCCATGCCAAAGCCCACCATGGGCGGCGAGGATTTTTCCTTCATGCTGAATGCCAAGCCAGGCGCTTATCTGATGCTGGGCGGCGGGCGTGGGCCGGATGAGGCGCAGGTGCATCACCCGCTTTATGATTTCAACGACAATATCCTGCCCGTTGGCGCATCCTATTGGGCGACGCTGACGGAGCAGTTGTTGCCGAGGGGCTGAGTTTAGCCGAGCGCGCTTTCCGTCACATCTTCCGCGACCAACCCAGCAAAACCCGGCGTGCGCTTTATGGCGCCGGCGGAAAGCATGCCGCGTTCCAATTGCGCCAAAGCTTCCGGTGGGAAGTGCGGCGTATCGGTCCAGAGCTTGACCGACTTGTAGCGCGCAATGGCGCGCGCCATCAGCGCGGCATCGCCACCCGGGAAATAACCCGCGATGCAGGCCACGATTTCTTCCGGTGAGGCCGCGGCAAACCATTTGAGCGTGCGCGCCAGCCCGCGCACCATGGCCTCCATGGCCGCGCGCTTGGCGGCGATGACATCAGTGCGGGCATAGAAGGCCGTATAGGAAGTGGGGCCGCGGCTGGCCTGCGCATACCAGACATGGCCTGTGCCGCTGGCTTCCATCTGGCTCACCAGTGGCTCAAAAAGCTGCGCCACATCCAAGGTGCCAGCCGCAACGGCGGCGGCATTGGCGGGCATGGTCTGGTCCGTCACGCGCTTTATGGAAGTCGGATCAATTCCCGCCCGACGGATATCATCCTGCAAGGTCCACCAAGGGGTGGGCACTTCGCTCACCGTACCAAACGTCATGCCCGCCAGATCACGCAGTTTGAAGTCGGGGTTGGGTGCGCGGCCCACAAGAAAGAATGGATCACCCATCACCACCGCACCGAACAAGCGCAAGGGGCAGGCCGGATCGGCATCATGCGCCAGCAGCAGACGCATCGGCCCACCCCAGGCCAGATCCGCCGTGCCATCCAATACGGAATCTTTCGCAAGCGATGGCACCGCGCCTGGCAGTAGCGTGACCTCTACCCCCTCCGCCGCGTAATCGCCGCGTGCAAGGGCGGCATAGAATGGTGCGTAAAATAGCGCGCGGAAGGGTTCCTGAACCTTGAGCTGATGCATGGCCATCAGGCTTCAGCCGCGCCCTTCGAAGGGCATCTTTGTCGCCTTGATGGTCATGGTGAAGATATTCGCTTCCAGCGGCAGATTGGCCATATGCAAAATGGCATTGCCGACATGCGCGGCATCCATGGTGGGTTCCACTGCTGTGCTGCCATCGGCCTGCTTCACGCCGCGCGTCATGCGTTGCGTCATGGGCGTCGCGGCATTGCCGATATCAATCTGCCCCGCGCAAATATCGTATTTGCGGCCATCGAGCATGAGGGATTTCGTCAGCCCCGTGATGGAATGCTTGGTGGCAGTATAGGGCGCGCTATCCGGGCGCGGCGTATGTGCGCTGATGGACCCGTTATTGATGATGCGCCCGCCCTGCGGCTTCTGATCCTTCATGATACGAAACGCCGCCTGGGCGCATAGAAAACACCCGGTCAGGTTCACACCGACCACGCGCGTCCAATCCGCATAGGTCAAATCTTCAAAGGGCATGCCGGGCACATTGGTACCGGCATTATTGAACAGCATATCAAGCCGCCCATGGCGCTGCTTCACGGTCGCGAAAAGCGCATCCACCGCCGCGGGGTCGGAGACATCAGAAGGCACGGGCAAAGCGCGTGATCCCGCCGCGCCGGCCAGGGTCACCGTTTCCTGCAAGGCATCGGCGCGCCTTCCCGCCAGCACCACCTGCCAACCACCTTCCAGCAGCGCCAAAGCCGCCGCGCGGCCCACGCCGCTGCCAGCCCCGGTGACAACCGCGATCTTGCCTTCTGTGCTCATCTCATCTCTCTCCCAATCAGGTTCAGCGAAGCTTGCAGCGCCCGCGCGCGGCTGGCAATCCGCCAGCATCAATAGGTCGCACGCCCGCCCGATATGTCGAACACCGCGCCGGTGGAAAAGGAACATGCTTCTGAGGCCAACCAGCAGACCAATTCGGCGATTTCTTCCACCTGCACAAAGCGATCCATCGGGATCTTTGACCGCATCCAGGCTATTTGCTGCGGTGTCATTTGCTTGAAGATATCCGTCTCGGCCGCTGCAGGTGTGACGCAATTCGCCAAAACGCCGCTGCCCGCCAATTCCTTGCCGAGCGATTTCGTCAGCCCAATCAGGCCCGACTTGGATGCGCTGTAATGCGACGCATTTGGATTGCCCTCCTTCCCCGCGATGGACGCGATATTTACCACGCGCCCATACCCGGCAGCGCGCATATGCGGCACCACGGCGCGGGCAACGATGAAGGGTGCCACCAAATTCACCTCAATCACGCGCCGCCATTCCGCCACCGGCAATTCCCAGACCGGCGCATTGCCGCCGGTAATGCCGGCGTTATTGATCAGAATATCCACCCGCCCATGGGCAGATAGTGTTGCTTGCGTCGCGGCCTCCACCGCCGCCGCATCGGTCAGGTCCAGGATATGAGTGCTGACTCTCGCAGCCTGACCAAGCTTGGCTGCCGCAGCTTTGGACGCGGCCTCATCCATATCCCAAATGGCAATGGCAGCCCCCCGGGCGGCGGCCAATTCCGCCACCGCAAGCCCGATGCCACGCGCCGCCCCGGTAATCACCGCAACCCGCCCGGCCAGATCAGTTTTCGCCATGTCATTCCCTCCGTTTCCGGGAGTTTTGACGGGAAAACCGCCCCTGGAAAGACCCAAGGCTTCCCGCGCGCCGAAATGCCTGCCTATAGTCATGTCAGCCGGTGCACGAAGCCGGTACAAAAACGGGAGAAACGTCATGAATCGTAGGCAATTGCTTGGGGCAACCCTGGCTGCCGCTGGCCTCGCCGCGCCGGCGGTGGCGCGCGCACAGCAGGCCATTACCCTGAATGGCGCGGTGCAGTTCAATGATGAGCATGTCTTCACCCGCGCCCTGGTGCGCTTTGAAGAGCTTGTGAAGCGCTACTACACTGCGGGGCCGGTGAATTTCGTGCTGCACAAGAACAGCAGCCTGGGGCTAGAAAAACAGTATTTTGAATATATGTCGGCTGGCCGAGGCGCTGTGGATTACGCCATTGTCTCGCCCGCGCATATGTCCACCTTCAGCCGCGCCGCACCCTTTGTGGATGCGCCCTTCCTGTTCCGTGACCTGAAGCATTGGAACCAGGTGCTGGATCAAAATCTTTTCGCGCCCGTGGCGGATGAGGTGGAACGCCGCGCCCGCGTGATGCTGATTGGCTATGCCGGCGGCGGTGTGCGCAATATCTTCGCCAATCGGCGCATCACCAATATGGCGGAGCTGCGCGGGCTGAAAGTGCGCGTGCAAGGCGCGCCGATCTGGTCACGCACCTTCCAGGCGGCCGGCATGGCGCCGACCGTGATTGCCTATAATGAAATCTATAACGGCATTCAGAACAACGTGATCGAAGCCGGTGAGAATGAGGCAGCGGGGGTTGAGGCGATGCGCTTCTTTGAAGTGGCGCCGAACCTGATCATGACCGAACACGCCATCACTATCCGCCCGATCTGTTTTTCGAGCCAATCGCTTTCCCGTCTGCCACCTGCCTTGCAGGAAGCGGTGAAGCGCGCGGGGCGCGAAGCGGGCGCCTTCGGGCGTGAAGCGGAAAGCAGCGAAGATGGGCAGAAGCTCGCGGCGCTGGAAAGCGCGGGGCGGCTCAGGCGGATTCCCTTCACTGATCGTGACGCGCTGAAGCGCGCGGTTGATCCGGTGATGGAAGCCTATGCCAAGGAAGTGGGTGCGGAAAGCATTTTTGCTCGCATCAATGCGCTGACATCGTAAAGAGACCAAGCCTCCGGCGGGCGCGAACCGCCGGAGGCTTCACCCATAAAAACATTGAGGCGCCGGGAAACGAGGGGGCGATATGCGCGAAACTGGCCTGCGCCATGCCATACAAAGAATAGCCGATATCTATGGCCGCATCCTGTCGGCCTTATTGGCGCTTTGTGTTTTCATCCTGATTTTTCCAGTGGCCTTGCAGATTTTTGCCCGCTTCACCGATTTTCTGCCGCATTATATCTGGACCGAGGAAATGGCGCGCTTCCTGCTGGTATGGACCATCATGATCGGTGCCATGGTGGGGCTGAAGGAAGGCATCCATTTCAACGTGGATCTTTGGCCTGACATGAAGGGCCGCCCGCGCGCCGCGCTTGACCTGGTGACCGGTGTTTTCGTGCTGACCTTTGCCGCGGCTTTCTTTTGGTACGGCATGGAATTCGTGGATTTCGCCTGGTTTCGCATCAGCGAATTGGCGGAATTGCCGCTATGGTTGATCCATCTTGCCTGGCCCATTCTGGGATTTTCCTGGCTGATCTTCGGTGGTCTCAAATTCTATGATGATTTGCGCACGCTCATCGGGGGAGAAACGCCATGATGGGCGGCAATGTATTGGCGCCGAGTGAAGCGGCCTGGATCCTCTTTGGCGGGTTCTTCGCGTTGCTGGCGCTGCGCGTACCCGTGGCCGTCGCGCTTGGCATGGCCTGCTTGCCGGTGATGCTGATTGAACCGCGCCTTGGCGCCATGACGCTGATGCAGGAAACCTTCAACGCCTATAATTCCTTTATCCTGCTCGCCGTACCCTTCTTCCTGCTGACGGCCAATCTGATGAATGTGGGCGGCATCACCGACAGGTTGGTGCGGCTATCGCGCGCGCTGGTCGGGCATTTTCCGGGCGGGCTCGCGCAGATCAATGTTGTGCTGTCTATCTTTTTCGCTGGCATCAGCGGCAGCAGCACGGCGGATGCCGCATCGCAGTCCAAAATCTTCATCGAAGCGCAGCGGCGCGAAGGCTATGATGACAGCTTCTCGGTTGCCATCACAGCCGTTTCTGCCGTGCTTGCGGTGATTATTCCGCCTTCCATTTTGATGATTGTCTGGGGCGGCGTGCTCACGGTTTCGATTGGCGCGCTGTTTCTGGCGGGGGTCATCCCCGGCTTGCTGATTGGCCTGGTGCAAATGGCGACCGTGCATGCCTATGCGAAGAAGCGCGGCTACCCTACCTATCCGCGCGCCAGTCTTAAGGAAGTGGGGTTCGCCACCTGGATTTCGCTGCCCGCGCTGATGACCCCCTTCATCATCATCGGCGGCAAGATTTTCGGCTGGTTCACCGCGACTGAAAGTGCGTGCATCGCCGTACTCTATGCCGGGGTGCTTTCCCTGGTTGTCTATCGTGAGATGAATCTCAAGGGGCTTTACGGCGCGCTGGGCGAAACCGGAAGGCTGGCCGCGGTGGCGTTGTTTTGCGTGGGCACCGCTTCGGCTTTCGGCTGGTTGCTGGCCTATTACAAAATCCCCGAAGCCATTCTGGTTGGGGTTTCCGCCTGGGGCATGGGCAAGATCATGACAGGGTTTTTCATCGCCGGCGTCTTTCTGGTGGTGGGCTGCTTTCTGGATGCCATCCCCGCCATCATCATTGTCGGCGCCATCCTGCAACCCTTGGCAATGGAAGTCGGTATCCACCCGGTGCATTTCGCCATGATCGGGATTGTGAGCCTTGCCTTCGGCCTGGTGACGCCGCCTTATGGCCTATGTCTGATGATTGCCTGCCATGTCGCCGGCATGAAGATTGGCGCCGTGATCAAGGATACCATGATCATGCTGCTGCCCATGCTGGCGGTATTGGCTTTGGTGATTGTCTGGCCGGATGTATCGCTGATCCTGCCCAAGCTGATTTCCCCTGAATTTCTTCAATAAGGGAATCAGCCGCCGGAGATGCGTGCCGCAAAGCCGCCCAGGAATACTGCAATTCCCAGATCAAGCGCGACAAACCCCGCAGCACCCAGGGCCGTCAGCCGCAGCGCGTTGCGCGCGACAAACCATTCCATCCAAAGCGCAAAAAACAGCGCCAAAAGCCCGCCGAGATCGAGCAAAGACCCATTACTCAGCAGCAGCCCTGGCAGGCTTAACCCCGCCAGCGCCAGGTATTGTACCACGGCAGACCAATTCCAGGCGGCGATGAAACGCGGCCAGGCCTCAGCCACGCCAAGCGCCCTAGCAAGATAAAGCGACGCCAAAGCGAAACCTGCCCAGGACGCAACGAAAAGTAGCAAATCAACCAGCAGAGTCAGCGCCACATCGGCGGGCGTACTGGCCTGATCCTTGAAGAACATGAAAATCGGCAGGCAGATCGCCGCCGCGCGGAATGAATAGGCGGCAACGGGCAGCGTGTTTTCAAACGCCGCCAACCCTGCCGCCTGCCCACGCGCCAACATCAGCGCGCCAGCCAGCGCGCGCGCCACGCCGCCTTGTGGGGTATTGCTCAGCCGACCAGCTCCTCAAGCACCATGCGATACAGCGTGGCGAGGTCACGCAATTCTTCAATCGGCGCGCATTCATCAACCTTATGCATGGTGGCGCCAACCGCGCCCAATTCCGCCACGGGGCAATAGCGCGTGATGAAGCGCGCATCGGATGTGCCGCCGCCGGTATCAAGCTTCGCTTGCGAACCCGTCGCACGTTCAATGGCGCGTTGCAGCCCGGCGACGAAAGGCCCTGGTTCGGTCAGAAAGCTTTCGCCGGAAACCGTCACCGTCAAATCATGATTGGGCGCTTCTTCTTCCAGCACGGTGCGAATGCGCTGGGTCAGCCCGCTGCTCCGATGCCGGTCATTGAAGCGGATATTCAAAAAAGCCTTGGCCGCTGCCGGGATCACATTGGATGCGCTATTGCCGACATCAAAACCCGTCACTTGCAGCGTGCTCGGCTGAAACCAATCACTGCCATTGTCCAAAGCTTCAGCCGTCAGCCTATTCAGCACGCGCACCAGCCGATGGATCGGATTATCCGCGCGTTCCGGATAGGCGGAATGGCCCTGGATGCCATGCACGGTGATATGCGCCGTCATGGAACCGCGCCGGCCGATCTTCAGCGTATCGCCCAGAGTCACTTTGGAAGTCGGCTCCCCCACCAGCGCCATATCGGGGATTTGATCATGATCCGCCATCCATTCCAGCACTTTCGCGGTGCCATTGATGGAAGGCCCTTCCTCATCGCCTGTAATCAGCAGGCTGATGCTGCCCTGATGATCCGGGCGCAGCGCGAGGAAATCGGTCAGCCCCGCGACAAAAGCCGCAATGCTGCCCTTCATGTCGCAAGCGCCGCGGCCATAGATCATGCCATTGGCGACCTCAGCCCCGAAGGGATCATGCTGCCAGCCGGCGCGATCACCCACCGGCACCACATCCGTATGCCCCGCATAACAGAAATGCGGCCCATGCCGCCCGCGCCGGGCGAATAAATTATCCACCTCCGCGAATTTCAACCGCGTGCAGGTGAAGCCGAGCGGCGCCAAGGCCGCTTCCAGCACACCAAGCGCGCCGCCTTCTTCCGGGGTGACGGAAGGGCAGCGGATCAGCGCCTGCAGCAGGGGAAGCGGATCAGTCACGCAGCAATTCGTTGATTGCAGTCTTCGCCCGGGTTTGCGCATCCACGCGCTTCACAATCACCGCGCAATAGAGCGAAGGACCGGGCGAGCCATCCGGCAGTGGCTTGCCCGGCAAGGAACCCGGCACCACCACGGAATAGGAAGGCACGCGGCCCATGAAAATCTCGCCCGTGGTCCGATCCACAATCTTGGTCGTGGCGCTGATGAAAACACCCATGGAAAGCACAGATCCGCGTTCCACAATCACGCCTTCCACTACTTCTGACCGCGCACCGATGAAGCAATCATCTTCGATCACCACCGGGTTCGCTTGCAGCGGTTCCAGCACACCGCCAATGCCAACGCCGCCCGAAAGATGCACATTCTTGCCGATTTGTGCGCAGGAACCGACCGTGGCCCAAGTATCGACCATGGTATTTTCTTCAACCCGCGCGCCCAGGTTCACGAAGGACGGCATCAGCACCACATTGCGCGCGATATAGGCCGAACGGCGCACCACAGCACCCGGCACCACGCGGAAGCCCGCCTCGCGGAAGCGATTCTCACCCCAGCCTTCGAATTTCAGCGGCACCTTGTCATAGGCGCCGGTTGAAATATCCATCGGTGCGGAATCGGCCAGCCGGAAGGACATCAGCACCGCCTGCTTCAACCATTGATTGACCTTCCAGCCACCATTCCCATCGGGCTCCGCCACGCGCGCCTTGCCGGAATCGAGCATTTCCAAAGCGTCTTCCACCGAAGCGCGATCAGCGCCTGAGGTTGAGGGCGAAAGCTGGTCGCGCCGGTCCCACAGCGCTTCGATGCGGGATTGAAGATCGGTCATGGTCATGGGGCGGGTTCCTCCGGCAAAGCGCCCTTTCCTTGCGGCGCGGCGGTGGCGCTGTCAACGCTCCGCAGTAACGAAAGATTAGGGGGCCATGGGGAATATGGCGCCATGCATGCAAGGTCTGGAATCCGCGCCTCCCACCCAGCCCAAGGGGTTCGCCCCCGGGCCAGGAGCGCCGCATGAGCGGCACGGTCGAGAATATGCTGCGCCTCGCGCGCGAAAGTGATGCCGCGACCCGTGCGATGCTGGCGCGTAATGCTACCACCCCGCACGAAGTTTTGGCCTTTCTTTCCAAGGATGAGGAACCGCGCGTCAGGGAAAGCGTCGTCGCGAATACGCGCGCGCCGTTTTCGGTGCTGGAAGGTCTCTCCGAGGATGAAAATAGCTCAGTCCGCGAAGCCCTGGCGCGCCGTGTGGCGGATATTCTTCCCTCGCTCACCTCTTCATCGCATGACCGTCTGGCGAATATTGTCCAGCCTATTCTGTTGCGTCTGGCGGCGGACGCAGCCGAACAAGTCCGCTTCATCATCGCCGATGCTGCCAAGCATCTTTCCACGGTACCACGCGATGCGATGCTGCGCCTCGCCATGGATACGGAAATCCGTGTAGCTGAGCCGGTCATTCGGCTTTCACCCCTGCTGAATGAGGATGATCTGCTGGCGCTGGTGGCGTCCCCACCGGTTCCTGCAACGCTTCATGCTGTGGCGCGCCGTGCCGGCATTGGTGAAGCGATAACCGATGCACTGATCGCCCAGGGGGATAGGCTCGCCATCGGGCTGATGCTGGAAAATAGCAGTTCAAAAATTCGCCCGGCCAGCATGGATGACGTGCTGAACCGGGCGCGCTTCAATCCCGAGTGGTTTCCAAGCCTGATGGGACGGAATGGGCTAACACCCGATACCGCCATTCGCCTCGCCGGCGTTGTGGTTGATACGCTCTTGCGTCCTTTGATGCAGCGTCAGGATGTGGACCCTGCGCTGCTGTTTCGCATTCGCCAATGCGTGGCAGATCGCCTGGGCCTGCCGCAACCTAACCTGCCCGGCGGGTTTGGCAGCCGGCAGATTGATCCCGTCACCAAGGGTTTCCCGGCAAAATCCATGGTCTGGCGGACCGACAATAACGGCCCGCGTTTCTGACCCTCAGGGCCGGATCAGTGTGCCCGCGCCGCCATCGGTAAAAAGTTCTCGCAGCACAGCATGTGGCACGCGACCATCCAGGATCACGGCGCCCTTCACGCCCTTCTCAACTGCATAGATGCAGGTTTCCACCTTCGGGATCATCCCGCCGGAAATCCAGCCATCGGCGATGCCCTTCTTCACCTCGGCCACCGTCATTTCCGGGATGAAATTGCCATCGGGGCCAAGCACGCCGCGCACATCGGTCAGCATCAACAGCCTTTCGGCAGAAAGCGCGCCGGCAATCGCACCCGCCACCGTATCGGCATTGATGTTATAGGTCTGGCCATCCGCCCCTACGCCAACGGGGGCCACAACGGGCACGATATCCGCGCCAATCATCAATTCCAACACGCGCGGGTTGATGTGCTCGGGCTCACCCACAAAGCCAAGATCGAGCACTTTTTCGATATTGCTGTCCGGGTCGCGATAAGTGCGCATGAGTTTGCGCGCCCGCACCAGCCCGCCATCCTTGCCGGAAATCCCAACCGCGAGGACACCAGCGCGGGTAATGGCCTCCGCCACTTGTTTGTTCACCGGCCCCGCCAGCACCATTTCCACCACATCCAGCATGGTGGCATCGGTCACACGCAGCCCCTGCACGAAGGTGGATTTCACATCCAGGCGCTTCAGCATGGCGTTGATCTGTGGCCCGCCGCCATGCACCACCACCGGGTTCACGCCTACCTGTTCCAGCAGCGCGATATCGCGGCCAAAACGCAAAGCGGTTTCTTCTTCCCCCATGGCGTGGCCGCCATATTTCACCACCACGATCTGATCATCATAGCGCTTCAGGAAGGGCAGAGCCCCTGCCAGGATTTCCATCTGTTCCTGGGCGGTATCGGTCATGTAGGGCGGTCCTGTGAATTTTGATGTGGTGTAAAGGGCGGCGACGGGAAGGGTCAAGACGTCGGCGGGTGGCTCGCCTTTTTCTCCCAGCCGCGGGCAGTTTGCTGCCAATAGGTCAGGCTATGCCCGGCATCCTTGGCGGCCAACCAGCGCGCCCGCGCCGCCGTCACTGCGGTTTCATCGCCGCCGTCGAAAAGATCAAGCACTCGGTCATAATTCTGCAACAGTACACTTGCCGCGCCATCCACCAGCACCAGGAAGCGCGCGCCATTGGCTGGCGCCACATCCTGATCGGCAATCAGCAAGGGCTGCGCCGCGTCATGCTCGCCGCCTGCCAGGCCATGCGGCAGCCAGGGCGGATCAGCGGGCAGCCATAGCGCCGCATCCAAAGCGCGCGCACGTTCCGCATCGCCGCACAAGATAAAACCGCGCCCGCCCGCATCCAGCACGCGGCCCAGCAATTTCGGCAGCGCATCCTGCAACTTGCTGCGCGTCAAATGATAGAAACCAATCTCGGTCATGTGTCGCGTTCAAAGCGCATGGCCACCAGGCGATCCAGCAGGCGCACGCCAAAGCCACTCGGCCCTTTCGGCCCAAGGGGTGCGGCTTCTTCGCGCGCCTCAACCCCCGCGATATCCAGATGTGCCCAGCTTGTGTCTTCCACGAATTCACGCAGGAAGGCCGCCGCATGGCAGGCATCGGACAGGAAACGCCCGCCCCAGGCACCGCTGCCCGCAAGCGCGCATTGCCGCAGATCGGCGATGTCGCTTTTCAGGACTTCCCTGTGTTCATCATCAATCGGCATGGGCCAGAGCGGTTCGGCCACGGCCTCCCCCGCTGCCATCAGCGCCGCTGTCAGCGCTTCATCATTGCCGAAAACCCCGGCGCGGTGATGGCCAAGTGCGGTGATGATGCTACCCGTCAGCGTCGCCAGATCAATCATGGCGCGCGGCTTGAAACGCGCGGCGGTATAGGCGAGCGCATCAGCCAGGATCAGCCGGCCTTCCGCATCTGTATCGAGCACCTCGATCGTCTTGCCGCTATGGGTGCGCAGGATATCACCCGGGCGATAGGAAGCCGCACCAATGGCATTTTCCGCAAGCGCCAGCACCGCCACCGCCGGCGCCGGAGACCGCCGCAGCGCCAGCGCCAGCATCGCCCCTGCCGCAGCGGCAGCGCCTGCCATATCGCCGCGCATTTCTTCCATGCCGGCGGCGGGTTTGATGGAAATGCCGCCCGTGTCAAAGCAGACCCCCTTGCCGACAAAAGCAACCGGCGCAGCCATCAGCTTGCCTGGCCAGCGCAGCACGACAAGCCTGGGACCATGTTCGGCCCCGCCGCCCACCGCACGAAGCGCGCCCATGCCAAGCGCGGCAAGACGCTTGCCTGCAACTACCTCGACCTTCAGGCCAAAGTCGCGCAGTGCGCGCAGCCTTTCCGCAAAGCTTGCCGGGTTCAGCCGATTGCCGGGTTCCGCCACCAGATCGCGCGCGAGGAGCACGCCACGCAATGTGGCCTCCGCGCGCTTCCATGCGTGTTCGACCTTGCCTGGGGTGGTCACGCCCAGGATCACCCGCGCGGGCGGCGCATCCTTGTCTTTGCGGGCATCACGCAGCGCAGTGAAGCGCCAGGCATTCAGCAGCGCCCCTGCAGCGAAACCCGCCGCCTGGCGCGCCGTTGCGCCTTCGGCCAGCAAGACCGCCTGCGCGCGGCCAGCGGCTTCGGCCATGCCCGCACCGCCACCCGCTTCCCAATCCTGCACCGTCCGGCCGGCCCCAATGCCAGCCAAGATGGTGAGGCCATCAGCGCCGGGCAGGCACAAGGCCTCACCCGCCCTGCCGGTGAAGCGCGCTGCCTTGGCCGCTGCCGCAAGCGCGGGATCATCCGGCGCGTCACCGTCAAACACCGGCAGAATCAGCGCGCTTTCGGCGCCGCGCGCCTTGTGGCGGCGCAGCGCTTCAGCGCTTCGTTTCAGAAGCAATTTCACCATGGGCGCAAAAGCGACAGGGCTTCAGCCTTCGTAATGATCCGCCACCATGCGATCCAGCATGCGCACGCCATAAGCGGTCGCCCCCTTCGGCACGGTTGGCGCATCCTTGGAAGACCAGGCAGTGCCCGCAATATCCAAATGCGCCCAGGGCTTGCCATTGACGAAGCGCTGGATGAATTGCGCCGCGGTGATGGCCCCGCCCGGCCTGCCGCCGACATTCTTCATATCCGCAATGTCGGACTTGATTTGCTTGTCATAGGCATCACCCAATGGCATGCGCCAGGCCTTCTCACCCACTGCGCTGCCCGCTTCCTTCACATGGGTAGCCAGTGTGTCATCATTGCTGAAAAGCCCCGCGCGTTCGTGGCCAAGCGCGATGATGATCGCACCCGTCAATGTCGCCAAATCCACCATGAAGCGCGGATCGTATTTTTCCTGGCAATACCACATCACATCCGCCAGCACCAAACGTCCTTCCGCGTCGGTATTGATAACTTCCACGGTCTGGCCGGAATAGGATTTCACCACATCCCCCGGCCGCTGCGCGGTGGCGGAGGGCATGTTTTCCACCAAGCCCACCATGCCAATCACATCCGCCTTGGCCTTGCGCCCGGCGAGTGCGGCCATCAGGCCAATTACCGTGCCGGCGCCGGCCATATCCCATTTCATGTCTTCCATGCCGCCCGCAGGCTTGATGGAAATCCCGCCGGTATCGAAGGTTACGCCCTTGCCGATGAAAGCAAGCGGCTTTTGCTTTTTGCCCTTGGGCGCGCCCATCCATTTCATCGTCACCATGCGCGGTTCCTGCGCGCTGCCCTGCGCCACGCCAAGCAAAGCGCCAAAGCCAAGGCGCTTCATCTCGCGCGGGCCGATGATCTCCACCTCCACGCCAAGCTTTTCCAAAGCCTTGCAGCGTTCCGCCATTTCAGTCGGCGTCAGCACGTTGGGCGGTTCGGAAACCAGATCGCGCGTCAGGAAAACACCATCCGCGATCGCCTGCAGCGGCGCGAAGGCGGCCTTGGCTTTTGTTACTTCCGTGCTGGCAATGGCAATGCGTTCCAGCTTCGGCTTGTCTTCTTCCTTTTCCGTGGTGCGATAGCGATCAAAGCGATAGCTCCGCAGCCGCGCACCCACGGCACAGCTTGCCGCCAGCGCCGGCGTCAGCCCATCCGCTGCCAGCACCGCTTCGCGTTCCTGCTGCACGGCAACCAGCGCGCTGCCGCCGGCATTTTCAGCACCCTGCGCATCAAGCGCATCGGCCTTGCCAAGACCGATGGCGACAAGTTTCGCCAAGCCCGCGCCTGGTGCCCAAAGCGTGCAGGATTGGCCCTTGCTGCCCTTGAACTTCGCCGCTTCCAAGCCGCGAGAGACCGCACCGCCGGTCGCTTCCTCAGCTGCCTTGGCGAGGCCCGCAAGCGGGGCCCCTTCGGCCAGCAGCAAAACAAGGGCGCCGCTGCGCGGCAAGGCGGACTTCACGAAGGTGATATCGGGCATGGGGGCTCCTGAGGGCGAAACAATGTCAGCGCACCTTAACAGACGGATCGCTACCAAAACAGGGCTTGCAGCCCGGCGCCCATGCGGCCAAAGCAGGGCGCATGAAGAATGATGCGCTGCTGGCCCTGGCCGGCGATCTCGTGGCCAAGGCGGCTTCCGCCATCATGGCGATCAAGGCTGCCGGCTTCGCGGTGGAACGGAAATCCGACCATTCCCCGGTGACCGAGGCTGATCGCATCGCCGAAGCGCTGATTGTGGAGGGGCTCCGCGCCGCCACCCCGGATATTCCCGTGATCGCCGAAGAAGAAGTCGCCGCCGGCACCGCGCCCGCCAGCGCCGAGCGTTTCTGGCTGGTGGACCCGCTGGATGGCACGCGGGAATTTGCCGCCGGGCGGGATAATTTCGCTGTGAATATCGGCCTGGTGGAAGCTGGGCGCGCGGTATTGGGCGCCGTGGCGCTGCCCGCTTCCGGTGAAATCTTCTGGGGCCGTGTCGGCCTGGGCGCCTGGAAGCGCGATGCCGCCGGCACCCGCCCCATCCGCGCCCGCACCCCGCCCGCCGATGGGCTGGTTGTCATGGGCAGCCACCACTACGCCGATGACCCGCGCATGGACCGCTTCCTGGAAGGTCGGCATGTCGCGCGCGTGGTGAATATCGGCTCGGCGGAGAAATTCTGCCGCGTCGCCGAAGGGACCGCCGATCTCTATCCGCGCTTTGGCCGCACCATGGAATGGGATACCGCCGCGCCGCAGGCCGTGGTGGAAGCGGCTGGCGGGCGCGTGCTGTTGCTCGAAGGCCGTGCGCCCTTGCTCTACGCCAAGCCTGGCTTTGAAAACCCAGGCTTTGTCTGTGAGGGTCTGCCGGGATGACACGCCGGCTCGGCGCAGATCAGGTCGCGGAAGCCGCGCGTCTGCTGCGCGCGGGCGAACTCGTCGCCTTCCCGACCGAGACGGTCTATGGGCTCGGCGCCGATGCACGGAATGGCCGCGCCGTGGCGGCGGTGTTTGAAGCCAAGGGCCGGCCGCATTTCAACCCGCTGATCTGCCATTTTCCGGATGCCGAGGCCGCTTTTGCCGAAGTGCTGGCCGATGACCGCGCCCGTGCCTTGGCCGCTGCCTTTTGGCCTGGCCCGCTGACTTTGGTGCTGCCGCGCCGCCCGGAATGCCGGATTGATCTGCTGGCCGGGGCAGGGCTGGATACCTTGGCGGTACGCGTGCCCGCGCATACGCTCGCCTTGGCATTGCTCCACGCCGCCGCCATTCCTGTCGCGGGGCCTTCGGCCAATCGCTCCGGCGCGGTCAGCCCAACCACGGCGGAGCATGTGCTGGAAGGGCTAACCGGGCGCATCGCCGCCGTTTTGGATGGCGGGGCTTGCGATGTTGGCGTGGAAAGCACCGTGCTCGATCTGGCCATGGGCGGTGCGGCATTGCTCCGCCCCGGCGGTGTGCCGGTGGAAGCGATTGAAGCTGTGATCGGCCCGGTTTCTCGCCCTTTGCCCATCAGCGCCGCCGAGAAAACCCGCACGCTCCGCAGCCCCGGCATGATGCTGTCCCATTACGCGCCATCGCTCCCGGTGCGGCTGGGTGCGGTGGATGTGGCAGCGCATGAGGCGCTTTTGGCCTTTGGCCCGGCTTTGCCCGGGGCGGGGCTGGTCTGGCAGCTATCCGAGGCGGGGGATTTGCGCGAAGCCGCCGCGCGGCTTTTTGCGGGGCTGCGCTTTCTGGATGCCGAGGGCGTGAAGCGTGGCCTCACCCGCATCGCCACCATGCCGATCCCGGAGATTGGCCTGGGCGCGGCCATCAATGACCGTCTTGCGCGGGCGGCAGCGCCGCGCGGTTGAGCCTTTATGCAACATTTCGCGCGTAAACCACTTATCCACCACAAAAAACATTTGACTGTGATTTTGGAACCTTTCTAGAACATCGTCTGAGTTGCCGGTTTGTTCGCGCCGATTCGCGCCCGGCTTTGCTGAGGGGATGGCCTATGCTCACGCGTAAACAGCATGAATTGCTGATGTTCATCGACAAGCACCTGCGCGAGACGGGCTTTTCGCCTTCCTTTGAGGAAATGAAGGAAGCGCTCAATCTGCGGTCAAAATCGGGCATCCATCGCCTGATCACTGCCCTGGAAGATCGAGGATTTTTGCGCCGCCGCGCGCATCGCGCCCGCGCGCTGGAAGTGATGCGCCTGCCCGAAGCCATGACGCCCAAGGTGAAGGAAACGGCGCCCAAGCCCGAAGCGCCAAGCTTCGCGCCGAATGTCATTCGCGGCAATTTCGCCAATAACCTGCCGGCTAGCGCCGCGCGCGTCGCCGCCGAAGCCGCCGCGGTGCATCTGCCGCTGTATGGGCGGATCGCCGCCGGCCTGCCCATCGAAGCACTGCGAGATAATGGCGCGAGTGTGGAAGTCCCGCTCGCGCTGCTGGGCAATGGCGAACATTACGCTTTGGAAGTCGCCGGTGATTCCATGGAAGAAGCCGGTATTATGGATGGCGATACCGTCATCATCCGCCGTACCGACACGGCCGAAAACGGCACCATCGTGGTTGCCCTGGTGGATGAGAATGAAGTCACGCTGAAGCGTTTGCGTCGGCGCGGCAATTCCATCGCGCTCGAGCCCGCCAATGCGCGGCATGAAACCCGCATCTTCGGCCCGGATCGTGTGCGCGTGCAGGGCAAGCTGGTGGGCTTGCTCCGCCGTTATTGAAATCGGGGCGCCGGGGTTTGCCGACGCCACCAAGCTTTTAGTCGACTTTCACCACCAGCTTGCCGAAATTCTCCCCTTTCAGCAGGCCGATGAAAGCCTTGGGCGCATTGGCCAGGCCCTGCACCACATCTTCGCGCCAGTGTAGCTTGCCTTCGCGCATCCAGCCCAGCATCTCCGCGCGGAATTGTGGGTAGCGCGGCCAGCCCGTGTCACTCACAATAAATCCCTGGATACGAAGGCGCTTGCGCACAATCGGTCCCAGATTGGGGCCAGGCGGCGCGCCGGCGGCGTCCGCGCCAGGCGCTTCATTATACTGCGCGATCATGCCGCACATCACCATGCGCCCGAAATCCTTGAAGCGCGGGAAGACCGCCGCCTGCACCGCGCCGCCCACATTCTCCCAATAGACATCAATGCCTTCCGGCACGGTCGCATCCAATTGCGCATTGAGGTCACCGTGATGGTCCAGGCAGGCATCGAAGCCCAGCTCCTTCACCACGAAATCGCATTTTTTCGCACCACCCGCGATGCCAACCACCTTGCAGCCACGGATCTTCGCGATCTGCCCGGCCACCTGCCCAACAGCGCCGGATGCCGCGCTGATCACCACTGTCTCGCCAGCTTTCGGCTGGCCGATATCGGCAAGCCCCGTCCAGGCCGTCAGCCCCGGCATGCCGAGCACGCCAAGGCTTGAGGAGATCGGCGGATCGGCTTCCGGCACTTTGAACAGGCGCTCCGGCCCCACCACGGAAAAGCGCTGCCAGCCAAAGCCGCCCAGCACTGTCTCACCAGCTTTGAAATCCGGATGGCGGGAGGCAACCACCACGCCGGCGGTCTGGCCTTCCATCACGGCGCCGAGTGCTACGGGCTTGGCGTAGCTTTTCACATCCGCCATGCGGCCGCGCATATAGGGATCAAGTGACAGATACTGCGCGCGGACCAGAACCTGGCCTTCGCCGGGCTCAGGCACGGCGGTTTCGACAATATCGAAATCCTCTTGCACCGGGGCGCCGACGGGGCGGCGCTTCAACAGGATTTGCAGGTTGGTCTCGGGCATGGGGGGTCTCCTTCGTCGCTTGTTGTCGCACAGCCAGCGCGGAACCGAAAATAGGGCGCTGACAAGCGCGCCGGTCTGAAGCAGTCTCCCCGGCCTAAATTTGGAGATCAGCCATGCCCCTGCCCGAAACCGAAACCCTGCAACTGGAAAGCCCAGAGCCCCACATCCAGATCGTGCGCCTCAATCGCCCGGAGGTTTCCAACGCCTTCAACACGCAAATGGGGCGTGATTTGCACAGGGTTTGGTCCGCGCTGATCGCGGAGCCCGGCGATATCCGCTGCGTCATCCTGACAGCGACCGGTGGGCGCGCCTTTTGCGCGGGCGGGGACCTTAAGGAACGCAAGGGCATGACGGATGCCGCCTGGCGCCATCAGCATGAGATTTTTGAGCGTGCCTTCTGGACCATGCTGGATTGCCAAATCCCGATCATCGCCGCGGTGAATGGCCATGCCTATGCCGGCGGGCTTGAATTGGTGCTGGCGTCAGACTTCGCCTATGGCGTGACCGGCACGCGCTTTGCGCTGACGGAAGTGACAATCGGCATCATGCCAGGTGCGGGCGGCACGCAGACCCTGCCGCGCATTGTGGGTGAACGGCGCGCGAAGGAAATCATCCTGACGGGCAAGCCCTTCACGGCAGAACAAGCTTTGGAATGGGGCATTCTGAACCGCGTCTGCGCGCCAGAGGAAGTTTTGCCCGCAGCGCTGGAGACCGCGCGCGTGATCGCCGGCAATGCACCGCTTTCGATCCGGCAAGCGAAGCGTTCCATGCATTTCGGCTTGCAGATGGATTTGCGGAGTGCGCTACGCTTTGAAGTGGAATGCTACAACCAATTGGTCGGCACCGAAGACCGGCAAGAGGGCATTTTGTCCTTCAATGAAAAGCGCAAGCCGGTGTTTAAGGGAAGATGATACAAATCGCGGTCGAGAATCCGCTTCAGGAAGAAATCGTAGCCCTGCTACGCCAATCCGATGCGGTTGCGGCTGCGCTTTACCCTGGTGCCTTTCGCCGCGCGATCACCCCGGCATCCCTGGATGCGCCGGAGATAAGCCTTTTCGTCGCGCGCCTCGCCGGGCGCGCCATTGGCTGCTGCGCCTTGTTTGATCGCGGCGATGGCTCGGCGGAAATCAAGCGAATGATTGTAGATGAAGCCCATCGCGGCAGCGGTGCCGGCGCTGCCTTGCTGGCCACTCTGGAAGCCGAAGCAACGCGGCGCGGCATTCACAGGCTATTGCTTGAAGTCGGTATTCGCAACGAAGCGGCTTATGCGCTTTATTGCCGCGCCGGCTTCACGCCCTGCGCGGCATTTGCACCCTATAAGCCGGACCCGATCAGCCGTTTTCTGGCGAAACAGGTCTCAGCCAAGGTGTGACGCCTGCTTCACTCACCCAGCGTCGTCGAAATCCAATTCTTCAGCGCACCCTTGGGCAGCGCGCCCACCTTGGTATCCAGTGGCTTGCCATCCTTGAACAGGATCATGGTCGGAATGCCGCGCACCGAATATTCATTCGGTGTCATCGGGTTTTCATCAATATTCACCTTGGCGATGGTGAGCTTGCCGGCATATTCCGCCGCAATCTCATCCAGGATCGGCCCCACCATGCGGCAGGGGCCGCACCATTCGGCCCAGAAATCCACCAGCACCGCGCCGCTGGAATCGAGAACATCATTCTTGAAGCTCTCATCAGATACGGCCTTGGTCAGATCACCCATGGGAGTCTCCATCGAATCGCGGGCGGCGGAATGCGCTGCCCTTCTTGCCTCTAGAAATCGTGTCTCGTGGCCCTCGGGTCAAGACGGGGGGTGCTCCGCGGGCTTCGCCGCCTGCCCCATGCCGAGCATGGCCTTCACCCTCTCCCGCAGGCTTTGGAAGGTCACATAGAGCATCGGGATCATGAAAATGCCGATAGTGGAGGCCGCCAACATCCCCCAAAACACTGGCGTGCCCACCGCGCGGCGGCTGATCTGCGAAGCGCCTTCCGCCACCACCAGCGGATAAAGCCCGAGGATGAAGGCGAAGGATGTCATCATCACCGCCCGGAAGCGCAGCTTGGCGCCAAGTACCGCCGCTTCCTGGATGGATTTGCCGTGCAATTCGCGCTGTTCCTTGGCGAATTCGATGATCAGAATGCCGTTCTTGGCGGCGAGTGCAATCAGCACCACGATCCCAACCTGTGCATAAAGATCAAGTGAAAGCCCCGAAGCCCCGATGGACGCAATCGCCCCCAGCACCCCAACCGCGACCGAAAGCAGCACGGGCACGGGGATGGTCCAGCTTTCATAAAGTGCCACCAGGAACAGGAAGGCGAATAGTACCGCGAGGCCAAGGATCATCCCCGTCTGCCCGGCAGCGGCTTTCTCCTGATAGGCCGTGCCGGTCCATTCAAAGGAAAAGCCCTGCGGCAGGGTGGTAGCACTCAGCCTTTCCATCGCCGCCAGCGCATCACCGCTGCTGCGCCCCGCAGCTGGTTCGCCATTCACCGTCAGGCTGCGCACGTTGTTGTAGCGCACAATGCTTTGCGGGCCGAATTCCACGCGAATATCGGCAAGCGCGCGGATCGGGACCATTTCTCCATTCGCATTGCGCACATGCACGCGGAAAATGTCTTCAACCGATGCGCGGTCCGCTTCTTCGGCCTGCAGGCTCACGCGCCAGCTGCGGCCAAACAGGTTGAAGTCGTTAATGTAATAGCTGCTCATGGTCGCTTGCAGCGCAGCAAAAACATCGCTGATGCCAATGCCAAGCACCTGCGCGCGGTCCCGATCCAGATCAAGAAAGATCGAGGGATTATTGGCCGAGAAGGTGGAAAACACCCGATTAAGCGCAGGGTCCTGATTGGCGGCAAAGACCAGCCCGCGCATCACCGCCGCCATATCCGCCACTGGCCGGCCTTCCAAATTCTGCAACTGATATTGGAAGCCACCGCCCGTCCCAAGCCCAATGATGGGCGGCAGGTTGAAGGGCACCACCAAAGCCGGCACTTGCGCCGTACCGCGCGCCACCGCGGCCAAAAGCGCATTCACCTTCGCTTGCGGCGCGGTGCGCTCTTCAAAAGATTTCAGCGTCACGATGAAAAACGCGCTATTGGATTGCGCGAGGCCATTCAGCATCGAAAAGCCGGCCACCGTCTGCACCGCCTGAATGCCCGGCAAGGGCTGAATGATGGCTTCCACCTGCTGAGCCAATTCCCGAGTACGGTTGAGCGACGCGCCATCGGGCAATTGCATTTCAACAAAGAAGGCGCCCTGGTCTTCCTGCGGCAGGAAGCCCGTCGGCGTGCGATTGCCAATGCCATAAATCCCGAAGGCAATAACGCCCAGCAAAACCAGGCTGAACGCTGACAGCCTGACGAGGCGGGCGACAATCGCGCCATAGCCATCACGCACCGCATCAATGAAGGCCGAAACTCGGCCCATGATGCCCTTCTTCGGTCCGTGATGCGGCTTCAGCAATATGGCGCAAAGTGCTGGCGAAAGTGTCAGCGCATTGATGGCGGAAAACAACATGCTGACACTGACGGTCACCGCGAATTGCCGGAACAATTCACCCGAAATGCCGGGGATGAAGGCCAGCGGCACAAAGACCGAAAGCAGCACCATGGTAATCGCCACAATCGGCGCGGTGATGCCTTCCATGGCAAGCTTGGTCGCTTCCGGCACTGAAAGCTCCGGATGATGTTCCATGGTGGCTTCGACATTTTCCACCACCACAATCGCATCATCCACCACAATGCCAATGGCCAGCACCATCGCCAGCAAGGAAACGGTATTGGCCGAATAGCCCATCGCACTCAGCACCGCGAAGGTGCTGATCAGGCTGACCGGCACCGCGATCAGCGGAATGATGGTGGCGCGGATATTCCCAAGGAAAAGAAACACCACAATCACCACCAGCACAAAGGCTTCCAGCAGCGTCTTGATCACCTCATGGATCGTGAGCTTGACGAACAAGGTGGTATCGTAGGTGACCTCATAGCCCATACCAGCGGGAAAACGCGCAGCAAGCTGGCGCATGGTGGCGCCGACACTATCAGCCACGCCGACCGCATTGGCGCCGGGAGAGAGGAAAATCTGGATCAGCAGCGCCGCATCGCCATTCAGCCGTGTTTCGACATCCTGGTTCCAGGCGCCAAGTTCCAGCCGCGCCACATCGCGCACGCGCAGCACGCTGCCATCCTGATCGGCGCGAATGATGATGGCGCCGAATTCATCCGTGGTGACCAGCCGTCCGGTGGTGGTGATATTGAGCTGATAGGATGAATCCTCGGTCATGGGCTGCGCGCCCACGCGCCCAAGCGGCGCCACCTGGTTCTGCTTCTGGATGGCGCTGATCACATCGGCAGGCACCAGCCCAAGTGCGACCAGCCGATCGGTCTGGAACCAGATACGCATTGAATAATCGCGCGTGCCGAACATCTGTGCGTCACCCACGCCTGGCACGCGGCGCAAAGCATCCAGCACATTGATGGTCACGTAATTGCTGAGAAACAGGGTATCCAGCGAACCATCGGTGGACCGGATGGTGATCACCTGCAGCATGGCGGATGATTTCTTGCGCACTGTCAGGCCAAGCCGCTGCACTTCCTGCGGCAATTGCGCCAGCGCCAATTGCGCGCGGTTATTCACATTGGTGGTATTCTGATCCGGGTTGGTTCCCACGCGGAAGGAAACATTGAGCGAATAGGAACCATCATTGCCGCTGGTGGATTGCATATAGATCATGCCATCCACGCCATTGATCTGGCTTTCCAAGGGCTGTGCCACGGTTGCTTCCACAACCTCGGCCGAGGCACCCGGGAAATTCGCCGTCACCTGCACCTGCGGCGGCACGATATCAGGGAATTGCGCGACAGGAATGCGCAGCAGGGAAATCAAGCCTGCAATGGTGGTCAGGATCGCGATGACAATTGCGAAGCGCGGGCGGTCAACAAACAGTTTTGAGATCATGGCGCTTCAGCCCCGCCTTGGTGCTGTGCCGGGCATGGAACCGCTCGGCACATTTGGCGCGGGCTGAGGTGCCACCGCCGCGCCGGGGCGGGCACGTTGCGCGCCTTCCGTGATCACCATCTGGCCAATCTCAAGCCCTTCGGTCACCACAAGCTGGCCACCCAAGCCCCGCGTGGTCTTCACGCGCTTGACCTCAACCTTGTTCTCGGCACCCACAATCAGCACAAAGCTGCCGGCCTGATCTATCTGCAAGGCGGATTGCGGAATGACGATGGCTTGTTCCGGATCACCCGTTTCCACCACCACCGTCACCGCCTGCCCATCCACCAGATATTTTTGCGGATTGGGGATCATTGCCTGCACCAGCACGGAATCGGTCGCGCGATTGGTGGTGACATCAATGAATTCAAAGCGGCCTGTGCTGTCCAGCATGGACCCATCGGGCAGGCGCACGCGCACCT
This sequence comes from Roseomonas sp., assembly GCA_020249285.1. GTDB lineage: Bacteria > Pseudomonadota > Alphaproteobacteria > Acetobacterales > Acetobacteraceae > Neoroseomonas. The sequence goes on along the minus strand of JADCFX010000004.1, from coordinate 96,087 downwards.
TGATCTGCTCCGAAGCGCCGGCGCCGGCGTTACGCCTGAAGTTCAGCAATTGCCGCTGCGTCACCGGGAAGCTGATGCGGATAGGGTCATCGCGCACAATCGTGACCAGCGTGCCACTGCCGGGGCTGACGACATTGCCGGGGCTGAGCGGCGACCGCCCCGCGCGACCATCAAAGGGCGCGCGGATTTCGGTATAGTCGTAATTGATCTGGGCCTGCTGCAATTGCGCTTCTGCGGCAGCGACCCTGGCCTTGGATTCCGCTTCCGCCGTGATCCGGTCATCCAGGGTCGCTTGCGGGATGGCGTTGGTTTTCACCAATTCGCGCCCGCGCGTCACCTGGGTGGTGGCATTGGCCAAATCAGCCCGCGCGCTATCCAATTGCGCACTGCGCAAGGCGACCTCGGCGGCGAAGGGTGGCTGTTCCAGGGTGAACAGCAATTGCCCGGCCTTTACTGAATCACCCTCATTGAAGTGCCGCGCCTGCAAGAAGCCCGTGACGCGGGCCAGGATATCCACCCGGTCAATCGCTTCCACGCGGCCAATGAAATCCGCCCCGCGGCTGATGGCCTGGCGTTCGACGCGGGCGACGAAAACCGCGGCGGGGGGTGCTGCGGCTTGATGGCGGGCGGGGGTGGCTTCTTCCTTGCATCCAGGCAAAAGCGGCAGGGCCAGGGCCAATACCACCGGTAGCGCAAGGCGCGCCGCGCCCTTCTGGTCACGCAAAGCCATGATGGTCATTCTCCCTCAAACCCCGGGCGCCAACAGGTCGCCCCACGCATATTGAGGAAAAACTAACACAGCTTGCGCCGACCTGGGTAGCGGTGGCCCGGGCTTGGGAGGCGTTTCACACTGCCCGCAATCCGCGCTACAGCAACCGCGATGATGCGCGAAGCCCATCCCCGATGCTCAAGCGGCTGACCCGCCATCCGGCTACCCAGGCGCTGCTGGCCTGGCTGATCGGGCTTTATCTGCGGCTGATTTGGGCCACCACGCGCTGGGAGCTGCTGGGCGCTGAGCATTTGAAGCCGCATCAGGCCGGCCCGATGATCCTGGCCTTTTGGCATGAATGCCTGCCGCTTGCCGCGCAGGGCTGGCGGCTGATCGCCCACGAAAATCCGGCGGCCCCCGGGCGCAAGGCTGAGGCGCTGATTTCCCGCCACCGTGATGGAAGGCTGATCGCCCGCGCCGTGGCGCCCTTTGATGTTGAAGTGGTCCATGCCTCATCCTCGAAAGGCGGGGCGGCGGGGCTGCGCCAGCTTCTGCGCGTGCTGGAAGGCGGCGGCGTTTCGGTGATCACACCCGATGGGCCGCGCGGCCCAGCGCGGGAAGCCGCGCCGGGCATCGCCCAGCTTGCCGCTTTGGCGGGGCTGCCGGTACTGGCTTGCGGCGCGGCGTCGTCGCGCATGCGCCGCGCCCGGTCCTGGGACCGGATGCGCTTTCCACTGCCCTTTGCCCGCGCCGTGGTGGTGATTGAAGCGCCCATCATGGTGCCGCGCGAAGACCAGGCCGGCGCTTTGTCGGCCATCACCGAGGCCCTCAACCGCGCGACAGACCGCGCCGATCAGGCGGTGGCGCGATGATGCCACAAAGCCTTTCAGCGCATATCCTGGCCGCGCTTTGGGCGATGCTTGCCAGCCTGCTCGCGCCGCTTCTGCCGTTTTACCTGCGACGCCGTGTCGCCAAGGGCAAGGAAATCGCCGAACGGCTGGCCGAACGCCGGGGCCATGGCGCGGCGCGCCCACCGGGCCGGCTGATCTGGTGCCACGCGGCCAGCAATGGGGAGACCCTTTCCCTATTACCTTTGCTAGAAGCCCTGGCAAAGCAGGACCCGGCTTTGTCCTTTCTAGTCACTACCGGCACCGTGACCTCCGCGCGCTTGCTGGAACAAAGGCTTTCACCCGAACTGGCGCCGCGCACGCAGCATCGCTTCCTGCCCTTGGATGTGCCGCGCTGGGTAGCGCGGTTTCTGGAAGGCTGGCGGCCTGATCTGGCCGTGATCGTGGAATCGGAGCTTTGGCCGAATATGCTGAGGGCAGCGGACAGGCAGGGCGTGCCGCTGGCGCTTATCAATGCGCGCATATCGGCTCGTTCCGCCCGCGGCTGGGGCTGGGTGCCGGGCTTCGCGCGGGCGTTGCTCGGGCGCTTTGCGCTGATCCTGGCGCAGACCGGAGGGGATGCCGCACGCTTCGCCGCACTTGCCGAGCGCCCCGTACCCTGCTGGGGCAATCTGAAATACGCCGCGCCCCCCTTGCCGGCTGATCCGGTTGAGCTTGCGCGCCTGACCCTCGCTTGGGAGGGGCGGCCTGTCTGGCTCGCCGCCAGCACCCATCCGGGGGAGGATGAAATCATCCTGGCCGCGCATCGTCTGCTCGCCCCGGATCACCCCGGCTTGCTGACGGTGATCGTGCCGCGCCACCCGCAGCGTGGGCCGGATATTGCCGCGCTGGCGGGGGATTTGCCGGTGGCGCGGCGTGGCGCGGGGCAGGAAGCGGGGCCGGGGGTTGCGGTTTATGTCGCTGATACGCTTGGCGAATTGGGGTTGTTTTACCGGCTGGCGCGCGTCGCGCTGATTGGTGGGTCTTTGGTGCCGCATGGCGGCCAGAACCCGCTGGAAGCGGCGCGGCTTGGCTGCCCCATCATCACCGGCCCGCATCACTTCAATTTTGGTGAAATCATCACGCGCCTCAGCGCCGCCCATGCCTTGGTCGAAACCCCGCATGGACCGGGGGCGGCGCAGGCGCTGGCGGCCACACTCGGACGCTTGCTGTCTGATCCCACGGCTGGGCAGGCCATGGCGGCGGCGGCGGAGGCTCTTGCCCAGGACCAGGCCGGCCTGCCGGGGCGCATCGCGACAAGCCTGTTGCCCTTGATCCGCCCGGCGCGGTAACATCGTCCGTCCGGGGACGACCAATCCACAGTAATCTCGGGGGTCCTTACCGCATAAGACGGCGAAGCCGCGCGGATGGGAAAGCCCGAGGCAAGTAATCCAAGCCCTGCACGCCTGTTGCGCGATGCGGGCACCATGGAAGGTTTGAACGGTTTCATCTGATGCGATCGCCTGGATTCTGGAGCGATAAGCCTGGTGTGGCGGCAGCTTTGCTCTCGCCCATTGCGGCGCTTTACGCGGCCACCACGGCGCGGCGCATGGCGCGCCCGGGGCAGAGCTTGCCGTTGCCCGTGATTTGCTGTGGTAACGCCACGGCAGGTGGCGCGGGCAAAACCACGGTTGCACTTGACCTCGGCGAAAGGCTGCAAGCGCGTGGCTTGGCCGCCCATTTCCTGCTGCGCGGCTATGGCGGCAAGCTGAAAGGCCCGGCCCGGGTTGACCTTGCCACACATGACAGCCGGGCTGTGGGTGATGAGGCTTTGCTGCTGGCCGCCCTTTGCCCCACCTGGGTTTCCGCTAATCGCGCCGCGGGTGGTGCGGCGGCGCAAGCCGCCGGGGCGCAGGCGATCATCATGGATGATGGGCTGCAGAACCCGACCCTTGAAAAGACGCTATCCCTGCTGATCATTGATGGATCCTATGGCTTTGGTAATGGCCGCGTGATCCCCTCCGGCCCCCTGCGCGAACCGGTTTTTGCCGCCGCGGCGCGCTGCCAGGCGGCGGTGCTGATCGGTGAGGATGAAACCGGCGCGCTCGCCCAACTTCCCGCTGACCTGCCCGTGCTGCGCGCCCGGCTGGTGCCCGGCCCGGAAGCGGCCGCGCTGGCCGGCAAGCCCGTCGTCGCCTTTTGCGGCATCGCCAATCCGCGCAAGTTTTTCTCAACCTTGCAGGAAGCCGGCGCCGTTCTGGTCGCGCGCCATTCCTTTGCGGATCACTACCCCTTCGATGATCAGGAAATCCGTGACCTGCTGGCCGAGGCGGAAAAGCTCCGCGCCACGCCGGTCACGACGCGGAAGGATATTGTGCGCATCCCACCCGCTTTGCGCTCCGGCATTCAGGTGGTGAGCATCGCGCTGGCCTGGGATGACCCTGCCGCCATTGAGGCGCTGCTGGATGGGGCCTTGGCATGAAAAACTTGACAAACCGTCCGGACGGTATAGTTAAAGGGGCATGGATACCCAACCCCCAATCGCCGATGCGCCGACACGCATCCTGGATGCCGCCGAAAACCTGATCATCGCCCGTGGTGTCGCCGGCCTGACGCTGGAAGCCGCGGCCCGGGAAGCCGGCGTTTCCAAGGGGGGCTTGCTTTATCACTTCGCTTCCAAGGAAGCGCTGTTGGAAGCGCTGCTCGGCCGGCTTGCCGCCTTCATCGCCCAGGAATTCGCGGCTTGCGTCGCCACCCAGCCGGAAGGGCCAGGCCGCGTGGCGCGCTCCATGCTCGAATGGGGCTTTGGTGAGGGCGATTTGGCCTGCAATGAACGCCATGAACGGGCCGGCGCGGTCTTCCTAGCGGCCTTTCATCACGACCCTGCGCTTTTGGCACCGATGCGCGCCGTGATTGCCGATATGCGCGCCGCCGTCGCCCATGATGGCCTGCCGCCGGGCCATGGCGCAGCCATTATGGCGGCGGGTGATGGATTGTTCATGGCGCGGTTGTTCAGTCTTTACACGCCCAGCGCAGCCGAATTGGCGGAAATGCGCGCCGCGCTTTCTGGGCTTTTGGGGGCGCAGCCATGACCCGGCGGGGCAAGATCATCGTTGGGCTTTTGTTGCTTGGCATGGGCGGGGCGGCCTTTTGGCAAATGCAGCCCAGCGCGCCGCCCCCCGCGAGTCCCGCGCCTGCCGCCGCCACTGGCCCGATTGGCGTCGGTGCGCTTGGGCGCGTGGAACCAGCGTCACGCATCCGCCGGCTCAATCAACCCGGCGGCATGGCGGTGACACGGCTTGATCGCCTGCTGGTGACGGAAGGCGCCGAAGTGACGCAGGGCCAATTGCTGGCCGAATTCGCCGATGCCGCCATGAAGGACGCCGCCGCCGCCCAAGGGCTGGCCGCCGTGGCGGAGGCCGAGGCCAATCTCGCCCGGCTGCGCGCTGCCGGGCGCCCCTCAGAGATTGAGGCGCAGCGCGCGCGAATCGAAGCCATCACAGCGCAGGAAGAAATTGCGCTGCGTGATGCGGAGCGGGCGGAACGCCTGGTGCCGACCGGCGCGGGCGCCGCAGCGACAGCGGATCGCAGCCGCGCCATTGCCACGCGCTTTGCCGCCGAAAAGCGCGAAGCCATGGCGGCTTTGGATACGCTGATGTCTTCCCGGCCTGAAGATATTGCGCTTGCCGAAGCACGCCTTGCCGGCGTGCGTGCGGCGGCGGCCAAGGCGCAGGCGGATGCCGAATTGGCCCGCGTGCGCGCGCCCATCGCCGGCACCATTCTGCGCATCTTCGTCCGCCCCGGGGATCAGGTGGGTGCCGATGGCGTCTTGGAAATGGCCGATCTTTCCAAGCTTGAAATCGTGGCCGATGTCTATGAGACCGATCTGCCGCGTGTGCGCCTGGGCGCGCCCGCCGAGATTGTGGTGCCCGGAGAGGCGCAGCGCTTCGCCGCACGTGTGAGCGAGATTGGCTGGACAGTGCGGCGCCAAATCCAAGCCAGCAATGACCCCGTGGCAGCGGTGGATGCGCGTACGGTGGAAGTGCGCCTGACTTTGGATGAAGCCGGCGCAGCGGCTTTGCGGCGGCGGTCCAATATGCAGGTGCAAGTGGCGATCCGGCCGTGAATGCGCTGACAGAAACCCGCCCTGCGCTGCCGGGTGCTTCCAAGCCTGCGCCCCCTGGTGCGGCGGGCATGTCCCCTTTCGCCTGGTTCTATCTGCCCGCAAGGCTTGCGGCGCGGCAGCTTTTCTTTGAACGCGCGCGGCTGCTTTCCGCCATTGCGGGCGTGATGTTCGCCGCCGTGCTGGTCTTCATGCAGCTTGGCTTTCGCGCTGCCTTGTTTGATAGCGCCACCCGGCTTTACGCTGCCATGCAGGCGGAAATCTTTCTGATGAATCCGCTGACCATGGCAAGCTTCCGGCCGGAGCACGTGCCGCGTATCCGCGCGCATCAGGCCCTTGCCTTGCCGGAAGTGGCGCAGGCCGTGCCGGTCTATTTGATGCAGGCTTCCTGGCGCAATCCGGAAACCGGCGCCAAGCGGGCCATTCAATTGATCGGCTTTGATGTTGAAGCCGGCGCCATGCGCTTTCCGGGCCTCGACAAGATATCCGATGCGCTGCGGCAGGTGGATGCGGCGGGTTTTGACGTGCGCTCCCGTCCCGAATTTGGCGATGTCGCCAAGAAAATCGCCGAAGATGGACCATTTGAGGTGCAGATCGGCAATCGCATGATGCGCATTGTGGGCACAGTTGAAATCGGCCCTTCCTTCGGCGCCGATGGCAATCTGGTGATGAGTGAGGTGAATTTCCGCCGTGTGGTGCGCGGGCGAGATCCATCGAATGTTGACCTGATTGCCATTCGCCTGGTGCCGGGTACTGATATTCAAGCAGCCAAGGAAAGGCTCAAGGCGCTATTGCCCGGCGATGTGCTGGTGCTGACGCAGCCGGAATTGGTCGCGCATGAACGCCATTACTGGGAAACCGCGACCGCGATTGGCTTCATCTTCGGCTTTGGCAGCATCATGGGCCTGATTGTCGGCATGGTGATTGTCTATCAGATCCTGTTTAGCGATATCGCCAATCACTTGCGCGAATACGCAACGCTGAAGGCGATTGGCTATTCCAATTTCTATTTGGCGCGGGTTGTCATGGCATCAGCGCTGATCCTGGCAGTGCTTGGGTTTGTGCCGGGGCTTTTTCTTTCCATCTGGATGTATGATTTTGTTGGTGCGGCTACCTTTCTGCCGCTGGGCATGACGCTGGATCGCGGCATTACGGTTTTCCTGATGATCTTTGGCATGTGCGCGCTGGCGGGATTGCTCGCCATGCGGAAGCTCCGTGATGCCAATCCTGCGGATATGTTTTCCTGATGCGGGCTGAACCCATCCGGATTGAGGCGTTGAATTACGCCTATGGTGAAGGTGAATTGCGCCGCCCCGTGCTGCGCGATGTTGCCTTGCAGGTGGGCGTGGGGGAAGTGCTGCTGCTGACCGGCCCTTCTGGTTCAGGCAAGACCACGTTGCTGACGCTGATTGGCGCCTTGCGTGCCCTGCAGGAAGGGTCCTGCGAGGTCCTGGGGCAGGAGTTATTCGGCGCTTCGGAACGGGCGCGAGTTTCGTTACGACAGCGTATTGGCTTCATTTTCCAGAACCATAATCTGTTGGGCGCGCTCACGGCACGGCAGAATGTTGCCATGGCTTTGGAAGTGGCGCCGCGCCTTGCGGAAACCGAACGCCTGGCGCGCGCGGGAGAGATGCTGGCAGCCGTGGGCCTGGCTGAGCATGTGGATCGTCTGCCTGGCAAGCTTTCCGGCGGGCAGCGCCAACGCGTGGCGATCGCCCGCGCCTTGGTGGGTGGCCCCGGCCTTGTTTTGGCCGATGAACCGACGGCGGCCTTGGATAAGGTCTCAGGCGCTGAGGTTGCGCATTTGCTACGCGATTTGGCGAAATCCCGCGGCGTGCCGATTTTGATGGTGACGCATGATCCGCGCATTCTGGATATCGCGGATCGTGTGGTGACGATGGAAGATGGACGAATTGTGGAGAGTGCGTAACCTATTGGCTGCGCTAGGAGTTTTGGTTGACAGTGCTGCATCGCAGCGGTGACATGGCGCCGTCTTCAACAGGAAAGAGGCCCCCCATGCGCAAAAACGGCTTTATGGCCGCGATTGCCGCGCTTTTCGCGGCTTTCGCTGCCCCCGCTTTCGCCCAACCCTCCGCCAGCCCAACGCTTGATGCCATCAAGGCACGCGGCACGCTGGTTTGCGGCATTCATAATGGTGTCGCGGGCTTCGCTCTGCCCGATAGCCGGGGTGTTTGGCAGGGCTTCGATGTTGATCTCTGCCGCGGTTTGGCGGTGGCGATTTTCAACGATGCGTCAAAGGTGCGCTTCGTGCCGCTTTCATCTTCCACGCGCTTTACGGCGTTGGGCGCGGGGGAAGTGGATGTACTGTTCCGCACCTCTACCCAGACCATGCTGCGCGACACCACGCTCGGCCTGCGTCATGCGGTGACCTATTTCTATGATGGCCATGGCTTCATCGTGAAGGCGGATGCGGGCATCAACAAGGTTGCTGAGATGCGCGGCGCCACGATCTGCCTGATTCAGGGCACAACGAATGAACAGGTGACGGCGGATTACTTCCGCAGCATCAATACGCCGTTCCAACCTGTTGTGTTTGAACGCACCGACCAAGCGGTCGCAGCCTTGCAGGCCGGCCGCTGCGACAGTTTCGGCACGGATGCATCCCAGCTTGCCGGCGTGCGGTCTGCCATGCCGCGACCTGCGGATTGGACCATCCTGTCGGAACGGTTCTCCAAGGAACCCTACGGCGCCTATCTTCGCCGAGGCGATGAGCAATGGTTCGATGTGGTGCGCTGGTACACCTATTCCATCATCGAAGCGGAAGAACAGGGCATCACCCAAGCCAATGCCGAAGAACGCCGCCGGACCAGCACCAACCCCAATACGCGCAGGCTTTTGGGCGTGACGCCGGAACTCGGCCAATCGCTGAAGCTTGATCCGGCCTGGGCCTATAATGTCGTGCGCGCCATCGGCAATTATGGGGAGCTTTATGAGCGCACCATGGGCGACAAAAGCCAGGTGCAACTCCCGCGCGGCCCGAACCATCTTTGGACCACGCCGGGCGGCTTGATGTACGCGCTGCCGATGCGCTGAGTTTTTTCGCGACGATTGGCGAGACACTTGATCAAGGGTCTCGCCTTTTTAGTTTCTCGGCGGCGTCGCGTATCCGGCGCTATTTTACAATCGCGACGCGCAGCGCATTCGTCGTCCCCGGCGTGCCGAAGGGTACGCCCGCCGTTACCACCACCTCATCGCCGCTTTTGGCGAAGCCTTCATGCAGCGCGGCGCGTGTGGCGCGCGCGACCATTTCCGTCATGGAATGGATTTCATTCACCTCCAACGGATGCACGCCCCAGATCAGCGCCATGCGCCGCGCCACGCCGGCGCTGGTGGTCAGCCCCAGGATGGGACAATGCGGCCTTTCCCGCGCCACCCGCAAAGTGGTGGACCCGGTGGAGCTGAAGGTCGCAATCACCTCCGCCTCGATCGTCTCGGCCACCTGGCGCGCAGCGGTGGCGATGGCGCCGGCGCTGGAATGTTCGGGCGGCGGGCGCGCGGCATCCGTCAGGCGGCGCCAATCTGTGTCCTGTTCCACGCGCGCCACAATGCGGTCCATCATATTCACCGCTTCATAGGGGTATTGCCCGGCGGCTGTCTCAGCTGACAGCATCACAGCATCTGCGCCATCAAACACCGCAGTGCCGACATCGGAAACCTCGGCGCGGGTTGGGCTTGGCGCGGTGATCATGCTCTCCAGCATTTGCGTGGCCACCACCACAGGTTTGCCGAGCGCGCGGGCGGCGCGCACGATGCGTTTCTGCGCAAGCGGCACTTCCTCCGGCGGCAATTCTACGCCCAAATCGCCGCGCGCCACCATGACGCAATCCGTCAGCGCCATGATGGCGTCCAGATTGTCGAGCGCCTGGGGTTTTTCCATTTTCACCATGATCCAGGCGCGTCCGGCGGTGATTTCCTTGGCCTCCGCCACATCTTCCGGGCGCTGCACGAAAGATAGCCCGATATATTCAACGCCCTGATCCAGCACGAAGGCGAGGTCCGTACGGTCCTTTTCCGTCAGCGCCGGGATGGGCAGCGCCACATCGGGCACATTCACGCCTTTGCGGTCTGACAGCGGGCCGCCGACCACCACCTGGGTTTCCAGGTGATCTGGGCGTTTATGGGTTACTCGCAAACGCAGCTTGCCATCATCCAGCAGCAGGGAAGTGCCGATTTCGGCGGCGCTGATGATTTCCGGATGGGGCAGGTTCACGCGGCTGACATCGCCGGGGGTGGGGTTCAAATCCAGGCGAAAGCTCTGGCCGGTTTGCAATTGCACCCGCCCGGCCTGGAACCGCCCTACGCGGAGTTTCGGCCCCTGCACATCCGCCAGAATCCCGATGGGGCGGCCTACCTTGGCCTCCACAGCGCGGATGGTGGCGATGCGCGCGGCGTGATCCTCATGGCTGCCATGAGAAAAATTAAGGCGGAAGATATCGGCGCCGGCGCGGTGGAGCTTTTCGATCATCTCCGCGCTGCTGCTGGCGGGGCCAAGGGTTGCGATGATTTTGGTGCGGCGCCGGCGGCGCAGAACGGGGCGGGCCACCATGCGGGGCGCTCCTATCATGGGTTCAGAATTTGGTAGGGTGGGCGCCAGATCGGGCCGCAGGCTTTCGGGCGGTAAGTTCAGCGCCTTGGAAAGCTCCGAGACGCGATCTTCCGGGATGCGCTTCCATTGGGAAACGGCAGCGGTGGAAATGCCCAAAGCGGCGGCGATCTGCTTGACGGTGCCGCGTCGGGCGAGAAGGGCTTCAAGGTTCGGGTCACGCATGGCCATATCTTAGCAAAATTAAGTTAAAATACCATCCAAAACCTGCGAGACTTAACTTTTAAAAGTTAAGCTATCAGCAAGGCCCGAAAATCATTCACATTGGTCAGCGTCGGCCCCGTCATCACCAGATCACCCAGCGTCTGGAAAAGCCGGTAGCTGTCATGCCTGGCCAGCAGCGCGCGCGGGTCAAGCCCGGCGGCACGGGTGCGGGCCAAAGTATCGGGGGTTGCAATGGCGCCAGCGTTTTCCTCGGACCCGTCAATGCCATCCGTATCGCCCATCAGCGCCCAGATGCCGGGGGTGCCAGCCAAGGCAAGCGCGCAGCCGAGCAAGCATTCCCCATTCCGCCCGCCACGGCCTGGCTTGGGGCTGCGAATCGTCACCGTGGTCTCACCGCCGGAAAGCAGGATGGCGGGGCCGGGCAGGGGGTGACCATGTGTTGCAGCGGAACGGGCAATGCCGGCGAGGGCGGTGCCCAATTCCCGCGCCTCCCCTTCAAGCGCATCGCCCAGGATCAGCGGCGTCAGGCCAAGCCCGCGCGCGGCGGTAGCGGCGGCTTGCAGTGCCATGGCGGGGGTCGCGATGAAGCGGTAATCCGGCGTCCCCAAGCGCAGATCGCCGGGTTTCGGGCTTTCCTCCAACCCCGCCGCCAAGTGCGCCTGCACGGCATCCGGCAGCTGCATCCCGTAATGCGCCACCAAGGCGCGGGCATCGGCGAAGGTGGATGGGTCCGGCACGGTGGGGCCGGAGGCAATCACACTCGGGTCATCCCCCGGCACATCGGAAATGGCCAGCGTCACCACCCGCGCCGGATGGGCGGCGGCGGCCAGCCTTCCGCCGGAAAAGGCGGAAAGATGCCGGCGGATGCAGTTCATTTCATGGATCGTGGCGCCGGAAGCCAGCAGCGCCTTATTCACCGCAATCAACTCCTCCAGCGTCAGGCCCGGCGCTGGCAGAGTGGTCAGCGAAGACCCCCCGCCCGAGACCAGAAACAGCACCAGATCATCCGCGCCCGCGCCGCGCGCCACTTCCAACAATGCCGTTGCCGCCTTGGCCCCGGCTGCATCGGGTACGGGGTGGGATGCTTCGAGCACGCGCACCCGCCGCGTGGGGTAGCCATGGGCATAGCGGGTCACCACCAGGCCCTCGACTGGCGCCTCCGGCCAAGCATCCTCCACCGCTGCCGCCATGACAGCAGCGGATTTCCCGGCGCCCAGCACAATCACCCGCCCGCGTGGGCGTTCCGGCAAATGCCGCGCCAGCACCTGGCGCGGATCGGCGCTGGCAATGGCAGCGTCGAACACCTGGCGGAGCGCGGCGCGGGCGGTTGCATCGGTAAAGGCCATGGCGTTATTCCTTTGTCACCTTGAGTATGGCGAAGTCGCGCCAGATGGGCCATCTATAGCGGCATAATTCAGGAGGCCCCGATGACGGAATTCGACAAAGCAACCCAAACAGAATTGGAAGCCGCGGCTTTCCGCCGCTTGGTGGAACATCTGCGCGGGCGCAATGACGTGCAGAATATAGACATGATGAATCTGGCGGGTTTCTGCCGGAATTGCCTGAGCAAATGGTATCGCGCCGCGGCCGAGGAAAAGGGCCTGCCCCTGACCGACCCCGAAGCGCGGGAGATCATCTACGGCATGCCATACAAGGAATGGCAGGCGCAGCACCAAAAGGAAGCATCGCCCGAGCAAAAGGCGAAATTCGCCGCCTCCGGACAGGGGCAGCATTGATGGCGCCGCCGGTCAAAGCTAAGGCCTCTGGCTTACACACTGAGGAACGCAGAATGGCCAAAGGCCCCAGCACGCAGGAAACGACCGAAGTCGGCGGCATCGCCGGCGAAAGGCTGCGGTCCATCGTTGAACGCATCGAACGCCTGGAAGAAGAAAAAAAGGCGCTGTCGAGCGATATCAAGGATATTTTCGCAGAAGCGAAATCAGCCGGCTTTGATGTGAAGGTGCTGCGCGCGGTGATCAGGCTCCGCAAGCAGGAACCGGCGGAAGTGGAAGAACAGGAAACGTTGCTCGATCTCTATCGCCGCGCGCTGGGCATGTGATCCCATCAGGCAGCGCTACCGCGCATCCGCGCGGCGCTGCCCCGAAGCGTTTCGGCTGCGCACATAGTAATCCGTGCCCGTGCCGGGATTGTTGATGTAGAATTCATCGCGCGGAAACACATCGGTCAGCGGGGCTTCTTCGCGCTTTTGCCCCGGCAGCCATTGCAAAGGCGTGCCGGCAAAGAGGCTGGCCCAATCGCTGAAATCCTTATTGCCCGCACGCAAATGCGCGAGATGCACGGGTTTGGCGAATTCCGCCGCAAGTCTTGCCGGGTCAAAGGGGATCGGATCATTGGACCCGATCATGACCCCCGCCGGCATCAGCAGCAGCGCATGGGGAAAGACAGCCGCGAAGGTTTCCACTGCGCGCTTCGTTGGCGCCCATTGAATGTAAAGCCCACCCGGGGCCAAACGCCGCCGCGCCTGTTCAATGAATTCCGCGCTATAGAGAAGGCCGGAATGGGACCCCTGAGGCAGAATGGCGTCCGCCTCAATAATGTCGTAGCGCCTGTCTTCCTTGGCGAGGGTGCGCCGACCATCGCCATATTCCATCTGCCAGCGCGGGTCCTTGAACATGCGCGCGATGGGGCCTTCCGGGTAATGCTGCCCAATCTCTTCAAGCGCTGTCAGCACCGGCGCCACCAATTCAATGGCGCGAATCTGGCTTTCGGGCCGAATGCCTGCGGCCCAGGGCGTGCCGCCACTGCCAATCCCAATCACCAGCACTTCCTTCGGGTCAGGATGGATCAGCGGCCCAACCGCGCCCAGGAATTGATGGATGGAAAGAAAGGGAATGCGCCCCTGGCTGAAGCCCTGGATGAAGAAGGGGCCTTCTGCCACGCCATCCGACCTTTTGCTGTCTCGGAAGAAGGCAATGCCCGAGCGATCCTCCGCCCAGGCCACCATATGGCCCGGCCCTTCCGCATGCATGCGCGACCAAAGCCCGGCATTGCCCGGCATGAAAATCAGCGCGAGCGCGGAGGCCAGGGCCAGGCCCCCTTCCACCGGCCGCCGCCAGCCGCCATGCCAAAGCCAGCCCAGCAGCAATAGCAGCGAAAGGGCGGCCAGCAGCTTGAGCGTGCCTGCCGTGCCCAGGAAATGCAGCGTGATCAGGCCAGTGAAAATGGACCCTGCCGCATTGCCGGCGATATTGGCCAATTGCACCCAACCGACCCGTGTGCCGACACTCGCCAAATCCTGCTGCACGGCGCGCTGCACAAAAGCGAAGGTCATGCCAATTAGGAAGGAAGGCGGCCCCACCACGACCACGGCCAGGAAGATGGTCATCGCCAACGCCCCACCATGCAGGCGCGAATGATCAACCGCCATCAGATCAGCAATGGGCCAAAGCGGCATGACGAGCCAAAGTGCCGCCAGCAAAACCACCGCCAGGACAAAACCCGCCCCTTGGGTGATGAAAAAGGCCGGGCGAGGGTCCTTCAATTTCCGTACCATGCGGGCCGCAAAGGCCATGCCAAGCCCATCGGCCAGCAGAAAAATCCCAAGCACGGTCGGGAAAAGATAGGCGTGGTATTGCCCTACTTGGCCCATGATCCGGACCCAGAGGATTTCCAGCGCAACAATCACATAGCCCGAAAGGAAGACCAGAAAGCACCAAAGCGGCAGGCTGCCGAAAGGTGCATTGCCCGCCTTGCTGGCAGGGCTCGGCGCAGGCAAGGGCAGGCCGCGCAACTGCGGCAGTAGGGATAGGGCGACCAGCGCCGCAAAAATCTCCAGCCCCGCCGCCAGCCATAGCGCGCCGACAAAGCCAAGATTGCCAACCAGAAACCAACCGCCCAGCAACGCGCCAAGCCCCGCGCCGAAGGTATTCAGCCCGTAGAGCAAGCCAATCCGCTCTGCCACCGTGTCCAAAGCGGTCGAGACAGCGCGCGCCAAAAGTGGTAAGGAAGCGCCCATGAGCGTGGTCGGCAACACAAGCCCCGCGAAGCAAAGCGCGAAGATCATCGCAGGGTCATCCACCACCCCGGCCAGATCCATCGCCAGCCAATCATACAGGAATGCCTTGGACAGCAGGGCAAAAATGCCAACGCCGATTTCCGCGATGGCAAAGCCAATCAGCGCCCGCGCCGGCGTGATGCGGTCTGCAATCTTCGCACCAATGATCGAACCAATCCCAAGACCGGCGAGAAAAGCGCCCACGACAAGCGCGGCAGAAATCGTGTCTGATCCTGCGAAAATGCCAAGCATCCGCTGCCAGACAATCTGGCACAGCAGCGCGGCAAAGCCAGACACGAAAAAGGCAACGGCCAAACGAGGCACGACCGGAAAGCTCCCCCAGAGGCGGCGTTTGACTACCGCATTGTCATTTATCGCGTCTAATTACGGCGAAATTACTACAAGGCAAGTGCCCCATCTTGCCGGAAACCGCCCCTCGGCGCAGGCTGCGCCCCGAAACGCCAAGTGGAGAGTCGGCAATGAATGGTGCGGAAAGTCTGGTCCATACACTCATAGGTAGCGGGGTTGATGTGTGTTTCTCCAACCCCGGCACGAGTGAGATGCATTTCGTCGCAGCCTTGGACCGGATCCCCGGGATGCGCTGCGTGCTGGGCTTGCAGGAAAATGTCGTAACAGGCATGGCGGATGGCTATTGGCGCATGGCGGAAAAGCCGGCCTGCACGCTGCTGCATTGCGGCCCTGGCCTGGCTAACGGCTTGGCAAATCTGCATAATGCGCGCCGGGCACGTTCCGGCATTGTGAATATCACGGGCGATCACGCGACCTATCACCGCCCCTATGACGCGCCGCTGACCGCCGATACGGAAGGCTTCGCCCGCGGCGTTTCCGCCTGGGTGCGCACTTCCACCGATTCAACCAAGGTGGGCGCGGATGCGGCCGTGGCCGTGCAAGCGGCGCGTACCTCGCCGGGCCAGATCGCGACGCTGATCCTGCCCGCCGATACCGCTTGGAATGATGGTGGCGTGGTGGCGGCTGCCCTGCCGGTGCCATCGGTGCCGGAAGCCGACCCACATGCCATTCGCAACGCCGCGCGCATCCTGCGTGAGAAGAAGAATGTGCTGATCCTGCTGGGCGGCCCGAGTCTCCGCGAAGGAGCGCAGTTGCACGCTTACCGCATTGCTGAGGCAACCGGCGCGCGGCTGCTGGCGGAGGGCTCGAACGGTCGCACCCAGCGTGGGCGCGGGCGCATCGCCCTCGAACGCGTGCCCTATTACGTGGACCAGGCGGTGGATGCGCTGAAATGGGTGGAGCATCTGATCCTGGTGAATGCCAAGGCGCCGGTCGGCTTCTTTGGCTATCCTGGCAAGCCTTCGCTGCATTATCCGCCCAATGCCGAAGTGCATGTGCTGACGCGCTATGAACATAACGCCGAAGTCGCCTTGGCCGCGCTGGCCGAGGAACTGGGCGCGCCTGCCATCGCCATCCCTGATCGCGGCCCGCGCCCGGAAGTGGTGCGCGGAGCACCAACACCGGAAGGGCTCGCGCGCGTGTTGGGTGCGCTGATGCCGGAAGGTGCCATCATTGCGGATGAGAGCGTGTCTTATGGCCGCGGCTTCTTCCCCGAAACCCATAACGCGCCGCCGCATGATTGGTTGCAGATCACGGGGGGCGCCATTGGTTGCGGCATGCCTTTGGCAACCGGTGCTGCGGTGGGCGGCGGAGGCCGGCGCGTGATCAATATGCAGGCCGATGGTTCGGCCATGTATACGGTGCAATCGCTTTGGACTCAGGCACGCGAAAAACTGCCCGTGACAACAGTGATCATTTCCAACCGCAAATACGCGATCCTGCTTGGTGAGTACCGCAATGTCGGCGCCAATCCAGGCCGTACTGCGATGGATATGATGGATCTTAGCAATCCTGATATCGGCTGGGTGAAACTGGCCGAGGGCATGGGTGTGGAAGCCGCGCAGGCAACCACGCTTGATCAGGTGGCGGATATGATGAGCCAAAGCTTTGCCCGTCCGGGCCCCTTCCTCATTGAATTGGTGGTGTGAAGATGGATATGCAACTTGCCGGCAAGCGCGTGCTTGTCACGGGTGGATCAAAAGGCATTGGGCTCGCTTGCGCGGAAGCCTTCGCGCGGGAAGGCTGCGATGTGGTGCTGACGGCGCGCGGTACGGCAGCACTTGCCACGGCGGCGGATAAGGTGCGCGCTTTGGCACAGGTGCGGGTTGAAACCCTCGCCGCTGATCTTTCGCGTGTCGAGGAACGCGAAAGGCTGCATGCGGCTTTTCCGGATATTGATGTGCTGGTGAATAATGCCGGCGCCATTCCATCCGGGCGCTTGCAGGATATTTCCATCCAGCGTTGGCAGGAAGCCTGGAGCCTGAAGGTGTTCGGCTATATTCACCTGTGCCAGCTCTATCTGCCGGCGATGGAAGCGCGGAAGGCGGGCGCGGTGGTGAACATCATCGGCATGGCCGGGCGTTCACCCAAGGCCGGCTATATTTGCGGCGGCGCGGGCAATGCTTCGCTGATTGCCTTCACGCAAGCCTTGGGCGCGGCAACGCAGGCCAATGGCGTGAAGGTTGTCGGCATCAATCCTGCCGTGACCAAGACCGACCGTATGATCACCCAGGCGCGCGTCAATGCGAAGCTGAAATTCGGCGATGAGGAGCGCTGGGCGGAAACCATCACCGGCCTGCCCTTCAACCGCCCAATCGAATCAGCCGAAATCGCTGACCTTGCCGTATTCCTGGCAAGCCCGCGCGGCGTTTATGTGAATGGCACGGTAGTGGATGTGGATGGTGGGGGGATGTGGCGCGCCTGACGCGTCACGCCCGCGCGGGTAAGTGCATCGTTGCCTTGCCGAGCGCGCTTAGCGCCGTTGCCACGATTTGCGGCGCATTCAGCCCTGCCTGATCATATTGCTTGCGCGGCGCTTCGTGATCAATGAACACATCCGGCAGGCACATGGGGCGGATTTTTAGCCCGCGATCCATCAGCCCGCGTGTCGCCAAATGATGCATCACAAGCCCGCTGAAGCCGAGCATGGAGCCTTCTTCAATGGTGATCAGCACCTCATGCTCGCGCGCGAGCCGTTCCACCAAAGCGGTGTCCAGCGGCTTGGCGAAGCGCGCATCGGCGACCGTACAGGAAAGCCCATGGGTTGCCAATTCGTCAGCGGCCTTCAGGCATTCCTGCAAACGCGCGCCATAGGACAGAATGGCAATCGCGCTGCCTTCGCGCAGCACGCGGCCCTTGCCAATTTCCAGCACTGAACCGCGCTTGGGCAATTCCAGGCCAAAGCCCTCGCCGCGCGGATAGCGCAGCCCGCTTGGCCGATCATCAATCGCAGCACTGGTCGCAACCATATGCAGGAGTTCTACCTCATCAGCGGCGGCCATCAGCACCATATTGGGCAGGCAGCCGAGATAGGCGATATCGAAAGACCCCGCATGGGTCGCGCCATCCGCGCCCACCAATCCAGCGCGATCCATGGCAAAGCGCACGGGCAGGGATTGCAGCGCCACGTCATGCATGATTTGGTCATAGGCGCGCTGCAAAAAGGTAGAATAAATTGCGCAAAAGGGCTTGAGCCCCTCGGTCGCAAGCCCGGCGGCAAAGGTCACCGCATGTTGTTCGGCAATGCCCACATCAAAGCTACGGCGCGGGAATTTCTTCGCGAATAGGTCAAGCCCCGTGCCGGTTGGCATGGCGGCATTGATGGCGACAATGCTCTCATCCGCCTCAGCCTCGGCGATCAGCGCATTGGCGAAGACCTTCGTGAAGGAAGGCGGGCCAGGCGGTGCCTTGGCCTGTTCGCCGGTGATGACATTGAACTTCACGACGCCGTGATATTTGTCAGGCGAGGATTCCGCCGGCGCATAGCCCTTGCCCTTTTGCGTCACCACATGAAGCAGGATCGGGCCTTGGTGATCCGTATCACGCAGATTGCGCAGGATGGGCAGCAAATGGTCCAGATCATGCCCATCCACCGGGCCAACATAATAGAAGCCAAGCTCTTCAAACAGCGTGCCGCCGGTCAACAGCCCGCGCGCATATTCATCTGCCCGCCGTGCCGCGCGTTCCAACGGAGCAGGAAAACGCTTGGCCAGCCGCGCCATCATGTCACGGAGCGACAGGAAGGGACGGGATGAAATCAGCTTGGACAGATAAGCACTCATTGCACCAACAGGCGGCGCGATGGACATGTCATTATCGTTCAGGATGACAATGAGGTTCGCCTTGGATGCACCGGCATTATTCATGGCTTCATAAGCCATGCCCGCACTCATGGCCCCATCGCCGATCACGGAAATCACATGGCGATCCTTGCCCTGCAATTGGCTGCCAATCGCCATGCCAAGGCCGGCGGAAATGCTGGTGGAAGAATGCGCCGCACCGAAGGGGTCGTATTCGCTCTCACTCCGTTTGGTGAAGCCGGAAAGCCCGCCGCCTTGGCGCAGCGTGCGGATGCGATCGCGCCGCCCTGTCAGGATTTTGTGCGGATAGGCCTGATGCCCGACATCCCAGATCAGCCTGTCATGCGGCGTATCAAAAATCGCGTGTACCGCGACGGTCAATTCCACCACCCCAAGCGATGCGCCAAGATGTCCGCCGGTGACGGAAACCGCGTCAATGGTCTCGGCGCGCAATTCTTCGGCCAGGCGCTTCAATTGTTCGCCCGAGAAATTCCGCATATCGCTTGGGATCGAAATGCGATCGAGCAGCGGTGTGACAGGACGGTTCATTTAGTTTCTCCGCGCGATTGTGTAATCGGCCAGCGCGCGCAAATGCGCCGCTGCTTCCCCAAAAGCATCCAGATGATCTTGCGCCTGGGCGGCAAGCCGTTCCGCTTGCAGCCTGGCGCGTTCAAGTCCCAAAAGCCCGACCAGAGTGGCCTTGCCTGCATCGGCATCCTTGCCGGTGCGCTTGCCGGTTTCCTCGGCTGAGGCGGTGGCATCCAGCACATCATCGGCAATCTGAAAGGCTGCGCCCAGATCGCGGCCATAGGCGGAAAGCGCATGGCGTAGCTGAATGGGTGCCTTGCCCAGAATGGCGCCGGCTTCAGCGGAAAATTCAATCAGCTTGCCGGTCTTCAGCAATTGCAGCCGGCCTATTTCTGCTTCTTCCAAAGGCCGGCCCGCTTCTTCCGCCAGCATATCCAGCATTTGCCCGCCACACATGCCGCGCGCCCCGGCAGCGCGCGCCAAGGCGCGGCACAGCTCCGCCCGGACGGCGGGGTCAGGATGCGTATCGGGTTCGCTCAACACCAGAAAAGCCTGGGTTTGCAGCGCATCGCCGGCCAGTACGGCGGTTGCCTCATCAAAAGCGCGATGCACGGTGGGCTTGCCGCGGCGCAGATCATCATCATCCATGCAGGGCAGATCATCATGCACCAGCGAATAGGCGTGCAGCATTTCAATCGCCGACGCCACGCGCAAGGCCGCGTCGCGCGCCACGTTGAATTGCGCGGCCCCTTCCAGCACCAGGAAACCGCGCAGCCTTTTGCCGCCGCCCATGCTGGCATAGCGCATGGCTTCAAACAGCCGCGCTTCATCGCCTTCCGGCGGCGGGATTAGCGCATCAAGCGCGCGATCAATTTCCGCAGCCGCCGATGCCATCGCGGTAGCAAGGGCCTTGGCGGGATCGGGTGAAGCGGCGGACATGCGGCGCCTTATTCCACGTCTCGCAAGGATAGCCCGGCGGGGCTATCCACAATGGCTTGGATTTTCTGCTCAGCCTCGGCGAGCTTCGCCTCACAATGGCGCTTCAGCGCCGCGCCGCGCTGATACGCGGTGACCGAGGCTTCCAAGGCACCCTTGCCGCTTTCCAATTCCCGCACAATTCCCTCAAGCTCCGCGAGCGCTTGCTCGAAGGAAAGGGCGGCTACATCTGACGGCGGGGCCCCCGCCGCATCATTGGGTGTACGTGCCATACTGTCAGCCTAGCCTGACAAAGTTCGAAATGTCTATTCCGGTTCGATGCCCGCGGTGCGAATTGCTGAGGTCCAGCGCTGGGTCTCGGCCTTCACAAAGGCAGCCGCTTCCTCCGGGGTGGAGGTTGAAACCACCATGCCGAAGCCGGAGGATAGCCTTTCGCGCAAATCAGCCTGTTCCCCGGCGCGGCGCACGGCGGCATTCAGGCGGGAAACCGCGATGGCCGGCGTGCCAGCAGGCACGAAAAGCCCGAACCAGGCAGTGATCTGATAGCCGGGCAGGTTGCCGGCTTCGGCCACTGTTGGAATCTCCGGCAGCATGGCGGAGCGTTGGGGAGAAGTGATGCCGAGGATACGCAGCTTCCCATCCCGCGCCTGCGGCAGGATAACCAATTGATCCGCCACAAAAAGATCAACGCGCCCCGCGAGCAAATCCTGCACCGCGAGCGGCGAGGACCGATAGGGCACGCGCAGCATCTTCGCGCCCGCCATATGGGCCATGAGTTCGGTTGAAACCTGCTGGGACGAAGACGCGGAGGCATAGGTAATGCTCTCCGGCTTCGCTTTCGCCTCGGCCAGCAATTCGGCCAGGTTCTGCCAGCGCGATTCGGCCCGCACTGCCACCAGAAGGGGGACAGAACCGAGCGTGGAAACGGGGATGAAGGCGGTTTCCACATCAAAGGGCACGCGCTTAAACAGCGCCCCGGCGGCGGCATTGGTGGAATTGGTGCCGACCAGCACGGTCAGGCCATCGGGCGTGGCGCGGGCCACGGCTTCGGCCCCGATCAGCCCATTGGCGCCGGCGCGGTTTTCCACCACCACATTCTGGCCGAGGGTATCGCGCATTTTCTCGGTAAAGACGCGCGCCACAGTATCCGTGGCGGAGCCGGGGGCGAAGGGCACAATGGCGCGCACCGGGCCGGGCGGCCAATCCTGCGCGGCGGCAAGGCGTGGCGCTAAAGCCGCGGCGGGCAGGGCAGCGAGAAGATGACGACGGCGCATGGCGGACCTCTTTGTTTTGTAATGTGAGATTTGGGGGCGCGGGCCGGTCCCGCGCAAGGGTTAATTGAGCATCAAGGCCTGGACATGGGCGGCCACTGAGGAACCAAGGGCATCAAGATCATAGCCGCCCTCCAGCACTGAAACCACGCGCCCCGAAGCATGGCGCGCGGCCAGCGCGCAGAGTTCTGCCGTGATCCAGGCGAAATCCGCCTCCGTCAGCCGCAACTGCGCCAGCGGGTCCGCAATATGCGCGTCAAACCCCGCCGAGATGATCAGCAATTCAGGTGCGAAGGCATCCAAAGCGGGCAGCAACAACTTTTCCCAAACGGCGCGAAACGCCGCGCCATCCGCGCCCGGCGGCAGCGTGGCGTTGAAGATATTGCCCACCCCCCTTTCCTGCGGCGCGCCGGTGCCCGGATAAAGCGGCCATTGATGGGATGATGCCAGCATCAGCGATGCATCGGCTTCAAAACAGGCTTGCGTGCCATTGCCGTGATGCACATCGAAATCAGCCACCGCCACGCGCGTCACGCCATGCACAGCCTGGGCATGGCGCGCAGCAATCGCCGCATTGGCAAAAAGGCAAAACCCCATGGGGCGCGCCGGTTCGGCGTGATGGCCAGGCGGGCGAGTCGCGCAAAAGGCGTGGCGGATGGGGCTGCTGCATACCGCATCCACCGCCGCCACCGCCGCGCCGGCGCTCCGCAAGGCGGCTTCGATGCTGCCATGGGACATGATGGTATCGGCATCCAAAGCAACGCGATCCCGCGTGGCGGGCGCCGATTCCAATATGGCATTCAGATAGGCTTCTGGATGCACACGCAGGATCTGTTCGTGAGTCGCCCGCGGTGCCTCGGCGCGGGGCAGCGTGCTGAAGGCTTCCGCTTCCAAGGCGCGGGTGACGGCACGCCAACGATCCGGGCATTCCGGGTGATGCGGCCCGGGATCATGCGCCACGCAAGCGGCATGGGTCAGGATCAGCACGCTCATGCCGGTGGGTCGTCACGCTTGCGGATGACGAAGCGATAGCTGCCCTGATCTTCAGAAAACGCCACCAGCGCATGGCCGGTTTCCCGGCAAAAGGCGTTGAAATCCGGAACCGAGGCCGGGTCCGTCGCCAGCACCGTCAGCCGCGCGCCGCCCGCCATGCCGCGCAAGGCTTTATTCGCCTTCAGCACCGGCAAGGGGCAGGTCAGGCCCTTCACATCCAGAATCGTCTCGCTCATGCGTTCTCTTCCACCATGCCTTGCGTATCGCCGCCAGTTCAGGCTTGCAGCGCCGCGCGGGCTTGACCAAGACTAATAGCATGAAACTCGGCATTGATCTGGGCGGCACCAAGACAGAAATCGTGGCCCTTGGCGATGATGGCGCTGTGCTGCTGCGCGAACGCCGCGCGAGCCCCGCGGAATATGAGGGCGTTTTGGCTACTATCGCGGGATTGGTGGCGGAAGCCGAAGCACGCCTTGGCGCGCGCGGCAGTATCGGCATCGGCATTCCGGGCAGCCTGAGCCCTGTGACTGGCCTGGTGCGCAATGCCAATTCCCAGGCCCTGAATGGCCGTGCGTTGAAGCAGGATCTGGAAGCCCGCCTGGGACGCGCGGTGCGCATCAGCAATGACGCGAATTGCCTGGCGATGAGCGAAGCCGCCGATGGCGCAGGTGCTGGCTATTCCACGGTTTTCGCGGTGATCATTGGCACCGGGACTGGCGCTGGGATTGTCTCGGGCGGGCGGATTCTGGATGGGCCGAATGGCACGGGGGGCGAATGGGGCCATGTGCCGCTGCCCTGGATGAGCCCACAGGAATTTCCCGGCCCGCGCTGCTGGTGCGGCCAACTCGGCTGCCTGGAAACCTTCCTGTCTGGCCCTGCCTTGGCCGCGGATTGCGATGGCCCGGGCGCGCGGGATGCCTCAAGCCTGCCGGCGCGGGCGGCTTCGGGGGATCAGCGCGCTGTTGAGGCGCTGGCGCGCCATGCGGATCGCTTGGCGCGCGCCTTGGCGATGATGGCGAATATCCTTGACCCGGATGTGATCGTGCTGGGCGGTGGCTTGTCCAATATGGCGCATCTTTATCGCGATGTGCCGGGGCTGATGGCGCGGCATGGCTTTGGCGATGTGGTGCGCACGCCCGTGGTGCAGGCGAAGCATGGCGATTCGTCCGGCGTTTTCGGCGCCGCACGGCTTTGGGATGGCGGGTGATGGGGCGGGCTATCAAGGCAGGCGCGGTCTATTTCCTGCTGCTGTATGTGATCGGCTTTTTGCTGGGTGCGACGCGGGAATTGCTGCTGGCGCCGCGTTTTGGTGTGGTGGTAGCGAGTGCGCTTGAAGCCCTGCCCATGCTGGCCGCCATCTTCCATTTCGCGCCGCTGATCGCGCGGCGCTTTGGCATCCCGCCGAAATCGGGCGGGCGCATTGTTATGGGGTTGGCAGGGCTTGCCTTTTTGATCGGCGCTGAAATCGCCATGACACGCGCCATGCGCGGGCTTTCCCCGCAGGAATGGCTCGCGCATTTCGCGAGTGTTGAAGGCGCGATCTATGCGGCGCTGCTGGCGGCCTTCGCCGCCATGCCCTGGGTAAGGCGTTAGCCTATGCCCGCCCTTTGCCGCGATTGCTTCCATCACGCGGCGGAGGATTTCACGCGCTGCCCGGCCTGCGCTTCCCGTCGCGTGGTGGCCCACCCAGACCTTTTCCACCTGACCGTCGCGCATATTGATTGTGATGCCTTCTATGCCTCGGTCGAAAAGCGGGACCAGCCGGAATTGGCGACGCGCCCGGTGATTGTGGGTGGTGGTGCGCGAGGCGTGGTCGCCGCTTGCTGCTATATCGCAAGGCTTTCGGGGGTGCGGAGTGCGATGCCCATGTTCAAGGCGCGCGCCGCCTGCCCCGATGCGGTGGTGATCAAGCCCGATATCGCCAAATACGCCCGCGAAGGGGCACGCATCCGCGCCATGATGGAAGCGCTCACCCCCTTGGTGCAGCCGCTTTCGATTGATGAGGCCGTGCTTGATCTGCGCGGGACGGAGGCGCTGCACAATGCGCCCCCCGCCGCAGTGCTGGCGCGCTTTGCCCAGGCGGTGGAACGCGAAGTGGGCGTCACGGTCTCGGTTGGGTTGGCTGCCAATCGGTTGATGGCGAAGCTCGCCGCCGAACGCGACAAGCCACGGGGCTTTGCGGTGATTGGTGCGCAGGAAGCCGCCGCTTGGTTGGCACCGCAATCCGTCGCCGTGCTGCCCGGCGTGGGGCCGGCCATGGTGAAGCGGCTCTCGGCGGCGGGGTTTGTGCGCCTCGGGCAATTGGCCGCTTTGGATGCGCGCGCGGCATTGGCGCGCTTTGGGTCGGATGGCCCGGCCCTGGTCGCCCGCGCGCGGGGTGAGGATGATCGCCCGGTCAATCCAGCGCGGGAGACGAAAAGCATCAGCGCCGAGACCACGTTTGATGCCGACATCTCGGCGCTGGCTGCGCTTGAGGCGCCGCTTTGGCGATTATGCGAAAAGCTCGCGCGAAGGCTCAAGGAAAAAGGCTTTGCTGCGGGCGGCGTGGTGCTCAAGTTGAAAAGTGCCGATTTCGCGCTACGCACCCGGTCTCAACGGCTGGCGGAACCGAGCCTATTGCCGGAGGTGATTTTCGCTGCTGCGCGACCGCTATTGCAGAAGGAAGCCGATGGCACGGCCTTTCGCCTGATTGGCATTGGCGCCCAGCCCTTGGCGCCGGCGGATCAGGCGGATCGCGGCGATTTGGCCGATCCGGAGGCCCCGCGCCGGGCAGCGCGCTGGAAGGCGATGGAGGCTTTGCGGTCGCGCTTTGGTGAGGATGCAGTCGTCTCCGGGCGCGGTTTTAGGGCTAAACCAGCGCCGGAAGTCGAACCGGGAAAGAAGGAAAAATAACGATCAGCGGCGCGGCTGCGCCTGCGCCACTTCTTCAAAGCCCCGGACATCATGCGGGCGGAGGGAACGCGCATTGGCCAGCACCGGGCCGCCCGGTCGTGGGGTCGCGGCGGTGCGCATGTAGCCATTATCCGGACGGTCATAAATGAAGCCCTGGATGGGATAAATGCGCCCCAGGCTTTCCTGGTCCCGCCCGACCTGTACCCGCACCGATGACCAGTCATTGTTCAAGGACACATCAATAACCGAGACATCCTGCATGATTGAACCGCGGCGAATGCCGGGCCCGGACCAATTCGCGTGATGGATCAGGATTTCGCGCGCGCTGATCACTTCCTGCACCACCGCGACATGGCCGGAACGCATTTGCCCGGTGCGGGCAAATGCCAGGATGGCCCCAGCTTCCGGCGCATGACCGCGCGCATAAAGCCCGGTGGCGTTATGCCACCAATCGCCGCCATTGCCGCGAATCGCCATGCCGGTCGCTTGGCGTACATAAGGCACGCAGGAAATGCCGCCTGGATTAGCATGGGCAATGCGCTGCGCTTGCGTCTGTTGCGGGCGCGCGCGCTGGGCCGCCTGATTGGTGCTGACGCGCTGCGCTTGAACCGCGGCTGGACGAGAGCCTTGAGGATTTGCTTGGGCTTGATTGACAGGCCGCGCCGCAGCGGGCTTGGCAGCCTGCTGACGCTGGGCGGCAGGCTGCGGGCTTGGTTGGCTGGCCATGCTATGGCCAGACACCAAGGAGAAACCAAGGGCGACAAACGCGGTCGCGACAAGCCTTCCTGTCTTCATCATCTGAATTAAGCCCCCTGTCAGTCTTGACGCCTTTGCGTTCTGGACCCGAGGTAAGCCGGTGGGTCTGGCCTGAACAAGTCCGCTGGCTGTAACTTGGTGAAACTTGGCGTGATTAGCTGAAAGCGGCTGTTGAAAAACGACGAATATAGGAAATTGTTCTGAGACTTTTGGCGAAAATGGGGCGAGGTCACAGTGTGGTGACTTTCTTGCCACGGTCATTTCCATGATTCTCTGGCAGGCTTTCGGATCTGGGCGGCCCCGGATTTCCACGAAAAGCGGGCGGAGTGGCTCAGAAATTAGGAACAACAACCTAAATTGAGTACGGCGATGTTGAGCGCCGAGCCAGCATCCCGCGGTGCTTCAGCGGTGCCCCAAATGAAAAGCGGCGGCCCCTCGCAGGACCGCCGCTCTTTGTTCGGCGCAATAAGGCCGTATCAGGCCGCTTGCAGCCGCTTGATCAGTGCCTGGGTCGCTTCACGCAGCTGCACCGCCTCATCGGCCACGGTGCGGCTTGCATTCGTGATGCTGCCCATGGCCTTGCCGGCATCTTCCGCCATGCCAGACACACGGCCAATGGAGCCTTCCAGCCCATCCACCGCCTTGGCGGCGTTGCGCAGGCTGGAAGCGATTTCCGCCGTGGTGGCGGATTGTTCTTCCACTGCGGCGGCAATGGCGGTGTTTTCACCATCCAATTGGCTAATCCGCGTCACGATATCACCGATCACGCCCACCACATCGCCAATGATATTCTGCATCGCGCCGATTTCGGTCTGGATGCTTTCCGTCGCCTTGGCCGATTGCGCGGCCAGGTTCTTCACCTCAGAAGCCACCACCGCGAAGCCCTTGCCTGCTTCACCGGCACGGGCCGATTCTATCGTGGCATTAAGCGCCAGCAGATTGGTCTGCGCGGCAATGGTGCCGATCAGCCCCGTGACATCATTGATGCGCACGGATGCCGCATTCAGCCCATCCACCAGGCTGCTGACGCGGTCCGCCTGTTCCGCCGCACCGCGCGCGGTCTGCGCCACGGCGGTAACGCGGTTGGAGACTTCGGAAATCGCGACAGTCAGTTCCTCAGCCGCGGCGGAGACGGATTGAATGCCATGATTGGCTTCCGTCCCCTCATGCGCGGCGGAGCGCGCCTGAGCCAGGGTGGCATCGGTGACGCTGGACACCCTGCCGCCTTCCTGCACGAGCATGGCTGTGCTTTCGGACAATGTCCCGACGGATTGACCAACCGCGCGATCCAGATCGCCCGCAATGGTCTGCAAGGCGGCGCGGCGCGCGGCTTCCATCTCCGCACCACGCGTTGCTTCCGCCGCGCGCAGCTTTTCGGCCTCGATCAGGCCTTCGCGGAAGACAGTCGCGGCACGCGCCATCTCACCCACTTCATCCTGACGATCTGTGCCCTGGAAATCCTTGGAAAGATCACCCTTCGACATATTTTCCATGCCATTGGCAAGCGTACCAAGCGGGCGGGTAACACGGGCTACCACAACCCAACCAGCAGCGATCAGCGCGGCGAGCGAGAAAAGCCCCATCAGCGCGATGATCAGCGTTGCCTGTGTGACGGAGGTCACTTCATTGGCCACCTTCTCATTCGTACCGGCCACAATGGTATCCATCATACCGCCGATCGATTCCGTGAAGGGGTCAATCGCCTGATAGAGCCGTTCCTTGATGAGCTGGTCGAGCTGAGCGCTATTCTTTGCGGCCGCAATGCGCACCAGATCCTGCGTGACCTGTTCCGCCGGTGCACGGCGTTCGCGCGCTTGCGCGAAGGCTTCCTGCACTGAAGGCGGCAATTCGGCGCGCACCAGGGCGTTCCAGGCGCGGTCAATATTCTTCACCGCATCGGCAAGGCTGGCCGCGCCTTCTTCCCAGGTGAAATTGCCATTGCGCATCTTGTGGGATGCGTCAACGACTGAAACCGCATAGGCATCGGATAACGCCTTCAGATCAATGAGCGGCGCCACCGCATTTGTCTTGATTTCGGTGAAGCTCTGCGCGTTATGGCGCATGGAAACCCAGGCATAAATGGCCGAGCCGGCATTAACCGTGCCAATCATCGCAAGGATGGTGAGCAATAGGGGGGCAATTCTGATACGCATTGTCTGGCGTACTCCTTTCTTGAGACCGCGCCATTATGCAGGCACTGTCCTTGCTGAAAGGTGACCAGCATAACTGGTGGGCGAGATTTTTAGCTGCTGCAGCTTAAGAAATATATCATCATTATATTATATCGGTGCCGTGTTCCGCGCATTTTCCGCGCGTTTGATGATCCAAAGCTCAGTGAATATTGCGTTCAGATGGAATCATCCCAACGCGTGAAGATGCTCGAAAAACAATGGTATAGAGCAGGTTGCGTGAACCCAGGTGAACGCGATATGTTCTAAGTCGTTGCCGATGCAATGGATAAAGCAGCCAACCGGGTTGCAGGCTCACCGAAGTCGCGGCGGGCCGAAGCCCGCCGCCGTTAATGTCGTCGGCGGTTGGCGTGTCAGGTGCCGATGATGCCGCCATCATTCTTGGTAATGACCACGGTGGCAGAGAGCGGCACGCCCGCGCCACCATGCGGCCAGCGGCTGTTGATGCGGCCGGCGGCGAAGTCGGCGGCGCTGGTGGTCGCACCCGGGTGCTGCTGGTTGATGAACATCGTCCGCCGGTCCGGGGTGGTGACCACGCCTGTCGTTTCCTGGCCGATCGGGCCGGTCATGAAGCGGCGGATCTCGCCGGTGATCGGATTTGCGACCAGCATGGCGTTATTGCCGAAGGGCGCCAGATTGCCCCGCAGCTGCTCATTCTCGCCAATATCGGTCTGGATCCAGAGACGGCCATCAGCGTCGAACCAAAGCCCATCGGGGCAGGCGAACATATTGTCGGTCCCGAGCGGCGCGCCGGTCATGGTGCGGCTATCGCTCTCGGGGCCTGCGATGACAAAAAGGTCCCAGGCGAAGCGCGTTGCGGCGTGGTCGTCATTCGCCTCGCGCCAGCGGATGATCTGGCCGAACTGATTGCGCGCGCGCGGATTGGCCGGCTCCACCTGCGCCTCGGTGCGGCGGGGGTTATTGGTCAAGGTAAAATAGACCCGGCCGTCGCGGGGATCAACGGCACCCCATTCCGGACGATCCATCTTGGTCGCGCCGACCGTATCGGCGGCGAGGCGCGTATTCACCAGCACCTCGCCCTGGTCGGCGAAGCCGTTGGCAGCGGTCAGCGGGCCGACGCCGTGCTGCAGCGGCAGCCACTCGCCCGTGCCATCGGCATTGAACTTGGCGACATAAAGAACGCCGTCGTCGAGCAGCGAGCCATTCGCCGTGGCGCGGTTGAAGGGGCGGGCCGAGACGAATTTGTAGATATACTCGAACATGCTGTCGTCGCCCGAATAGGCCACCACCGGACGCCCTTCGCGCGCCGGGCCGAACACCACGCCCTCATGCGCGAAGCGGCCAAGGCCGGTGCGCTTCACCGGCACTGCATTGGCGTTGAAGGGGTCAATCTCGACGATCCAGCCGAAGGCATTCACTTCGTTGCGGTAGTCCTCGGTCGCCGCGGCGCCGATGCGCGAGACGTTGAAGCGCACAAATTCGTCGCCGCCGCCCTGCACCTGATCCCAATTGTAGCGCGCCTGGCCGGTCGGCACGCCGTAGCGCGCATGCTCACGCGGAAGAGCGGGCCTCTGGTCAACTTGGTCGGTATTGCGGAAGTAGCCGGCCCAGTTTTCCTCGGCGGTGAGGTAGGTGTTCCAGGGCGTCACGCCATGCGCACAATTATTGAGCGTGCCGCGCACCCGCGTGCCGTCCGCGCTATACCTGGTGCGGACCAGGGCATGGCCGCGCACCGGGCCGGCAATCTCCATGGGTGTCGCGCCGTGGATGCGGCGATTGCGCGGGTCGGCGACCACGGCCCATTGGCCATTGCCCTGCTTCGCCACGCGCACCACCGACACGCCATGGCCGAAGATTTCCTTGCGGACTTCCTCGCCATCGCGCGCGCCGTTGGTCAGCGGCATGCGGGTGTCGCCGATGGACTTGCCAGCGGCGCTGGCATGCATGAAGCGCGGCGCAACGTATTCGTGGTTCAGCACAAGCAGCCCGTCGGTGTTGCTGCCCTGGTCGGGCTCGCGGCCTTCAATCGGGAAGAAGTGCATCCCGTCATGATGCGTGCCGATCGCCTGTTCCTGCTCGGCGGCGGTCATCTCCAGCACGCTCTTCGTCGCCGGCTGCCCGTTCAGGGGCGTGCCGTGCGGGATCAGCACCTGGGCGGAATAGCCCTCCGGCACGACCACCGTGTCCGCAACGCTCAGTGGCACCGGCTTGGAGCCGATCACCGGGCCGGCCGCGGTAGCGGCCTGGGCGGCGCCCTGGGCGGCGACAGGGCGGCTGCCGGCGCCGATGAAGCCGACGACGGCTGTGGCAATACCGCCCATCAGCATCCCGCGCCGACCGAGGCGAGCCTCGGCGATGTCGCGGAAGGTCGGGTTTGGCGAGTGGTTGGAGGGGACTTCGTCGCCCGCGTCAATGTCATAAAGGTTTTGGAGATCGTTTGGCATCTTTGTGCTCCTTGTGCTCCGGTTAAACTGATCTGAGATATATGGCGCCGACGGGACAGGGAAACTTCCTTGTGATGACAGTTCGGTGAAGATCGAGATGTCGGCCAAGGTGAGGCGGCTAGGACGAGTTTCGTTCACATGGGTTCGCGCAACCCGCTCTACATCGTTGTTTTTAGAGCATCTTCACGCGTTCAGATTTACCATCTGAACGCGATACTCTACCGGGCGGCCAGTTCCCGCGCCAGCGTCTCCCACTCCTCACAACTGCCGCAGCTGGCGGTAAGACGGGCAAGGTTGGCCTCTGCTTCGGCCCGCCGCCCTTGCTTCAGGAAGAGCGAGCCCTGGTAGGCCAGGGCGCCCGGATGATTCGGGTTGGTGGTAAGCGCCGCACGATAGGCTGCCTCGGCTGCTGCCTCATTGTTCTGGCGGCGATGCGCGAAGGCAATATAGGTCAGCACATCGGGATCGCCTGGCAGCCGCGCCAATACGGCCTCCAGCAATTCCAGCGCCAGCGGGCCGCGGCCCGCATCAATCATGCCAAGCGCTGCAGAGATGTCGGGATCGCCCGCAGGCTCTGGCAGGACTGCCCCCGCCGGCGCGGCCGCTAGCAGCACTGCCCCTGCCAGCGCGGCGCTCAAGGATAGCGATCGCACCATGGTCCAGCTCCTGTTCATGGGCCGCTGCCGAGCGTCGCGGCGTAGTCCCAGAGGGTGAAAGTGTAGTCTTGCGCCGCGCGCGCCTGCAGGTGGCAAGCAAAGCAGGGGGTGAGGGAGACGTCGCGGGATCGGCCGGCGCCGTCGAAGACCCCGTAGCGCCAATCCCCATTGCGGAGCCCGGTATCGGGTGCGCTGCCCCAGCGCGCATCCTTCTGCTGCGCAAAGACGGCGATCCAGCCATGCTCCGGCAGGAAGCGGCCGCCCGCGTCCCGCAATGGCTGCCCTGCCGCGTCCAGCCGGGCGCGCGCATCTGCCATGATCAGCAGCGTCCCGTCTGGCGCGGGCATCCCGGCGCGAAGCCGCCCATGCGCATCCGGGTTGATATGGACATGCCGAACAATGCGGCGATCCGGGTCATCCACCGTTGCGATGCGCATGAAGCGTTCCTCCCAGTTGGGCGGCAGCATGATCCCGGGTTCGGCAGTGCGGGGGGGCTTGCCCGGCTCAGCCGCCGCCATCCCGAGAAGGGCGAGCAACATCACCAGCGTCGCGATCAGGGTCATGCGCATGGGGGCCTCTGAGCCGCTTCAAGCCGAACCTGAAGCAGCACGCAAGTCAAAAATTGGCGGTCGGCGCGTGGCGGCGCGGCGACGCGCTGGAGGCGCGCAAGCAGGTGGGTGAGACCGGCACCCTGCGGTCTGGGTAGCATCCAAGGAGGAGGCGCAAAATCCGGGTTGACCGGATGAGGGGCTGGGGACATTCCAAGGCAGGCTCCTGGCACAGCGACGCAGCATGCCTTCTGTGCGAGCACTTGACGCATGTCCAAGCGACGCATGGCGGGCAAAGGGTAAAGCCCCGGCGGTCCGCCGCCACGATGAGACTATGATGACGTATGAACCTCCGCACCCAGCAGCGTCGTGAAGCCGGGCGTGCGAAAGCCGCGCGTATCCACAATGGGAAAGCCATAGCGCGCCATGAAATGATCCGTCAGCGCCATGAAATCATAACCGCCACGGCGATAGATTTCCACGACATCTTCCGGCGCGCGCTTGCCATCTGAAAGGGTGGAATGGGTGTGGATATTTCCCTTCAGGAAACGCCCCGGCGCGGCAAAGACGGGATCAAGCTGCATCGGGGACCTCGGCTACCAAGTAGTTTCTACCAGGTGTCTCTAAAGCCTGAACGCGGATCGTGAAATTGCGCCCACGGCTTGTGGGCAGGACATCTCCCCGGCGGACGGTGAGGGGCAGGAATTTTCGCCAACTAATCGCGATAGGAAAAGAAAATCTTTCTTTTCTCAGGCCCTTGCGCCGGCCTCAGGATGGGCTGTTTTCTTGTGAAAATTTGGAGAAGCCACATGTCGAAGGTCTTTGTCATTCACGAAAATGATGCCTGGGTGGAACCGCTGCGCGCGTCTTTTGCCCGCCTTGGCACGCCTTATGAGGAATGGTTCCTGGATGAGGGCGTGCTGGACCTGACAACCCCGCCGCCCGAGGGCGTTTTCTATAATCGCATGAGTGCATCTTCCCACACGCGCGGGCACACCTATGCGCCGGAATATGCTGGCGCGGTGATTGAACATCTGGAACGCCATGGCAGGCTTGTGGTCAATGGCCGGCGCGCCTTGCAGTTGGAACTCTCCAAGGTCGCGCAATATGCCGCGCTGGCGGGTTTCGATATCCCAACGCCGCCGACCATTGCCGTGGTGGGTACGCAGTATCTTGCAGCGGCGGCGGAGAAGCTCGGCTTTCCGGTTATTTTGAAACATAACCGCGCCGGCAAGGGGCTTGGCGTGCAATTGATTCTAAGCGCGGCCGCACTCCGCGAAGCGGTGGCGAAAATCGCAGCCGACCCTGATCCCTTCGCCGCACCACGCGATGGGGTATGGCTGGTGCAGCGCTATATCGAGGCGCCGGAGCCTTTCATCACCCGTGCTGAATTCATCAATGGAACATTCCTCTATGCCGTGCGGGTGGATACGTCTGAAGGCTTTGAGCTTTGCCCGGCGGATGTCTGCGCCCTTGAACCTGGCGCGGTGTGCCCCGCCGTTGCGCCGGGGGAGAAGTTCCGCATCATTGAAGGCTTCTCCCACCCCTTGCTGCAGCGCATGGAAGCCTTTCTGCGGGCCAATGGCGTGGGCGTAGGCGCGATTGAATTCATCACGGATCGCGCGGGAAATAGCTTCGCTTATGATGTGAATACCAACACGAATTACAACGGCGAAGCGGAAGCCCGCGCCGGGCAATCAGGCATGGGCGCTATTGCGCAATTCCTGAAGGGTTTGTTGCAACAGCAGAAAGCCAAGGCAGCGTGAGCATTTTCAAGCCAGGTGGGAAACTTGGCGGCTCGGAAAATACGACTTGATAAAGATTTGACGCATGTCCCGTGAAGGAAGGTGAGCGGGAAACACCCAAGTTCATCATGGCGAAACTTGATTTATCATGATATCTCATGATGCCAGGATGAACAGGAAGGTCCCAAATGGCCGAGCCCACCCTTGAAAAATTCGCAACCCAGGTGAAGCCTGAGACTCTCGCCACGCTGCGCAGCCTGGCCAAGAGCGAAGGGCGGCAGTTGCAGGCGCTGGTTGAAGAAGCGCTCTCTGATCTCATTGACAAGCGCAAGCGCGCTCGCCCGCGCGCGTATGTCATGGCAGCCTATGAGGCGACCCATGAGAAATATGCCGAGCTTTACGCGAAGCTGGCTGAATGACGGATTACCTGACCATCATTGAGGTCTTGGCAATCCATCACGATCAGATCGAACGCTATGGCGGTGCACATGGCGTTCGTGATTTTGGGCTTCTTGAGGCCGCGCTCTATCGCCCACAGACGGGCTACTACGAGGACGTGATCAAGGAAGCTGCGGCTCTTTGGGAGAGCCTTGCCCTGAACCATCCCTTTGTTGACGGCAATAAGCGTGTCGCCGCGGCGGGCATGATCACCTTTCTGGCGATCAATGGCTATATGATCAGGCAAGATGCCCAGACGCTTTACCGCTTCATCATCGAAAACCTGGAAGGCAGGTCATTCAGCTATGACCACCTTGCGGCATGGTTGCGTGCAAATACGGTGGGTGTGGATAATCAGAAGGACACATAAGGGGTGGTGATGTCCGTTACCCTGACGGGATATCCGATAGCGCAACATACACAGGCTTTCCTGCCGTAACAAAACGCGCGACTTCCTGATCCGCGCCCCGGCTTGGCCCGCCTAGCCGCAAAACGGCATCGCAGCGCTCAGCCAGCGCGAGTGAGATGGGCATCATCACCTCATCAAACACATCGCCTTCAGCGGCGGCGATGATGGGCAGCGCCATATTCACGCCAATCACCGGCACATGGCCAAGGCGCAGAATGGCCAGCGCCGCGCAGTTCATCTCAGCAAGGCGCGCGGCGCGGAGCGCAGCATCGGCGCCACCGCTGGTATAGGGGCCAGCGATCATGATCCACATGAGTCAGCCAAAGCTTGTCAGCAGATCATCAACCTGCGCCGGCGTCAGGCTGCGCGCGCCGGCGCCGCGCAGCAGCAGTGCCAGGCGCGCGGCTTCTTCTAATTCCTCCGCCGCATGCACCGCATCTTCCAGCGTGCGGCCCGAGACTACCGGGCCGTGATTGGCCAGCAGAACGGCCTTGGCAGTTTTGGCGGCTTCGTGAATGTCGTTTTCCATCGCCGCATCGCCCGGGCGGTAATAGCGGATCACGGGCAAAAGCCGTCCGACACGCATGACGAAATAGGGTGTGAGCGGCGGGATCGGCGCCGTTTCGCCAGGCGCGGCGAGGCAGGCAATGGCGGTGGCATGAGTCGAATGCAAATGCACCACCGCGCCCGCATCGGGCCGCGCGGTCAGTACCGCGCGATGCATGAAGACTTCCTTCGATGGCTTGTCACCCGACACATGCGAAAAATCCGGTGCAAGCTTCGATATCCGCACGCGATCAAGCCGCCCCAGGCAGGAATTGGTCGGTGTCATCAGATACCCATCGGGCAGGCGCACGCTGATATTGCCTGCTGTGCCCACCGAATAACCGCGCGCGAAAAGCGAGGCGCCAAGCGCGGCGAGCTGTGCGCGCAGCGCGGCCTCATCCATGGTCGAAGGCCTTCAGGAAGAAATCACGCGCACCGAAATTGCCGGATTTGAGCGCCAGATGCAGCCCGCGCGGTTCGGCAAAAGTCCAGGGCACGCCTGGATCAATCTCAGGCCCGATGCGCAGCGCCGTCACGCCAAGGCGCTGCACCACGGCGCCCGATGTCTCTCCGCCCGCGACCACCAAGCGGCCAACGCCTTGCGCGACCAGCCCTTCGGCTATCGCGGCCATGGCGGTTTCAATCAGCGCGCCAGCAGCATCGCGCCCAAGCTTTGCCTGGAGTGCCGCAACCTTTTCCGGCGGCGCGCTGGCGGCAATCACCACCGGGCGATCGGCGGATAATTTCCCCGCGACCCATTCCAGCGCTTGCGCGGTCAGTGCCGCCGCATCCGGCGTGGCGAGCGCATCCAATTCCAGCACCGGCACATGATCCCGCGCGAGGCCGATTTGCCCGAGTGTCGCGCGTGAACAAGACCCCGCCACCACCGCCGCCATGCCCTGCATGGGCGGCAGGCTGGCCGCATTGCCGCGCGCCGGCAGCAGGCCAGCGCGACGGAAATTCTCGGGCAGGCCCATGGCCACGCCGGAACCGCCGGTGATCAGCGCATGCTGCGCAGCGGCTTCACCAATCGCGAGCAAATGCTGATCCGTCACCGCATCCACAATCGCGTAGCGCCGGCCTTGTTCCCCCAGCCGCATCATCGCCTGTCGCGTGGCAGCCGCGCCTTGTTCCACGGTGGTGAACGGTACCAGACCCACCGCGCCATCGGTCTGCCGGCCCAGCACACGCACTAAATTCGCATCCGTCATCGGCGTCAGCGGGTGGTTTTCCATGCCGCTTTCATTCAGCAGCGCATTGCCGACAAAAAGATGCCCGAGATAGATCGTGCGCCCATTGGTCGGGAAAGCCGGGCAGGCCAGCGCAAAGCCCGATCCCAAGCGCTTCAGCAGCGCATCCGCTACGGGGCCGATATTGCCTTGATCCGTGCTGTCAAAAGTTGAGCAATATTTCCAGAAAATCTGCCTGGCACCGGCGGCGAGCAAAGCATCACAAGCGGCAAGCGATTGCGCAACCGCTTCACCCACCGGCGCCGTGCGCGATTTCAGGGCGATGATCACCGCATCCGCTTCCGGCAAAGGCCCAGTCGGCACACCAATCACCTGCACGGCGGTCATGCCGCCCTTGACCAGCGTATTCGCGAGGTCCGTCGCCCCCGTGAAATCATCCGCAATGCAGCCAAGCAAAAGGGGCATCTTCATCTACCTTGCAGGAGGAAGGGCGAGGAAATCCTGATGGCCGATGCGTACGCCAAGCTGCCCGGCAGCCGCCTGATCCCGCCTGGTATCCAGCCAATCCAGAATGGCCTCACTGCCGCGCTTTTCCCAGCCAAGAGCAGCCATCGCATGACCATCAGCAATGGCGCGGGTGAAGGCGCGGGCGCGGCGATCCACCACCCAATCACTCGGCGCGCGATGAATGGCATAGCCATGCGCGGCAAAGGCTTCCGCCATCACGGCGGGCGCCTGGGGCCCAAGTGATGCGCCGCCAAAGCCCTTGTCGCGCGCCTGATCACGGCGAAAGCCGCGCGCCACCAAAGCATCGGCGGCATGGGGCGGGCTGAAACGCTCACGCCCCGTCACATTCAAAGCAGCATAGAAGGGCAGTCGCCGCGCGGCACAGGCCGCCGCCATGGCTTCCACCCACCCGCGTGAGACCAGATCGCAAAGCGCCGTGCTGACCACGGCATCCACGCGTTCCAAAGGCAGATTGGCGGGTGCTGCGGCCAGATCAGCGAGGATTGCTTCAACGCGCCATGCGCCATGCGGCGCATGCACCAAAAGCGCGCTCCGGCCTGGTTGCGTCACGGGCCAATCCACAGCCTCGGCACGTTCGGAGATGGTATCAAAAGCGCGGGAGACCAATTCCGCATCGCTATCCACCAAAGTCCAGCTTTGCGCGCGGCCAATGAAATGGCCAAGCCAGCGGAGCAAGCTGCCCGTGCCCGCGCCGAGATCAAGCAGGCGCGGCCGCGCGGGCAGGGATGCCGCGAGCATCCCAGCCAATTCAGCATTACGTGCGGCGGCGTCGTAAGGCTCGCGCAGATCGAGCCAATCACCATCAAAGCTTTCAGCCATGATCAAGAGCTTTCAGGAAAGCGCCAGCGCGGTCCGGCCAGCGCGGCAAAGCCTGGCCCGCGCGCCAGGAAGCTTCCGCCATACTGGCGCGCAAGGCAGTACCGAAAATCGGCCGGCGCATGGCGCGTGATAGCGCGTTGTGATCATCCACCGCTGCCACCACAGCGGCATCGTCCGGCACAATTTCCGCAATCGCACCGCCCGAGGTGATGGCCAAAGGCAGGCCGCGCGCCATCGCTTCCGCCGCTGCCATGCCATAGCCTTCGTAACGCGTGGCGAGCGCGAAGAGATCAGCCCGCGCATATTCCGCTTCAAGTGCCGCATCGGGCAAGGCGCCCAGGAAGCGCACGCGTTGTGCGACGCCAAGCTCTGCCGCCAGCGCGCGTAGCCCATCGGCATGCACAGGATCGCGCGTCGCATCCCCGGCAATAGCCAGTGACCAATCAAGATCGGTAAGCCGCGCGAGTGCCTGCAGCAGCACATCATGGCCCTTGCGCGGCACCAACATGCCAACACTCAAAATGGCGCAGCCAGGGCCGGCGGAACCAACGGCGCGGGGCGCCGGGTCTGTGCCGGGTTCCACCACGGTGATGCGTGCGGGGTCCACGCCAAAGCCTTCCGGCAAATCCCGCGCCGTGAGGGTTGATGTGGTGATGACGCGGCGGCAGGCGCTGAACAATACGCGTTCTGCGGCCTTTAAGGCTTCACGCTGGCTGGCCGGTGCGCCGGTTTCCAAGGCGGTTGGGTGATGGATCAGGGCAGCGGCGCCGCGCCTCGTCAATTCATCGGCCAGCGGCAAAAAGCTTGGCAGGCCCAGGCCATCAATCACAATGCGGGCATCAGTGGGGACTTCCGCCAAGGCAGCGCGCGCGGCTTCGGTGGCCGCCTCGTCGGGGAAGGGGTGGCGGCCCGCCAATTCCACAACACGCACTTCCTGCCCCAGCGCGCGCAGCCCTTCGACCATGCGGCGATCATAGATATAGCCGCCCGAAATGGCGCTGAAGGGCGCGGGGACGAGGAGATGGACGGCGCCGGTCATGTGATGCTTCGGGTACCTTGCTGATGCGCCCAAGGGTCTATCACCGCTATGCCGCAGCCGGCAAAATCCGCAGTATGGCGTGTGGCAATGGCGGCACCTTGGGCGCGGGCGGTGGCGGCAATTTGGCAATCGGCAAAGCTGATCGGGCGGCCCGCGGCGCAGCGTTCCAGAAACACCAACACAAAGGCGCTGGCGGCGGCGCTGTCAAAAGGAAGGATGCGGCCCGCGAAATCCTCGTTGATCATGGCCTCTATCGCGGCCATCAATTGATCGCGCCGCCTGTCGGCGGAAAGCATAGCGGCACCGCGGCGCAATTCAGCCTCACCAATCGCGCTCAAGTACAAATCGGCGGCGTCCTGGGCGGCGAACCAAGCCAGCACGGCTTCGGATGGTGCGGGGCGCATGAGTTCGGAAACCACATTGGTATCCAGCAGAATCATGGGCGCGCTTTAATCGAGGCGCGGCGGTGCCGGCATGGCCTCGCGCGGCGGCAGGTCCAGCTCAACGCCGCCGATTGCGGCGAAGCGGCGATGGATGGCCAGCCCCAGATCGGCGGTGGGGGCAGGGTGGCCCATGGCCTGGCGGAGGATATCGCGCGCCTCTTCTTCCATGGACCGGCCATGTTCGGCGGCGCGGATGCGCAGGCTGCGCTTCAGCGCCTCATCAAGATTGCGAATGGTGATGCTGGCCATGGGAGCGCCCCTTCTTGAGCAATCATTGTAATCATTGATTGCATTGCAAGCAAGGCTTAAGCGATGTCCAGGTCAAGGCGCCGACTCCTCGCCCCGGTACGCTAGGCTATCCGATCGCCAATTCCGGGCGATGCCCCCCGTAGAAGATCTAATTGCCGATATTCCGACCGTTGTTGTTGCTGAGCACGATTTCGTCGATGGAGCAGATGCGATCCTGAAGCAATGCGAAGCGGATGCAGTCGAAGACGTTTCTGGCGGTCAGATTACGGTCTTCGAATGCGTCGCGGCGATATTCCCAATTCGAGGGATCAAGCGGGGAGGTGTTGTGGAAGTCTGGAGGATAGATCGTGAGCACGCGTACGCCGCTCTCCCGCAAACGATGCCGCAGCCGCTCAGAAAACAAAGCTTGGGCCGCTTTTGCGGAGCTGAATGCTTCGTTGATCGGACGCAGATTGTTACGCAACGCGGTTGTACCGTTGAGGAATACCACATCGGCAGCCGAAGAACGCTTGATCATCGGCAAGAGATGCTTGGTGAGGATAAATGGGCCGGTAGCGGTTGATGCCACCGCCCTGACGATGTCTTCATCGGGAGTATCGATAAAATCATTCCTGAGCCAAAAGCCCGCGTTGTGGATGAGAATGTCGATCCGGTCCGTAAATCGCTCGATTTCAGCCCGAGCCCCAGCAAGTTGCCGCCCATCAGCAAGATCGAGTGGAAAGCACGCTATGTTCGCAGCCGGCAGCATGCTCCGCACGATCGTCTCGGTCGCGCGGGCGTTCTCAATTTTGCTGGCGGAAAGCAGCAGGTCGGCCCCAAGGCGTGCAAAGTTGATTGCATGCGTCCGGCCAAAATCCCGACCGGCACCCGTGATCAGGACCTTTTTTCCTGCGAACGCCATCGAATTCTCCACTGTCACGCCGCCACTACGGCGCCCTCATTCGCCTCACCAACCATTCTCGCCCGGTGCCCCTTCATAAGCGGCCCAGGCGATATGGCTTTCGCGCAGCAGCACCTTGAGCCCCGTGACCGCCTTGCCGCCCGCGCCAAGCCGGCCATCAGCCAGCGCGGCAGACAGGCAGCGATGGATATGCAGGCAGAGATATTCGGTCGTGGTGTTCTGCCCGGCGAAGACCGGTTCCGCATCCAGATTGCGATAATCAAACCCATCCAGAATATGGCGGAGTTCCACCTTGGCCGCGGCGATATCCACCAGCAGGTTCAGGGGGTCGAGCTTCGGCGCGCGGAATTCCGCCTCCACAATGAAGGTGGCGCCATGCAGGCGCTGGGCGGGGCCGAATTCCGCGCCGCGGAAGGAATGGGCGATCATGACGTGATCAACGACGGTCAGGCTGAACATGGGCGGGTTATCCTGTGCGGTTCGGCGCTTCATGCACCATAGATGACAAGGGGGCAAAGCGGCGCGGGTTGGCCGGGGGCAGGGTTGAGCAAGCCAGGCATGGCATCCGGCAAATCCTCAAACCGCGTGGCGGGGCCGATCAGCGCTTCAAGTGCCGGGTCCGCCAGCAGCGCCAAAGCCTGGGCCATACGCTCACCAAAGCTGCGGCGCCCGCGCATGGCGGGTGCGACGGCGCCGACCTGGCTTGAAATCAGGCGCAGGCGGCGAGAATGGAAGGCCTCGCCCAAAGGCAGTGCCACTTCCTGTGCGCCGAACCAGGAAGCTTCGATGATGCGCGCCTCAAACGCGGCGCATTGCAAAGCCTGGCGCAACCCAGCCGGATTGGCGCTGGCATGGATGATCAGCTCCTGATCCGCTGGCGCGGCCTCCGGTGCGGTGAAGCCGGCCCCGAGCTTCTCCGCGATACTGCGGCGGGAAGCGTCGGGGTCTATGATCGTCACCGCCATGGCCGGAATGCGCGCGAGCAGATAAGCAACCAGCAGCCCGACCACGCCCGCGCCAATCACCAAGGCGCGCTCGCCGGGCAAGGGTTGCGCATCCCACAGGATATTCAGCGCGGTTTCCATATTAGCGCCGAGAATAGCGCGGTGATCCGGCACCGCATCCGGGACAGGGATGCACATGGCAGCGGGGGCCAGGAAAATGTCCTGATGCGGATGCAGGCAGAAAACGCGCTTGCCTTGCAAACCCGCAGCGCCTTCGGCCACATGTGCAACGGCGCTGTAGCCATACTTCACCGGGAATGGGAAATCGCCCGCCTGCAGGGGGCAGCGCATCACGCCATGCTGATTTTCCGGCACCTTGCCCGCCAGCACCAGCCGTTCCGTGCCGCGCGAAATGCCGGACGCCAGCGTGTGCGCCAGTACCTGATCCGGGGTGCGGGCGGGCAAGGTCTCAGGACGGAGTTCCGCGTTGCCGGGTGCAATCGTCCATAGGGCGCGTGCGATGGTCATGGATTGCCTCCGGGCCGCGCGCGGTCCAGCGCGGCGTCAATCAATATGTCCGGCGCGATATCATGCACGCGCCAGGCAAAGCGCAGCCCATCGGCGATGCGCGCCACCTCCGGCAAGGTGAAGGCGGGAATGCCCGAACCCAGCAGCACGGGTGCCACGGTGACATGCAGCCGATCCAGGCAGCCCGCTGCCAGAAAGCGCGAGACCGTCAGCCCGCCGCCTTCAACGAAAATGCGGCTCGCCCCGCGCGCCTTGAGTGCCGCGAGCAAAGGCGGGATGGCAAGACCTCCGCCAGCAACGCGCGGCAGGCGCAGCACTTCGGCCATGCCGTGATGCTGGGCCCCGCCCGCATCCGCGGCGCAGACCAGCAGCGTAGGCGGCCCGCTTTGGAAAATGCCGTAATCGGCGGAGAGTTTGCGATCCGTATCCAGCACCACACGCAGCGGATCAGGCCCCGGCACTTCGCGAGTGGTCAGGCGCGGATTATCATGGCGCACTGTCCCCGCGCCCACCACCACGGCGTGGCAGAGTGCGCGCAGCCGATGCGTGTGCAGGATATCGCCGGGACCGCCGATCCATTGGCTTGACCCGGTAGCGGTGGCGATGCGGCCATCCAGCGTTTGCGCGAGGCGCCCAATCACCCGGCAGCCATCGGGGGCTGAGGGTGGCGCCAGTACCGGGTCAAATAACGCGGCCAGCGGGCCATCAGGCAGGGCCGCGCCGGCGCCATCACGGAGCGCGAGCAGGGCTGACCAATCGGCGGCGTCGGTGGCGGGTTCCATCCGCGCCTAAATGCCTGAGTGCGGCGCGACGCGCCAGGGTAGGTTTCCCGGGTGCCGGGGGAGCACCGCAAAAAAACTTGAATAATGCTTGTCTTCAAGCATAGTCTGTAAGACCGAAAAGTCTCCCACCTGTTCAGGAGCCTTGGCAGAATGCGGCGCTGGCTGAGCGACGAAAAGAACGCAAATATTGTTGTGAATGCTTTCGCTTTTGGTGTGACGCTCGCCTTCGTCTTTCGCTTTTTCAAAGAGGAGCACATGCTGGTCCGGTGGCTGCTGACTTGCTATGCCGTGGTGACTTTGACTCTTTTCGGTCAATACCTTGCGAAGATGATGCGGAACCCCAAAGACCAATCTTGCCCGCCCGATATCGCCAAATGACCGAGGCGCTGCCTTTAGGTGGTTTTGAATGTAAAGGTTTCAAAATGGAGACCTCACGCCATGAATAAGGTGAAATCCCCAATAAACATCCTGAATGGCGTGGTGGCCGGGTTTTCGGCTTTCATTGGGATGATTTTGACACGCGTTTTTTTCGGCGAGGAATCCCTTCTGATCAGAGTTTCGCTGGGTGTGGTAATCGCAGTCGTAACAGCCCTTTGTTTGAATTTCGCCATAAGGATTTTCAGAAAATCCAGGACCGAGCGCTAGTTTCTGGTTGGCTGTCGCGGCGTAGCGCGAAGAAAAAGCTCAAGGCGCCGCAAGATTGATCGCAAAAAACGGCAGCAGCGCCTGCATGATCAGCCCCGCCAGTACCGGCAGGAAAAAGGACGACGCCAAGCGCATTGCCACAAAGCGCCAGCCCAGCACCGGGTATTCCCATGTCAGTATCCGGTGCAGCGCATAGACCGACCAGGCGGTCAGCAATGCCGTCATTTGCGCGACCCCCGCGCCCGCCTTGCTGAAGGTGATCACCAAGGGAAAAGTCACGAAAGGCCCGCCCGGCATGATCCCGCCCGCCAGCGCCGCGATCATGATGCCATTCAGGCCTGAATCATCGCCAAGCCAGGCGGTTGCGATATCGGCCGGCACAAGCTCCGACAAAAACGCGGCCATCGGCAGGGCCACGCAAAACATCGGCAGGATGCGCCAAAAGCCGCGATTGGTCTCGGCCACCGCGCGCTTGGCCTGGGGCACGCCTCTGCGCAGGCACAGCGCCATCACG
The DNA here is from genome assembly GCA_020249285.1 of Roseomonas sp. Lineage (GTDB taxonomy): Bacteria > Pseudomonadota > Alphaproteobacteria > Acetobacterales > Acetobacteraceae > Neoroseomonas. Next base: position 52,561 of record JADCFX010000004.1, on the reverse strand, counting down.
GCCAGCGCGATCACCCATAGAATGATCTGCGGCCCGCTCATTTCGGCGGTTCCCAGGCAATTGGCACGCGCCGCGCCAGCCAGCCCGCGATCATCGGCATGGGAAAGGTGATCAGCGTGCGCAGCAGCGCGAAATCAAGGCCAAGCAGCGGCGCCTCATAGACCAGCAGTTTTTGAAAGCCATTCAGCGACCAGGCAAGGATGAAGGCGACCAGCGCGCCCCGATCCGCCCCCGCACCCGCCAGCACCAGCACCAGCGGAAAGGCCGCCATGGGGCCTCCGGGGGAAAGCGTGCCGACCAGGGTTGCGATGAACAGGCCAAAAATACCGCTTTCCGCCCCCATCAAGCGCGCCAGCGCATCCGGTGAGAGCAATTGCCGAAGCGCGGCGGCCAGCAGCAGCCCCGCCACCAGCGATGGCACGATGAACAGGAACAAGTCCCAGGCATGCCAAAGCGCCGTCATGAAGGCCTCGGCGCCCCGTAGCTGCCAGGTCGCAAACCCGGCAGTGACGGCAATCAGGGAAATGACCACGAAGGAGGCGTGGCGGCGGAGGACATGCAACACGAAGGCAAACTGCAAGAGAGGGGCGCATCGCGCAAGAGAGGGCGGGGGAAGGGCTGGCCTTCCCCCGAACTCATCGGGTTGGCGCGATAAAATGGGGATCCGATCGCGCTCAACAGGAACATATCAAGAACTATCACCATACACCCCGCTGTGCAACCCCTTATGGCATCCGGCCCATCCGGGGCTATAAGCGGCACAGCATGAACGAAACCACCACCCGCGCGCTGACGCTTCGACTCTGGCACAACTACGTCCGTCAGCATGGCAGGGGTATCCTGCTCGCGCTGCTTTGTACGCTTGGCGTCTCAGGCGCGACGGCGCTTTACCCGCTTGTGATCCAGCAGGCCTTTGACCTGTTCACGGCCGGCGATCAGCGCGTGCTTTGGCTGATCCCTGGCGTCATCATTCTGGTGACGTCGCTGAAGGCCATTGCGCAATTCGGCCAGGCGGTGGCGATTCAATCCGTGGTGCTGCGCGTGGTGGAAAACCTGCAGCGCGATTTGTTCAAGGCGCTGACGCGCGCAGACCTTGCGACCGTGGCGCGGGATGCGCCGGCGCGCCATGCCGCGCGCTTCACCACGGATGCGGGATTGATCCGCGAAGCGCTGCAAAGATCCATCAATGCCATCGCCGATGTGCTGACCCTGATTGGCCTGATCGGGTCCATGCTGTGGCTTGATTGGCAAATGTCACTCATCGCGGCGCTGCTTTACCCGATGGCCGTGGTGCCCATCCTGAAGCTTGGCAAGCGCATCCGCCGCGCCTCCGGCGGCATGCAGGATCGCGTGGGGGATGCCGCCACGCGGCTGACCGAAAGCTTTGGTGCGGCGCGGGTGGTGCGCAGCTATCGTCTGGAAGCCGCCGAGGAAGCCCGCGCCAATACGCTGTTCACGCGGCTGCGAGAGGCGATTTTTGGCATTCAACGGACCCGCGCATCGCTTGATCCCATGCTGGAAGTGCTGGGCGGGATCGCGGTGGCGGCGGTGCTTGCCGTGGTGGGCTTTCGGGTTTCAAGCGGGCAGGGCACGATTGGCGAATTCACCGGCTTTGTCGCCGCGGTGCTGATCGCGGCCCGCCCGGTGCGCGCGCTTGGTTCCTTGAACGCTGCCTTGCAGGAAGGGCTTGCCGGCCTCGCGCGTGTCTTTGGCGTGATTGATACGCCGCGCCAAATCATCAACCCGGCAAGCCCCATTGCGCTGCCGGCGGGCGGTGGGCGCATTGCCTTTGATGCGGTTGGCTTTCGCTATGAAGGCGTGCCGGATGCAGCACTTGCCGGCTTAAGTTTCGCCGCCGAACCCGGCCAGACAGTCGCGCTGGTCGGCCCCTCCGGCGCGGGGAAATCCACAGCACTTGCCCTGGTGCCGCGGCTTTATGATGTGACCGAAGGGCGTGTTTTGCTGGATGGCGTGGATATCCGCGACCTCAGCCTTGAGAGCTTGCGCGATTCACTCGCCTATGTCGGGCAGGATGCGGTGATTTTCGAAGACACGGCGTTTGCCAATATCGCCTGCGGACGGCCTGGCGCGACGGCGGCCGAAGTTGAAGCGGCAGCCCGCGCGGCGGCAGCGCATGAATTCATCAGCGCCTTGCCCGCTGGCTATCAGACGGAACTCGGCCCCGGTGGTAATCGGCTTTCAGGCGGCCAGCGCCAGCGCTTGGCCCTCGCGCGTGCCCTGCTGCGTGATCCGCGCGTGTTGTTGCTGGATGAAGCGACCAGCGCGCTGGATGCCGAAAACGAAGCCCTGGTGCAGGAAGCGCTGGCGCGGTTGCGCCAGGGCCGCACCACGCTGGTGATCGCGCATCGCCTGGCAACCGTGCGCGATGCGGACCGGATTGTCGTGATGGAAGCCGGCCGCGCGGTCGAACAGGGCAATCATCAGGAATTGATGGCTGCCGATGGTCTTTATGCGCGGCTGGTGCGCACCCAGGCTTTCGCTGGGTGAGCATTTTCAAGCCAAGTGAAATCACTTGGCGACTCGGAAAATGCGATCAAACTGAAATTTAGTGCGTTTCCGGTGACAAGAATTTGCGAGGGAAACGCGTTAAACCAGCCCTTCAAGCATCCAGCGCTTCGGCGGCGATGCGCCCGGCATTTTCCTGAATGAAGCGGAAGCGCAATTCCGGGCGGCGGCCCATCAATTCTTCCACCCTTTCACTGGTAAAAGACCGATCCTCTGGCGCGAGCATAACGCGGAGCAGCGTGCGCTTCTTTGGGTCCATGGTGGTTTCCTTCAGCGCCGCCGGCGGCATTTCGCCAAGCCCCTTGAAGCGGCTGACCTCCACCTTCTGGTTGGATTTGAACCGCGCCTTCAGCACGCGTTCGCGATCCGCGTCATCCATTGCATAAACCGAAACGCCGCCCGCTTGCAGGCGATAAAGCGGTGGCTGCGCCAAAAACACCCGGCCTTGGCGCACCAATTCCGGCAATTCGCGATAGAAGAACGTTAGCAGCAGGGCGGCGATATGCGCGCCATCCACATCCGCATCGGTCATGATGACAACGCGCCCATAGCGCAGCTTGGCGATATCAAACCGATCACCGACGCCGCAACCAAGGGCTTCGATCAGATCCTTCAATTCCTGGTTCTGGCGCAGCTTTTCCACACTGGCGCTGGCGACATTCAGGATCTTGCCGCGAAGGGGCAAAACGGCCTGGGTTTCACGGTCTCGCGCCTGCTTGGCGGAACCGCCGGCGGAATCGCCCTCAACCAGGAAAAGCTCCGTGCCCTCGGCGCTTTCGCGGGCGCAATCGGAAAGCTTGCCCGGCAGGCGAAGCTTACGCGTCGCGGTTTTGCGCGGCGTGTCTTTCTCCGCCCGCCGACGCAGCCTATCCTCGGCCCGTTCAATGGCGAAGGCAAGAAGGTTATCCGCCATCGCGGGGTCGCCCGTCAGCCAATGATCGAAATGATCGCGCAAGGCCATTTCCACCAGCCGCGCTGCTTCCGGGCTGGTGAGCCGATCCTTGGTCTGGCCCTGGAATTGCGGCTCCCGAATAAAGACCGAGAGCATCGCCGCAATGGGGCCGAGCAGATCCTCGGCTGTCACATTGGCGGCGCGTTTTTCTTTCTTGAGTTCGCCATAGGCGCGCAGCCCCTTGACCAGCGCAGCACGAAAGCCCGCTTCATGCGTGCCGCCCTGCGGCGTTGGGATGGTGTTCGCATAGGTGTTGAGAAACCCATCCCCGCGTTCCACCCAGCTTGCTGCCCATTCAACCCGCCCTGCACCTTCAGGGAATTCAGCCTCGCCCGACCAGGCGGCGGGCACCACGGTGGGGCGGGCTTCCAAAGCAGCGGTCAGAAAGTCAGAAAGCCCACCAGGAAAATGCAGCACGGCTTGCGGCGGCGTCTCATCCTTGATCAGCGCAGGATCGCAAGACCAGCGGATTTCAACGCCGCGATAGAGATACGCCTTGGACCGGCAGAAGCGATACAGCCGCTCTGGACGGAAGGCATGCTTGCCGAAAATCTCCGGATCGGGCTTGAAGCGAATGGAGGTGCCGCGGCGGTTCTGCACCGCGCCGGCGTCCTTCAGCTTCGTGATCGCCTTGCCGCGCGAATAGACCTGGGTGAACAGGGTTCGGTCGCGCGCGACTTCAACCTCCATCCGCTCAGACAGCGCATTCACGACCGATGAGCCGACGCCATGCAGCCCGCCCGAGGTGTCATAGGCCTTGCCGGAGAATTTACCCCCGGAATGCAGCGTGGTCAGGATCACTTCCAGCGCGCTGAGCTTCGGGAATTTCGGGTGTGGGTCCACCGGAATGCCGCGGCCATTATCGCGCACCACCAGCCAATTATCGGCTTCCAGCGTGACTTCGATGCGGTCGGCATGGCCGGCCACCGCCTCATCCATCGCGTTATCAATGATTTCGGATGCCAGATGATGCAGCGCGTTTTCATCCGTGCCGCCGATATACATGCCGGGGCGACGCCGGACGGGCTCCAACCCCTCCAGCACTTCGATATCCTTGGCGGAATAGCCTTCCTGCTGCCTAGCCTCCCCCTTCCGAGGACCGCCGCGACCAAATAGATCGTTCATGTCTTGTTCCCTAATTCAAACCGACCATAACGGGGTGTGCGCCAGGAAACAACGCAGCCGTCGAGTCGCTCCTTACCGTTGGGTGTGTCCAAAAACCGGGACGAGTGATAGACGACAAACAACGCTGTTTTGTATCACCGCAGGAGTGAGAGCGCCGCATGCGGCAGAAGCCTCGCCCGGCAAAGCCGGCCCCATCCCCGCTACCCCAGGCCGATCAGGCGCGGCTGGAAGAAAGCCTGCGCGCGCGCTTGGCGGAACAGCCCGGCAATGGCGCCGCCTGGCAGCAATTGGCCGCCCTGCTGGCCGGCCGAGGGCGCCATGCGGAAGCGGCTGACGCCTTCGCCCAGGCGCTGGCCAATGGCGTGCCGGTGGCGGCGATTTGCACCCCCTATGCCTTGGCGCTGTCGTCCGCTGGCCGGCATCAGGAAGCGGCGGAGCTTGTGGCGCCGTTGCAAGCGTGTAAGCCCAAGGATTTTGCGCTGGCCAATCTGCTTGGCGTCATGCTGAAGCGCGCCGGGCGCCATGACGAATCCGTTGCCATGTTGAAGGCAGCGCAGAAGCTTGATCCCAAAAGTGCCTCCCCCTGGCAGAATCTGGGCAATGCGGAAGGAGCGCGCGGCAATTACGCCGCCGCCGCAGAAGCCTTCCAGGGCGCCGTACGGCTTGACCCGCGCAATGGCGAGTTATGGCGCCTGCTGGGGCGCATGCAGCGCGTTTTGAATGATAATGACGGCGCGCGCGCAAGCTTCCTGAAAGCTTTCGAATTCCAGCCCAAGGATCAGAATACGCTGAATGATCTGATGGGGCTTCTGATTGACGCCGGTGATGTCGAAGCGGCTATCCCCGTGGTGGCGCGCGCGCGGCAATTCCGCCAGGGCGACCGCTCACTTGATGTCATGCATGCGCGCATGCTGCTGCGGCTTGGCCGGCGCGAAGAATCTCGCGCGGTGATTGATGGCATTTTGGCGCAAGACCCGGGCGACAGGCAGGCCAATCTTTTCCTCTCTCGCATGGTGGGTGATGGCGATCGGCGCCTGGCGAATGAAGCGCTGAAGCGTGCCCATGAAGCCAATCCCGATGCAGCGGATGTGCAGGCGGCCTATATCGAAAGCCTCTCTCGCAGCCGCTACGATAGTGAAGTGGCGCATTTGGAGGAATCCTATCGGCTATCAATTGATTTCATGCTTCGCCATCCTGGCCAGGTTGCGCGCAGTTCGCGGTCATTGCGTACGGTTTTCCAGCGCGTGATGGATCTTGAGCAATTGGAAGCAACCGGTCCCATCCCCTCGCTGCTGCAGTTATGGCAGGCCGAAGGGCGGCATTCTTCCGTGCATTATGAATTGGGCCAAGTGCATAGCCTGGAAGAACGCATCGGGATCGTGGAATGGCACCGCAATTGGGGCCGCGGCGTGCAGAAGCGCATAAAGCCCTTGCCCGCCGCCCCCGCACTGCATATGCCGCGCAAATGGCGCATTGGTTTCCTTTCCAGCGATTTGCGCAATCACCCGGTCACCTATTTCTGCATGCCGCTGCTTGAAGCCTATGACCGCGACCGCTTCGAAGTGTTTTGCTATTCCTTCTATGAAGGGCAGCGTGATGTCATTCAGGCGGAAATCGAAAAGACCACGAATTTCCGCTGGTGGCCCTATCGTCCTGATGATCAGGTGGCCGCCGATATCGCCAAGGATAATCTTGACCTGCTGTTCGAATTGGGTGGCAGTACGGCGATGAACAAGCTGGAAGTCATGGCCTATCGCCCCGCGCGGCTGGGTGGCAGTTGGCTTGGCTATCCGCATTCGGCGGGGCTTGAGACCATAGATTACATCCTGGTTGATCCCTACATCAAACCCGAAGACCAGCGCTTGCTGATCGAAAAGCCTTTCGAATTGCCGGAAACCTGGGTGACCATTGGCGGGCGGCTTGGCTTTTACGAAGTGCCGATTGATCTTGAAACACCCGAAGATCGACGCGGTTATGTCACCTTCGGCACCGCCAACAACCCCTATAAATACACCACGCTCTGCATTGATACCTGGGCCGCCGTGCTGCGCCGCGTGCCCAATTCGCGCTTCATTTTCATCCGCCCCGAAGCGGGTGGCCCTTCCTTCCTGGAAAATACGCGCGCTGCCTTTGCCGCCCGCAATGTGGACCCGCACCGGATCGAATTTGTCGGCATTCGTGGCAAGCACATGCCGCACTATAACAAGATGGATGTTTCGCTCGACACACTGCCGCATGTGGGCGGCACCACCACCTGCGAAAGCATCTGGATGGGTGTGCCTTGCATATCACTCGTTGGGCCAAGCTTTGCCGAACGGCTTTCCTATTCCAACCTGTCCAATGCCGGCATTGGCGATCTCGCCGTCTTCAGCGTTGAAGATTACATCGAGAAGGCCGCTGAATTGGCTGCCGATGCGCCGCGCCGGCGCGTACTCCGCCACGGGCTGCGCGACATGATCCGCGCCATGCCGTTGGGTCAGCCCGCGCGCTTCGGTAAAGCCTTCTACGACAAGGCGGCCGAGGTCTGCGCCTTGTGATTTTCAACGCCACCGCCATCACCGGCATCATCAGCATCGAAGCCAGCCCCGCGCGCGATGAACGCGGCGCTTTCATGCGAAGCTGGTGTCGGGAAAGCTTCGCGGCTGCCGGGATTGATTTCACGCCGATCCAGGCAAGCCTTTCGGAGAACACGCTAAAGTACACCCTGCGCGGCATGCATTTTCAGGCGGCACCCGCTGAAGAACAGAAGCTGATCCGCTGCGTGCGCGGCGCGGTATTTGATGTGCTGTTGGATATGCGCCCCGATCAGCCAAGCTATTTACGCCATGTCGCCATCACGCTGGACAGCCGCGTGGGCAATGCTGTCTTTGTCCCACGCGGCATCGCGCATGGGTTCCTCACCCTGACCGATGATGCGGTAGTGGAATATTTGATTGACATACCCTATGCGCCTGACCTTGCGCGTGGGGTGCGCTGGAATGATCCCGCCTTTGGCATTGTCTGGCCGGCGGAGCCCAAGGTGATTTCCGAGCGCGACAATGCCTGGCCATTACTCCATGGCTGAACGCCTTCTGGTCACGGGGGCTTCGGGTTTCATTGGCCAACACATGCCGGCCCTGCTGCGCGCGCGCGGATACGAAACGCACGTCACGGCGCGCGCCACCTTGCCCGAAACCGCTGGCATCACCGCGCATGGCATTGACCTGTTGCGCCAGGATGAAGCGCAGCGCCTGATCAAGGATCTCCGCCCCGACATCATCATCCATACCGCCTGGTATGTCGCGCATGGCCGCTTCTGGACCGCGCCGGAGAATACCGATTGGCTGGAAGCCTCCACCGCGCTCGCCGCCTATGCTGCAGAAGCCGGCACGCGGCGCTTCGTGGGAATTGGCACCTGCGCCGAATACGCGACCGAAGCGGGCGATGACGCCTTCCCCTGGCCGGAAACGCGCCCCATCGCCCCCGCCACACCCTATGGTGAGGCGAAGGCCACCCTCGCGCAGCGCCTTTCGGAAATCGCGGAAGCCCGCGCGCGTTTCGGCGTTGCCTGGGCGCGGCTGTTTCATTTGTTCGGCCCCGCCGAGAACCCGGCGCGGCTGGTGCCTTCCATCATGCTGGCGCTGCGTGAAGGCCGCGAAGCGCAATGTGCCTCTGGTCGCCCAGTGCGCGATTTCATCAGCACACAAAACGCCGCCGCCGCCATCACGGCGCTGGCCACCAGCCAAGTTACCGGTCCGGTCAATATAGCCTCAGGCGCGCCGATCAGCATTGCCGCCATGGCGCGGCTGATCGCGCATATCTCTGGCCGGCCTTATCTGCTCAGGCTGGGTGCTTTGCCTGATCGGCCGAATGAACCGCCCTATATGGTGGCGCATACCGGGCGCCTCAGGCGCGAAGTTGGCTTTACTGCGCCTGTTTCACTCGCGTCAGAACTACGAAAACTTCAAATTCTTTGATGCAGCGCGCAAACTAGGGTAAATAATTGCCGTGCCGTATCAAAATCAAGCGCAACCCGCCCCGCCAGCCGCGCGCGCAGTAGCTCCGCGCCTTCATTATGCAGCCCGCGCCTTCCCATATCTATGGCTTGCACGCGGGATTCCGGCCCGCTTTCGGCCACCGCCTGTTCATGCGCTTCGACCACCATATGATAGTCCTTGATCAGGCGCCGGAAGGGGCCAAGGGCCAGCGCCAGCACATGCAGCGTCGCACCCCCTTCATTGCGGATATCAAACACCAACCGGCCTTCACGCACCGCAAGCCCCAGCACATAAGGCCCGCGCTGCAGGCCTTCAGGGTCGAAGCGGTTATGGTGCAGCAGATCCGCAATCGCCTGGCGCCGATCCGCTTCCGCATAGGCGGAAGGGGCCGGCGCTTCTTCGGGCAATTCAACGCGGATCAGGCGCTGTTCAGGCATCTGGCTTGCCACCCCGCGGCAGCACGCCGCCTTCATCCCCCGTCATGCCAAGATGCATCATCCAGCCCATCACCGCCCCCTTGATGGGCCGCAGCAGCAGAATGCAGATAATGGTGAACAGCGGCAGCCACACCACCATATGCAGCCAAATCGGCGGCATATAGGCTTTTTCGATCCACAAAACGGGCGGCACCAGCACATGCCCCGCGATGATAATGGTGAAATAGGGCGGCGCATCATCCGCGCGCAGCCGGCCAAGCGGCGCGTGACAGCTTTCGCAAGCCTCCGCCACGCGCAGATACCCCGCGAAAAGCCGCCCCTGGCCGCAGGCCGGGCAAAGCCCCTTCAGCCCCCGGACCAGGCCATCCCGTGTGCCGGGCGGCTGATAGGGCAGGGTGGGTGGCGTGCGATCCGGTTCCCAACGCATTTTTGTTCCAATCCTCGCCGCTCAGGCGCGGCGTGTTGCAGTGCAGCGTTAAGCCTGAAACCGGCCTCAATCAAGCATGGCTTGCGGCGCGCTACCCGCTGCGCCCAAAATGCCGCCCATGAATGAACGCATCCTGCTGATCAACCCTAATTGCAGCCTAAGCTGCACCCAGGGCATTGCCGCCGCTGTTGCCCCCTTTGCCGCCCCCGGCCTGCCGCGGATAGACGTGACCCGCCTGGAAGAAGGCCCCCCCGCCATCATTACCTGGCGGGATTGGTACGGCGTGGCCGAACCGCTCTGCCGGCGCGTCGCCGCCGAACCCGCCGATGCTTATATCATCGGCTGCGTTTCCGACCCGGGCATTGAAGCGGTGCGGATGGTCACCGACAAGCCCGTTTTCGGCCCTTTGCGCTGTTCCATCGCTGCCGCGCTCAATCGTGGAGATACTTTCGGCTTGATCGCCTTCACCGACAAATCCAAGCCCCGCCAGCGCCGGGTATTGCAGGCGATGGGGGTGGAAGCGCGCATGGTGACTTCCATCGCACTCAATCTGGATATGGAGGTGCTGACCGACCCCGTGGCGCCGCGCGCCCGCATCGCCGAAGTGGCGCGGGAATTGGTTGCCTTGGGGGCTGAGGCGGTGATCCTGGGCTGTGCCGGCATGGCGCATCACCGGGCAGCGACCGAGGATGCCTGCGGCGTGCCGGTGATTGAACCAAGCCAGGCTGCGGCGGCGCAGGCGATTCTGGCGGTGGTAGCGGCGCGGGTTTAAGGCGTTTTCCGTTGCTGTCCTTCACCAAAGATACCTCAGACCTTCGGTTGCTGCCATTTTCGGGGCCGTATTCGGTTTTTTGACCATGTGCGATCTGACGCTGGCATCAGCGCAAAAAAGACATCGGGGCAGTTGGGGCATATGGGCGCTTCAGCGATTCGAGTCCAAGGGCATTCAATGACCTGGGCGATAGGCGGTGCCTGGGATTTGCCCATAAAACCCGAAACACAGAAGATGCTGCAACCCAGGGTTTTTTGTATCTGACGTTCTATTTTTCAGATATTCCGGTAGAAAAATGTTCAACGGGATTCCATTGAAGTGTGATTTTTCGTTGAACGTTGATTTAGCCCTTGCGAATTCGCGTGAGATGGAAAAATATTCAAAGGAATGATGTATAAACGACTTTCTGGCTCGGCGATCTGGAGAGAGCCCTGACGATCGGAAAGGCTGAGGTTCGGATCGATCGTGATACCCGCGACAGTTCGGGCAATCTGACCGACGAATTGCAGGGCTTTGAAGATCTGATTGGTTCAAAGTTCGACGATACGCTGATCGGCGATTCCAGCGCCAATAGGCTGTTGGATGGCGCTGGTAGTGACTGGCTCTTGATCGGTAACGGGGCGGCTGGTGTCATATTTCACCCATGGCTGGGAAACCATTGGCTGCTTCGCGGAAGTCACGCGTATTGTGACGCCGTATGGCGAAGACGCGGCGGAAATCTTCCGCCCCGGGGACGTGGGGCTGGCCATGCGTGATGGTCAGGCTGGGTTTGAGCCGCTCCGTTGGGTGGGCTTCATGGATATCGCCGTGCCACGCAATGGGGTGATGGCGGCGAAAACGGCGCCCATTCTGATCAAGGCGGGCGCCATCACCCCTGGCATGCCGGCGCGTGCGGTATTTCCACCTTGAACTGGAAGCGCACGGGTTGCTGCTGTCGGAAGGCACATGGTCTGAAAGCTATTTGGATGATGGCAATCGGCATGCCTTCAACAACGCGGCGCTGATCGGGTTGTTCCTGGATTTCGAAGCCGGGCGATCCAAGGGGCAATACGACCATCAGGCGTGCCTGCCGGTGCTGCGGCAAGGCTTGAAGCTGGATAGGATTCATGGGCGGTTGGCGCTGCGGGCTGAGGAATTGGCACGCTGGGCAAAGGTGCGACGCCACGGATAACGCCATCGCAACCGGGAAGCTGGCGACGGCTTCCCGGTCCGAACCACGCTTCCATGAAGCCTTGGCGGGGCTGATCTGCTAGGAATGCCCCATGGCAGCGCGCACGATTCGCATCCTCGGGCTTGATCCCGGCCTTCAGCATACCGGCTGGGGGCTGATTGAATCCGATGGCTATCGGCTGCGCTTTGTGGCCGAAGGCGTTGTCTCCACCTCCGCCCGCGATGCCTTGGGGGATCGGCTGCTGATCCTGCATCAGGGCCTGGCGGAAGCCTTCGCCAATCTCCAACCCGATGAAGCGGCGGTGGAAAACACCTATGTCGCACGCAATCCGGAAAGCGCGCTGAAACTCGGTCAGGCGCGCGGTGTGGTGATGCTGGCGCCGCGCCTGGCCGGCCTTCCCGTCGCCGAATATGGCGCCATGGAGGTGAAGCGCGCCGTGGTCGGCAATGGCCACGCCGCCAAGGAACAGGTGCAGGCCATGGTGCGCCATTTGCTGCCCGGTGTTGCCTTCCGCCGGGCAGATGCCGCGGATGCCCTCGCGATTGCCATCTGCCACGCGCATCACCGCCAGACGAAGAAAATGTTAGCCAAAGGTTACGCCACAGCATGATCGGCAAACTCACCGGCCGGCTGGATAGCACCCATGAAAGCGGCTGCATCCTGGATGTGAATGGCGTTGGCTATCTGCTTTCCTGCTCCCGCAAAACGCTGGACGCCCTCTCGGCGCGTGAAGGGCCGCAGCGCGTGCTGGTCGAAACCCACCTCAGGCAAGACGCCATCACCCTGTTCGGCTTCGCCGATGCCACCGAACGTGACGCCTTCCTCGCCCTGATCGAGGTTAAAACCGTGGGGCCACAAAAAGCCCTGCTGGTCCTCTCCGGCCTCACGCCATCCGAACTCGCCCACGTTATCGCCATCAAGGAACGTAAGCGCTTGGGCGCGGTCAAAGGCCTCGGCGCCGCCACCGCCAACCGCATCGTGGATGAACCCGCCATGCAAAAATGGGCAGTCGGACGCGCCACCCCCAGCGAAGATGGCGAAGGCGCCAGCCCCGCCCCGAACAGCATGGAAGCAGACGCCATCTCCGCCCTGGTCAACCTCGGCCTGAAAGGCCCCGAAGCCACCAGCGCCATCACCCGCGCAGCCAAACGCCTGGGCGCTGAGGCCACCCTCAACGACCTCATCCGGGATGGGCTGAAGGAGATGGCGCGGTGATGGGGGGGGTGGTCCTCAGGGGGCTCTGCCCCCCGAACCCCCCGCCAGGAGGAATGCATCCTCCTGGACCTCCATCATGGGGGCTTGGGGGGAGAGGGGCTCAGGGGTCGCGTTGGGCAAGCGGGCGCGCTGTGCCCCTCTCCCCCCAAGCCCCCGTATCGGCGGGGTCCGGGGAGACACTGTCTCCCCGGCGGGGGTTCGGGGGCGGCGCCCCCGCGGAACCCACCCCCCCATGACCGAAGCCGATCGCCTTTCCAGTCCCGCCCGGCTTGAGGAGGATGGGGCTGAGGTTTCGTTGCGGCCGCAGACGCTGGATGATTTCACCGGGCAGCGTGGTTTGCGGGAGAATTTGCGCGTTTTTATCGGGGCGGCGCGGGCGCGGGCTGAGGCGATGGATCATGTGCTGTTTCATGGCCCGCCTGGTCTTGGGAAAACCACGCTTGCGCAGATTGTCGCGCGTGAATTGGGCGTTGGTTTTCGCGCGACGTCTGGCCCGGTCTTGCAGCGTGCGGGTGATCTGGCGGCGATCCTGACCAATTTGCAGCCGCGTGATGTGTTGTTTGTGGATGAGATACATCGGCTGCAGCCGGCGATCGAGGAAACGCTCTATCCCGCGATGGAGGATTTCCAGCTTGATCTGATCATTGGCGAAGGCCCTGCGGCGCGCACGATGCGGATTGATTTGCCGCCTTTCACGCTGATTGGCGCGACGACGCGGGCGGGGTTGCTGGCGACGCCGTTGCGCGATCGCTTCGGCATTCCCTTGCGTTTGGTGCTTTATACGCCTGAGGAATTGCTGGGGATTGTGACGCGCGGTGCGCGCAAGCTGGGCTTTGATTTGTCGGAAGATGGCGCGCGGGAGATTGCCAGCCGGTCGCGCGGCACGCCGCGTATTGCGGGGCGGCTATTGCGGCGCGTGCGTGATTTTGCGCTGATGGAAGACAAGGTCGCGGACCGCGCCATGGCCGATGCGGCGCTCCGGCGGTTGGAGGTTGATGCGCTCGGCCTTGATGCGATGGATCGGCGTTATTTGGCGCGCATTGCGGAATACCATAATGGCGGGCCGGTGGGGATTGAAACCTTGGCGGCGGCCTTGGCGGAAAGCCGGGACACGCTGGAAGAAGTGGTGGAGCCTTTCCTTATCCAGGAAGGGCTTGTGTTGCGCACGCCGCGCGGGCGCGTGCTTGGGGATCGCGGCTGGCGGCATTTGGGCTTGAGCCCACCTGCCGGGGTGCAGCCGTTGTTGGATTTGCTCGGGGATCAGGAAGCGTGAGCGCGCCGCATCTCTGGCCGCTCCGCGTTTATTTTGAGGATACGGATGCGGGCGGGGTTGCCTATCACGCGCGCTATTTGCATTGGGCGGAGCGTGCGCGGACGGAAGCCTTGCGCGCCATGGGTTTGCCGCATCAGGAAATGATTGCGCGGCATGGTGTCTTCCTCGTGGTGCGGCGGCTGGAAGTGGAGTATTTCCGGCCAGCGCGACTCGACGAATCGGTGGTGGTGGAAACGCATATCCGCCGTGTGACGGGCGTGCAGGTGTGGCTGACCCAGCTGGTGCGGCGCGAAGGCGAAGATGAGGCTTTAGCGGTACTGGAAGTGCGCCTGGCCTCGGTGGGGCAGGGGGGCGTGAAGCCGGTGCCGCTGCCGGAACCCTGGCGTTCGGCGCTGCGTGCGGTGGTTGAATCCGCGCCGGGGTGAACAAGATTCTGCCGGGAAAAGGCCGCTTTTTCCGGGCTTTGTGTTTTCAGGTGGCCTTGGCCGCCTTCAATCGCCCCGAAAGGGCGAAGGAGAAGTGGCGTGGATCGTAGCGTGACCACTCAGGCGCTTGGGCAAGTGGCCCATGACATGTCGCTCTGGGGCCTGTTTTTGCAGGCCGATTGGGTTGTGAAAGCGGTGATGATCGGGCTGCTGCTGGCCAGTATTTGGGTCTGGGCGGTGGTGTTCGAAAAAGTCGTCGCCATGCGGCGCGCGAATAAGGCGGCGGATGGGTTTGAGGACCGCTTCTGGTCCGGCGGCAGCCTGGATGAGTTGTTCACGCGCGAAGGTGAGCAACCGACGCATCCGATGGCGGCGGTATTCGGGTCGGCCATGCGTGAATGGCGCCGCAGCGCGGGTGGTGTCAGCTTGCTGGGCGGCGCCAAGGAACGCGTGGAACGCGCCATGGGTGTGACTATCGGGCGGGAAATGGAAAGGCTGGAACGCTGGATGGTGTTTCTGGCGTCGGTCGGTTCGGTCGGGCCTTTCGTAGGGCTGTTCGGCACCGTTTGGGGGATCATGAATTCCTTCTCGGCCATTGCGGGAATGCAGAACACCAGTCTGGCGGTGGTGGCGCCAGGGATTGCCGAAGCGCTATTTGCCACCGCGATCGGCCTGGTGGCGGCGATTCCGGCGGTGCTGGCATATAATAAAATCAACACGGATTTGGCGCGCTTTGCCGCACGGCTGGAAGGCTTTGCCACTGAATTTGGCGCCATCCTGTCGCGGCAGACGGAAGCGGCGGCGAATGATGGCGGGCCGCGCAGCCCGACCCAGGCGGCGGAATAGGCCATGGGGGCGCAACTTTCTGGCGGGCGCGCTTCCGGGCGTTCGCGGTATCGCCCAATGGCGGAAATCAACGTCACGCCCTTTGTGGATGTGATGCTGGTGCTGCTGATCATTTTCATGGTGGCCGCGCCGCTGATGACGGTGGGCGTGCCGGTGGATTTGCCCAAAACCACTGCCCAGCCGCTCAATCAGGAAACCGAACCCCTGACCATCACGGTCAATCCGGAAGGCAAGATTTTCTTGCAGGAAACCGAAGTGCCTTTGGATGGGCTGGTGCCGCGCCTGCAAGCGATCATGCGCGAACAGCCGCAAGGCGCGCCGGAGCGACGGATTTTTGTCCGTGGCGACAAGGCCATTTCCTATGGCCGCGTGATGGAGGTGATGGGCACCATCGCCGGTGCCGGCTTCACCCGCGTGGCGCTTTTGGCCGAACAGCCAGGCGGGCCGCGCCCGGGTGCGGCGGCCCCCGCCGCCCGTCCCGCCACGCAACCGGCGCGCCCGGCGGCACCCCCTGCCGCGCCACCGCGCCCGGCCCAGCCGCCCCGCGGCTGAGGGGCGGAAGGAGAGAGCCTTGCCCCGGGCCCTGCCCGATAAGCGCCTGAATAAATGGCTGATGGTCTCGGCGGGGCTGCATGTCGCGCTGCTGGCTATCGGGGCCTTGTTCTCACTTGCGCGTTCCATTCCTGAACCGCAGGAACAAGGGATCGCGGTGGAGCTTGTGGCCCCCGGCCCGGCGCAGATGACGCGCGCCGATACGCCTTCTCCGGTGCCGGCGCAAACCTCGACCCCGAACCCGGCACCGCCGACGCCAGAGCCCCCGGCGCCGGAACCGCCGCGTAATGCGCCGCCCGAGCCAACCCCGCCGCCGCCACCCCCGCCACCAGCGCCGGCTGCCGCACCAACACCCGCGCCGCCGAGCCCCGCCCGGCCAACCCCGCCCGCGCCGGCACCGGCGTCAAGCCCGGAGCCTTCACCGGCCCCGCGCGTGACGCCGCAAACGCCAACGCCGCAGCCAACGCCGCCACAGCCCCAGGCCGCGCAGCCGCCGCGCCCGGAACCGCCTTTGCCCTTGCCGCCGCCGCCTGTGCCACCGCCGCCTGAGCCATCGCGCCAGGCAGGCACAGGGCAAACGCCGCCCATCGCGCGGCCACAGGAAAACAGCACCTCGGTACAGAATACTCTAGAGCGTTTGCGCGCCCAGCAGCAGCAGGATCGTGCGCCCACCGCACGGCCCAACCCTTCCGGCGCGCCGCGCCAGGGGGGCGGTTCGCCGACTGGGAACGCTGCGCTGACGCAGGGCGAAATCCGTGGCCTCGCGGATCAGGTGGCCGAATGCTGGAATGTGGATGCCGGCATGCTTGGGCTGCAGGACATTACGGTTGAATTGCGTGTACAACTCGATCCGCAGGGCAATGTCCGCAATGTGGTGCCGGCGGGAAATATGCCGACCGATCCGCGCGTGCGGTCTGTATTCGAATCGGCGCGGCGTGCTTTATTGGCGCCCGCGTGCAATCCACTGAAAGTGCCTGCGGAGAAAATGCAAACCGTGATGGCTTCCACCTTTCGCTTCAGCCCACGCGGGCTGATGCGCTGAATTCAGGATGATGGGCATGACAACTAGACGCTCCCTTTTGCTTGGTGCCGCGGGCGCGGTGACGGTCTCGGCGCTTGCGGGGGCACCTGATACGGCCTTTGCGCAAGGGGCGGTGATTGACATCACGCGCGCGCGGACAAACCCGATCCCCATCGCAATTCCGGATTTCGCCGGTGTTGGGGATGGCCAGCGTTTCGGGCGCGATATTGCACGCGTGGTGCAGGATAATTTGCGCAATTCTGGCCTGTTCCGCCCCGTGCAGCGCCAGGCCTTCATCCAAACGCCGGAAGGTGCTGCGGAACGGCCACGCTTTCAGGATTGGCGCGTGATTAGCGCGCAGGCGCTGACAACGGGGCGGGCGGATCTGCAAGGCGGCAATTTGCGCGTCGAATTCCGCTTGTGGGATGTGCTGCCGGAAAACCAATTGCAGGGCACGGCCTTCACGGCGCCCACCGGCAATTGGCGGCGCATTGCGCACCTGATCTCTGACGTGATCTATGAAAGATTGCTGGGCGAAAAAGGCTATTTCGATACGCGCATCGTCTATATCGCGGAATCCGGCCCGCGTGATCGCCGGCTGCGGCGCCTCGCCATCATGGATCAGGATGGCGAGAACAACGCCTTCCTGACTGATGGCCGCGAAGCGGCATTGACGCCGCGCTTCCATCCGGCCGCGGATCGCGTTGCCTTCATGTCCTATCAGGGCCGCGAACAGCCGCGTGTTGTGTTGTTTGATCTGAATACGCGCGGCCAGCAGGTGCTCGGCAATTTTGCGGGCATGACGCTATCGCCCCGTTTCGCGCCTGATGGGCGTTCCGTAGTGCTTTCCGCCATGCGTGGCGGTGATGCGAATATCTATGTGGTGGATTTGGCCAGCCGGCGCGAAAGGCAGCTTACCAGCGGCAGCGCGCTTGATGTCAGCCCCGCCTTTTCGCCTGATGGCACGCAGATTGTGTTCAATTCCGATCGTGGCGGCGATCAGCAGCTTTACGTGATGGATGCGAATGGCGGCGGCATCCGCCGCATTTCCTTCGGCCGCGGTCGCTACGCCACGCCGGTCTGGTCACCGCGCGGCGATTTGATCGCCTTCACCCGCTTTGGTGGTGGCAGCTTTGCAATTGGCGTCATGCGCCCCGATGGATCGGGCGAGCGTATTTTGTCCGAGGGCTGGAAGATGGAAGCACCGAGTTTCGCCCCTAATGGCCGCATGCTGGTCTTTGGCCGGGAAACCCGTGCGACGGATTCTCGCGGCGGCGGTTTTTCGGCGCGCATCCACACCATAGACATCGCGGGCTTCAATGAACGCCCCCTGCCGACGCCAACCGATGCGACTGATCCGACATGGTCCCCTTTGCTTTCCTGAAGGTTTTGGCTTGACCGGAAGCGGGCCAGCCTTTACCGCACCGCACAAAGTTATGATTTCCCTGAAAGGAAACCAGTCATGAAGTTGAAATTCCTTGCTATTGCTGGTCTTGCGCTGCTCGCCGCCTGCTCCAGGTCGGACAATAGCAGCAGCGCAGGCGCTGGGATGGGGGGCGCAGGCAATATCCGCCCTGGCAGCCAGGAAGATTTGGTCGCCAATGTTGGTGACCGCATTTTCTTTGATTTTGATCGCAGCAATATCCGCGCCGATCAGCGCCCGGTCCTGGACCGTCAGGCGGAATGGATGGGCCGCCATCCGCAAGTGCAGGTTGTGGTGGAAGGCCATACCGATGAACGCGGCACGCGCGAGTATAACCTGGCCCTTGGTCAGCGCCGCGCCAATTCCACCCGTGATGCGCTGGTAGCGGGCGGTGTGAATGGCTCGCGCATTTCCACCATCTCCTTCGGCAAGGATCAGCCGGCGGCACTCGGTTCGGATGAAAGCGCCTGGGCGCAGAACCGCCGCGCCGTCACGGTGGTTCGCTGATAAGGGGGGGCGCGGCTTCGGTCGCGCCGCTTGAAGGCCATGGCAGGCATCACCCTGGTTTTCCGTCTTGCGCTTCTGGGCTTTGGATTGGCGCTTACAACGCCTGCTGAGGCCCAGGTGGAAAGCCGTGAAGGCATTGCGCTGCAAAACCAGATCCTGGATTTGCGGCGGGAGATTGATGCGCTACGGCGCGGTGGTGGCGTCGTCGCTGCGCCAAGCGCGCCTTCGCGCGGGTCCGCCGCTTCGGGCGATTTGGTGCAGCAATTGCTGGGTCGCGTGCAGGAGCTTGAGGAAGAAAACCGCCGTCAGCGTGGCCAGCTTGATGTGGCCGAGAACAATGACCGGCAGTTGCGCGCTGAATTGGAAAAGCTGCGCGGCGATCTTGATTTCCGCCTGCAAGCCCTGGAGAGAGGGACTGGCCGACCGGCCCCCGCGCGCCCTCCTCAGCCGGGGCCGCCGGCGCAAGCCCAGCCAGCCCCGGCACCCTCCAACGCCCCTAGGACGGTTGACAAGGCCATTTCGGACGGCCGCGCCGCTTTGGCGCAGCGCGATTTCGCCACCGCCGAGGCTGCGGCGCGGGAAGCCATCCGCAACCGCCCCGGCGCGCGGGCGCAGGATGCTTCCCTGCTGCTGGGCGATGCTTTGATGGGCAGGCGAGATTTCCAAAATGCCGCGCTCGCCTATGATGAAGCCTATAGCCGCAACCGCCAGGGGGCCCGCGCGCCAGAGGCAATGATCGGGCTTGCCAATGCCTTCCAGGGCTTCGGCGCCCGGCGCGAAGCCTGTGAGACCTTGGATAATTTGCGCTCGAACTTCCCCAATCTGGCCGGGCCGCAGGCAGATCGCGCGGCTGACAGTCGCCGCCGCGCGCAATGCCGGTGATATCCTCATGGGGATAGCCGGCTTCCTGCGCTGACCCCGCCGGTCAGCCGCGCCGAATTCGCAGCCGCCATGGCGCCGCTTGGGCCTTTTGGCGCGGCGCCTCGGCTTGCCGTGGCGGTTTCCGGCGGGCCGCATAGCTTGGCGCTTGCGCTGCTGACGCGAGATTGGGTGGCAGCGCGCGGAGGCAGCGTTCTGGCGCTGGTCGCGGATCATGGGCTGCGCCCCGAAAGCGGGGCGGAGGCCGATCATGTGCTGGCGCTTTTGGCCAAGGCCGGAATTGAAGCGGAATGCCTGCGGCTTGGCTTGCCCGGCGGCGCGCGGCTGCAGGAACGTGCGCGCGCTGCGCGGCTGGCGGCGCTGACCGAAGCCGCGACGCGCAATGGCTGCCCTTGGCTATTGCTTGGCCATCATCGCGGCGATCAGGCGGAAACCCTTGCGTTTCGGGCTTTGCGCGGCAGTGGCGCGGCGGGGCTTGCCGCCATGGCGTCGCTGCGCGTGGCACCTGATTGCTTGATCCTGCGCCCGCTTCTGGGTTTTGCGCCGGCCCGGCTGGAAGCGGTGGTGGCCGCTGCCGGCCTCTCCCCCGTGCGCGACCCTTCCAATGACAATCCGCGCTTTGCGCGCATCCGGCTGCGCCTGGCTTTGGGCGACCCGGGCGGGGAAGGCGAGGGGGTTAGCGCGCTTGCCGAAGCGGCACAGGCTTTCGCCCACCGCCGCGCCCGGCAGGAGGCCGCGCTGCTGGCCCGGCTGGCGGCAGCGGCGGAGATTCACCCGGAAGCCTATGCCTGGCTGGATCCCAAGGCGCTTGGCACCGATGCGCTCGGCGTCGCAGCGCTGGCGCGCCTGATTGGCCTGATTGGCGGCGCTGCTTGGCCAGTACCCATCGAGGCCACGGCGGCGCTGCTGGCGCGCGGCGGGGGGAGCCTTGCTGGCGCCTGGGTGCGGCCCGGCGCTGCTGGGCGCTGGCTGGTGGCGCGCGACCCCGGCCTGATTGCCCCCGCCCAGCCCTGGCAGCCGCCTTTTCTATGGGATGGGCGCTTTCTGGTGACCGGCCCGGCCCGCCCAGGCTGGTCCTGCGCCGCCTTGGGGGAGGCAGCGTCCGGCTTCCGGGGGCTGGCCTCAATCCCCCTGCCGGCGCTCCGCGCCCTGCCAGCGCTTTGGGATAAAAAGGGAAAGCTGGCGGTCCTGCCCGGGCTGTTCTATGCTGAAGGGGTGGAAGCGGCAGCTTGGCGCATGGTCTTTGCCCCCCAGGGCGGTGGCCTGCCCGCTGGCTGACCCTCGCTTTTGCGGCTGG
The DNA here is from genome assembly GCA_020249285.1 of Roseomonas sp. Classification (GTDB taxonomy): domain Bacteria; phylum Pseudomonadota; class Alphaproteobacteria; order Acetobacterales; family Acetobacteraceae; genus Neoroseomonas. The sequence continues at coordinate 31,736 of JADCFX010000004.1, read as the reverse complement.
AAGATTTCACGCGGGTCATTCAAGATGCGTGAAGCGTCACTATGTATGCTGGCAGCGCGTGGCGGATGACGCCACTTGGCTCCTGAAGATGGAAGGGTTGCGGTGAATAATTTCAGCCGAAACATGGCTTTATGGGTGATCGTGGCGCTGCTTTTGGTGGCGTTGTTCAACCTGTTTCAACCGAGCGGCTCCAGCCGCCCGAGCTCCTCTCAAGTCGCCTATTCGGACTTCCTGAATGAAGTGCAGGCCGGCCATGTGCGCGACGTCACCATCCAGGGTCGCACCCTGACTGGCCAGCTCAGCGATGGGCGCCAATTCACGACCTATACCCCGGAAGACCCGGCGCTGATTTCGCGCCTGACGGAAAAGGGCGTGCGCGTGGTGGCTAAGCCCGAGGAGGCCGAGGTCAACCCGCTGCTGCATTATCTGGCGTCCTGGTTCCCAATGCTGCTGCTGATTGGCGTGTGGATTTTCTTCATGCGCCAGATGCAGGGCGGTGGCGGGCGCGCCATGGGCTTTGGCAAATCCCGCGCCAAGTTGCTGACCGAAAAGCAGGGTCGCGTGACCTTTGATGATGTCGCCGGCATTGATGAAGCCAAGGCGGAGCTTGAAGAAATCGTTGAATTCCTGCGCGATCCGCAGAAATTCCAGCGCCTGGGCGGCAAGATCCCGAAGGGCGTGCTGCTGGTGGGGCCGCCAGGGACTGGTAAGACCTTGCTGGCGCGGTCCATCGCCGGTGAAGCCAATGTGCCCTTCTTCACGATTTCCGGTTCGGATTTCGTCGAAATGTTCGTGGGTGTTGGCGCATCGCGCGTGCGTGACATGTTCGAACAGGGCAAGAAGAACGCGCCTTGCATCATCTTCATTGACGAAATTGACGCGGTGGGGCGCCATCGTGGCGCCGGGCTTGGCGGCGGCAATGATGAGCGCGAACAGACACTCAATCAGATGCTCGTCGAAATGGATGGGTTCGAAAGCAATGAGGGTGTGATCCTGATTGCGGCCACAAACCGCCCGGATGTGCTTGATCCCGCTTTGCTGCGCCCTGGCCGTTTTGATCGGCAGGTTGTGGTGCCGAACCCCGATGTGAATGGGCGTGAGAAAATCCTGCGGGTGCATATGCGCAAGGTGCCGCTGGCGTCTGATGTGGACCCCAAGGTGATTGCGCGCGGCACGCCTGGTTTTTCGGGTGCTGATCTTGCCAATCTGGTGAATGAAGCCGCGTTGCTTGCGGCGCGCACCGGGCGGCGCACGGTTGGCATGGCGGAATTTGAAGCCGCCAAGGACAAGGTGATGATGGGCGCGGAACGCCGCAGCCTTGTCATGTCGGAAGCTGAAAAGCGGATGACCGCCTATCACGAAGCGGGCCATGCTCTGGTTGCCATGAATGAGCCGGAATGTGATCCGGTGCATAAGGCGACGATCATTCCGCGTGGCCGCGCACTTGGCCTGGTGATGTCGCTGCCTGAAGGTGATCGCTATTCCAAGCATAAATCCAAGCTGAAGGCGGAACTCGCCATGGCGATGGGTGGGCGTGTTGCGGAAGAATTGGTCTTCGGCCCGGATAAGGTCAGCAACGGCGCTTCGGGTGACATCAAAATGGCAACCAATCAGGCACGCATTATGGTGACCGAATGGGGCATGAGCGACAAGCTTGGCATGATCGCCTATGGCGATAATAGCCAGGAAGTGTTTCTTGGCCATTCCGTGACGCAGACAAAGAATGTCTCGGAAGAAACCGCGCGGGTGATTGATTCCGAAATCCGCGGCATTATTGATGGCGCCTATGCGCGGGCCACCGCCATCCTGTCAGAACATATGGATCAGCTGCATTTGCTCGCGAATGGCTTGCTGGAACATGAAACGCTGAGCGGTGATGAAATCCGTCAGGTGATCAAGGGTGAACCCGTGGTGCGCAATCGCCCGGATGAGCCGGTGAACCAGGGCCGCGGCAGTGTGCCAAGCTCTGGCCGCCCGACCATGCGCCCCGGCGGGCTTTCTCCGGGCGCGGCGCCTGCCACTTAATCTGTGACTGCTGAGCGTTGGTTGCATCCGCTGGGCCTGTTATCAGGCCCAGCCGCGTTTCGAGCCATCGGAGAAGGCCAGGCGCTACCCTTGCAGGGCGGCGATCTGGCCTTTTCCTTGGCCCGGCTGATTGAAGATGGGCGCGAAGTAGCAACCCTGCCCGTGGCGGCGCTCCCGGATGATTGGGGCGATCAGATTGAAGCCATCACCGCGAGACCTTTGCCCTTTGCTGGGCTGGTAAGCCAGCGCCCCCTGGTGATGGGCATTCTGAACATCACGCCCGATAGTTTTTCCGATGGCGGGCGGCATTTTGATGCCTCGGTCGCGATTGCTGCCGGCCATGCCATGCTGGAAGCGGGTGCGGATATCCTGGATGTGGGCGGCGAATCAACGCGGCCCGGCGCGGCGCCTGTCCTCCCAGATGAGGAAATCGCCCGCGTCATCCCCGTGGTGCGGGAATTGGCCAAGGCAGCCCCGGTCAGCATTGATACGCGCCATGCGGCGACCATGCAGGCCGCCTTGGAAGCCGGCGCTGAAATCATCAATGATGTTACCGCGCTGCGGCACGATCCGGCGGCGGTGGATTTCCTTGCACGCATGCAAACACCGATTGTCCTGATGCATATGCCGGGCACCGACCCGCGCAGCATGCAGGCGCAGGCCGATTACGCCGATGTGGTGTTGGAAGTTGCGCGCTTTCTCCGTGATCGTGTCGCCACCCTTGAAGCGCTTGGCATTGCGCGTGCGCGCATCGCGATTGATCCAGGCATCGGCTTTGGCAAGACCATGGCGCATAACCTTGCCCTGATCGAAGCCCTGCCGATCCTGGCGCAGATTGGCTGCCCCATCATGCTGGGTGCGTCGCGCAAGCGCTTCATCGGCACCTTATCAGGCGTGGAGCAAGCCGAAGCGCGCCTGGCCGGCAGCTTGGCCGTTGCCTTGGCAGGTGCGGCGCGGGGTGCCGCCATTCTGCGCGTGCATGATGTGGCGGAAACCATCCAGGCGCTTGCTGTCTGGCAGGCTTGCGCGAATGGCAGGGCTGGATAACAGGGCATCCCCATGAAGCACATGCATCTTGGCGCCTTCATGCGCCCCGTCAGCATCCACACCGCCTGGTGGCGCCACCCGGATTCAGCGCCGGAGGCAAATTTCAGCTTGAAGCATTTAGTGAACTGCATCCAAACCCTGGAACGCGGCAAGTTCGACGCCTTCTTCATGGCCGATCATCTGGCCGTGCTGAACATGCCGATTGAGGCGCTGAAACGCAGCGGCACGGTCACGTCCTTTGAGCCCTTCACGCTGCTATCAGCCCTTGCGATGGTGACGGAACGTATCGGGCTGATCGCGACAGCCTCCACCACCTATGACGCGCCCTATCATATCGCACGGCGCTTTGCCTCGCTGGATCACATCAGCGGCGGGCGCGCCGGGTGGAACATCGTCACCACCTCCAACCCCGACGCGGCGCGCAATTTCGGCATGACCGAACACATGGACCACGCCGAACGCTATGCCCGCGCGCGCGAATTCCATAATGTGGTCACCGGGCTTTGGGACAGTTTCGCGGAAGACGCCTTCATCCGAGACAAGGAAAGCGGCATCTTCTGGGACCCCGCGCGGATGCAAAAGCTTGATCATGAAGGCAAATATCTTTCCATCGCCGGGCCTTTGAATATCGCGCGCCCGGTGCAGGGCTGGCCCGTCATTGTCCAGGCCGGCGCTTCTGATTCAGGCCGGCAACTCGCCGCCGAGGTCGCGGAGATGATCTTCGCCGCCGGCGGCCCCATGGCCGATGCGCGCGCCTATTATGCCGATATCAAATCCCGCGCGGCGAAGGCCGGGCGCGATCCGGCACTGATCAAAATTCTGCCCGGTGCCTTGGTGACGGTGGCGGAGTCCGATGAAGAAGCGCGGGAAAAACGCGAGCATTTGGATAGCCTTGTCCATCCCGATAGCGGCATGGGCGCGCTTTCCATCGCACTTGGCGTGGATGCGCGCGGCTTTGATCTGGACGCGCCTTTGCCTGAAATCCCTGAGACCAACCAAAGCCAAAGCGGGCGCCAACGTGTTCTGGAACGGGCGCGGCGCGACAAGCTGACCGTGCGGCAATTGGCCGTGGCGCTCGGCGGCTATGGCGGGCTTTCCTTCACTGGTAGCGCCAAAAGCGTGGCCGATGAAATGCAAGCCTGGCTGGAAGCCGAAGCCTGTGATGGCTTCAACATCATGTTCCCGACCATCCCAGGCGGGGTTGAGGATTTCGTGCGCTTGGTGGTGCCGGAATTGCAACGGCGCGGGATATTCCGGCGGGAATATGCGGGCACCACGCTTCGGGATCATCTGGGCCTGCCGCGCCCGCGGAACCAGTTCTTTTGAAAATCGCCGCGTTATCGGCAAATCATTGAACAATAGCCGCATTCAACGCTAGATTGCCGTCATCGGATCGGGCGATGGGCTTCGCCTTAGCAAGCGGGAGACAAACATGCTTCAAAGACGTCACCTTCTGGGTGGAGCGGCGGCGCTCCCCTTCGCGTCCATCGGCGCGCCGGCCATTGCGCAGGCGCCGCGCGTGCTGCGCTATGTGCCGCACGCCAATTTGCCGAATATTGACCCCTTCACCAATACCGCCTTCGTCGCGCGCGACCACGCCTTCCTGGTCTATGACCAGCTTTACGGCATGGACGACAAATTCCAGCCGCGCCCGCAAATGGTCGAAGGCCATGTCGTGGAAAATGACGGCAAGGCCTGGCGTTTCACCCTGCGCGAGGGCCTCAAATTCCATGACAATACGCCCGTGCGCGGGCGCGATTGCATCGCCTCCATCAAGCGCTGGGGCCGGCGCGATGCCTTCGGCCAGGTGCTGATGGCGCGGGTTGCCGATATGGTCGAAATCAGCGACCGCGTTTTTGAAATTCGCCTGAGCGCACCCTTCCCGAAAATGCTCGATTGCCTGGCGAAGGTGACCACAAGCTGCCTTTTCATCATGCCGGAACGGCTGGCGAATGTGGATCCCTTCACCAATATCACGGAAGCCATCGGCAGCGGGCCTTATCGCTTCATCCAGAATGAATGGGTGCCGGGCTCCATGCTCGCCTATGCGCGCAATGCGGATTATGTGCCGCGCCGGGAAGCGCCTTCCATGACCGCCGGCGGCAAGGTGACGCATTTTGATCGCGTGGAATGGCGGATCATTCCGGATGCCAGCACCGCCTCCGCCGCGCTGCAATCGGGTGAGATTGACTGGTGGGAACAGCCAACCGCTGATCTTTTCCCGCTTTTCATGCGCGGTGCTGCGGCGCGCAATATCCAGGTGGATATCATCAATGACACGGGGCTGATCGGGATTTTCCGCCCGAATCATATGGCCGCACCCTTCAATAACCCCGCCGTGCGCCGCGCCGTGCTGACGGCGATCAACCAGATGGATTTCATGACCGCGGTGATTGGCACCGCGGGCGTTGAAGGCCGCGCGGATTTGCGCCGCGAAGGCATTGGCTATTTCGCCCCGGAAAGCCCAATGGCGAGCAATGTCGGCATGGAACGCATGCGCAAAAGCATTGATGCCGCGCGCGCCGAATTGCAGGCCGCCGGCGCCATGGGCCAGCGCCTTGTGCTGCTGAACGCGACCGATCTTGCTTCGATCAATGCCGCCACGCTTGTCGGCGCTGATCTCTTCCGCCGCATGGGCTTCAATGTGGATCTGGTCAGCACGGATTGGGGCACGCTTGTCGCCCGCCGCGCCAGCCGCAATCCGCTGGAACAGGGTGGCTGGTCCGGCTTCTTCACCTTCTGGTCCGGGATTGACCATTGGAATCCCGCAAGCCACGCCTCCATCCGTGGCCATGGGGAGAATGCCTGGCCGGGCTGGCCCACCATCCCGGCCTTGGAAGCGCAGCGCGATGCCTGGTTCAATGCGCCGGATGTGGCAGCGGAAGCGGCGGCGGGGCGGGAGATGCAGCGCATCGCCTTTGAAGAAGTGCCCTATGTGCCGACGGGCATGTATTACCAGCCCACCGCCTATCGCCGGAACCTGACCGGCATGCTCAAGGGCCAGCCGCCGTTATTCTGGAATATTCGGCGCGCTTGAGGCCACCACTGCGCCGCGCCTGGGCTTGCCGGGCGCGGGCGGGTTTCATCTGGCACGGGCAAGGGGCTATAACCCGCGCATGAGCGAAGCACCCCCGACCCGTAAGCTTTTCGGCACTGATGGCATTCGCGGCAAAGCGAATGCCGCGCCGATGGACGCCGCGACCGCCTTGCGCCTTGGCCAGGCAGCCGGCAGTTTTTTCAATCGCGGCAATCACCGCCATCGCGTCGTGATCGGCAAGGATACGCGGCTTTCCGGCTATATGCTGGAACCGGCTTTGACCGCGGGCTTCATTGGCGCGGGGATGGATGTGGTGCTGGTCGGGCCCTTGCCCACGCCGGCCATTGCCTTGCTCACACGCTCGCTCCGCGCCGATTTGGGCGTGATGATCAGCGCTTCCCACAACCCCTATGAGGATAACGGCATCAAGCTATTTGGCCCGGATGGGTTGAAGCTGACGGATGAGCAGGAAGCGGAGATTGAGGCGCTGATGGTGGGCGATCTAGCGGCATCCCTGGTGCTGCCGGCGCGGCTTGGGCGCGCGAGCCGGCTGGAAGATGCGCCGGGGCGCTATATTGAAGCGGTCAAGGCATCCTTCCCGCGCGGGCAAACGCTCGATGGGCTCCGCATTGTTGTGGATTGCGCCCATGGTGCTGGTTATCGCGTGGCCCCCACCGTGCTCTGGGAATTGGGGGCCGAGGTGATCCCCATCGGCGTCGCCCCGGATGGCTTCAACATCAATAAAGGGGTGGGTTCCACCGAGCCCGCCTCACTTGCGACTTTGGTGCAGGATCGCCGTGCCGATTTGGGCATTGCTTTGGATGGCGATGCCGATCGCGTGGTGCTGGTGGATGAAGCCGGGCAGGTGATTGATGGCGACCAGATCCTGGCGCTGATCGCTCATTCCTGGCACGCGCAAACCCGCCTGACCGGCGGCGCCGTAGTTGCGACCGTGATGTCCAATATGGGGCTGGAACGCTTCCTTGCCGCGCGCGGCCTTGGTTTGCTGCGTACTGCGGTTGGCGACCGCTATGTGGGTGAGAAGATGCGCGAAGCCGGCTGCAATCTGGGTGGCGAGCAATCCGGCCACATGATCATGCCGGAATTCGGCACCACCGGGGATGGCTTGATCGCGGCCTTGCAGGTGCTCTCCGTGCTGGTTGAGGAAAAGCGCCCGGCGAGTGAGGTGTTGCGCTGCTTCGCGCCCCTGCCGCAGCGCCTGGTGAATGTGCGCTATGCCGGCGCCTCGCCTTTGGCGAAGCCCGTGGTGGCTCAAGCGATCGCCGCCGAGGAAACCGCCCTTGGCGCGCGTGGTCGCGTACTGATCCGCGCCAGCGGCACCGAACCCGTGATCCGCGTGATGGCGGAGGCCGAGGAAGAAGCCCTGGTGGATGGCGTGGTCGGGCGGCTCGCTGACCTGATCAAGGCCGAGGCGCGCGCGGCATGAAGGGGCGCGTGCTGATCATTGCCGGGTCCGATTCCGGGGGCGGCGCCGGCATTCAGGCGGACCTTAAGGCCGTGACCGCCCTCGGCGCCTTTGGCATGACGGCGATTACGGCGCTGACGGCGCAAAACACCCTTGGCGTGCATGGTGTTTTGCCCGTGCCGCTTGAATTTCTGCGCCAGCAGATCTCAGTGGTGCTTGATGATCTGGGCGCCGATGCGATCAAGACCGGCATGTTGGCCGATAGCGCGACGATTGAAGCCGTGTGTGACGAAATCACCGCCCGCGCCCCCGGCCTGCCTTTGGTAGCGGACCCGGTGATGGTGGCCAAGGGCGGACACCCTTTGCTGGTGCCCGAAGCCGCCGAGACGCTGAAGCGCCGCCTTTTGCCTATTGCGACCGTGCTGACCCCCAATTTGCCGGAGGCCGAGGCGCTGTGCGGCTTTGCCATCCCCGATGTCGGCGCCATGCACCAGGCGGCCAAGGCGCTGCTGGCGCTTGGCCCCAAGGCCGTGCTGCTAAAGGGCGGGCATTTGCCGGGGGATGAGGTGGTGGATCTGCTCGCCACCGGGACGCGGATGGAAGTGTTTCGCGACCGCCGCATCCAAACGCGCCATACCCATGGCACGGGTTGTACGCTTGCGAGTGCCGTGGCGGCGGGGCTTGCGCAGGGGATGTCGCTCAGGGATTCCGTGATCCGCGCAAGGGATTATGTGCGCGCGGCCATTGCGGCGGCGCCGGGTTATGGCGCCGGACATGGGCCGCTCAACCACGCGGTGACCTGCGATCCTGGGGTTTTGCGCTGAGTTTAACTTTCGGGCCGGTTTTCTTCAGGATTTATTAACCTTTTCCGGCGCATGAATCACGTCTCAATCTGGATGGCCGTCAAAATGAGTGGCTTTCTTAGCGCTTCCCTCGTGGCAGGTTTGTTTGGCCAACAAGGTCAGAACTCGCTGAGGCTCCCCTTCGGTAACGCTGCCCGTGCGGGCAGCGCCGGGGAAGCCGTGGTTGCCTTCCGCCGTGTCACCAAAGCAGGTGAGGAGGAAAAAGGCCTCGCCCGCGAAAAAAAAGACCCCATCACGCTGACGTCTTTGGCGCAGTTTCGTCAGGCACTGGATGCTGCGCCGAATATTGATAAGGCGCTTTCTGACCCTCGTGTTTTGAAGGTGCTGATGCCCGCCCTTGGCCTGCCGGATCAAGTGGGCAACCCGGGCCTGGTGAAGCGGGCGCTGTTGTCTGACCCCAAGGACCCCAAGGGTGTCGCAGCGCAGCTTGGCACCACCTGGAAGAACGCCGCCACCACGCTTAATCTGAAGGCAACCACAACACCCAAGACCGTGGCCTTTCAAGGGCTGACGGATCGGGAAACCACAGCGGTGGCCGGGCAATTGCGCTTGGGTGAGGCGCTATTGACCGCGCCGACAAGCAGGGCTTCCGCACCCAAAATCCGCGCCTTTGATGGCCTGGAAGACAGGGTGACCAGCGCGCTGATCGCGCGGCTTCGCCCAGGGGAGGAATTGGTCGCGGATCGCGCTCGGCGTGAGGTTGATCAGGCGGCGGTATTGACCGCGGTGACGATCCGTCAGGCGGAATTGCCGGCGGATGATCTGCCGACGATTGCCAAGGACGCGCTGAAGCAGATGGCGCTTTTCATGCGAAGCGGGTCTTTCGATGCTGCGTTGGCAAGTGTTGATGATGCGCTGACCACGCTCAACAACGCGGGCGGGCTGACGCCGGATGAATTGCGCCGGGGTCGCGTGGCGCTGATGGAAGGCGGCATTACGCTTGATCAGTTACGCCGCGATGCTTTCGGTGTCGCAAAGCGCGTCGAACAATTGGTTGCGCTTGATTCGCCAAGCAGCCCGGCTTGGGCCCCGGACTACAAGACGAGGCTTGATGCCTTCCAGAAGGAAGGCGCCGACAAGAATTCGAATTTCTCGCTGGAAGTGGCCGCGGCCATGGCGCAGCGCATGCAGGATGCCGCGCTGAATGCCGATGAGCGTAGTCTGGCCAAGATTTATCTGAGCAACGCCACGAATATCCTGAATACGCGGGATGGCAAGCCCACCAAGGCACCGATTGAAGGCGTGCCTATCGCGCGCATCACGCAGGCAGATACTACGAAACTGCTGGACGGGATGAAGAATGCCGCGCCACCCAATGTTTCGCGCGCGCAGATTGAGGTGACTTATGCAGCGGGTGCCGCGCTCAGTGCCATCAAGCTTGCGGAAACGCCGGTCTTCGGCATGCCAAGCCTTGCCAGCCAGGCCCTGAAGGAAATTGCGAAGCTGACGCGCGCCGGGTCCTTCGGGGCCGCGATCCAGCGTGCTGATGAAGCTTTGGTTGCGATCACGGATGATACCGTGATGTCTGCTTCCAGCAAGCGTATGGGCAGCGCGGCCCTGCTTGAAACCAGCGCCTTGATTGAACAGGTGCGGCGCAATGCGCCGGGCGTTGCCGAAAGGCTCGAAAAACTTGCAGCGCTTGAGACACCTTCAGGCGCTGTCAGGTCGCGGGATTTTCAATCCAGGCTTGAGAATTTCCACAAGGATGGCATCAGCGGCAACGTCAATTTCGCCCTGGAAATCTCCGTCGCCATGGCTGATCGCATGCTGGCCGGTGCGACAAGCCTTGACCAGACCCTACAGGCGCAATCCTTGTCGAGCAGAAGCAAACAAGTGTTGAATGGCCGGGATGGGAAGCCACTTTCCAGCGCTTCAGTGAATGCGCAGTCGCGCATCTTGGGCTCTGATGGGGGCAAGATCGTGGATGGGATGAAGGCGGGGCTTCGCCTTGGCAGTCTTTCCGACCCGAAGATGCTGGAAATCCTGACCAATGGATTTACGAAATACGAATATCGCACTGGGCTGAGCGACGCCAATCCTGGCATGGCGAATGCAGTCTATTTCAGCGAAAATGCGAAAACCGTGAAATCGGTCTATGATATCCTTGGCAATGGCGTCATGCGCCGCGTTGTGCTGGGTGCGCTTGGCATTCCGGACCAGGTCGCGATCCAGCCGGTTGAAACCCAGGCAAGGGCCATCATGTCACGCCTGAAGCTGGCGGATTTGCAGGACCCCATCAAGGTGCGCGGCCTGGCTGAACGCTACCTGATGGCGCAAGCCGATAAGGCCGCCGGCAGCGCCGCCAATACCGCGAGCGATCCTTTCTCGGCGATAGCGGGCCTTTCCATCAAGGTTTGAGGTGACAATTGCGGGGCCGGCGCAGACATTCTATCTGCGGGCATGATGAACTTCCCTTTTTCCTGGTTGATGCCGTCACCACCCGCCCCTTCGCGGGCAATCCTGCCGCGGTAGTGCCGCTTGAGGCGGCGCTGTCTGATCGCGTCATGCAGGCCATGGCGGCCGAGCATAATCTTTCCGAAACCGCCTTCGACCATAAAGACCCGAAATGTGCAGCTTTGGCGACACTGCCGCTTATCCCCGGCTCAACGCCACCACGCCGCCGCGCGGGGGCTCGCCATCGCGGAAATGGGGCCACCGGCTGCGCGGTGCGGCGAAGCTGGCGCCAGGTCCTGCGCCGGGATGCGCGACGCCAGCGACCCAAGTGGCAGCGCCCGGCACCGCCGCCACGCCACCAAGCGCGGCACCCATTGGCACGGCATAGGCCAAGCGTGGCTCTCCGCGCGCGGTACCTTCCAAGGGCAGCACGTAAAGCGCATCGGGCAGGGCGCTATCACGCAGCGGCTGCGCTGTGCCTACCAACAAGTTTCCCGCGCCATCATGGGCAAGGCTGCTGGGCGAGGCTGGCCAGGCGGGGATGGGCGCGGCTTCTCGGCCTTGGCGCGGGCGGGGCGGTACGCGGCCTTCCATCAGGTTTTCCACAATGGCGGTATCGCCGGCAGGATTACGCGCGGCGAATAGGATTTCCACCACCGCGCCTGCTGGGTTGCGCGGAATCTCCCGCAGCGCCAGCCAAAGCCGCGCGCCATTCGGGTCCATCGCCAGCGCCATAGGGCGGCCAAGGCTATTGGCACCCCGCGCCGCCGCCGCGCCATAGGGTTCTGCATCGCCGGGCAGCGCAATCCAACGCAGCGCGCCCGCTTCAAACCGCGCGGCGTAAAGCGTGCCTTGATCCAAGGCATTGGGTTCCTGCGCTGGCCCTTCAGAGACAAAGCGCCAGAGCAAACCACCTTCGCGCCCATCGGCCATGAACACCACCGCGCGGCCATCCGCTGCCAGCGCCGCCGCGACATCACGCGCGCCAAGCCTGCCCAAGGCGTTGCGCTTCACAGGCACGGATTGCGGTTCAAAAGGATCGAGTTCCACCACATGGCCGACCTCAGACGCCGCCACTCCAGGCAGGCGCCGCGCCCAGGCGGCGCCTTCGCCTTCGCTCAGCAGCAGGCTGCCCCAGGGGGTTGCCGCGCCGCCAGTCACCCCAAAAACACCGCGCGCCGGCCCGCCCGCGCCACCCATGCGGCAGAGTGTGCGCGCATGCAGGCGACGCATCTGAAAACCACCATCTGTGACCATCCAAACGCCGCCGCGGCGCTGGATATTGATCAGGCTCGCCCCCTGCATGGCGCCGGCAATCTCTGGCCGGTCCCGCCCATCGGGGAAGGCCATGGCGGGGTCGAGGGTCGGGTGGCCCACCGCCAGCACGGCGCGCGGAACGCCATCCTCGACACGCGGAGACGCCATCGCAGCCACCACGCGCGTATCCCAGCCGAATTGCGCCTCGGCCGCCGGCAGATCGGGTGTTCTCGGCGCGAAGGCGGGCGCGTCAAAGGCAACGCGATCACCCCATTGGATCAGCAAATCACGTTTCAGGCCCGGCGCCGGCGCATCATCCAACCGCAGCATCAGGCCTGTTTGTGCGAGCGCTGACGTTGCAGAGAGCGCCGCCGCGCCCGCCAGCAGGGCACGGCGGTGGATCACGGCGCTTCCTCGATCACCGGCGGCAGATGCACGCGCACGGGCGGCAAGGCGGCAGTCCATTTTTCAACCTCGATCAGGCAGGATTGCGCTGATGGGCCTTGGCCGAGTTTGGAGGTACCCACATCCGCCGTCAGCACATTCGGATTGCCATGCACGCACATGCTGCCGGGCACGCCGGGTTCAAGCGGATCATACCAGGCGCCGGTTGCCATCATGGCAACGCCCCGCATCAGCCCAGGATCAAGCCGCAAGCCACCAAGGCAGGCACCGCGATCATTAAATACGCGTAGAATATCGCCATCCTTCAGCCCGCGTTCGGCAGCGTCTTCCGGGTTCAGCATGATGGGCTCTCGCCCCGCGATTTTATTCGCCGCCGAGATGCGCCCCGTATCCAATTGCCCATGCAGCCGCGTGGCAGGTTGGAAGGACAGCAGATGTAGCTTGTGGCGCTTAGCCTCCGCCGCGCCCAGCCATTCGCGCGGCGCGATCCAGACCGGATGGCCCGGCGCGTCATCATAGCCGAAGCTTGCGATGGTTTCGCTAAACAATTCCACCTTGCCTGAAGGCGTATCAAGCGGATTGTTTTCCGGATCAGCGGCGAATTCGGCGAATTGGGTATATTCCTCACCACGTGCTGGCGCATCGGCTTCCCAAAAACCCTTTTCCCAAAACGTGTCGAAATCCGGCGTTTCCTGGCCCATGCGCGCGCAATGGCGGCGCCAGGCTTCGAACAAGTGGCGCAACCAGGCTTCTTCGTTGCGCTGTTCGGTGAAGCGTTCGCGGTAGCCCAATTCTTCCGCAATATCGGCCAGCATGTCGTGGTCGTTACGCGCCTGCCCCACCGGTTCAATCGCCTTATGCATGGCGCGCAAAAAGCGATCTCGCCCGCTGCTGGCGATATCATTGCGTTCCAGCGTGGTGGTGGCGGGCAGCACGATATCGGCGTGGCGCGCAAGCGATGTCCACCAGGGTTCCTGCACAATGATGGTCTCGGCCTGCGCCCAGGCGCGCAGCATGCGGTTGAGATCCTGATGGTGATGGAAGGGATTGCCGCCGGCCCACCAAATGATGCGCGTATCGGGGAATTGCAGCACGCGGCCATTGAAGTGATGATCGCCGCCGGGGTTTTCCAGCATTTCCGTGATGCGCGCGACAGGGATGAAAAACCCGGTGGGGTTGGGTGTCGCCGGCATCGCAAAGCTTGGCACTTCGCGCCGGGGCTGGCCCATGCCATTCACGCTGCCATAGCCAAACGCCACGCCCTGCCCGGGCTTGCCGATCAAGCCCAGCATGGCGGCAAGCGCGGTCAGCATCCAATAGGGTTGTTCGCCATAATCGGCGCGCTGCAAGGACCAGGTGGCGGTCAGCATCGCGGGTTGCTTCGCGATTTCGGCGGTCAACGCGCGGATGGTCTCGGCGGGGATGGTGGTGATGGGCGCGGCCCATTCAGGGGTTTTCGCCACGCCATCAGACTCGCCGGTGATATAGGCGCGCAGCTTGTCCCAGCCAACGCAACGGGTCGCGAGGAAGTTCTTATCCTCCCACCCGCGCGCCAGGATTTCATGGCCCATCGCCAGCAGCAGCGCGGTATCTGTGCCGGGGCGGATTGGGGTCCATTCCGCGCCGGCCCAATCCGGCACATCTGCCCGCGCGGGGGAGATTTGCAGAAAGCGCAGCCCGGCCTCAGCCGCCGCGCGCAAATTCATCTCATTGCTATGCTGCCCTGCGCCGCCCGAGGTGACATAGCCATTCCTGATCGGCAGCCCGCCGAGGCAGAGCATGACCTTGGAATAGCGTGTGATCGCCGCCCAATCCGTGACCTTGCCGAGCAGCACTTCATTGGTGCCCAGAATATGCGGCAGCAACGCCTGCGCCGCAGCGTAGGAATAGGCATTCACTTGCCCCGTATAGCCGCCACCGAGCCCGAGGAAGCGCTGCAATTGGCTACGCGCATGATGAAACCGCCCGGCGGAGGACCAGCCATAGGACCCGCCCATGATGGATTTGGCGCCGGCTTCCGCGCGCACACGGCGGGTTTCCTCCGCCACCAGCCGCACCGCCTTGTCCCAGGAAACAGGCACAAAGGGGTCTCCACCCCGCAAGGCGCCGCGCCGGCGGCCTTCCAGCCAACCCTTGCGCACATAGGGGCGGTCTATCCGCGCCGCGCTATGCACCGCATCGGGCACGGCTTCGATCAAGGAACCGGGGAAAGGGTCGCGGTGAAAGGGTTTCACCCCCACCAGCCGGCCATTTTCCACCACCGCATCGAAGCTGCCCCAATGGGCCGCATGGGGTTTAATTTCGGTCATGAGACGCCTCCAATGCGGTAACTTGGCGCGGCGGGGCGCCCAGGGCAACGCTTTCCTCTTGGGTCTTGGGCCAAGGCATGCCTTAATCAGATTTCTGACAAGGTTCGAGGAAGCCAAAACATGACCCCGCCCCGCAATTCCAATGCCGTCCGCGACATTGCCAATGTGCTGCACCCCTATACCGATGCCAAGGCGCATCAGGTGAATGGCCCGCTGGTGATCAGCCGCGGCAAGGGCGTGCGTATTTTTGACGATCAGGGCAAGGAATACATCGAAGCCATGGCGGGGCTGTGGTGCACATCGCTCGGCTTTGACAATGAACGCCTGGTGCAGGCCGCGGCCAACCAGATGCGGAAGCTTCCCTTCTATCATTCCTTCACGGCGAAATCGCATGAGCCGATGATTGATCTTGCCGAGATGCTGATTGAGCGCGCGCCGGTGCCCATGAGCAAGGTGTTCTTCGCCAATTCAGGGTCTGAGGCGAATGACAGCGCGATCAAGATGATCTGGTATATGAATAATGCGCTTGGCCGGCCTGAGAAGAAAAAGCTGATTGCGCGCTTGAAGGGGTATCACGGCATTACGCTGGCGGCGGCTTCTCTGACGGGCTTGCCCGCCAATCACAAGCTGTTTGATGCACCCATCGCGGGCGGGCGCTTCCATCACGTTGGCACGCCGCATCACTACCACAATGCGAAGCCGGGCGAATCGGAAGAGGATTTCGCAACACGCCTCGCGGAAGAATTGGACGCCTATATCATCAATGAAGGCCCGGAAACCGTGGCCGCTTTCTGGGCGGAACCGACAATGGGGGCCGGCGGCGTGATTGTGCCGCCGCGCACCTATTTCGAGAAAATCCAGGCCGTCTTGAAAAAGCATGATGTGCTGTTTGTGGCCGATGAGGTGATTTGCGGCTTCGGGCGCACCGGCAATTACTGGGGCTGCCAGACTTTTGGCATCACGCCCGATATTCTGGTGTGCGCCAAGGCGCTTTCATCTTCCTATCTGCCGATCTCGGCCGTGATGGTGAATGAACGGGTGTTCCAGGGCATTGCGGAGGGGTCTTCCGCTGTTGGCACTTGGGGCCATGGCTTTACCTATTCCGGGCATCCGGTGGCCGCCGCTGTCGCGATTGAAACGCTCAAGATTTATGATGAGATGGACCTGATCGGCCATGTGAAATCCGTGGGGCCACATCTGCAAAGCGAATTGCAGCGCCGCTTCGCCAATCACCCCATGGTGGGTGAGGTGCGCGGCGTTGGCATGGTGGGCGCGATTGAATTGGTGGAAGACAAAGCCGCAAAGAAAAACTTCGACCCCGCGCGCAAGATTGGGCCGCGTTTGGTCAAACATGGCGAAGAACAGGGCGTGATCCTGCGCGCCATGATGAATGACAGCATCGGCTTTTCCCCGCCGCTGGTCATCACCAAGGATGAGGTGACGGAAATGCTGGACCGCGTTGAGCGTTCGCTCGATGCGCTTTCGGTGGAATTGCGGCGGGAAGCCATCGCGGCGGTGTGACAGCGCGCTGCGCGTTAAAGGCAAGCCCTGATGTTTTTGGCATCAGGGCT
Source organism: Roseomonas sp. (assembly GCA_020249285.1). GTDB lineage: Bacteria > Pseudomonadota > Alphaproteobacteria > Acetobacterales > Acetobacteraceae > Neoroseomonas. The sequence continues at coordinate 15,402 of JADCFX010000004.1, read as the reverse complement.
TTTTTGTCTCAATTCAAATAAAGCGGCCGCGTCACCGCTTCTCCGCCTTCAAGCCCCAGCAATTCCAACCTCCCGGTCGCCGGAGACATCATAGCCGCAAGGCGTGATCCCTCATTCGCGATGGGTGGCTTCAGCCATCCGAATTCACGCGGCACCGGCCCGGCGAGTAGCGCCGTCATGGCGGCGTGGCGTTCGGCGCTATAGCGCCAGCGTGGTGCGCCGGGATTGGCGATGCCCTGCCAGCCATTGGCGGCGGCGGCGATGGGTGCGGCGGCAATCACGGCATGCGATGCCTCGGCCCGCTCGATCACCGCAGCCTCCCCAGGTTTGATGCCGGCCAGGGAAAAGATCGCACCAGCGGCAAGCGGCGTATCACGCAGCATGGCCAAGGCAGCGGCGTAATCCGGCGCTGTATCGCAGACCAGGCGCAGCAGATGCGCAGGCGGCAGGCCGCGTTGGAGCCAGCGTTCTGGCCGAATGGCAAGCCAATCCACCGCAAGCCCCAGAAAAGCTGCGCCCGCGCCCCGCGCTGCGCGCGCCAAGGCGCCCTGCGGCAGAGGGGGTTGATTGATGGCAATGCCAAAGCGGCCCGGGGCCAGCGCCGTAATGGCCCCGGCAAAGCCCGGCCAGCCCAAATTTAGCCACTCGCCCGCCGGCCCTGCCTGACGAAAGACGCAAAGCTGCTCACCAAGCCCCTTCAGGTCCCAATCCAGCACGCGCAGCATGAAGGGCGCGTCTGCCGCACCAAGCCCCGCCGTGCAGCCCCATTCATAGGAAAGGTTCAGCGCATGGCCACCAGGCCCGGGCAGGGCTTCCGCAATCGCCGAGATTTCCGGGAGCAGCGGATTGCCATTGCGCGCCAGCCAATGCCGCGAAGCCCGATCCGCCAAGGCGAGACCCTGCGCGGTATATCGCGCCCGCGCGCCGCGCCAGAGCGCTTCCGCGCGAACTGGCGCAGCACGCATGGCGGCAAGCGATGGCTGGGTTTCGGTGCGCAAATCAAAAACGGGGATGGCGGGCAGCAATGGTGCGGTCTCCTGGCGCTTTACTTAGTGATGTTTGGGTCGCTTGTCTGTTACCCTAAGTGAGAAAATGTGACGCGCATGGGTGGGCCTGCGAAGGCGCGGTTCCAAGGCTGGGCAAACTACTCTAAGCCCGCCTCATGTCGCATCCCGGCCTGCCCCTCGCCATTGCCCTTCTTGCCGCGCCCTTTGTGGCGGTGCTGCAATCCAAGGCCATGGCGCCGCTGGCGCTGATTTCTATGGCCATCACGCTTGGGCTTGGCTGGCGTGCCGGGTGGCGGCCAAGCATCCCGAGCAACCCCGTTCTGCTGCTTGGGCTGATGCTTGCGGGCTGGGGTGCAATCACCGCGCTTTGGGCGCCGGAGCCTGGGCGCGCGGCGCTGCTCGCACTGACCCTGGCCGCCATGATGCTGCTGGCATATGGCGCGGCGGGGGCGGCTCAAGGGGCGCGGCTGATGCCATGGATCGGCTTTGGCCTGGTCTTTGGCCTCGCCGCTGCTTTTGCCGATTGGCAAAGCGGCAATGCGCTGCGCGCGGCGGTGCGCGGGCTCAAGGAGGTGCCGGCAAGCTTGATGTTCGGGCTGAAGCCCGCGGCGTCACTCATGGCGCTGCTGCTGCCGATGGGTTTTGCGCTGCCCTGGCCCTGGTTTGCACGGGCGGCGCTGCTGGTGATGGGCGCGGGTGTACTGATTATGCTGCCCGGGGAAACGGCGCGGCTTGCCACCATTGCGGGTTTGGCCGCAGCGTTGCTCAGCCTAGCGGCACCACGCCTGGTGCCGAAATTGGTGGGGGCAGGGGTGGCGGTATTGATCCTTCTGATGCCGCTGCTGGTTGCCTTTATTCCTCAAATCCCCTCAGCCAGCCTACCGCCTTCGGCGGTGCATCGGCTGGTGATCTGGGATTTTGCCGCCGCGCGCATTGCCGAAAAGCCGCTTGCCGGCTGGGGCTTGGAAGCCAGCCGCGCCATGCCGGGTGGGCGGGCGCAACCCGATGCCGCAACGCTCGATCGGCTGAAAATCACCGCGCCGGCGCAGCGCGCATTTTTAGTATTGCCGCATGTGGAGGTAATGCCGCTGCATCCCCATAACGGCGCCTTGCAGCTTTGGTTGGAATTGGGCGGCATTGGCGCGCTGATGGGTGCGGCGTTGATGCTGGCCCTTGGCTTTGCCGCTGCGCGAAGTGCCGCACCGGCGGTTGGTGCCGGCATGTTGGCATCAGCCGCGGTGACGGGCATGCTTTCCTTCGGGCTATGGCAGGCTTGGTGGGTGGCGAGCCTATTGCTGGCGATGGTGGCGCTCGTGCTGGTGCCGCGACGGGCGTGACGTTCTACCGCGCGCGATCAATGCAAAACCGCACCACTTCCACCATCGCGCGACGTTCGGCGCTATCGGCGAAAACATCCAAAGCAGAAATCGCCTTCTCACCATAGCGCCGCGCGCGGGCGATCGTCTCGCCAATCGTGTCGTATTTCGTCATCAGCGCCATCGCGGTGGCCAGATCGGCTTCCTGCTGGTCGCCTTCTTCCAGCACACGGCGCCAGAAGCCGCGTTCTTCCTCAGACCCGCGCGCGAAAGCCAGCAATACGGGCAGCGTGATCTTCCCCTCACGGAAATCATCACCGACGGTCTTGCCAAGTGCTTCCTGGTCGGCTGCGTAATCCAGCGCGTCATCTACCAATTGGAAGGCGATGCCGAGCGCCCCGCCGTAATCGCAAAGCGCTGCCTGTTCAGCCTTGGGCCGGTCGGCGATCACCGCGCCCACTTCGGTGGCGGCGGCGAAAAGTGCCGCGGTCTTGCCTTCGATCACCGCAAGATACTGGCCTTCCGTGGTGGCAGTATCATTCTGGGTCATCAATTGCAGCACTTCGCCTTCAGCAATCGTCGCTGCGGCGGTGGACAGGATACGCAGCACTTCAAGCGACCCATCCGCCACCATCAATTGAAAGGCGCGGGCGAACAGGAAATCACCAACCAGCACGGAAGCCTTATTGCCGAACAGCGCATTGGCGCTGGCCTGGCCGCGCCTGAGCGCGCTTTCATCCACCACATCATCATGAAGCAGCGTCGCCGTATGGATGAATTCCACACAGGCAGCGAGGGAGACATGCCTATCCCCGCTATAGCCGCAGAGCTTCGCGGCAGCCAAAGTCAACAAGGGCCTGAGCCTTTTCCCGCCGGCCGCCACCAGATGCGCGGCCAGTTGTGGGATCAGCGCCACCTGGCTTTGCATCCGCTCAACAACCAGGCGGTTGCAGGCTTCCAGATCATCCTGGACAAGCGCCGTCAGCGCGGTCAGGGCATCTTCCCCCCGACCCCGATCCTCGCCAGGCATTTGCTGAGGCGCTAAATCCACTCTTGCTCACCTTTATTTGTGTGTCGCACCATAGGCGCCACATGCCGGACCGGCAAGCGAAGGTGGCCGGCGGAGAGCATCCCTATGCGTGTCTTGGTCAGCAGCAATAACCCGATCAGGCTTGGCTTCCTGCAAGCCTTGCTCAGGGATGCGGGTATCGAAACTGTGCTGCTGGATCAGCATATCAGCGCGGTTGAAGGCGGCATTGGCGCCTTTCCGCGCCGCCTGGCCGTACTTGATGAGGATGAGGCACAAGCACGGCGTATCCTGCGTGAGGCGGGGGAGGAAGAAGGCACGTGACCATTGTGCCTGAAGACTTCACGGAAGATCACCTGCTGAATGGCCGCGTGGCGCTGCGCCAGCCGCGCCAGGGGTTTCGTGCCGGGCTGGATGCTGTGCTGCTGGCCGCCTTCATCCCCGCCAAACCCGGAGAGGCAGTGCTGGAAGCCGGCCCCGGCAGTGGTGCGGCCTTCCTGTGCCTCGCGGCCCGCGTGCCAGGGCTTGCGATTCGTGCGGTGGAACGCGAAGCCGCCATGGCGGCGCTGGCGCGGGAAAATGCCGCAAGGGCGGGGCTTGGGGCGCAGATCGAAGAAGGGGATGTCGCGGATCTGGCGCTGGCGCGCAGGCTTGGTCCTGTGGCGCATGGCTTTGCCAATCCGCCCTATTGGCCGGGCGGCACGCCGCCGCCAGGCGCCATCCGCCGGGCGGCCACGCATGAAGCGGGGCCTGGATTGGCCGATTGGGTCGGGTTTCTGGCCGCCGCCATCGCGCCGCGCGGCAGCCTGAGCCTGATCCTACCCGCCGCGCGTTTTGACGCGGCGGCAGCGGCAATACGTGAAGCCGGCTTCGGTGCCATGGAATTACTGCCGCTTTGGCCTCGCGCCGGCATTGCCGCCAAGCGGGTGTTGCTCCGCGCCGGCAAAGGGGCGCGCGGCCCGGGGAAAATCCTGCCCGGGTTGGTGCTGCACGAATCTGATGGCCGCTTCACCGCGGCCGCCGAGGCGATCCTGCGCGATGCGGCGCCAATCAATCCGAACTAGCTTTCGCGTGCTTCCGGGTGGCGGAGCAGCCAAAGCCGTTCATGCGCGGCCACAAGACTTTCAATGCTCTTGCGGCGATTGCTATCCGAACCGGAGCCAGGCCGCTTCAGCATCTTTTCCAGAATGACCAGAAGGTCATTAGCCACGTCGAAATCCGTCTGGTCACAGGCATGATGAAAGGCAATCAGAATCTTATCTGATAATCTTCTGGTATATCTTGGGCCTATGGTCGCGCCACGCTCAGCGCTTCCATCCCTGTCGTTGAAGTCATTTTCCATCCAGCATCCCTTTTTGCTCCGAATTTTTTCGGCTCAAACGTTTCTCAGACGCTAGCAAAAAAATTTTCGCTTTGAAAGTTGGCGCGCGGGCCTAAAGCTGGCGTAATTGCCCCTTGATGGCTGCGGCGATGGTCTCGGGCGGCGTATTTGGGCGGAAAAGCTGGCGGACCCGCCCATCCGGGCCGACCAGGTAGATGAAGGATGAATGGTCCATTAGGTAATCGCTCGCCGCTGGCGGATTGACCTTGCGGTAATAAACGCGAAAGGCCCGCGCCGCGGTCGCGATTTCCTCATCTGTACCGGTCAAACCGATTAGGGCGGGATGAAAGCGGGAAACATAATCGGCCAGTGCCGCTTGCGTATCGCGCGCAGGGTCTATGGTGATCAGCACCGGCAGCACCCGCGCCGCATCCGGCCCGAGCAGATCAAGCGCGGATGCCATCAGGCCCAATTCCGTCGGGCAGACATCCGGGCAATAGGTGAAGCCGAAATAGATCAAGCCAAGCTTCCCCGCGAAGGCGCGTTCCGTGACGCGTTGGCCGGTGTGATCCTGCAAGCTGAAGGCGCCGCCGAGCGCAATCCCCTGTGGCAATTGCACGCCACCCGCTGAAGGGGCCGGCATATCCGCCCCGCCAAATTGCGCCAATTGCCTGAGGAAGGCATCGCCCATCGCCTCCCCCGGTGCGCGCAGATACCAGGCAAGCCCCCATAGCCCGCCCAGGATGGCGATCAGCAGAAAAGCGAAAATGCGGATCAGTTTCAGCATGTGATGCTCACGCCGCGCTGGGCACGCCTTTGCTGGTGGAATATTCGAAATGCAGCGCGGTATCTGGGAAAACGCGCGGATGGATCGCATGCGCTGCCATGGCTGCCTCAGAAAATCCTTGCAGGATTAGCTTCAGCTTGCCGGGATAGGTTGCGATATCGCCAATGGCATAAACGCCCGGAATATTCGTCTCGCAGGTTGAAGGTGTCACGCTGACATGGCTGCGTTCCAGCCCAAGGCCCCAATCGGCGATTGGGCCCAAATCCATGGAAAGGCCGAAAAAGGCCAGCAGATGATCCGCCGGCACATCGCGGATCTCGCCTTGCAGCGTCGCCAATTCCACCGCTTCCAGCCTGGCGCCATCACCCTTAAGGCCGTGAAGCTGATAGGGAATGGCCATTTCCACCTCTCCGCGCGCGGCGGCGGCTTCCAATTGCGCGGCGGTTTCAGGTGCTGCGCGGAATTTCGGGCGGCGATGCACCACCACCACCTTGGCCGCAATGTCCTTGAGCGACAGCGCCCAATCCACCGCGGAATCCCCACCGCCCGCAATCACCACGCGCTTGCCGCGAAATTCTTCCCGCTTCGCCACCATGTAGCGCACCGCGCCCGAGGCTTCATACCCGGCAAGCCCGGCCAAGGGCGGGCGATTGGGGCCGAAGGCGCCGGCGCCGGCGGCCAGGATCACTGCCTTGGCGCGAATGGTATCGCCGGCGGAAGTGCCCAACACGAGCGCGCCCGCTTCCTGGCGAAGTGTCTCAACGCGGCGGCCAAACAGGTATTGCGGCGCGAAGGGCGCGGCCTGTTCTTCCAGCTTGCCAATAAGATCAGCGGCGGCGATTTGCGGATGGGCGGGAATGTCGAAAATCGGTTTTTCCGGATAAAGCGCCGTGCATTGCCCGCCGATTGCTTCCAACGCATCAATCACCACGGATTTCATGCGCAGCATGCCGCATTCAAACACCGCGAAAAGCCCCACAGGGCCCGCGCCAATAATCGCGACATCGGTTTCAATCTCGGCCGGCATGGGCTCTCCCCCGAATCCAGGGGGCGTGATAGACGGAACTTCGCAGGGTTCAAAGCTTTCACGAAAAGGGGGGATCAAGGGCTGATGAAAATTGCCTTGGATTTGCCCGATCTGGCGGCGACGGAAGCTTTGGCGGCGCGACTTGCGCCCTTGCTCCGCCCCGGTGACGCGGTGCTGCTGGAAGGGCCCCTTGGCGCCGGCAAAAGCGCCTTTGTCCGCGCGCTGCTGCGTGCCGCAACCGGTGACCCTGCGCTTGAAGTGCCAAGCCCGACCTTCACGCTGGTGCAGAGCTATGATTTGCCGGCCGGCCCCGCGCATCACTTCGACCTGTATCGCCTATCTGGCCCCACGGGGCTTGCGGAATTGGGCTGGGATGAAGCGCGGGAGGGGATTGTGCTGGTGGAATGGCCGGAGAGGCTGGGGGCGCTTGCGCCGCCCGATGCGCTCCGCATCCATCTGAAGCCCGGCGCCGCCGAGGAAGCGCGGCATGTGGTGCTGAGCGGTTGGGATGCCAGGCTTGAGGCGTTGCGCCCATGATCGCCGCTTTCTTGAACCAGGCAGGGTTTGGCGCAGCGCGGTTGGACCCATTGCCCTCTGACGCTTCGGCACGGCGCTATTCGCGACTGCTGGGCGGGCCGCGCCCGGCGCTGCTGATGGAGGCACCACCGCCGGAAAACACCCGCCCCTTCATCGCCATTGCGCGGCATATCCTGAGGCTAGGCCTTTCCGCGCCCGAGATCATCGCCGCCGATACCGAAGCCGGCCTGGTGCTGCTGGAAGATTTCGGCGACGCGACCCATGCGGCTTTGCTGGATGGCGGGGCGGATGCGCCGGCGCTTTATGCCGAGGCCGCCCAAACCCTCGCGGCCCTGCATGAAGCGCCGCCACCGCCCGGGCTGCCCGCCTGGGATGCCGCCGCCATGGCGCGGGCGACGGCGGCGACGTTTCTTGATTGGTGGTGGCCCGCAATGATGGGCACCGCGCCCGGGGACGATCTGCGCGCCGGGCTTGATGCGGCGCTGCGCGCCATGCTCGCCCCTTGCGCCGATACGCAAGGTTTTGTGCATCGTGATTACTTCCCGGCCAATTTGATGCGGCTTGATGCGCGCGCGGGCGCGCGGCGCACGGGCTTGCTCGATTTCCAGGATGCTGGGCTTGGGCATCCCGCTTATGATCTGGTTTCCTTGGTGCAAGATGCGCGGCGCGATGTGGCGCCGGCAGCCCGCGATGCCGCGATTGCGCGCTACTTCGCCGCGCGGCCCGGCCTTGCGCGGGATGACTTCACCGCCGCCATGGCCGCCTGTGCCGCGCAGCGCCATTTGCGCGTGGCGGCGCTTTGGGTGCGGCTCGCGCGACGCGACAACAAGCACCATTACCTTATTCACGGGCCGCGCTGCTGGCGGCTTTTGGCCGAAGCCCTGGAACACCCCGCCACCACCCCGCTGCGCCTATGGTTGGATGACGCCCTGCCGCGCCACTTGCGCCGCAATCCTGATCCGGCGAAGGAGCCTGCATGATCACCCTCTCCCACGCCATGGTTCTGGCGGCCGGCCTTGGCACACGCATGCGCCCCTTGTCGGAGGTGATGCCAAAACCCCTTCTGCCCTTGGCGGGGCGGAGCCTTCTGGATCACGCGCTGGATCGCCTGACCGATGCGGGTGTGGCGGATGCGGTGGTGAATGCGCATTGGTTGGCGGATCAAGTGGCGGCTTGTGTCGCAACACGCAGCACACCACGCATCACGCTGCAACGGGAAGAAACCCTGCTTGAGACCGGCGGTGGTGTGACGCGCGCCTTGCCCAATTTGGGTGATGCGCCCTTTGCGGTCGTGAATGGAGACGCCTTCTGGCTGGATGGTCCGTACCCAGCCTTGAAGCGCCTGGCGGCGGCCTTTGATCCTGATCGCATGGATGGACTTTTGTTGCTAATCCGTACCGCGCAAATCGCGGGTGAAGTGGGGCGCGGCGATTTCATGCTCGATCCTTTGGGCGCCATTCGCCGGCCTGAAGAAGCCGAGATTTCGCCCTATCTTTTCGGTGGCGTCCAAATCCTCTCACCTGCGCTATTTGCCGATGCACCAAGCGGCGCCTTCAGCCTGAACCGGTTGTATAATCGTGCCATCGAAGCCGGACGGCTTTATGGGCTGGTGCATGATGGCGTGTGGTTTCATCTCTCCACCCCCGCTGATCTGGAACATGCCGAAGATGTTTTGCGCAGCGGCGTGACCCGCGCGTTGTTCTGAAGCGCTGCCCTTGCGCGTTTTCGTCATCCCCGCCGAACAGCGCTTCCTGCCCGCGCTGGCCGAGGGATTGCTCGCGCAAGTGCCCGCCGATGATCCAGCCGCACTCGCGACCTATACGCTGCTGCTGCCAACGCGCCGCGCCGCACGCGCCTTACGCGAAGCGTTTCTGACCGCCGCCGGTGGCCGCGCGCTATTGCTGCCGCGCATGCGCGCCCTGCCCGGGCTTTCGGTGGAAGAAGCGGATGAATTGGCGCTGCCCGCCTTGCTGGAGCTGCCGCCGGCGGTAGCACCCCTCACGCGGCAAGCGGTGCTGTCGCGCATCGTGCTTGGCATTCCACGCCGCTATGGCGGGCCGCTTGGCGCCGAACAGGCGTGGCTATTGGCCGGGGAGCTTGCGACACTTTTTGATGAAATTGCCTTTGAAGAAGCCGATCTTGATTTGATCGAAACCGCTGACCCGGCGGATTTTGCGGCAAGCTGGCTCGCGCGGCTTGAAGGGCTGGTGCCGGATAAGTTGGCGGTGCATTGGCAGATCACGACGCGGCTTTTGCAGGCGGTGGTGCGCGATTGGAACCAATGGCTGCAAGCGCAGCGCCTGATGGATCTTGGCCTGGCGCGTGTGCGTGCGCTGATTGCGCAGCGCCGTGCGTTGGAAGCGGCCCCGCCGCGCGAAAAACTGATCGCAGCCGGCATTGGCGCGGGCGGCACCATCCCGGCGGCCACCGCTTTGCTCCGCTGCATCGCCAGCCTGCCAAATGGCGCGCTGGTGCTGCAAGGAATGGCAGAGCCCATCACGCCAAGCCTGGCTGACGCCATTCGCCGCGCCCCGAGCCATCCCTTTGCCGGGCAGTTGAAGCTACTCGCTGATCTTGGTGTGGAGCCCAATGCGCTGCGCCCCTGGACAGCGGCGGATCATCACGCAGCGCCGGCGGATCGCGCGGTGATGCTCGCGCGCAGCCTTTGCCCGGCGGAGGGCTTGGCGCTTTGGGCGGAACGCGATGCGCCGCGCTGGCAGGCCGCGCTGGCCAGCATCACCAGGCTGACAGCCGCCGATGCGCAACAGGAAGCCGCCGCCATTGCGCTTTTGCTGCGCGAAGCGGTGGAGGTACCGGGCAAGCGCGCGGCGCTGATCACGCCGGATCGCGATTTGGCGCGGAGGGTTTCTGCCGAACTCGCGCGCCACGGCATCACCGTGGATGATAGCGCCGGCGCGCCCTTGGCCGATGCGCCGGCAGCGGCGTTTCTGCGCCTGATCGCGCGCATGATTGCTGATGGTTTTGCGCCTGCCGCGTTGCTCGCGGTTTTGAAGCATCCGCTGTGCACGGCCGGGATGGAACGTGGTGTTTGGCTTGATGCTGTGCGCGGCCTTGAACGGAAGTGTCTGCGCGGCCCGCGACCTGCGGCGGGGCTTCCAGCGCTGCGCGCGGCTTTGCCTGCGGGCGATACCGCATTGGTCGCGCTGGTGGATGCCTTGCAGGCCGCACTTGGTGATTTCACCGAACTGCCACCAAGCCCATCACGCCCGCCCGCTGCTTTATTGGCGCTGCATCTGGCGGCGGCGGAAGCGCTTGCCGCAACGCCTGAACTTCCCGGTGGCCTAAGGCTTTACGCCAATGAGGAAGGGGAGGCTTTGGCGCGGCATTTGGCCTCACTTGGCGAAGCGCTGACTGAAATGCCGCCCATCGGTCCCGCTTCATGGCCTGGCGCTTTTGATGCCATGCTGGCCGGGCCGATAGCGCCACCTTTTCGCGCGCAGCGTGATACTGCGGCGCATCCGCGCATTGCGATCCTTGGTCTGCTGGAAGCGCGCTTGCAGCATTTTGATCGCGTGATCCTGGGCGCGCTTGAGGAAAACATCTGGCCGCAAGCAACCGAACCTGGCCCATGGATGAGCCGACCTATGCGCGCGCGGTTCGGCCTGCCCGCGCCCGAAGCGCGCATTGGCCGCGTGGCGGCGGATTTTTTCCATGCCGCGGCCAGCGCTTCGGAACTGGCGCTTTCCACCGCACGCAAACGCGGCGGCGCGCCAAGCGTGCCGACACGCTGGCTGACGCGCTTGGAAACTTTCCTGAAGGGGCAGGGCGAGATTGCACTTCCTGCCAGCGTAGCAGCGCGCTGGGCGGCGGCTTTGGATCAACCCGAAGACGGCGCCAGGCCTTGGGGCCGCCCGGCGCCGCGCCCGCCGATGGAAGTACGCCCGCGCCGCTTGAGCGTTTCAGACGCGACGCAATTGATCGCCGATCCTTACGCCTTTTATGCCGCGCGCATTCTGCGCCTGCGCCCGCTTGACGATCTGGATGCGGATATCGGCGCGCGGGAATATGGCACGCTGGTCCATCACGCCATGCGATTTTTCCTGACGGGGCTTGGCACGGGTTGGCCCGGAGCCGATGAGGCGCGCGCTTTGTGGGATCGGGCCTGTGCGGCGGCGTTGCGGAAAGATGCGGTGCATCCCGGTGTCCTTGCTTTCTGGGGGCCGCGCATGACGCGCATGGGTGAGTTCGTGATTGCCGAGGAAGAAAAGCTCCGCGCACAAAACGGGCTGGTGCGTTGCCTGACGGAACATGAAGGCAGCGTCCTGCTGACGCTTGCGGGGGGAGAGGTGGAAATCCTTGCCAAGGCAGATCGGTTGGATGAATTGGCCAGCGGTGGCTGGCGCATTCTGGATTACAAGACCGGGCAGGTGCCGGGTGCTACCCAGGTTGTTGCAGGCGCCGCGCCGCAATTGGCGCTGGAGGCGATGATTCTGGAAGCCGGCGGCTATCCGACCATCAGCGCGGACGCGAAAGCCGCCGCGCTGGTCTATTGGAAATTGAGCGGCGGCGAGACACCGGGCGATGCGATGGACCTTGGCGCGGCAGCTAAGGATGGCACGCTTTATGCCGATCTGGCGCGCGAGCGGATTGCGGCCTTGGCACAGCGCATGTTGCTGGGTGATGCGCCCTTTGAAAGCCGCCCGCACCCCGCACGCGGCACGCCCGGCGATGATTATGATCATCTGGCGCGGGTGGATGAATGGGCCTCAGGCGATGGGGACGGGATATGAGCGAGGCTCGCCTACGCGCTGAAGCCGCGCAAACCCGCGCTGCCAATCCTGCCATCTCCGCCTGGGTGGAGGCTTCCGCCGGTTCGGGCAAAACTAAGCTGCTGACGGATAGGTTGCTGAGATTACTGCTGGCGGGTGTGCCGCCTGGGCGCATCCTGTGTCTGACTTTCACCAAGGCGGCAGCGGCGGAAATGGCAACGCGGTTGGCACTTAGGCTTGGGGAATGGGTGGTCGCGGATGATGCCAAGCTTGCGGAGATATTGCAGAAGCTGATCGGCCATGCGCCCGGGCGCGAAGGGTTGGCGGCGGCGCGCCAGCTTTTCGCCGATGTGCTGGAACAGCCGGGCGGTATGCGAATTTCAACGCTGCATGGTTTCGCGCAATCCCTGCTGCGCGCCTTTCCGCTGGAAGCAGGCTTGGCGCCGCAATTCGCGGTGATGCAGGAACAGGATGGAAGGGCGCTGCTGGCGCGCGAACGCGATGCGCTGCTGGCCGGCGGGGCGGATCGCGCGGCCCTGGCGCTTCTGGCAAAATACCAGGCGCCTACGAAGTTTTCCGAGGTGATCGGCACCATGGCTGGGGGCAGCGCAAAGCTGTTGGACGCCGTACAAAAGCGCCAAGGCATGGCGGGGATGCGCGCCGCGTTGGCGCGAAAGCTTGGCATCAAGCCTGGCGAAGAAGATGAGGCCACGATTATTGCAGCCATGATTGACGCGCCAGAAGCAGAGGCGCTGCGCGCGGCGACGCCGCTTCTTCTCGCCGGCGGCAAGCAGGATATCGGCCATGGCGAGCAACTGGCAGCATGGTTCGCGCTGCCCGAGGATCAGCGCATTGAAAAACATGCCGATTGGCGCGCCATTTTCATCACCACGGAAAACAAAGTCAGAGCCAAACTGGCCACTCAAAAGCTTGGCGCGCGGCAGGATGAAATCAGTAACCTCATGCGGCGCGAAGGTGAACGCCTGTTGGTGTTGGACGGCAAGCGCGCCGCCGCGCGTGTCCTCGCCGCCAGCATGGCGCTTTTCGCGATTGGTGAGCCTGTGCTGCGCCGCTACCAAGCCGCGAAGGAAAATGCTGGCTTGCTCGATTATGATGATTTGATCGCAGGCGCGCGCAAATTGCTGGATGATCCAGGCAGCGCCTGGGTCTTGTTCAAGCTGGATGACGGGTTGGATCACATCCTGTTGGATGAGGCGCAGGATTCCAACCCGGAACAATGGGCCATTGTGCGCGCATTGACCGGGGAATTCTTCGCGGGCCTCGGTGCGCGGGATGAACAGCGCAGCATCTTCGCGGTTGGTGACCAGAAGCAATCCATCTATGCCTTCCAGGGCGCGGATGCGGCGGGCTTTGTGCGTGAAAAGCGCCATTACGAAAACATGGTTCACGGCGCCCAGCAGGAATTTCACGCTGTGCCGCTGGATGTTTCCTTCCGGTCCACCGAACCCGTGCTTGCGTTGGTGGATGCGGTTTTCGCGGAAGCGCCGGCGCGCGAGGGTGTTTCACCCGATGCCAGGCTGCAACATTATGCGGACCGCGCCGGCCATGCTGGCAGCGTGGAGCTTTGGCCGATCCTGCAAACCGCGAAGGCCGACGCGCCGCCCGATTGGGCGCCACCTGAACAGGCCGTGGATGCGGAAGGCGCCGCACCGCGCCTGGCTGCCGCCATCGCGCGGCGCATCGCGCAGATGATCAAGCACGAAACCCTGCCGGCGCGCGTGGAACAAGGCAAGGAAGCAACGCAGCCCGCAGGCCGCCCCATTCGCCCGGGTGATATTCTGGTGCTGTTGCGGGCGCGCAAGCGTGGTGGTTTTGCGCCGACGCTGGTGCGGGAATTGAAGAACCTTTCGATCCCTGTTGGCGGCATTGATCGCATGGTCCTGGCTGATCAATTGCCGGTGCAGGATATGCTGGCGCTCGCGGAATGGCTGTTGCTACCCGATGATGATCTGACCCTTGCCGCATTACTGAAATCCCCGCTGATCGGGCTGGATGAGGCTGCGTTGTTCGAACTTGCGCAGCCGCGCCAGGGCAGCCTGCATGCGGCGCTGATGGCACATCGCGGCAGTGCCTCGGATTTCGGGCGGGTCGCGGATTGGTTATCAGTGCAGGCGGCGCGGCTTGATTTCATCACGCCCCATGGCCTGTTCGCCGATGTGCTTGGCGCGCCAGGTCCGCTTGATGCCCGCGCAGGGCGTGCGCGTATTCTGGCGCGGCTTGGGCCGGATGCGGGCGATCCGCTCGATGAATTGCTCAATGCTGCTTTGGAACATGAAAAGCTCAACCCGCCATCTTTGCAGGGCTTTGTGCATTGGCTCCGCCAAGGTGGCGCCGAGGTAAAGCGCGAAGCGGAAGCTGCCGGCGATGTGGTGCGCATCATGACCGTGCATGGTTCCAAGGGCTTGCAGGCGCCCATCGTCATTCTGCCCGACACAACAGGCAAGGCGCAGGACCGCAAGACGCTGCGCTGGTTTGAAGATGGCGGCGAAGCCCTGCCGGTTTGGGCGCCGCAGGTGAAAGGGTTTGAGGCGCCAGCGTTGACCGCGCAGCGTCAGGCGGATCAGGCGCGCGAGGCGGAAGAAGAACATCGGCTGCTATATGTTGCGCTGACGCGGGCAGAAGATCGGCTGATCATTTGCGGCTGGAATGGCGCGCAGAAGCTGCCCGAAGGTTGCTGGTATGATCTGGTAGCGCAAGGATTTGCGCGCCTGCCCGGCCTTGAGGATGGCGCCTTCGACCCTGTCGCTTTTGGCGCCGCGCCGGAGGGTTTTGGTGCTGAGCCGAAACTGCTCCGCCTGAGCACGCCGCAAAGCGCGGCGCCGCGCGTGGAAAGCGCGGGCTTGGCCACCGATGCGCAAACCCGTCCGCCGGCCTGGGCTTGGCAGAAGGCAAAGGACGAAGCGCCCGCCGGCAGCATGGCACCTTCCGCCCTGCCGGGCGAACAGGAAACGCCCGCCGCCGCACCGCGCCCGGCGGGTGATCCCTTGGGGCTGCGCTTTCGGCGCGGGCGCCTGGTGCATGCGTTATTGCAGAGCCTGCCGGAACATCCTGCAAGCGTGTGGGAGGAGTTGACGCGCCGCTTCCTGACGCGCCGCGCGCCCGGGCTTTCGGCGGCGGAACAGGAAGCGACGTTGCAGGAGGTGTTGGGCCTGCTTGGAGAGGCTTGGATGCAGGCCGCCCTTGGCCCTGGAAGCATGGCAGAAGCGCCTTTGGCAGGTGAAGTGAATGGCCGGCTGATCGCGGGCCAAGTGGACCGGCTGAAGATTGAAGCGGGCCGCGTGCTGGTGCTGGATTACAAGACCAATCGCCCGCCGCCGGAGAATGTGGATCAGGTCGCGCCGCTCTATCTGCGGCAAATGGCGGCCTATCGCGCGCTGCTGCGTGCGGCCTTTCCGGGGCGGGTTGTTGAATGTGCGCTGGTCTGGACTTATGGCGCGCGGTTTATGGCATTGCCGGATGCGGTGCTTGATCCCCATGCGCCGGGGGGGAGTTAAACCCTCTAGAGCGGGATGACGTTTGATTGAATCGAATTGGGATTCACGTGGGCGTGATTTTCTGATTCAAGCTGCTGGCTTGGTTTGGAGGCCAGCGGCGATGACCAGACCCTATTCGATGGATTTGCGGGAGCG
>JADCFX010000039.1 GCA_020249285.1 Roseomonas sp. | reverse complement strand
CCTATGAGGTTGCCTCGGCCACCAATAACTTCCCGGAGATTTGTGGCCGCGTCTGCCCGCAGGAGCGGCTATGCGAAGGCAATTGCGTGATCGAAAAGGGGTTCAATTCGGTCACGATTGGCGCGGTTGAAAAATACATCACCGATACGGCCTGGGAGAATGGCTGGGTGAAGCCGCCCAAGCCCGTGCGCGAAAGGGCCGAGAGCATTGGCATCATCGGCGCCGGCCCAGCTGGCATGGCGGCGGCGGAACGGCTGCGCGTTCTGGGCTTTCAGGTGGTGATTTATGATCGGCATGACCGCGCCGGCGGGCTGATGATTTACGGCATCCCGAATTTCAAGCTGGAAAAGGATGTTGTGGTGCGCCGCTGGCAGCAATATGCCGAAGGCGGCATTGAATTCCGGCTGAATTGCGCGGTGGGGCGCGATATCTCGCTGGCGGAGCTGCGCCGCAAACATGCCGCGGTGCTGATTGCGACCGGCGTCTATAAGGCGCGCGATATTGCTGTGCCTGGCGCTGATCTGCTCGGCGTAGTGGCAGCGCTGGATTATCTGATTGCGTCTAACCGCAAGGGTCTGGGTGATAGCGTTCCGGAATTTGACTCTGGCGCGCTGAATGCCGAAGGCCGGCATGTGGTGGTGATTGGCGGCGGCGATACCGCGATGGATTGCGTGCGCACGGCCACACGCCAGGGCGCCGCTTCTGTCACCTGCCTTTATCGGCGCGACAAGGCGAATATGCCGGGGTCCATGCGTGAAGTGTATAACGCCGAGGAAGAAGGCGTACGCTTTGAATGGCTCGCGGCGCCGGAGGCTTTTGCAGGCAAGGCGAAGGTCGAAGCCGTGCGCGCGGTGCGTATGCATCTTGGTCTGCCGGATGCGACAGGCCGCCAGCAGGTGGAACCCATCGCCGGCAGTGATTTCACCGTGAAGGCTGATCTGGTGATCAAGGCGCTTGGCTTTGATCCGGAAGATTTGCCTGTGATGTTCGAAGAACCTGCGCTTTCCGTGACGCGCTGGGGCACGTTGAATGTGGATCATCGCAGCATGATGACATCGCTGCCCGGTGTTTTCGCGGCGGGCGATATCGTGCGCGGCGCATCCCTGGTGGTCTGGGGAATTCGCGATGGCCGCGATGTCGCGGAACAGATCGCGGCTTTTGTTGAGAAAGGGAGCACGGCGCTGGCCGTGGCAGCAGAATGATGCGTCGCCTGGTCCTGGCTATCTTTTTGTTGGCTGCGCCTGCGGCCGCTCAACAGCCGAATACTTCGGATGAAAAGCTGGTTGCGGCGCGTGAATTGGTGGCGGCGATGCGGGCTGAATCGCAGATTTTGTCAACGATTGACGCGATGCGCGGCTACTTTATTCAGTCCTTCGTCACTGCGGCGCCACAGCTTGGGGAGGCAAGAGTACGTGATCTGGTGGATGAGTTCATCATGCCAGAGTTTCGCGCTGGTGCGGGAGAGTTTCCTGAACTCTTCGCTGGGCTTTACGCCCAACGTTTATCTGCCGAAGAAATGCGAGAATTGGCACGTTTCTACCGATCGCCAATTGGCCAACGCCTCCTTGCCATCACACCGGAAATCACTGCTGCCATCACGCCCCTTGCGGCTGCATGGGGGCAGCGTGTTGCCCAGCAGGCGTTGACCAAACACCGAGACGCGCTCCGCCAACGCGGCCTGCCACTTTAGGGTGAAGGATCAAAGCCATGTCGGATGAAGAAGCTTCTGTGGCGGCATATCAGGCTGAAGCCGCGCGCCTGACCGCCCAAGCGCATCTTGACCTGACAGAACACGACGCCTGCGGTGTAGGCCTGGTGGCCGCGCTTGATGGCAAGCCGCGGCGGGCCGTGGTGCAGGCTGGCATTGATGCCCTGCGCGCGGTTTGGCATCGTGGTGCCGTGGATGCCGATGGCAAGACCGGTGATGGCGCGGGCATTCATGTTGAAATCCCGCAGGATTTCTTCGCCGCCGTGGTGGAACGCGGGGGTGACCGGCTCCGCCCCGGGCGCATTGCGGTCGGTCAGGTGTTTTTGCCGAAATCCGATCTCGGCGCACAGGAACGCTGCCGGCAGATTGTGGAAACCGAAATCCTCAATGCCGGCTATGCCATTTATGGCTGGCGGCAAGTGCCGATCAATGTTGCCTGCATCGGCGAAAAGGCCAATGCGACGCGGCCCGAGATTGAACAAATCCTGATCCATGACCCGGAACAGCGCGATATCGCGACCATTGAGCGCGATATGTATGTGATTCGTCGGCGGATCGAAAAACAAGCGATCGCAGCGCAGATTGCGGAGCTTTATCTGTGTTCGCTCTCCGCACGGTCCATCATCTACAAGGGCATGTTTCTGGCGGAAGCGCTGACCGAATTCTATCCCGATCTATTGGATGAACGTTTCGTCAGCCGCTTCGCGATTTATCATCAGCGCTATTCGACCAATACCTTCCCGACCTGGCGGCTGGCGCAGCCTTTCCGGACACTCGCGCATAATGGCGAAATCAATACGCTGCATGGCAATGTGAATTGGATGAAGTCGCACGAGACGCGGCTATCACATCCTTTGCTCGATCCCTTCATGGACGATATCAAGCCCGTGGTGCAGGCGGGGGGTTCTGATACCGCGACGCTTGATAACGTGTTTGAATTACTGGTGCGCGCCGGGCGGGATGCGCCCATGGCCAAGGCGCTGCTGATCCCGGAAAGCCTTGGCAATAACGCGACGATTCCGCCGGCGCATCGCGATCTGTTCCTTTACTGCAACGCGGTCATGGAACCCTGGGATGGTCCGGCGGCGATTTGCGCAACCGATGGGCGCTGGGTAGTGGCGGGGCTGGACCGCAATGGGCTGCGGCCTTTGCGTTACAGCCTTACCTCCGATGGCATGCTGATTGTGGGCTCCGAGACTGGCATGGTGAAGCTGGCCGAAGATCAGATCATCCAAAAGGGCCGCGTTGGGCCTGGCCAATGCATTGGCGTTGATCTGGATAAGGGGCGGTTCTTCGAAGACAAGGCGCTGAAGGATCTGATCTCGGCCCGCAAGCCCTTTGGCCAATGGACTGAACGCACCACGCGCATTGATGAAATCGTCAAAGCCGAAGCCGATGAACGCGCGAACCTGACCGGCGAGGATTTGCGCCGCCGCCAGCTTTCTGTCGGCTATACCTTGGAGGAATTGGAATCCATCCTGCACCCCATGGTGGAAGACGCCAATGAGGCGGTGGGGTCCATGGGTGATGACACGCCGATTGCGGTGCTGTCCGACCAATATCGCGGCCTGCATCATTATTTCCGCCAGGCTTTCAGCCAGGTGACCAATCCGCCGATTGATAGCCTGCGCGAAACCCGCGTGATGACGCTGAAAACCCGGCTCGGCAATCTCGGGAATATCCTGGATGAGGATCCGACGCAGTGTGACATGCTGATGCTGGATAGCCCCGTGCTATCCAATGCCGAATTCGATGCCATGCGCGCCTATATGGGCACAACCGCCTGTGTGGTGGATTGCACCTTCCCTGTTGCGGAAGGTGAGGCAGGGTTACGCCGCCATATCGAACGCATCCGGCGTGAGGCGGAAGAAGGTGTGCGTTCCGGCTGCGCCCATGTGATCCTGACGGATGAGGCGCAATGCGCCGAACGCGCTGTGATCCCGATGATTCTTTCGGTGGGCGCGGTGCAGACACATCTGGTGAAGAATGGGCTGCGCACCTTCACCTCGCTCAATGTCCGTGTCGCGGAAAGCCTCGATGTGCATTATGTCGCGGTGCTGATCGGTGCGGGTGCCACCACGGTGAATGCCTATCTGGCGCAGGAGAGCATCGCGGATCGGCACCGGCGTGGCCTGTTCGGTGCCATGTCGCTCCGTGAAGCGGTGGGGCGCTACAAGAAAGCCGTGGATAAGGGCCTGCTGAAGGTCATGTCCAAGATGGGGATTGGCGTTTTGTCTTCCTATCGCGGCGGCATGAATTTCGAAGCGATTGGGCTTTCGCGTGCGCTGGTGGCGGAGTTCTTCCCCGGCACGCCTTCGCGCATTTCCGGCATTGGGCTTTCCGGCATTGCGCGGCGCGTGCTGGCCTTGCACAGCAAAGCCTGGGCGGAAGGCGCGGTGACGTTGCCAATTGGTGGGCTGTACAAGCTGCGTCGCCGTGGGGAAGCGCATGCTTTTGACGGCACGTTGATCCACACGCTGCAAAGCGCGGTGGAATCCGAAAGCTACCAAACCTTCAAGCGCTATTCTGATGCGGTGCGGCGCTTGCCGCCAGTGGCGCTGCGCGATCTGCTCGATTTCCGCACGGAAGGCCGCGCGCCGATTGCTTTGGAAGAAGTGGAAAGCATCACGGAAATTCGGAAGCGCCTGGTCGCACCCGGCATTTCGTTGGGCGCGCTGAGTCCTGAGGCGCATGAAACCCTTTCCATCGCCATGAACCGCATTGGTGCGCGGAGTGATTCCGGTGAGGGTGGTGAAGACCCTGCCCGCGCCAAGCCGCGCGCCAATGGCGATAACGCCAATTCCGCGATCAAGCAGATTGCCTCTGGCCGTTTTGGCGTGACTGCCGAATACCTGAACAATTGCCGAGAAATCGAAATCAAGGTCGCGCAGGGTGCCAAGCCCGGTGAGGGCGGGCAATTGCCTGGCTTCAAAGTGACGGGGCTGATTGCCAAGCTGCGCCATTCCACGCCGGGTGTGATGCTGATCAGCCCGCCGCCGCATCATGATATCTATTCGATCGAAGATTTGGCGCAGCTGATCTACGATCTGAAGCAGTTCAACCCGGATGCGACAGTCTGTGTGAAGCTGGTCAGCCGTTCGGGCATTGGCACCATTGCGGCGGGT
>JADCFX010000038.1 GCA_020249285.1 Roseomonas sp. | reverse complement strand
ACCAGTTTTTCGGCTGGTACCCGCGTGGGTGGGGCGGAGGATTTCTGGCTCATCTTCACTCTCCTTGGGGTTATGATGAGCCAGAAATCCTCCGTTACTCAAATCGCCAATTTGGTCCCATGGGTGCTGACGCCGGACACCATGGGTGCTGACGCCGGACACGCTGCGTAATTGGCTGAACATCGCCCTTTATGAACTGCATACCGACGGTACGATCGAAGCAGCCTGGGAAAAATGGTTTGACGGGCCGATGTTTACCAAAGTGCCCGTAAGCCCTTTCTTCTGACCTGCGCGTGAATTACAGCCTTATCTATTCTCAGGTTTCGGGGCATATCCCCTATCTTTTGGGCGGTGCCCTCCTTACGCTTGAACTCGCAGCGATTTCCTTCTTGGTCGGCTGGGCGATTGGGCTGACGAATGCCTCTATCCTGCATTTCGGGCCGCGTCCCGCGCGGCTTGTGGTGCAGGGCTATGTAACCTTTTTCATCAATACACCGCTGCTGGTGCAGATATTCTTCATTTTTTTTGTGCTGCCCGATGCCGGCATTTTGCTCTCACCCTACGCCGCAGTCGCGATTGGCATGTCGCTGAATGCGGGCGCGTATCTTACCGAAATTCAGCGCGCCGGCTTCCAATCTCTGCGCCGTGAGGAGATTGACGCTGCAAGCGCCATGGGGTTTTCAGTCCCTCAAATCGTCTGGTATGTGGTGATGCCGCATATCGCCAAGGCGCTTTATCCGCCGCTATCAAACCAATTCATCATCCAGGTCATGACAACCTCCATCGCGGCGATTTTCGCAGTCGAGGAGCTGACGGGCCGCGCCTATAACGTCAATTCACTGACCTTCCGCTCGCTTGAGGTTTTCTCGATAGTCGCGGTCATTTACCTGGTGCTGACCTTGGCGTGTTCACTGGCGCTCGCGCTGCTTGGCCGATGGCTGTTTCGCGTCAAGGCACGGGTCTTCTGACGCCATGTGGGAACAGCTCCTTGAGGATGCGCCGCGCTTCTTCGGTATCTGGAACCTGATGTTCCTGGGCCAGGCGCTATTGAATACACTGCTGCTTTCTTACCTTGGTGCGGCCTTCGGCTTCGCCATCGGCTTTTTCCTGGCCATTGGGCGCCATCCCAGGCTGTACGGTATGGCGCCGATACGCCTGCTGGCTACCGCCTATGTCGAGGTGTTTCGCAGAATCCCCTTCTTGGTGAAGCTGATGTGCATCTTTTTTGCCTTCCAGCTTTCCGGCGCGCAGGCCTCGCTTTTTACAATAGCACTTGTCACTGTAGTGCTCTCGGCCGCGGCCTTCGCGGCCGAAATTGCGCGTGCCGGGATCGAAGCCGTGCCTGCGCCGCAATGGGACGCGGCAGAGGCGATGAATTTTTCTCGCTGGAAGGTCCTCACGCGGATCGTCGCGCCGCAATCCTGGCGCGTGGTGCTACCGCCGTTATTTGGGTATGCTGTGGGCTTCATCAAATCCACCTCCATCGCAAGCCAGATTGGCGTAATGGAATTGACCTATGCGGCGAAAATTCTGAACACGCGTGGCTTTTCCGCGTTACTCTGCTTCGGCACCATTCTGATTGTCTATTTTCTCATCTGCTGGCCAACCAAGCGCTTCGGGGAGCATCTTGAAGCGCGGCTTGGTCGGCGCCCCAAAATCTAAGGAAGCCCGCTATGCCCTTCACCCCTCCTGGGATGCACCTTCTAAAGGGTGCCATTGATTGCCACATTCATTGCGCGCCGCATCTTTCCGGCCGCGCCGTCAATGCCTTTGATGCGGTACGGCAAGCGGCAGCCGCCGGTATGCGTGCCATCGGCATCATGTGCAATTTCCAGAATACATCAGGCTTGGCCGCGCTGGCGAATGATGAGCTTGGTCACCTTGGTGTTGAGGCATTTGGTGGTCTGATCATGCAACCAACCGCAGGCGGCGTAACGTTGGAAGCAGCGCGAACCGCCATCGGCTATGGCTATGGCCCTGGGACCGGCGCGCGCTTTGTAAGCCTGCCCACGCATCACACACGCCATGTGGCGATGCGCGAAGGCCGCAGCCCGGCTTTCCTGGAAACCACTTTTTTTGTGCCGGAAAGCGGCAAAGTACCCGACCCCGTACCTGCCATCATGGAACTCTGCGCTGCGAAAGATGTCGCGTTTGACTGCGGCCATGTCTCCGGCCGGGAGGCGATTGCGCTGGTAGAGGAAGCCAAGCGCCGCGGTGTGGCGCGCATCCGCACCCACTGCGCGCGCTATGCGCCGGAGGAAATCGCGGCCATCACAGCGCTTGGCGCCTATGCCGAGTTTTCTTTCTTTGTGCTGACCCATGCGACACAGGTCGGACTTACCCATGTGGATGAGGAAAAGCACAAGATCGCCGCCAGTAGCGTGATCCAGGATTTCACGCCGCGGATTCGCGCTGCCGGTGATCGGGCAATCCTTTCGACCGATGCGGGCGTTTATCTGCTGCCGCCGCCGGTTGAGGCGTTCCGCGAATACCTCATGCTTGTTGAGAGCGAGGGCTTCAGCGAAACCGAGATCCGTCGTATGGTTGGGGAGAATCCAGCCAAGCTCTTCAATATTGGTGGTCAGGCATAGCGCCTGATTTCCGACGATCCGGCCAGCAAGGCTGCAATACATTGGGCAGGATTTTCAGGCCGAACCGCACCACCTTAACGCGCTGTCAGCCGCAACCTTGATGGCGCGCAGATAATCTTCAACATCAACCCATTCGTCATGCCCGCCATTCTGGGTCAGATCACCACATAGCGGCCCGAAGCCGACGGTTGGGATGCCCTTCTGCACCATCGGCACGCGAATATCAGATGATGTATGCATGGCATTCACAAAGGGTGAGAGGCCGGTGACGCGGGAGACTGCTGCACTTACAGCACCAAAAAGCAGCGACTCTGCCGGCAATTCTGCGCCTGTGACGCCGGAAAGCCATTCAAGCTTGGGCGGATGGTCTTTCATCCAAGCGTCTTGTTGCGCGCAAGCCGTGATGCAATCGGTGATTTCCTGTTGCACCTTTTCCATCGCCTCTCCTGGTGGGAAGGAAGCAGCGCCACCCATGACGCAGCTTGTCGGGATACGGCTGAAACGCGCGGAATCGCCGCAGGCAATATGGGAGACCATGATATTGGTGGCGCGCCCGACAACGCTTTCAATGCCGGGATGATGCACGCGCGTCCCGCGCGCCTGATCAAGCGTATCAAGCGCAGCTTTTACTAGCATAGCCTTGTCCAACGCATTCACGGCAAGATGCGCAAAGGCCGTATGCCCGGGTTCCTTCGTATCCGGCCCGCGCCCCGCAACGGTCACACGGAAATATAATTGCCCGCTGCAAATCGCCTTGATTTCCTGCATGCCAACGCCGCTTTCTGCCGGATGAACATAAATCGCCGCATCGGCGATATAACCATGCTGCATCGCCGCCGCGACACCGCGCGCATGGCGCTTGGATGGCGTGCTTGTCGCGATGATATCACCCTTGGGCTGCAAACCCGCCGCGCGAATAACCTTGATTGCCTCCGCCATAATCGCGATGCCGGCAAGATCATCCGCCACACCCCAGCCATGGATGCGCCCATCAGTGATATCGCCCGCGAAGGGATCATGCCGCCAGGTTTCGGTATTCTTGAGCGGTTCACCATCAGGATGGCCGAAGAAAATCAGGCTGGGGCCACCGCCCGTCCCTGAAAGCCGCGCGATGATGCTGGCGCGTTCCTCACGCGCCACCGCCTCGCCTTCAGCGAATTCATGGCGCATCTTTACATCGGAAGGCACATAGGAAAGGGCTTCCACCTGGCAGCCGGCATCGCGCAGATGATCAGCAAAGCATTGCTGTACCGCCGCTTCACCTTGGCGCTGCAAGGCGATCAGCTTGCGCAGAAAGGCGATACTTTCCGCCCGGCGCGCTTCGGCCGCGGCGATGATTTGTTCAGAAAACCCGCTAATGAATTACGCTCCTGTTCCAAACCACGCCGCCGCATGGAATGCATGCCTTACTCAGGTTGCACGCCAGAAATCCGCACCAGCTCTCGCCATTTATCGCGTTGGGAACGCATCAAGATCTGGAATTCCTGCGGCGAGGATGGGAAGGGAATAGTGCCATTCGCAGCCAGGCGCTGCACCAGCACCGGGTCCTTCAGGCCATCATTGATCGCGGTATTCATGCGCTGCACAATTTCCGTAGGGATACCTGCCGGCCCCATCACGGCCGAAAAAGAAGGCAGGTCGTAATCAGGCACACCCTGTTCCTGCACCGTCGGCATTTCAGGCGCCAAAGGCCAGCGGGTTGGATTGGTAATGCCAAGCGCGCGCACCTGGCCCGCCCGCACCGCGCCAATCACACCCGAGAAACTGTCAAAAACCACCTGGATATTGCCCGCAATCAGATCAGCCAACGCCGGTGCCGCACCGCGATAAGGCACATGCGTCAATTCCGTACCCGTGCGCAGCATGAACAAGACACCAAGCATGTGATTGGCGCCCCCCGCCCCGGCTGATCCGTAATTCAACCTGCCCGGATTGGCCTTGGCATAGGCGATCAATTCTTGGATATTGCGTATCGGCAAGCCAGGATGGACACAGACAATCGCTGTCCCAATCGAGAAAGTCGCAATATGGCTGAAATCATCCACGCCCTCATAGCCAGGCGTGCGAAACAGCAAGGGCGCGCCAAGATGGGAAGATGGGCTCGCCATCATGATCGTGTAGCCGTCAGGTGCCGATTGCGCGACATGGGCAGTACCAACGGTACCGCCAGCACCGCTGCGATTATCCACCACCACCGGACTTCCCAGCGCTTTTTGCAAAACTTCGGCCTGTAAGCGCCCCGAGATATCGCTTGCACCGCCAGGCGGATAAGGCACCACCAGCCGTATCGGCCGATTGGGCCAAGTAGCTGCTTGCGCCGAAGCGCTTCGAAGCTTCAGCAATCCAGGCAGCGCCAATGCACTGGCAGCGAATAAACGACGTCCCAAACGCATGGCCCGATCTCTCCTCATCTCAAATTGAAGCTCTCAACGCCGATCCGCCGCTTCCGTCCCGTAACCGCGACCATAACGTTTTTCGAGGCGCCGTTGCACAAAATCCCAGGCAGTTGTCATAGCCAGATAATAAAGCGCCGCCACCATGAAAAGTTCCAGCACCAGAAAGCGTTCCTGGATCAGGATCTGCGTCCGGCGCAGCAATTCCTCCATGCTGATCACACTGGCAACGGAGGTTGTCTTGAGCAGCCCATTCACCGAATTGCCGAGCGGCGGGATGATGATGCGCAGCGCCTGCGGCCAGATCACCAAGCGAAACACCTGAATGCGCCGAAGCCCAAGCGCCAGCGCCGCTTCGCGCTGGCCGCGTGCCACCGCCAGAATGCCAGCGCGCACTGTCTCACTCAAATAGGCCGCCTCATTCAGGGCAAGGCCAAGCAGCGCTGCCTGCACCACGGAAAAGCGCAAGCCGAACAGCGGCAGGCCAGTATAGATGATCAGCAATTGTACCAGCAGTGGTGTGCCGCGAAACACCCAGCAGTAAAACGCTGCAATGCCTGACAATACTGGGTTGCCGGAAAGCCGCATCAGGGCTAGCCCGATGCCAAGCACCAGCCCAGCCGAGAGCGAAGCCACCGTCAACCACAGCGTGGTAACGGCGCCTTCCAGCAGAAACGGGTTCAAAAGATAGTCAAAAAACCCAGACCAGGACCAGATTTGCACGCGTAGCGATCAGGCGCTTATTGCGGCCCGACCACGTCAAGTTTGTCCGTATACATGGAAGCACCATAGCGATCGAATAGCGCCTTCAGGCTGCCATCCGCCTTCATGGCTTCCAGCGCGCCCACCACCGCATCGGCCAGCACGCGCGACCGTGTGGCGAAGGAAACTGGTGTCGGGAACAGACCATTCAGCACGCGCGGAAAATCGCCGCGCTGATCATATTCGGCCGCCACGCCATCAATGCTGGTCACCGCCTGTACCTGGCCGGCACGTAGCGCCTGATAGGCCACGGCAAAATTATCAAAGGTGCGGATATTCATCGGCTGCAGGCCCTTTGCCTGCAAGGACTGGCTGAGTTCCCGCGTGCGACGTTCTTCAAAGCCGCCAAGTTCAACCCCCACGGTCTTGCCCGCCAGATCATCCGTGGTGCGGATGTTTTGCGGATTGCCGCGCGGCGCGCTGAAGGAAATCGCCTGGTTCTCGTAGCGCACCATTTGCATCATGCGCGCGCGTTCTTCCGTGTAGAAAATGCCGGTATTGATCAAATCCCAGCGCCGTGCCGCCAGCCCAGGGATCATGGCACTGAATTCAATGCGAATATATTCGGGTGTCAGGCACAGCCGGCGCGCGATTTCATTGCCGAGTTCAACGCGCATACCGCGCAGTTGTCCCTGCGCATCCACGAATTGCAGCGGCGGTAGGGTTGGGTTGGTAGACATCACCAGCGTGCGCGACTTCACCAATTCACTATCCGGCACGGCAGGCGTACAGGCCGGTGCCTGCGCCATCGCTGGGGTTGCCACCAGCACCGCCATGGCGGCGAGGATTCCATATCGCAGCATCAATCTTCTCCCTGTTGAGACACTCATTCCGCAGCGCGCGCTTCGGCGCCGATCAGTCCAATCCCCTGCAATACCTGCGCCAGGGCAGGCACATCCTGCGCTGGCAAAGGCAGGCGCGGCGGGCGCGGCGGGCCCATATCCATGCCCATCAGCTTGAAGCCCGCCTTGGTGCCGGAAACATAACGCGGCCCGCCCACCCAGGGCAGCAAGGGCGCCAATTGCTTGTACAGGCCAAGCGCCTTGGGTTGATTGGCTTCAAACGCAGCCGCATCGAACATCTCGGAAGAAAGGCGCGGCGCCAAATTGCTGCACACCGCCACCCAGCCAATGGCGCCGAGCCAGGCACTTTCATAGCCCAGCACGCCCGCGAAAACCTCCATCCGGTCACCACAAAGGGCGATGATGTCGCGCACACGCGTCACTTCCAGCGTGCTTTCCTTGACGTAGCGGCAATTCGGGATGGTTGAAATCCGGGCTAGTGTCGCCGGCAGCATATCCACATTGGATGTCGCCGGGTTGTTATAGACCATGATGGGAATGCCGATCGCATCCGCGACGGTTTTGTAGTGGTGAAAAAGCTCATCTTCTGTTGGCACGGAATAGAAGGGCGGGATGATCATGACACCATCGGCGCCCTGCGCTTCTGCTTCGCGGGATAGCGCCACCACTTCGCGCGTATCCTCAGCGCCCGTGCCGATCAGCACCGGTACGCGCCCGCGCGCGGCGCGGATGACGGTCTCTACAATGCCTTGGCGTTCTTCGCGCGACACAGAGAGAAATTCGCCGGTGGAGCCCAGCGGGATAAGGCCCCTCACCCCTTCGGTGATCTGGTAATCCACCAGGCGTTCCAGCGCCTTGTAATCCACTGCCGTGCCATCGGCGGTAAAGGGCGTGATCAGCACCGTGTAGGTGCCGCGAAAAGGCTCACGGGCCATGAGGGGAACTCCCGGGGGTGGACGCGGACGCACCGCGTGCGATGATGGGAGCCTGTTTTGGCGCAAACGGCAAGGGCATGCGACTACATCACCCCCATATCACCCCGGCGACGGCGCCTATCCGGATAAGCTTCAATGGCGCTTCGGTGGAAGCCCTGCCGGGCGAGAGCATTGCCGCAGCGCTTTCGGCTGCCGGCATTCTGGCGTTGCGCGAAACGCCCAAGGGCACGCAGCGCGGGCTTTGGTGCGGCATGGGTGCTTGTTTTGATTGCGTGGTCACGGTGGATGGCAAGGCCAGCCAGCGCGCCTGCATGGTGAAAGTGGCCAATGGCATGGCCGTGGAAAGCGCTTTCCCTGCCGAACCGGCCCTGCTTGGCAGTGCGCCCACCGAAATTGTTGAACAGGTCTGCGATGTCCTGGTGGTCGGCGCCGGCCCCGCCGGGCTTTCCGCCGCCATCGCCGCAGCCGAAGCGGGCGCCGAAGTGGTGGTGCTGGATGAACGCGAAGCGCCCGGCGGGCAATATCTGAAGCCGCTTGCCACCAGCCACAGCCATGCCGCGCCGGATGCGCAATTTCGCCAGG
Source organism: Roseomonas sp. (assembly GCA_020249285.1). Classification (GTDB taxonomy): domain Bacteria; phylum Pseudomonadota; class Alphaproteobacteria; order Acetobacterales; family Acetobacteraceae; genus Neoroseomonas. The sequence goes on along the minus strand of JADCFX010000038.1, from coordinate 4,005 downwards.
GCAGCGCGCTTTTTGCCCGCGCGCAGGAAGCAGGGATTCGCTTCCATTACGGTGCGACAGTGTGGGGTGGCTTCGCGCCCGATGAAATCGCCACACTTCTGGAAGGTGCCGCCATTACTTTCCGTCCGCGTCGGCTGATCCTGGCCCCCGGGGCGCATGAACGCCCGGTGCCAGTGCCGGGCTGGACTCTGCCGGGTGTGATGACGACAGGGGCGCTGCAAACGCTTGCGCGCGCGCAACGCGTGAGCCCCGCCGAGAGCGCAGTGATTGCGGGCAGCGGGCCGCTCAATCTGCAACTTGCCTGTGAATTGCTGGCGGGCGGCGTGCGTGTTGCTGCGGTGGTGGAAGCGGCCCCGGCACCTGGGTTTGGCGCCTGGCGCGATGTTCTGAGGCTGATGCGCGCCGCGCCTGATCTCGCCTGGGATGGGCTGCGCTATTTGGCAATACTGAAGCGCGCCGGCGTGCCGCTTTACTGGGGCAGCGAGATCATCGCGTGTGAAGGAAGCACGCGTTTCGAAGCGCTTCGCATCAGCACACCGCAAGGAGAAAAGCGGATCGCTGCCGGCGTTGCCGCGCTTAATCTTGGCTTTCAATCGGAAACCGGGCTGGCGCGCGCCTTGGGCTGCACGCAGCGCTTCGCGGCTGATGGTCCAGGCGCCGGCTTGGGGCGGTTGGAAACCGTCACGGATGCAGTCGGGCGCAGCAATATCGCCGAGGTTTTCGCGATCGGCGATGGCGCGGCGATTGGCGGCGCGCGGGTTGCCTTGGCGCGCGGGCGATTGGCCGGCTTGGCGGCAGCGCGTGATCTTGGCTTTGGCGCGGGTGATGATGCGACAACGCGCGATGCGCTGGCGCAAGCCGAGGCATTTCAGCGCGCTTTATGGCGCATTTACGCCGCGCCAGCTTTCGACCCTGCACGTATCCCGGATGAAACCATCCTCTGCCGGTGTGAGGAAGTGTGCGCCGGAGAAATCCGTGCTGCCATTAGCGGTGGCGCGGCTTCGCTGCCTGCCATCAAGAAGGAAACACGCGCTGGCATGGGGCGCTGCCAAGGGCGCATGTGTGGCGCGACTTTGGCGCGCATGGTGGGCGTTGCGGCGCAAGAAGCGGATTTCGCCGCACCGCGTGCGCCGATCAAACCCATCCCGGCGGCCTTGTTGCGACGTGAAGTGCCGGAATGGGGCGAAACGCCGGTGATTGCGTCACCCGCGCCCATCACCTGGAAGACCGGCGCCGCCAAAGCACCGCAAATCGCGCGGCAATGCGATGTGTTGGTGATTGGCGGAGGCGTTGTCGGCCTTTCCACCGCGTTGTATCTGGCGCGCGAGGGCGTGGATGTGCTGGTGGCAGAACGCGGAGAGCCTGGCCTGGCCGCCAGCACCGCTAATGCTGGCAGTTTGCATGTGCAGCTTCTCTCCTATGACTTCGGTGACAAGGCGGAAGCGCTTGGCACCGCGGGCCCGGCGGTGGCCACCTTGCCACTTGGGCCGCGCTCCATCGCCTTGTGGCGAGAGATTGCGCGCGATGCGGGCGAGGCTTGCGGTATTCGCACCGAAGGCGGGCTAATGCTGGCGGAAACGCCCGAGGAATTGGCCTGGCTGCGCGGCAAGATTGAAGTCGAACGTAGTGCAGGTATCGAGAATCACGTGATTGGCGCAAATGAATTGCGCGATCTGGCGCCTTGTCTGGCGCATCGCTTTGCCGGCGCGGCCTTCTGCCCCGCTGAGGGCCAGATTGATCCTTTGCGTGGTACGGCAGCGCTATTGCACCTGGCCAAGCGCGCTGGGGCACGCATGGAAAGCGGCCTGGAAGTGCAGGCGATTGGGCGTGAAGGCAGTGGCTATTTGGTGAGCACTGCGCAGGGACCAATTCGTGCCGGGCGCGTGGTGGTCGCGGCCGGGCCATGGTCTGGCCATATCGCAGCGCTGGCGGGTGTGAAGCTGCCAGTGGGTGGCCTGGTGCAACAGGTAATCGCGACCGAGGCCATGGCGCCGATCATCCCGCATCTGGTGGCCCATGCCGGGCGGCATCTTTCACTGAAGCAAGGCCCGCATGGGCATTTGCTGATCGGCGGCGGCTGGCCAGGCGCGCATGATCCCGCCACGGGGGCCACACGCAATCTTCGGAATAATATTCAAGGAAATCTCTGGATCGCAGGGCATGTTATACCAGCCGTTGAAGGCTTGCACGTGCTCCGCAGTTGGACTGGCATGAATGTGCATATTGATCGCGCGCCGATCCTAGGTGAGGTGCCTGGCCTGCCGGGTTTCTTCGCTGCTGTGACATCCAATGGCTATACGCTCGGGCCCATTGCCGGGCGCATGACAGCGGATGCGGTGCTGGGTTTGCAGCAACCTGATCCGGCGTTTTCGGCGGCACGGTTTGGTGGTTAGTGTTTACCATGTAATCGCGTGACAACGCATCCTATCGTGTTGGCCGTCAAATGATTTGATACAAAGTCGCGGGACCGTGTGACGGAGTATCTGGCCAATCAGTTAGTGCAATGTCTCCGCATTAGTCTCACCGATGGCGCGGTGCCCTGCATGGACATCGGACTGTTTGTGGCTGGGCAGCTATGGCGGTTGCAGCGCGGGACTGCTTATGACATTCTCGAAAGCCGCTTCATGCTCGACCGACGCGGCCGCAATCCCTACACCGGTGCGGATTTCCCTGTCTCGGCCATCGTGAATCCACGTATGGCCGCCTTTACCCTGCCGGCGCTTTCCACCGCCGAGGCACGCAACCAACACCGGGAGATGCTCCGCCGCCTGGGCGCTGCTCGTGACACGCTTTGGATCGCGGAGTTTGGGGATGCAATGGCCGAGCGCAACCGCCGCGCCATCTGGGGCGCGATGAACGCGCCAGGGGAAGACGCCGCCGTCAGCCGGGATTGCCTGCCGCTGGCATCTCGGGGGTTTAGGGTGGTGGAGAGGGTGTGAGGGGGCGGTCGTATAGCTTTGGCGCTTGATGCATCACCAAAGCGCAGCTTAAAGGTAGCGGCGAATGTGGAGAATACCATGGCCAAAACCACGCCCCACGTTGTCCTTTTAACCGATGCTGCCAGTGGCGTTCTATCTGGCACTCTTCGCGCATCTTGGCGCCGTGACAAATCACCATTTCATCGAACGCCGGCCGCAGGACATCAGGCGCATGCTGCAGTAGTCACCCTGCCCTACAGCAGCGCCGCGACGTCCCGTGACAGAGTTTCGAGTTGCGTCGGCGGCGCAAAGCGGGCGCGAACCAGGCCCGCCTTGTCCACGAGGAACTTGGTGAAATTCCACTTGATGCCACTGCCCAGCAGCCCGCCCTTCTGCTGCTTCAGCCAGACGTAGAGCGGATGCGCGCGAGGCGATGCGCAAATGGCTAACGGGCCAGATCACCATGGCGTAGCCCATTTGCTGGAATTCGGTCTTAAGACTTACTTTCGCGCACCACCGCATCGTCCCGCTTCGTCACTTCCGGCAACAGCGCAGTGCCAAGTCCCGGCCCCTCCATGGGCAGCACCCACCCCTGTTCCAACCGCGGCAATACCGTGACCAAATCACGATACCAGGTGGCCAGCGTGGCGCGCACCACTTCCTGAAAAATAGCTGTCGGCGCATGCAGCGCCAGATGGAGCGATGCCACCAGCGTCACCGGCCCGGTACAATCATGCGGCGCCACGGGGCGCGCCCAGGCTTCGGCCATGGCGGCAATCTTGCGCGCTTCAGTCAAGCCACCGCACCAGGTGAGATCCAGCATCACCACATCAGTCGCACCCGCTACCAGTAAATCCCGAAAGGCGACTTTGCCGCCAAGCGTTTCACTCGCGCAAATGGGCACACGGGTGGCACGGCGGAGTTCTGCCAATGACGCCACGTCATCCATTTTGCCGATCGGGTCTTCCGCCCAGGTAATATCCAAAGGCTCCAACGCCTGACAGATACGCAAGGCCGCAGGATAGGACCAAAGGCTGTGCAATTCAGCCATGATCTCCATTCTATCGCCAACGGCGCGACGGATTTT
>JADCFX010000037.1 GCA_020249285.1 Roseomonas sp. | reverse complement strand
TTTGAGGGTTGTGTCGCAACGCCATCAAACCCGCTTCCACGCGGTCCGGCCACCGCGAACCGGGCGCGCAGACTCTTACGGTCCGCGCCCGGTTCCGTCGGTGGCCTATGTCAGGTGATTACCATAGGGGGACACCCTGAACTTTCATCCTGCTTTGACCGGAGCCAATTGGTCATGTGCGCCCTGCGGCGTGGGTTGAGCAATCGCTCGGCGCGCGGAACTTTCAACGCGTGTAGCGGGCCGTGCGATTGCGGTGGTCAGGTACAGGGCGAAGCCTGCGGGGGTCCGGTAGCCCAGGACTGAATGGGGTCTTTCGGTGTTGTAGTCAGTGACCCAGGCGGTGATCAGTTCGCAGGCCTGGGCCAGGTTGCCGAATAGAGTCTCGCTCAGAAATTCGTCGCGTAGCCTGCCATTGAAGCTTTCCACAAAGCCGTTCTGCATCGGCTTTCCGGGTGCGATGTAGTGCCATTCGGTAACCGCCTCCAGCACAGCGTCCGTCACTGTCGAGATCAGGTCCGGTGAGACATCAATACCGTAAAGCTACTCCAGATGCCCTCGGATCTCGTGCACCGTCATGCCGCGTGCGTAAATCGAGATGTTTTTAGGGCTGGCCTGCGCTCGTATTCATGCCGGCGCAGCCATTCCTCAGCACAATCGCGGCATGTGGCCCGCGCCCAGCGGGTTGCCAGAGCACAGCGTTCAGCGTCCCTGGGCCATTGGCGGCCTGTTCGCCCAGATGCACGGGGATAACGACGGCTGCGGCTGCGCCACGGCTGGTGCGGCTGCAAGCGAAAGGAGTAGGATCAATAGGCGCAGCATAACGCCATGGAAAAGCATCCACGCAGGCCCAGTTAACATAAAGTTTGAGGAGGAACAAAACAAGATGAGAGGATGGAGCCCGAACCCACCTATCGCCGCCATGTCATCAGGGACGCCACCATGAAGCTCCGCGTTTTTCTCTCGCATACGCCTCAGATGTTCGAAGGCTATTACGGCCCGCGCGCCCTTGCGGCTCTGTCGGAACATGCTGAGGTTATTCGCAACCCCGGGGCTACCGTGCTATCTGGCACTGCCTTGGCCGAAGCGGCACGCGGCTGCCAAGCCATTGTTGCTGATCGCGCTACACCGGGGCTTGCGGAAACCTTCTCAGCCATGCCGGAGCTTTTGGCGTTTCTGCGCGTGGCGGTGGATATCTCCACCATCAATGTGCCGGCTGCCAGCGCGGCTGGGGTTTTAGTGACGCGCGCGACACCTGGCTTTGTGGAGGCGGTGGTGGAATTGGCGCTTGGCTTCATGGTGGATCTGGCGCGCGATGTCAGCGCCATGGTCGGCACGTACCGAGCCGGTGGCTTGCCGCAAGGGCGCATGGGCTTACAGCTTTCGGCGGCGCGGCTTGGCATTATTGGCTATGGGCGCATCGGCGAGCGCCTGGCGGAAGTGGCGTTGGCGCTTGGCATGCGTGTGGCGGTGGCGGACCCCTTCGCTAAGGTGGCTAATCCAAACATCGCGCAAGCGGGTTTTGCGGAAGTACTTGCGGATTCTGACATTGTTGTCTGCCTTGCCATTTCCGATGCCTCCACTAGGCATCTGTTCAACGCGCCCGCCTTTGCGGCCATGAAGCCAGGCGCGCGGTTTATCAATTTGTCACGCGGTGAATTGGTGGATGAAGCGGCGCTGATGGCGGCGCTTGAAACGGGGCATCTTGCCGGCGCCGCGATGGATGTCGGCAGCGCGCCAGACCAAAGGCCGAACCCATTGTTGGCAGCGCGGGTGGATGTAGTGGCCACCCCGCATATCGGCGGCATGACGCCAGAGGCGATGGAACATCAAGCGATGGATACGGTGCGCCAAATCGCCGCCCTCGCGCGCGGGGAAATGCCGGAAGGCGCCGTGAATGCCGATGCTGCTTTCAGGCTAAGGGATATTCTGGCGCGCGGTCGCTGATGGGGTTTAGCCCTGCACTGGTTTGCGCAAGGCCCAGAAAACAATGGCGCCCGTGGTGTAAGCCGCAATGGAAAGCATAAAGGCAAGCTGATAGCTGCCAGTCACATCAAACAGAAACCCCGCACCCCAAGCACCAAGCCCTGCGCCCAAACCCGAGCCAATGGTGATCAGGCCAAGAATGGTGCCAAGCCTGGGGCCGCCGAAAAGATCTGCTGTTTTCGCCGTAATCGCTGGCCCACGCGCCCCCCAGGTGATACCGAAGCAACACGCATGCACCCAGAACAGCAGATGTTGATCGGCGCTATCAATCAGCAGTGCAGCAGCGACACCGATGATGGAAATCACATAAGCGAGTATCGCGGCACCTTCGCGCCCGATATAGTCTGAAATCGTCCCGGTCAGGATAACGCCAGGCAGCGCCAGCAAACTCCCAAGCCCAACCACGAAGGCGGCATAAAGCGGATCAAAACCACGGTCCACGGCGAAGGCCAGTTGATGCAAGGAAACCAGAAAACTGCCGATGCTGGTTAAGCCATAGACAATCGAAAGCAGCCAGAAATGCCGCGTGCGTATGGCTTGCGCGACCGACCAATCGCGCTCTGGTGCGCTATCCTTTTTGGCCTTGGCGATGGGTGTTTGCTCCGCGCCCCGAAACAGCGCAGCCAACGGTAAAACCAGCACGGCCATCACGCCCGCTTGCAGCAGATAGGCGTGGCGCCAACCCATATCGCTCACCATAAGCTGCGCGATCGGCACGGAAATCGCGCGGCCAAACCCATTGGCCGATTGCAGCATGGACATGGCCATGCCGCGCCGCGCGACGAATAGCCGCGAAATCAGCGGCGCAAAGACCACCATGCTGATGCAATTGGCGCCCAGCGTCATCACCACGCCATACAGCAGCACGATCTGCCAAAGAGATGTCGCAAAGGCGCTGCCAAGCAACCCAAGCGCCAGCAGGCAGCCGCCCAGCAACACCATGCGCCGCGCGCCAAGCCGATCCACCATGCCGCCCACCAGCGGCGATGAAACCCCACCCACCACCTGGCCGACCGAATAGGCGATGGAACTTTCTCCGCGGCTCCAACGAAACTCCACGATGAAGGCGAGCAGAAACACACTATAGGCATGCATCAGGCTGGCGCTGATGGTGAAGGCCAGAAAGCCGCCGGCCAGAATGAACCAGGCGCGGCGCGAAGGGGCTTCCTTCATGCCTGGCCCTTCCCTAGCAGAGCGCCCTTATGCTGCACCCGATAAGGCCCCCGGCCTGCTGTTGCGTGAGCCTCAGCATGGCGCTGGTGCGTGCCGCGCGCAATGCCGCCCCTTGGCGGCAAGCGCCTGTCGGTTCATGCTGCGCTGGAAAACGCACTCGGAGGAAACATGAAGCCGCGTATTGTTGTTGTCACGCAATCTATGGTGGATGAGGCGGTGATCCAGGAAATGGCGCCGGATGGTTTTGATTTGCGCATCGCCAAGCCCGGCGGCGCGGATTGGAAGGAAGCGATGCACGATGCCGAATATCTCGTCGGCTTCGTCGACATGCTGGTGAAGGATGAGCTTTACGCCATCGCCCCCAAGCTGAAGCTGATCCAGGTATTGAGTGCGGGTTATGACCGAGCAGATATCGCGGCAGCCCGGCGTGGCGGTGTGCCTTTCGCCAATAATGGTGGCGCCAATTCAACCGCGGTTTCCGAACATGCGGTGCTGCTGATGTTGGCGGTATCGCGGCAATTGATCCGCCAGCACGCCAATGTGGCCGCTGGCCGTTGGCGCGGCAATCAAACGCCGAAGCTTTATGAATTGCGCGGACGCACGCTTGGCATTGTGGGGCTTGGCACCATCGGCAAGAAAACCGCGCGGCTTGCGCAGGCTTTCGGCATGAATGTGCATTACTATGATACTGCGCGGCTGCGCGAAGAAACCGAAGATGCGCTGAATGTGCGCTTCCGGCTTTATCGTGAATTGTTGCGGACATCTGATATCGTCTCGCTCCATGTGCCGCTCAATGCCAGCACCAAGGGGCTATTGGGTGAGGCTGAATTGGCGCTGATGAAGCCGACTGCCTTTTTGATCAATACCAGCCGTGGGCCGGTGGTTGATGAAGCAGCACTTTATCGCGCGCTGTCTTCCGGCCAAATCGCGGGCGCTGGGCTTGATGTGTTTGATCAGGAACCACCACCGCCGGATAATCCGCTATTCAACCTGGATAATGTCGTGCTGACCGCGCATATGGCCGGCCCCACGCAAGACAGCAACATTGCACGCCTGCGCAACGCATTTGACAATGTGCAGCGTGTCGCGCGGGGTGAAGCGCCGCTTTGGGTTATTCCGGAATTGAACGAATAGGCAAGCCAAACATGTCATCCGAAACCATTAAGCGCGCGATTGAAAAACTGGTCGGCGTCCATAAGGGCGGCGCGCCCATCGCCAATCTGGGCGATGCCGCACCGGGCAATGAGGCCGAGATCTTCGCTATCCAATGCGGTGTATTGAAGGCGCTGGGTGGCGCCATCGGCGGGTGGAAATGCGCCACACCGCCTGGCAAGCCCACCAATTTCGGCATCATGGCCGCCAGCGGCGCGCGCCAATCTGGCGGGCGCTGGGGGGTTGCGAATACCCGCCCCATCGGTCTTGAAACCGAAGTTGCGTTCCGCCTGAAACGTGATCTGCCGCCCCGCGGCAACACCTATAGCCGCGATGAAGTACTGGACGCGATAGACGCTGCCTTCCCGCTGCTGGAATTGGTGCAATCGCGCTATGCCGATCATAAGATCGTGGCACAAGCTGAAGGCATGGCTGATAATATCGCGCATCTTGGCTATGTGGTGGGCGCTGATGTCGCGGATTGGCGGCGCTGCGATCTGCCCAATCTTGCCGTGCGGCAATCCTATGCCGGCGTGGTGCAGGTGGATCAGAAGGGAGGCAACCCCTCCGGCGATCCCGTGCTGCCTTTGGTCTGGCTCGCCAATCATCTGCACGGGCTTGGCGAGCATTTGCGCGCCGGTCAGGTAGTGACGACCGGCACCTATACGGGCTGCATTTTTGTCCCGCCCGGCCAGCGCGTGCAGGCCGAATTTGCAGGGTTTGGTGAGATTACTTTCGATCTCACCTGACAAAATCTACAATCCAAGCTTGCCGGCAACACCCAATTCGCCGGCAAGCTTGGTCAATACCTCAATCGTCTTGTCTTCAATCTCAATGCCATTGGCGCGGCGATCAGCCTCACGCATCGCTTCAAGCTCTCCGGGGTAGAAAACGCCCTGGCTGCCTTCGGCGGGCGGTGTGTCCTTCAGATAGCGCGCGAAATCCGCAACTTCCTGTTTGAATTGCGCCAGAGGGCGGAAGGCATCCACCTTGAACACCGCCATGAAGCAGCCGTCATTATGCCGACCCGTGGGCTCCACGCCAAAGCCAAGCCCCGTCAGCAGGCCGCAAAGAATTTCCACCATCGCCGCCAAGCCAAAGCCCTTATAGCCTTCCGTGCCACCAAGTGGCAGCAAAGCGCCGCCCTTCTTCAATTGCGAAGGATCACGCGTGGGCTTGCCATCCGCGCCAATCACCCAACCATCCGGCACTTCCTGCCCGCGCGCTTGCGCCAGAAAAACCTTGCCGGCGGCGGCAGCCGAGGTTGCCATATCCAGCACAAAGGGCCCGGCCAAATCTGAAGGCACAGCAATGGAAATCGGGTTGGTGCCAAGCCGCGCTTCTCGCCCACCGAAAGGCGCAACCGCCTTGGGGGAACGGCCGGAATCCGCTGTGCAAATCCCGATCATACCGGCTTCAGCCGCCATCAGCGGATAGCTTGCCAGCCTGCCAATATGCCCCTGGCGAAACACGGTGGCAGCCGCGACATTGGATGTCTGCGCCTTTTCGATGGTGTAGCGCATGGCTTTCTCATTGGCGACGTAACCAAAGCCCCAATGCCCATCAATCACCGATGTTGTCGCTGATTCCTGCACAATCTTCCACGGCGCGCCGGGCACGATATGCCCAACCTTGATCCTTTCGATATAGCCCGGGATCATGATGATCCCGTGCGAATCATGGCCCACCAGATTGGCGCTGGTGCAATGCCGCGCGACGGTTTCTGCCTCATCCGCTGGCGCGCCCGCAGCGATCAGAAGTGTGCGGCCAATTTCCTTGACGCGATCGGCACTGAGTTTCGGCATGGTATCCCCCTTTTCAATCCGGCTTGATGCCGCTGGCGCGCACAACTTCGCCCCAGCGTACCCAATCTTCCTGGATCACTTTGGCATAATGTTCGCGCGTCCCGCCAACCGGCGTGGCGCCAAAGCTCCGCACACGTTCTGCGACATCGGGCTGGCGCAGAATGGCATCCAGTTCTTGCGAAAGCCGGTCCAGAATGGGTTCAGGCACACCGCGCGGCGCCATGATGCCGCCCCAGAAGGTAACGTCATAACCCGGCACAGTTTCGGCAAAGGTCGGCACATCGGGATAGGTCGGCGAACGTTCAGCGCTGGTGATCGCAATTGGGCGAATGGTGCCGGCTTCAATCAACGCGCGCGTCGCGAATAGCGAATCACTCGCCAATTCCACATCGCCGCGCACCAGCGCCGTGAGGGAAGGGTGGTTGCCATTGTAGGGCACCATCGTCAGTTCTATACCCACTTGCTGCATCAGCATCACCAACGACAAGTGATTCACACCGCCACTGCCCGGATGCGATATGGTCAGCCTGCCTTGGCGCTGCTTCGCCAGTTCAATCACCTGCGGCAGGGTACGCGCTGGGAAATCGCTGCGTGAGACGAGCAGCAAAGGCGAGGATTGCGCCATGGAAACCGCGGAAAATGCCTGCGTCGGATCAAGCCCCGCAGCGCGGTTCACCAAAAGCGTAATCAGCGTGGAAGAAGACGCGAAAAGATAAGTATAGCCATCCGCCGGCTGACGCGCGACATGTTCTGCCGCCAGCAAAGTGCCCGCGCCGGGGCGGTTTTCAACGACGAAAGTGCTGCCTGGAATACGCTCACCAAGCTTCGCGGCAAGCAGCCTTGCCATGATGTCATTGGCGCCACCTGCGGCGAAGCCCACCACAATGCGCACCTGCCGCGCGGGCCAGGCTTGCGCATGCGCACGGCCTGCTAATACGCCGATAAGCCCTGGCGCCACCAGCAAAGCGCCGCGGCGATGAATGCCCGTCATGGCCTTGTCTCCTCCGTCTTGTTTCTTGCCTGAAGGCTAAGCCCGCCCGGACCGGCTCGGCAAGCCTCAGGCCAAAAGGCTTGAAAGCGCCGCCGCTTCGGATCAGGCTGTCGGCACCAAGGCAGAAGGGGAAATGCGCCATGACCGATCTATCAAAAGCCGATGCCGCAACGCGCGCCTGGTTTGACGCCTGGCTGGATCGCTTTGCCGGTTTTGTGCGTGAGGTTGATTACGCTTCCGCGCGCCCGCTTTTCCATTCGGATGTTCTGGCCTTTGGTACGCATCGCGATGTGATCCCAGGCCTTGCCGCCTGGCAGGCGACGCAATGGGATAATGTCTGGCCGAAGACGGAGGATTTTCGCTTCACCCTTTCTGAAACCTATGTGCTGGCATCGGACGATAAATCCATGGTGGTTGTCGTCGCACCCTGGACCAGCACGGGCTTTCACCCGGATGGCACGCGCTTTGATAGGCCAGGCCGCGCCACCATGATATTCCATGGCAAGCCTGATGCGTGGCTTTGTGTGCATTCGCATATGTCGCTTAATCGCGGTGTGCCGCAATCAAGCCATGCCAATCGTCCCGTGAAGGCGCCCTAAATTCGCCGCTTTGGGAAGGAGACTATCGATAGCCACGTCTTACGGAGTCACCCCATGCGTCGCGCCAGCCTTGCCCTTACGCTGATTGCCCCTGCTGCGCTTGCAGCGGAAATGCCCATCCGAGGCGTGACGCTTTCCTCTGCCGGCATCGCGCAGATTGAACGCGCAGGCGAAGTCGCGGCGAATGCGCCGGTCGTGTTTCGCGCCCCGCTTGGTGATGTGGATGATCTGCTGCGATCGCTGATGATCCTCGATCCCGCCGGGCGTGTTGAAGGCCTCAGCCTGCCTGGTCGGGATTTGTTGAATGAGGCATTTCGCGGCCTGCCGCTCCGCCCCGCGGATTTCGAAAACCGCGCAAGTTTGCTGAATGCGCTCCGCGGTCAGGAAGCGGAAGCCGCTGGTGCGCGCGGGCGCATTGCCACTGCAGCGGAAACCGACGCCGGGCTTACGCTTTCTCTGATCGCGCCGCGCGGCCTGCTTTCTGTCCTGCTGAAGCCCGGTGATGAGGTCACGCTGACCGACCCCGCACTGGCTGCGCGCGTGGCACGCGCGGCAGAAGCGCTCGCGGCCGCGCGCAGCGATGATGAAAGGCGCATCGAAATCCGCCTGAGGTCTGATCGCGCGCGGCAGGTTGCGGTGATCTATATTGCCGGCGCGCCGCTCTGGAAGCCTTCCTATCGGCTGATGGCGCCGCCGCTTGGTGCAACGGGCGGTCAGGCGCGGTTGATGGGCTGGGCCGTGGTGGAAAATGCCTCGGGCAGTGATTGGGAAGGTGTGCGGATTTCGCTGGTGTCTGATGAAGCGGCTGCCTTCCATCAGCCGATATTCGAACCCATCACCGTGCCGCGCCCTGAATTGCCGGTGCGCATTGCGGAAGCCATTCGCGTGACGCCCGATACCGGCCCTCAGCCCATGGTAGCGGCGGCGGCACCGATGATGGCACCGCCGCCACCACCCGCACCGCGCGCCGCCATGCGCGCGGATGCGGCCCCAGCGCCAGCGCCACTCGCTGTGAATGTCGCGGCGGAAGCTGCTGCCGGGCGCGTGGCCTTCACCCTGGAACAACCCGTCACCATCCGCAGCGGAGAGACCGCGAACCTGCCCTTCCTTGATCTCAACCTGCCGGCGGAACGGCTTTGGTGGGTGCAGGATCTGGCGGCGACGCGCCCCTTGCAGGCGATGCGCTTCCGCAACACGTCGAACCACGTGCTGCCTGATGGCCTGGTCACGGTTTTTGGCGGGCCGGATGCGCCAAGCTTCCTCGGCGACGCGGAATTGCGGGCGCTGTCACCCGGCGATCAGCGCCTGATCGCCTTCGCGCGTGATCGCGATCTGCGCCTGACCAGCCAAAGCAGCAACCGGGACGACATCACGCGCATCAGCCTCCGCCGTGGTTTCATCACTGTTGAAGCAAAGCGCATCGAAGAAACTGCGCTGGCGATTGATCCACGTGGCGCCAGCGGCCTGATGGTGATTGACCTGCCGCGCCGCCCCGGTGCCACACCGCGTTTCACGGTGGCGGCGGAAGGTGATTTCGGCTTGCGGTATGAAACGCAATTGGAAGCCGCGCCCAAAACCATTCGGCTTGGCTTTGAACGTGATCAGCGCCAGGATTTGCCGCTTTGGGATCAGGGCCTTGGCGATCCGCTACTACTGCAGCCGGCGCAGTTCGATCTGGAGGCCTCGCTCCGCCGCATCCCCGGCGGGCCGGGTTCGGTGGAACGATTGCAGGAAATCCTGGCACGCACCGGCGCCGATGTTCCAGGGCGCGATGTGCTGGCCACCACCATCACCGCGCTTCAGCAAATCCGCGTCTTGCTCGATACCGCGCGGCTTGCCGCACGCGAAGCACGCTCAGCCGATCAGGCGCTAACCCGCGCCCGCCAGGCGGTGGAAGATCGCACCGGTGGGGAACAGCAGGCGGCGCGCCAGCGGCTGAATGCCGCGAGCCGAGAGGCGGAAGCCAAAGGCGCCGCATCCAGCCGCGCCTTTGAAGCATGGCAGCGCGCCGTGATCGCGCTGCTGCAACAGGGTAGCTAACCGCTTATTCCGGCTTCACGCCCGCGGCGCGCAGCACGGCGGCGCTGCGGGCAAATTCTTCCCGCACATAAGCGCTGAACGCCGCAATGGTGGCATATTGCGGTTCAATCTCAATGCCCACATCCACCAGCCGCGGCTTGATGCGTTCCATCGCCGCGTTGAAGGTGACATTCAGCGATTCCACAATGCCGCGTGGTGTTTGCGCGGGCGCGAAGGCGCCAATCCAGGCGGCACCTGCCCAGGCCGGCAGGCCGGCTTCGGTGGCGGCGGGAATCTCCGGCAGGCTCGCCACGCGCTGAGACCCTGAAATGGCAATCGGGCGCACTGTGCCGGCGCGGATATGGGAAGTGGCGGAAGCGGTCGGGTCCACCGCCATATGCGCCTCCCCCGAAATCACCGCCGCCATGGCGGGGCCGCCACCGCGATATTGCACCATTTGCATCTCAACTCCCGGCAGCGCGGCGCGGAAGACTTCCGATGTCAAATGATTGGCGCTGCCAATCCCGGCGGAAGCGAAATTGATCTTGCCCGAATTGGCGCGCAACCAGGTGATCAAGGATTGCATATCGGTGGCTGGGATCGCACGGTTGATCACCAGCACCTGTGGGATGCGGCCCAAATGCGCCACAGGCGCGAAATCCGCAATCGGGTCAAAGGGCATGCGCGCCACCAGGCTGGGTGCAATCACATGCGCGTTGGAATGGATCATGATAGTATAGCCATCCGCCGCGGATTTGGCCGCCGCTTCGGATCCAATCAGCCCCGCCGCACCGCCGGCGCGGTTTTCGATCACCATATTCTGGCCAAGCATTTGCCCCGCCGCATCGGCTGCCAGCCGCGCCACCACATCCGTCGCTCCCCCGGGCGCAAAGGGCACAATCACGCGCATCGGCCGTTCCGGCCGCCAGGACCCCTGAGCGCGGGCGGTGGTGATGGCGGGTGTGGCGAGTGCAAGCGCCAGTGCGGCGCGACGCGTAAGCTGCATGATCTATTTTCCTTCCCGGTGTGAATGCTTCCCTGGGGCGCGGCTTATACAGTTTTTCAGCCGGGGCGCCATGGATCATCCGGCGCGGCTGGGTTATCCCTCTGGCCAGGAAGGAAATTGACCCATGAAAACTGCCGCCGAAGCCCTGATTGAATTCCTCGCCGACCAGGGCATTGACCGTGCCTTTTGCGTGCCCGGTGAAAGCTATATCGCCCTGCTTGATGCGCTGCATGCCCATCCGCGCATGGATTTGGTGACCTGCCGCAGTGAAGGTGGCGCGGGCTTCATGGCGGTGGCCGATGGCAAAATGACTGGCAAGCCCGGCGTGGTGCTAGTTTCAAGGGGACCCGGCGCTTGCAATGCTTCTATCGCGGTGCATACGGCGGAACAGGATGCGGTGCCGATGATCCTGCTGATCGGGCAGGTGGAAAAGCGCGATTTGCGTCGCAATGCCTTCCAGGAAATTGACTATGCCCGCATGTTCGGCGGCATCGCGAAATGGGTGGGTGAAGCGACCAGCGCGGACCAAGTGCCGGAATTGATCGCGCGCGCCTATGCCATGGCGATGCAGGGCGTGCCGGGGCCGGTGGTGCTCAGCCTGCCGGAAGATGTGCTGGCGGAACCCTGCGCCGCCCCGATCCCGCCCGCCACCATCGCGGCCCCCGCGCAGCCCGCGCCGGCGGATGTCGCGCGGCTGGCTGCCATGCTGCGCGGTGCGGAACGCCCGATCATCCTGGCTGGCCATGCGATTGACACGCCTGGCGGGCGCGAAGCCCTGCTGGCCTTTGCGGAGGCATGGCAGACCCCGGTTGCGGTTTCCTTCCGCCGGCAGGATCTTTTCCCGAATAATCATCCGCTTTATGCGGGTGATCTTGGCCTGCGTAACCCGGATGCGCAGCGCGCCGCTTTTGCCGATGCGGATTTGGTGGTGGCGCTTGGCACGCGCCTGACTGACATCACAACGCAAGGCTGGACATGGCCCGCGCCGGGGCAGCGCCTTGCGCATGTTTGTGCGGAACCGCGCTTCCTGGGTTGGCATTTCCCGGCGGAGCTTGCGGTTGCTGCCGATGCGCGCGCGGTTCTGGCTGCACTCGGCGCGGAAAAAGCGGGGGCACCCGCTGCGCGCGGCGCCTGGGCGAAGAAGCTGCGCGATTTGCAAACTGCCGATTCTCAGGTTGCACCGACGACGCATAATGATGGCGTCGCCTTTGCGCGCATCGCGAAGCTGATTGGCGAAATCGCGGCACCCGATGCGATGATTGCGCTGGATGCCGGCACTTTCGGCGCGCCCTTCTATCGCAAGATTGCCTGGGTTTCGCCGCGCCGCTTGCTGGCGCCGGTTGCGGGTTCCATGGGCTTTGGTGTGCCGGCGGGCGTGGCGGCTTCGCTGCGTTTCCCCAACCGGCAGGTAATTGCACTGGTCGGTGATGGTGGCGCCTTCATGACCGGCGGAGAATTCGCGGTGGCGGTGGCGCGTGGCGTGCCGCTCAAGATGATCCTTTCCGATAATGGTTCCTACGCTTCCATCCGCATCCATCAGGAACGCGCCCATCCCGGCCGCGTCAGTGGCACCAGCCTGGAAAACCCGGATTTCGCTGCCTGGTGCGCGGCTTTTGGTGTCCCGGTGACGCGCATTGAAACGGATGCGGATATGCCGAAACTGGCCGAAGCGCTGGCCGCCCCTGGCCCGGCGGCGGTGCATGTGCGGACATCCTTGCAGGCGGTGCTGCCGAAATAGTGGTGCGATTCATGCTGACCTATCCCCTGCCCAAAAAGCCCCCGCGCGCCACTAGCCGTATATTTGGTGGGCCGATTCACGCCGCTGTCGGGAACCGACAGCGGCGATCGGACCACTAGGGGCGCTTGTCGCAAGGCAGGGGGCGGGATAGACCCATTTCCCATGTCGCATAACAGTTTCGGCCATCTTTTCCGTGTCACCACCTGGGGCGAAAGCCATGGGCCGGCGATTGGCTGCGTGGTGGATGGCGCGCCGCCGCGCCTGATGCTTTCAGAGGCCGATATCCAGCCCTTCCTGGATCGGCGCCGGCCAGGACAGTCCAAATTCGTCACGCAACGCCAGGAAGCGGATCAGGTGCGGATTCTATCCGGCGTATTTGAAGGCCAGACCACCGGCACGCCGATTTCGCTGATGATCGAAAACACTGACCAGCGCAGCAAGGATTATGGGGAAATCAAGGATCGTTTCCGCCCTGGCCATGCCGATATCGCGTATGAATTGAAATACGGCATTCGCGATTATCGTGGCGGCGGGCGTTCCAGCGCGCGGGAAACCGCGATGCGCGTTGCCGCCGGCGCCATTGCGCGCAAGGTGCTGGGCGATGGCGTGCGGATCAGGGGTGCCTTGGTCGCCATGGGCGGGGATGCGGTGGATCGCGCCGCCTGGGATTGGGCAGCGGTGGATGAAAACGACTTTTTCTGCCCAGACCGTGCGGCCGCCGCGCGCTGGGAAGAGCAGCTTCTGGCGCTGCGCAAATCCGGCAATTCAGTGGGCGCGGTGATCGAAGTTGTGGCCGAAGGCGTGCCCCCGGGTCTGGGTGCCCCCATTTACGGCAAGCTGGATGCGGATTTGGCCGGCGCGCTGATGGGCATCAATGCCGTCAAAGGGGTTGAGATTGGTGATGGCTTCGCCGCTGCCGCGCTAACCGGCACGGCCAATGCCGATGAAATGCGGATGGCTGAGGGCGGCTTGGTCGCCTTCCAAGCCAATCATGCCGGCGGCGTTTTGGGCGGCATCAGCACCGGCCAGCCGATTGTGGCGCGCTTCGCGGTGAAGCCCACCAGTTCGATTCTTGAACCCCGGCTTGGGGTGGATCGCTTTGGCCAGGATGTGGACATCATCACCAAGGGCCGGCACGACCCCTGCGTTGGCATCCGCGCCGTACCTGTCGGCGAAGCGATGATGGCGCTGGTGCTGGCGGATCATTTGCTGCGTCATCGCGCGCAAAACCCAGAAGCACCAACAGTGGCGCGCCTGCCGCGCAATTAGAGCGGTTCTCGTTCACCTTCGTTCACGGGACACGCTCTAGACCTTTGTTTGAGCGCATTTTCCGAGCCGCCAAGTGATTCCACTTGGCTTGAAAATGCTCTTGGCGCGCCGCCGCCGCAATCCCGCCATGCCCGCCACGGCGCCGCCGCAAAAGTCCTGAAAATACCTTGAACAAGACGCAAGCCCGCCTTGACGGTGGGGTCATATGTCCTTGCGCACAGTTCAAACATAGGAGGACAAGATGCGCTACCTGACAAAGACCTCACTTCTCGCCACCGGCCTAGCTTTCGCGCTGACAGGCGCGGCACTCGCCCAGGGGACGGCCAGCACCGTCCCTGCCCAGGGCAGCCGCCCCGCCGCTCAGGCGCCGCCAGGGGCCAAGCCCGGTGAAGCCGCCCCTGGCCAGGTGCGTGGCCATCAGGGGAACGGCCAGACCCGCGCGGTGACGCCGGCGGCCCCCGCAGGCGGTGCCACCCGCTAAACTCCAGGCGAAATCGGCGGGCGGATGCGTCCCACCCGCCGGCCAGCCGCAAGGCCCGCCCTTAACCGGGGCGGGCTTTGTCGTTTTGGGGCAACCTCAGCCCACCCTAAAGATTGACGTTTCGCAAAGCCCGGACGCACATTCCCCCCATATCAAGACCGAAACAGGGGGAGGACCCAGGCATGGCTGATGAATTGATCGCGCTGAAACCCGAAATCGTCGCCAAGGCGCGTGTGACGGAAGCGCAGCGCGCCGCCATGTATGACGCAGCCGCGAAGGACCCCGATGCCTTCTGGCGCGATGAAGCCAAGCGCATCACCTGGATGAAGGCGCCGACGAAAATCAAGAATACCGATTTCAACGGCAATGTTTCGATCAAATGGTTTGAGGATGGCGTGCTGAATGCCTCAGTCTCCTGCCTCGATCGGCATTTGGCGACGCGCGGGGATCAGGTGGCGATCCTGTGGGAAGGCGATGATCCCGCCGCGGATGCCAAGGTGACCTACCGCGAATTGCATGCGCGCGTCTGCAAACTGGCTAATGCCATGCGGAAGCTTGGCGTGAAAAAGGGCGACCGGGTTTGCATCTATCTGCCCATGATCGTGGAAGCGGCCGTCGCCATGCTGGCTTGCGCACGGGTTGGCGCCATTCATTCCATCGTCTTTGGCGGTTTTTCACCCGATAGCCTGGCGTCGCGCATTCAGGATTCCAGATGCGTCAT
Source organism: Roseomonas sp. (assembly GCA_020249285.1). Taxonomy (GTDB): domain Bacteria; phylum Pseudomonadota; class Alphaproteobacteria; order Acetobacterales; family Acetobacteraceae; genus Neoroseomonas. The sequence continues at coordinate 40,739 of JADCFX010000037.1, read as the reverse complement.
GCTCATCACCGCCGATGAGGGGCGCCGCGGTGGCCGGCGCGTGCCGCTCAAAGTCAATGCGGATGAGGCGCTGCTGAGTTGTTCGTCCATCCAGAACGTGATTGTCGCGCGCAATACCGGCGGCAGCGTTGAGATGATGTCAGGCCGCGATCATTGGTGGGATGCGATCACTGCGGGCCAGCCCGAAACTTGCGAGCCCGAGCCAATGGGCGCGGAAGACCCGCTGTTCATCCTTTATACGTCAGGCAGCACGGGCAAGCCCAAGGGTGTGTTGCACACCACCGGCGGTTATATGGTTTGGGCATCTTACACGCATGAAAAGGTTTTCGATTATCGCGAAGGCGAGATTTATTGGTGCACCGCCGATGTCGGCTGGGTGACCGGGCATAGCTATATTGTCTATGGCCCGCTTGCGAATGGCGCGACCACGCTGATGTTTGAAGGCGTGCCGAGTTGGCCGGATTCCGGGCGCTTCTGGCAGGTGGTCGCGAAGCACAAGGTGAATATCTTCTACACCGCACCCACCGCGATTCGCGCCCTGATGCGCGATGGCGAAGCGCCGGTGCAAAAGCATGACCGTTCAAGCCTGCGGATTCTGGGCAGCGTGGGTGAGCCAATCAATCCCGAAGCCTGGCTTTGGTATTATCGCGTGGTGGGCGATTCCCGCTGCCCGATTGTGGATACCTGGTGGCAGACAGAAACCGGCGGCATTTTGATCTCACCCTTGCCTGGCGCGGTCGCGCAAAAGCCTGGTTCCGCCACCCTTCCCTTGCCCGGTGTGAAGCCCGCTTTGGTGGACGGTGAAGGCAAGCTTTTGGAGGGCGCGACCGAGGGCAATCTGGTGATCCTGGATAGCTGGCCGGGGCAGATGCGTACGGTTTATGGCGACCATGAACGCTTCGTGCAGACCTATTTTTCCACCTTCAAGGGCATGTATTTCACCGGCGATGGCGCGCGGCGCGATGCCGATGGCTATTACTGGATCACGGGCCGCGTGGATGATGTGATCAATGTGGCCGGCCACCGCATGGGCACAGCCGAGATCGAAAGCGCGCTGGTCGGAAACCCTGCGGTGGCAGAGGCCGCGGTGGTTGGCATGCCGCATGACATCAAGGGCCAGGGCATCTATGCCTATGTCACGCTGATGGCGGGTGTTGAGCCCTCCGAGGTGCTGCGCAAGGAATTGGTCGCCTGGGTGCGGAAGGAAATCGGCCCCATCGCCACACCCGATGCCATCCAATGGGCGCCGGGCCTGCCGAAAACCCGTTCCGGCAAGATCATGCGGCGGATTCTCCGCAAAATCGCGGCAAATGAGGTGGATGGGCTGGGGGATACCAGCACGCTGGCTGACCCGGCGGTGGTGGATCAGCTGGTGGCGAATAGGGTGAGGTAAAGTTCTTCAGCTCTGCGACTGGCGTGATCCTGCGATACAGATCACGCCATGGCGCGCGGCAAGCGCCGATCAATCATCCGAACGGCTGGGGCTACCAGCCAGCACGCCGCCATCAATCACAATCGTCTGCCCGGTCATGAAGGACCCGGCGGCGGAGCCCAGAAACACCGCAGCGCCCGCGATTTCATCGGGTTCCCCAATGCGCTTCAGCGGCGTGTCCTTGGTGCGCTTGGCGTAAATGCCGGGGTCTTCCCACAGCGCGCGGGCGAAATCGGTGCGCACCAGCCCGGGCGCGATGGCATTGGCGCGGACATTTTTCGGCCCCCATTCCACGGCGAGGTTCCGCACCAACTGCATATCGGCCGCCTTGGAAATGGCATAGGCGCCAAGTACCGGGGAGCCCCGGAAGCCGCCGATGGACGAAATGATGATGATGGAACCCCCACCCCGTTCCGCCATACCCGGCGCGGTCATATGCGAAAGCCACAGGTTGGATTTGATGTTGGACGCCATGATCTTATCAAAAATCTCATCCGGCATGGTCATGGCGGGGCCGAAATGCGGGTTGATGGCGGCATTGCAGACCATGATATCCACCTGGCCCCAGGCGGCGATGGTTTGGTCAATCAGCGCCTGACATTCATTCTTGCGCCCGATATTGCAGGCAATGGCCATGGCTTCCCCGCCCTTGGCCTTGATGGCATCCACCACCTCCTGGCAGGCATCAATTTTTCGGGAGGAGACGACCACCTTCGCCCCCTGTTCGGCCATTCTTTCGCAAATGGCGCGCCCAATGCCGCGGCTGCCACCGGTAACCACGGCCACTTTGCCGGTCAGATCAAATAGGGACATGGTGGTTCTCCTGCTTAGACTGTTCTGGAGCCAGCGCAGCATGACCGGCGCTTTCCCGCAACCGGGTGCTTGCCCTCGGGCGCAGAGTGCCGGAGACTACCCCCAAAGGGGCGCCAGGCCCCGCCTGGATGAGGGAGAGACGCTTTTGGCTGAGAATCAATTCGTGCAGCATGTGGCGATGGGGGAGGTGCATGTGCTGCGCCTGGCCAACCCCCCCGTGAATACGCTGCGCACCGAAATTCGCGCCGGGCTTTATGATGGCATGAAGGCCGCGCGCGCCGCTGGCGCCAAGGCGGTGGTGATCATCGGCACGGGGCGCATGTTCTGCGCCGGCGCCGAGATGACCGAATTCGGCAAGCCGCGCGTCCCGCCTTCCTTGACCGAAGTCTTCGAAGAATTTGAAAGCTTCCCGGGCCTCACGGTCGCCGCCATTCATGGCTCGGCGCTGGGCGGCGGTTTGGAAGTGGCGCTTGCCTGCCATGCGCGCGTGGCGCTGGCCGATGCGAATCTCGGGCTGCCGGAAGTCAAGCGCGGCTTTGTCCCGGGCGCGGGAGGCACGCAGCGTCTGCCGCGCCTGATCGGCCCGGAAGCGGCGCTGAAAATCATTGTCTCCGGCGACCCGATTAAGGCGACTGAGGCGCATAAGCTTGGTTTCATCGATGCCGTCATTGATGGCGATCTGGAAGCCGGCGCCATTGCTTTCGCACGCGCCAATCTCGGCAAGAACTTCACCCTGGCGCGCAACCGCACGGATAAGATCACGGGCCAGGATATGGCGGCCTTTGATGCCGCCGCTGCCGCGCTGCTGAAGCGGTCTCGCGGCCAGGAAAGCCCGAAAGGCTGTGTGGAGGCGGTGCGCGCTTCCTTCACGCTGCCGTTTGAGGAAGGCTTGCAAAAGGAACGCGATTTATTCGCAAGCCTGGTGGCGGGCGAGCAATCCAAGGCTTTGCGCCATATCTTCTTCGGTGAACGCGAAGCGCAGCGCGTGCCGGGCCTGGCGGCTGATACGCAAGTGCTGCCTGTCGGCAGGCTTGTCGTGATCGGTGGCGGCACCATGGGCGGCGGCATTGCCATGAGTGCCGCGAATTTCGGCGTGCCCGTGACCATTGTGGAAATGACCGAAGATGCGCTGGCCAAGGGCCTGCAACGCTGTGAGGCAAATTGGCAGCGTACGGTCGCATCTGGCCGCTTGTCCCAAGCTGAATATGAAAAGCGCAGGGCATTGCTGAGCGGTTCGACAGATTTCGAAAAAACTGTGGGTGAAGCCGATCTGGTGATCGAGGCAGTGTTCGAGAATATGGATGTGAAGAAGCAGGTCTTCGCGCGGCTGGATAAAGCGGCGCGGCCGGGGATCGTGCTCGCTTCCAATACCTCCACGCTTGATATTGACCAGATCGCAAGCGCGACATCGCGCCCCGAATGGGTCATGGGGATGCATTTCTTCAGCCCTGCCAATGTGATGCGCCTGCTTGAAAATGTGCGCGGGTCCAAGACCAATGCGGTGGCTATCGCGACGGCAACCGAATTCGGCAAAAAGATCGGCAAGCTGCCCGTGCTGGTGGGCAATTGCGATGGCTTTGTCGGCAATCGCATGACCGGCAAGCGCACGCCGCAGGTGGAAAAGCTGCTGCTGGAAGGCTGCCTGCCGCAGGATATTGACCGCGTGATGGAAGGCTACGGCATGGCCATGGGGCCGCTCGCCACCGGTGACCTTGCCGGGCTTGATATTGGCGCGGCGGTGCGCAAGGCGCGTGGTACGGTGGCACCCATTGCGGATGCCGTGGTGGCCGCTGGGCGCTTCGGGCAGAAAACCAGCAAGGGCTGGTATATGTATGATGAAAAGCGCAACCGCTTGCCGGACCCGGAAGTGGAAAGCATCATTCTTGATGTCGCGGAGAAAATGCAGGTGCGCCGCCGCAAGATTGAAGCCGATGAAATTCTGGAACGGTTGCTGCTGCCGATGGTGAATGAAGGCGCGCGCATCCTGGAAGAAGGCATTGCATCCCGCCCGATTGATATTGATGTGATCTTCACCAATGGCTTCGGCTGGCCTGCCTGGCGCGGCGGGCCGATGTTCTGGGCGGATACGCAGGGCCTCAAGGCTGTGCGGGATAAGCTGAACCAATACGCTGAAGCGACGGGTGATAAGAATCTTCGCCCCGCAGCGCTGATCGAAAAACTGGCCGATGAGGGCGGAAGCTTCGCGGCCATGGGCAAATCCAAGGTTTAACGCCGCCGGGCGGCAGCAAGACATAAGGGGAAACAACAATGGACCTACGCTTCACGGATGAGGAACGCGCCTTCCGCCAGGAAGTACGCGATTGGATTGACGCCAATTTGCCCGCCGATACGCGCGAACGCATGGCGGCGGGCCGCACACCCACCAAGCAAATGCAGCTGGATTGGCAAAAGAAGCTGAATGCTAAGGGTTGGTGCGTGCCGCATTGGCCGGCGGAATGGGGCGGGCAGAGCGATTGGTCCGCCATCAAGCGCTTTATTCTGTTGGAAGAATTGCAGGGCACGCCAGCGCCGATTCCGCTTGGCTTCAACTGCAATATGTTAGGGCCGGTGCTGATTGCCTTTGGTACGGAAGAACAGAAAAAATTCTTCCTGCCGAAGCTTGCCAATCTTGATCTTTGGTTCTGCCAGGGCTTTTCGGAACCCGGCGCAGGGTCTGATTTGGCGTCGCTGAAAACGCGCGCGGTGCGCGAAGGGGATCACTACATCGTCAATGGACAGAAAACCTGGACGACCTTGGCGCAATATGCCGATTGGATCTTCCTGCTGGTGCGCACCAATCCGGAAGCGACCAAGCAGCAGGAAGGCATTTCCTTCCTTGTCGTGGATATGAACACTCCTGGCATCACCGTGCGTCCCATCATCACCATTGATGGCGCGCATGAGGTGAATGAGGTATTCTTCGATGATGTGAAAGTGCCGGTTGCCAATCTGGTCGGCACGGAACATCGCGGCTGGGATTGCGCGAAATTCCTGCTGTCCAATGAACGCACCGGCCAGGCGCGCGTGGGCGCTTCCAAGGACCGCATTCGTCGCCTGAAGCTGATTGCGCAGAATGCGCCGGGTGGTGAGCGCCCGATGATCGAGGATGCGCGTTTCCGCGAGCGCCTGGTTGAAGTGGAAGTGCAGTTGAAGGCACTGGAGATGACCACCATGCGCGTGCTGGCCGATGAAAATCGCCAGCTCAGTGAACGCAAGCCCAACCCGGCATCTTCGGTGTTGAAGATCAGGGGTACGGAAATTCAGCAATCCATCAGTGATCTTTATGTCATGGCCGCCGGGCCTTACGGCATGGTGGGCGCTGATCCTGATGGGGATCGCTGGAATGAACCGGAATTGGCGCCGGAATGGGCGACGCTTGCGCAGCCAACCTATTTCAATTGGCGCAAGCAAACGATCTATGGTGGTTCCACCGAGATCCAGAAAAACATCATGGCCAAAGCGTTTTTGGGGCTCTGAGACATGGATTTCGATCTCTCCGAAGACCAGCGGCTGTTGCAGGACAGCCTGACCAAGCTGCTGGCCGATAAATACAAGTTTGAAGACCGCAAGCGCTTTCTGAAATCAGCCAATGGGTGGTCTCAGGAAATGTGGGAAGCCTATGCCGATCTTGGCCTGCTTGGCCTGCCTTTCGCGGAAGAAGATGGTGGCTTCGGCGCCGGCCCCGTTGAAGTGATGCTGATGGCGGAAGCCATGGGCAGCGCGATTACGCTGGAACCCTGGCTCGCGACGGTGGTGATGGGCGGTGGCTTCATCCGCCATGGTGCCTCGGCGGCGCAGCGCGCGGCGATGGTGCCGGAAATTGCCGCGGGCAAGCTGAAGCTCGCCTTTGGCTATACGGAACCGCAATCGCGCCATGATCTGCATGATGTCGCGACCACGGCGAAGAAGGATGGCGCGGGCTGGGTGCTGGAAGGGCGTAAGGGCGTGGTGCTGCATGGTGATGTGGCGGATCACATTATCGTGACCGCGCGGATCGGCGGCGCGCGGCGCGACAAATCCGGCATTGGCGTTTTTCTGGTGCCGGCGAATGCGAAGGGTGTGACGCGGCGTGGCTACCCCACCACGGATAGCTTGCGCGGTGCGGAAATCACGCTGGATCGTGTAAGCCTGCCGGCTGAAGCGCTGCTGGGTGATGCCGGCAATGGCCTCGCTTTGGTGGATCGCGTGGTGGATGAAACCATTGCGGCGCTGGCCGGTGAAGCGCTTGGCGCGATGGATGCGCTGCAGAAGTTGACCCTGGATTATCTGAAGACGCGCAAGCAATTCGGTCGTCCCATCGGGACTTTCCAATCCTTGCAGCATCGCGCGGCGGAGATGATGGTCTCCTTGGAAGAAGCGCGTTCCATGGCCATGCTGGCGGCGATGATGGCGCAGGAGCCGGATGCGCTGGAACGGCGCCGGCAAATGTCGGCGGTAAAGGTGCAGATCGGGCGTTCTGGCAAATTCATCGGCCAAAGCGCCATTCAATTGCATGGCGGCATTGCCATGACGATGGAATATCTGGGTGGGCATTACTTCAAGCGCCTGACCACGATTGATACGATGTTCGGCGATGCCGATCATCATGTGACGCAATTGATGGCGATGGGTGGGCTTAATCAGGCCGCATAAGCCGGACCTGTCTGCGACTTATCCGTCATGGTCGTGAAGAATTGATGACACGACCATGACGGCGCTTCCCTGACGCCCCATCAAGGGCTACCGAAATCATGACCGGTTAGGGAGAGTTCGTCATGGCAAATACTCAAGATCCGCGCTTGCAGGAATTGGCTGATCTGATTGATGGCAAGGGCCATGGCCGCTACGGGCTTCATGATGTCACGCAGCGCCAGCACGCTTTGCAAGCCGCCTGGCAGGCGGAGCGTGAGGGTTGTTCCTCAGCGCTCATCGCCGCCGCGCTGCTGCATGATATCGGCCATCTGGTGCATGATCTGGGTGACAACCCCGCCGAGCATGGCGTGGATGACAAGCATGAGGAATTGGGCCAGGTCTGGCTGCAAAATTGGTTCGGCCCGGAAGTGACGGAACCTGTGCGGCTGCATGTCGCTGCCAAGCGCTATCTTTGCGCGACGGAAGCTGATTACTTCGCCAAGCTTTCCCCTGATTCAGTCCTCAGCTTGTCGCTGCAAGGCGGGCCGATGTCAGCCGATGAAGTCGCGGCATTTCGGGCGCTGCCGCAGGCGGAAGATGCGGTGCGGCTCAGGCGATTTGATGAAGGCGCCAAGGTAAAGGGGCTGGCAACGCCGCCCGTGCAGCATTTCCTGCCCCATGTGGCGGCCTGCCTGAAATAATTTCTGCCTTGACCGGGGCGGATGCGCCCCGCAGGCTTTGCTCCTATGGGCGGTATTCTCGTTTTTGGTTCGTATAATCGCGACACGGTGCTGCGCCTTGAGCGCTTCCCTGCGCCCGGGGAAACGCTAACCGCGCTTGGCGTGGCCGAATTCCATGGCGGCAAGGGCAGCAACCAAGCGGTAGCCGCAGCACGCGCGGGCGGGCGCGTTGCGCTGATCACGGGCATTGGCGATGACGCTTCGGGCCAAGCCGCACGCGCGCTTTGGGCCGCGGAAGGAATTGATGCGCAGGCAGTGCAAACAGCCAGTGCCCCCACCGGCGCCGCTACCATCCTGCTTGATGCGGCGGGTGAAAATCAGATTATCATCATCCCCGGCGCCAATGCAGAACTGGCCCTGCCGCTGGGCTTTACGCCGCTCGCCGATATCGCAGTGGCGCTTGCGCAACTCGAAACGCCGCAAGCCGCCACCGCCGCGCTGTTTCGCGCGCTGCCCGGCACGCGCCGCATCCTGAATGTCGCGCCTGCTGCGCCCATCCTGCCAGAACTTCTCGCCACTACCGATATGCTGGTGCTGAATGAAACCGAAGCCGCCATTCTGGCGCAGCGCGAAGCCGAACCCGCCGCCCTGGCTCGTGCGCTCGCTGCCGAGACAATGCGCGAAGTGATCGTCACCGCTGGTGCCGCCGGCGCCTTTTGGGCGCGGCCTGATGGCATTGTGATTGACGCTGCCCCGCCCCGCGTGGCTGTCGCCGATACCACCGGTGCGGGAGACGCCTTTCTGGGTGCCTTCGCCGCCTTCAGCGCCGAGGGGTTCGCGCCGGAAAAGATATTGCGTCTTGCTGTCACTGCGGGTGCGCTTGCCTGCACGCAGCAGGGTGCCGTGCCCTCCTTGCCGCATCGCGCGGCGATCATGGCGCTTGGTGGGCGCATCTGATCAGCCATGTCGAAAGGCGTCAGGTCGTCTCGCGGAAAGGCTGCGCCAGCAACCGATCCAGCCGCTGTTCCTGATCCGCACGAAACTCCACAACGCCAATCACCATGCCAATCTGCCCTGCGGCTGGCTCCGCGCGATAGGTGCCGAACAACCTGTCCCAGCAGGAAAGGCAAAAGCCGAAATCGCTATCGGTTTCTTCACGCACTTCTGAATGATGCACGCGGTGCATATCGGGGGTTACCAGCACCAGGCGCAGCGCACCATCAAGCCAGGCTGGCAGCGCCAGATTGGCGTGGTTGAACAGGCTCGTGGCGTTCAGCAGCACTTCAAACACCAAAACGGCCTCTGCCGGCGCACCAAGGGCCACCACCGCCGCCATTTTGATGGCCATGGACAGCAGAATTTCCACCGGATGAAAACGCAGCCCGGAAGAAGCATCCAATTCCGGGTCAGCATGATGCACGCGATGCAAGCGCCACAGCACCGGCACGGCGTGAAAAACGCGATGCTGGAAATAGATCAGCAGATCCAGCAGCAGCACCGCCAAAACGCCGCCCACCAGGCCATTGACCCCCAGCCAGCGCAGCAGCCCAAGCCCCTGGCTTTCTGCATAAAGCGCCACACCAATCGCCGCAGCGGGCGCCAGCAGCCGCACCAGCAGGGAAGCAATCACCACCAGCCCGAAATTCGCCGGCCAGCGCCGCCAGGAAAGCCGCTGCGCCCGGCGCGGAAAGGCGCGTTCCAGCACCAGCATGGCGCAAAGCACCCCCAGAAAGGCTGCAAGCCTGATCAGCGGTTCATGGGCCAGCATGGGCGGGATACTCCTTCCAGCATCGCATCATAGCTTGTGTCGCGCGCCCCAAATTGGAATGCTGCGACCATGATAGCACGCAAACGCCCAAGCTGATGGCCCTTGGCTTTCTGGAATGGTCCGCCCGGCGCGGAGGGCTTTTGCTCGCACTTGGCATTTTCGCGGGGCTTTTCATCCCGCCCTTGGCTGCGCTGTTTCGCGATGTGGTCACTTTTTCAGTCGCAACGTTGATGACGATTGTGCTGCTGCGCGTGGATTTGGCGCAGGTGGTGGCGTATTTGCGCCGGCCCGTGCTGGTGGCGCTGCTGGTCGCCTGGATGATGCTGGTCTGCCCGATTTTGCTGTTTCTGGTGCTGCGCGGCTTTGGTTTTGATGGGCCGCTGGTTGCGGGGTTGGTCATCAGCGCCATGGGCTGTGCCGCCACATCCTCCCCGGCATTCGCGCGTATGGTGGGGCTGGATGGGGAAATCTCCCTGGTGGTTGCCATCATCACCACGCTGATCGTGCCCTTCACCGCGCCGCCCTTGGCGCTTGGGCTGATGGGCATAGAATTGGCCATTTCGCTTTCCGCGCTGATGGGCCGGCTGATGCTGGTGGTCGGGCTGCCCTTGCTGATTGCGGTAGCGCTACGCCGGCTTTTGGGTCCTGTGCGGCTGCAACGTTACGCGGGCGCCTTGGATGGTTCTGTGGTGTGGCTGGTGGTGATTTTCGGCTTTGGTGTCATGGATGGGATGCTGGCCAAAATCACCTCAGACCCCGCCTGGGTGATGGGCGGCCTGGCCTTGGCTTTTGCTGCCAATTTCGGCCTGAATGCCGCAACCGCTTTGGTCTTTGCGCCCACCGGCAAGAAGCTGGCGCTGACGGCGGGCTTGCTCGGCGGCAATCGCAACATGGCGCTATTCTTGGCGGTGCTGCCGGCCGCGACCGATCAGCGCATTTTGTTGTTCTTCGCGCTTGGCCAATTCCCGCTTTTCCTGACGCCTTTTCTGCTGCGCCCGATTTATAACCGCTTGAGACCGAATGACGCCTCAGGCCGCCCGTAGCCGGGCTGCCAGAGACACCACTTCCTGCTCCAGCCCCGCGCTTTGCCGCGCCACGGCATCGGCCTGATCGCCAAGCGCTGCGATTGGCGCGCCAGCGGCTTCCATGCCGCCCTGCACCTTGGCCACCGCGCCGGCGACCGCTGTGGCGCCTTCGGCCGCCGCGGCGATGCCCTGGGCAATTTCCCGCGTCGCCGCACCTTGCTGTTCAATCGCCCCCGCGGCTTCGGCGGCGATGGTATCAATGCGTTGCACTACCTGAGCAATGCCCTGGATCGCCGCCACCGCTTCGGTGGAGGTATTGCGAATTTCCTGCACTTGGCGCGAAATCTCCTCGGTGGCCTTGGCGGTTTGGGTCGCCAGCGCCTTCACTTCGGAAGCGACCACGGCGAAGCCCTTGCCCGCATCACCCGCGCGGGCAGCTTCGATGGTAGCATTCAGCGCCAAAAGATTGGTCTGGCCGGCAATTGCCGTGATCAGCTTCACCACATCGCCAATCTTCGCCGCCGCCCCGGATAGGCCCTGCACAATGGTATCGGTGCGGCCCGCATCGCTCACCGCCTGGGCGGCAATGCTTGCCGAATGGCGGATTTGTTCGGAAACCGCCGCCACGGTGGAGGTAAGTTCCTCCGCTGCCGCCGCGACCTTGCCCGTTTCCTCCCGCGCGCGTTCGGCGCTGGCGCCAATGCCGGTCGTGGCCTGTTGCGCGGTCATCTGCGCTTCGCTGAGCGTGGCGAGCGTTTCGCGACTGGTCTTTGCCTCCTGCGCCAGGCTTTGCAGGCGGGGCGTGATTTCCACTTCCAGCACGCGGCTGGCTTCCGCACGCAGCGCCGCATAGTCGGATGTGAGGCGCGCGAGTTCCGCCTGAGCTTGATCCCGCGCGACATTGGCGCTGGTCAGATCAGCGCGGAGTGTCGCGAGCAGGCCGGTATCGGGACGCTTTTCCGAAGCGGGCGGAGCACCACGACGGCGCGTGACGAAAGCCGTGAGCGCGGCCAAAGCCAGGGCAAGCGCCCCGAGCGCCATGGGCAGGCTCTGCGCCGGCAGGCGCTGCGGCTGGGCGGGGCGGGCGCGCTTGGCTTCTTCAGCAGCGGCACTCAGCACCGGGCCAATGCTGGATTGGAAACGCGTGCCCGCTTCAGCCAAGCGCGCGGCGGCAGCGGCGACATCCTGGCCAGAGGCCATTTCGCGCGCCCTGCGGGCAGAAGGTGCCTCAAGCGCCTCATGTGCGCGCTGCAAGGCGGTGGCGGCTTCGCGGAGCGGTTGATAGCGCGGCGCATCACCAAGCGCGGCCATGGCCGAACGCAGCGTGGCAAGGGCAGTATTCTGCGCCGTGGTCAGTGCCTGATGCGCGGCATCATCGCGCGCTGCGCCAGCGCGATTGGCGATGCCGAAAAGCTCCTCCGCCGCGCCGCGCGCGCGGAACAGCGCCGCCTGGCGCGGGATTTCATTATTGGCGAGCAAGCCGCGCGGCCTGGGTGCCTGGCCGCGCGCCGCGGGCGGCGGATTCATAGCACGGCTGATTTCCTGGCCCACTTCCGCAATGGCGGGCAGCAAGGCCGCGCGAAATACCCGATGCGCAGCGCCAAGCGCCGCGATTTGGCGTTCCGCTTCCTGCCGCGTCTTCTGTTCGGCTTCGAGCGCTACGCCAAGCTGGCGAAGCGCCGTGGCAATGCCGGTGCTGGTGGTTTGGACGGAGGCTGGAATCTGCGCATTGCCGCGCAGCAACGCATTCAACCGATCTTCTGCTTGGCGCGCCCGGCGCCCTGCTTCCGCCAATTCCACATCGGATCGCGCCAGCAGCATGGGTGGCACTGCGCCGGAAAGCTGCGTGGCAAGTCCGGCGATATCCAGGCTGCGCGCCAGCATGGGCAGGCGCGGATCGGCGGGCGGCGCGGGCAAGCTTTGCGGCAGGCCATACATGATACTTGCCGTGCCCAAGGCGGTGAGCCCGGCGACAAGGCCAAGCCCCAAAAGAGAGCGTTTGTGGGAGGGCGCTTGGGTGATGGAGGACATCGGATTTTCCACAGCAGAATGATCAATGACTATCCAATCACCCTAGGCGAAATTCCTGAACAGGCCGTGAGGAAGAAGGCGTAGTTTTCTATCAGGCGTTTGACATCGCCTCAGCCAATTTCACGAAATTTTATTTAATGCCGCTTTCTTTGGCATCCTGGAAATCCATTCATTGATGGTTTTTCACACTTGCCTTCAAGGCTTCTTCACCAAGGCCAAATATGATGCACCTGTCATCCTCCTGGTTCCGAGGCAGGCAGGTGCGTAGTGATCCCAGTTTGCTGGTGATCGCGCGTTTTCGCATCGTTGCGCGCCTTTGGAACGAGAGTATGGCTTTTGGAAACGCGACGGGGACCAGGAGACCCAAATGTTACGAATTCGGCCAATGGCCATTGTCATGAGCCTTGCACTTGCTGCTGCATCGGGCCTTGCGCTGCTGTCCTTCCTGATGATGCAGGATGCTTTCAGCGATGCGCGCAGCGCCTATCAGAACCAGCATCTTTCCTATCGTCTGGCCGATGAATTGCGCCAGAGCTCGGATGACATCACGCGTAATGCGCGCACCTATGTGGTGACGGGCGATCCGAAATGGGAAGAACAATTCCTGTCGGTGATCGGGATTCGCAATGGCGAAAAGCCGCGCCCGGTGGATTATCACCGCATTTATTGGGATTTCGTGGCGGCCACCGGCCGTGCGCCGCGCCCGGATGGCGCGCGTATCCCGCTGCAACAGATGATGCGTGAAGCTGGCTTCTCGGAAGCGGAATTCGCGCTTCTGCGTCAGGCGCAGCAGAATTCCGATGCGCTGATCCAGCTTGAAACGGTTGCGATCAATGCCGCCAAGGGGATTTTCGCTGACGCCGAGGGCAAGTTCACCGTCCGCCGCGCCCCGGATTTCGCCATGGCGCGGGATTTGATGCATGGCGCGGATTATCACCGCTTCAAGGCGGATATCATGGGCCCGATTGACCAATTCTATGTCGCCCTTGAAGGACGCTTGGCCTCCAACATTCGTGCTGCCGAAGATCGGGTTGCCTATTGGCGTGCCCTCCTTGGTATCGCGGTGGCGATGATTCTCGCGGTTTCCGCCGCTGCCGCCTGGTTGCTGGTGCTGCGCATCTCCAAGCCGCTCGATGAGCTTTCCGGTTCCATGGACAAGCTTGCGAAGGGTGATCTTGGCGTTGACATTCCGCATGCCAGCCGCGTGGATGAAATTGGCGACATGAGCCGCGCCACCACCATCTTCCGCGATGGCTTGGTGGAAACGGCGAAGCTGCGTGAGGCGGAAGCCAAGCGCGGAGCGGAATTGGAATCCGCACGCCGAGCCGCCATTCAGGAAATCGCCAATGACCTGGATAAGGCGATTGGTCAATCCGTCACGGCGCTGTCTGACAACTCGGCCAAGCTGGTGGTGGAAGGTGGCAAGGTTGCCAGCACTACCGACACCGCGCTTACTCAGGCCCGTACTGCGGCGCATGAGGGCACGGAAGCCAATAACGGCATCCAAAGCGTCTCTGCCGCGGCGGAACAGCTGACTGTTGCCATCTCTGAAGTCTCTGCTCGCGTGAATGCAGTTGCGCAAACCGCCCGTAGCGCGGCTGATGAGGCTGATCGCGTCACCTCCCTGATTGATGGGCTGAATGCGGCATCGGTCAGGATCAATGACGTGACCGGGCTGATTGGGTCCATTGCGGCGCAGACCAATCTTCTGGCGCTGAATGCGACCATCGAATCGGCGCGCGCGGGTGAAGCCGGCAAGGGCTTCGCGGTTGTGGCTTCCGAGGTGAAGAACCTGGCCGCGCAATCGGCCAAGGCGACCGAGGGAATTCAGGGCGAAATCAGCGCCATGCAATCCATCATTTCGGATGTGGTTGAGGTGATCCGCGAAATCGTGGTCCGCATCAGCCAGCTCAATAACGAAAACGGCGCCATTGCCGCGGCGGTGGAGGAACAATCCGCCACCACGGCGGAAATCGCCTCAAGCCTGCGTTCCGCCGCGTCTTCGGTGGGTTCGCTGGAAGGCTCGATCGGGCGCGTTTCCACCATGACCGAGGATACCGGCAAGGCGATTGGCACCATCAACAACGCCACCAAGTCACTTGCTGATGAGGCGGTGCAGTTGCGCGGCGCCACGCAATCGCTGATCCAGCGCTTGCAAGCGGCCTGATTAGCAACATCAAAAAAGCGCGGCCCGAGACTTTCGGGCCGCGTTTTGCGTTCAAACGATCAAACCGTGGAGATATCCGGCGCGTCGGGGTTCTTCATCCCAACGATATGGTAGCCGCTATCCACATGATGCACTTCACCGGTAACGCCGCCGGAAAGATCGGACAGCAAATACAAGCCCGCACCGCCCACTTCTTCGATCGTCACATTGCGCCGCAGCGGTGAATTATACTGGTTCCATTTCAAGATATAGCGGAAATCGCCAATGCCACTCGCCGCCAAAGTCCTGATCGGGCCGGCGCTGATCGCATTCACGCGAATGCCCGCTTCGCCCAAATCGGTCGCCATATAACGCACGCTGGCTTCCAAAGCAGCCTTGGCCACACCCATCACATTATAGTGCGGTATCACGCGTTCCGCGCCCAGATAGGAAAGTGTCAGCTGCGACCCGCCCGGCTTCATCAGCGCGGCGGCACGGCGGCCTACGGCCACGAAGGAATAGCAGGAAATATCCATCGCCTGCAGAAAGGCATCGCGTGGCGTGTCCAGATAGCGCCCGCGCAGATACTGCTTATCGGCGAAGCCAATGGCATGCACCAGGAAATCGATCCCGCCCCAGGCTTTCTCCACCGCGCCAAAGGCGGCGTCCATGCTGGCATCTTCCGCCACGTCACAGGGCACCACCAGGCTCGATCCCAGGCTTTCAGCCAGGGGGCGCACGCGCTTTTCAAGCGCCTCCCCCTGATAGGTGAAGGCAACCTCGCCTCCCTGGGCGGCGATTGCCTGCGCAATGCCCCAGGCGATGGAACGGTCATTCGCCACCCCCATGATCAGCCCGCGCTTACCGGCCATCAGGGTGCCTTTGGGGATGCTGGGTGCTGGTTCCGCGTCGTTCATTGATAGAGGCACCATCCGGCTAAAACTAAGCGGTTCCTCTGCCATGGCACCGGATGCCGGGCAAGGGCCTTGCCCTTTCGCAAAGCGTCCCGATACAGGACGTGACAAGGAGAACCCCATGGACGGCACCGCGACCACCACAGAAGACCCCTATGCCCTATTTCAGGATTGGATGGCGGAAGCCACCAAGGGCGAGATCAATGACCCCAATGCGGTCTGCCTGGCGACCGCCACGCCGGATGGGCGCCCTTCCGCGCGCATGGTGCTGCTGAAAGGCGTGGATGCGCGGGGTTTTGTTTTCTATACCAATCTGGATAGCCGCAAGGGCGGTGAATTGGCCGCCAATCCCTTTGCCGCGCTCTGCTTTCACTGGAAAACCCTGCAGCGCAGTATTCGCGTGGAAGGGCAGGTGGAGCAGGTCTCAGATACTGAGGCGGATGCCTATTACGCATCCCGTGCGCGCACGTCGCGGCTTGGGGCTTGGGCGTCCAAGCAATCGCGCCCCTTGGAAAGCCGCTTCGCTTTGGAAAAGGCAGTCGCCGAATATGGGCTGAAATATGCGGTCGGCGAGATCCCGCGCCCGCCCTTCTGGTCCGGCTTTCGCGTGCTGCCGGCGCGGATTGAATTCTGGCGTGATATGCCCTTCCGGCTCCATGAACGCCGCGTCTTTCACCGCGACGGCGCGGCCTGGCGGCTTGAGGCGCTCTATCCGTGAAGGCTTCGGGCCGCATTCCCCCCGCCCAGGCGGAGGTTGCGGCCTTCCTTGCCGGTTTGGCCGGCGCCGCACCCATTGAGACCCATATTTCGGCGGTTTTCGTGGGGCGGGATACTGCCTGGAAGATGAAGAAAGCGGTCGCGCTGGGGTTTCTCGATTTCAGCACCTTGGAAGCGCGCGCGCATTTCTGCCAGCGGGAATTAGAACTGAACCAGCCTGCCGCCCCGGGCATTTACCGCGATGTAGTGGCGATCACCCGCGCCCCGGATGGAAGCCTACAGCAAGGTGACGAGGGCGCGGTGGTGGAATGGGTGCTGCGCATGGCGCCGATCCCGGCTGGCGATTTCCTGGATGCGGTGGCGGCGCGTGGCAGGCTGACGCCAGAACTTCTGGATGGCTTGGGCGATTTGCTTTTCGCACTGCATCAAGCGGCACCGCGCGTGACGGGGCTGGATGCCCCAGCGGCCATGGCGGAAGTGCTTTCCGGCAATTTGCGCGCTGCCCGCGCGGCGGGTCTGCCAGAAGCCGCCATCGCGCCGCTTGCCGCGCAGTTTCATGCAGCGCTGGTGCGGAGCGCCCCCCTGCTGGCCGCCCGCGCGACGGAAGGGCGCATCCGCCGCTGCCATGGCGATTTGCATTTGGGCAATCTCTGCCTGTGGCAGGGCAAGCCGACGCCCTTTGACGCGCTGGAATTCGATGAGGCTTTGGCGCGGATTGATACCGGCTATGATTTGGCCTTTCTGCTGATGGATCTGGACCAACAGGCGGGGCGCGCTGCGGTGAACCGTGTGCTCAACCGCTATCTGGCGCGCTCAGGCGATTATGGCGTGCTAGGCCTTTTGCCTCTGTGGCTTGGCCTGCGCGCCCTGGTGCGCGCGCATGTCCAGGCCGCGCGCGGGCGGGACGGTGGGGCGCTGCTCTGCGCCGCCGCTGCCTATCTGGCGCCGGCCGCGGCGCGGCTGATTGCGGTTGGTGGGTTGCAAGGCACGGGCAAATCCACCCTGGCGCGCGGCCTGGCCCCCACGCTTGGCCCTGCCCCGGGCGCCTTGCTGCTGCGATCTGATGAACTCCGCAAGCGGCGCTTTGGCCTGGCACCGGAAGAGCCCCTGCCGCCCGAGGCTTATACCGAGGCCGTGAGTACCGCCACACATGAAGAATTATTCACAATTGCCGAGGCCGCGCTGCGCCAGGGCCATGCGGTGGCGCTGGATGCGATGTTTCTGGACCCACGCCACCGGCTGAAGGCTGCTGAAATCGCAGCGCGTGTTGGCGTGCCGTTTCAGGGTTTGTGGCTTGAAGCGCCAATAGAAATCTTGAAATCCCGCATCCTGGCGCGGCGTGGTGATGCCTCGGACGCGACCATCGCCGTATTGGAACGCGCCGCGCAAGCCGACCCCGGCCCGATTGGTTGGGCGCGGCTGGATGCGGCGGGTGATGTGCTTGCGGCGGCGCGCAAGGCCCTTGGCGTGGCGGGCTGAAATATGCGCTACTCCGACCCATATCTGGGATGTCGTAAAGAAGATCAAAACAACTAGAGGAGGCTTGGCCATGGCCTATCGCCGTCTATTGTTGCCGCTGACCGGCACCGCTGCGGGTGAATCCGCACTCGGCACCGCGCTGATCGCCGCCCGCATTTGGGGTGCCCATGTGCATTGCCTGCATGTGCGCGTGGATGCGCGCGATGTCGCGCCGCTTGCTGGGGAAGGGCTTTCCGGCGCGATGATCGAGGAAATGATGGCTGCCACCGAACGCGAAAGCGGCGAACGCGCCGACCGTGTTAAGTCCCTGTTCCAGAAATTCACCGCCAATCTGGGCGATGTGACGCTGGCCGATAACCCCGATACCGCCGCGAAAACGGAAGGCCCCACGCTGTCCTTCGAATCCATGGTGGGGCGTGAGGAAGATATCGTTGCGCAGCAATCGCGCCTTTATGACCTGGCCGTGGTACCGCACCCGGAAGCGGGTGAGGATGTCTCCAGCAGCGATGCCTTGCACGCCATCCTGTTCGATTCCGGGCGGCCCGTGCTGATTGCACCGCGCACGCCGCCGGCCGTGATCGGCACGCGGATATGCGTGGCCTGGAATGGCACGGCGGAAAGCGCGGCAGCGGTCGCGGCAGCTTTGCCCTGGTTGCATCACGCCAAGGCGGTGCAAATTCTCTATGCCGATGAATATCAACGGCGCGGGCCGAAGGCGGAAGGCATTCAGGCCTATCTCCGCTGGCATGGCATTGCCGCAGAATTGATGCCCTTCAAGCCGCAAACCCGCGATGTGGGCGCCGGGCTTTTGGGCGCAGTGCGTGATTTTGGCGCCGATATGCTTTCCATGGGTGCCTATAGCCATTCGCGCCTGCGGCAATTGATCCTGGGCGGCGTGACGCGCCATGTCCTGGAGAATGCGGAAATTCCCGTGCTGATGTGTCGCTGAGTTTTAACGACGCATATCAGGCTTGCGCGGGCGGTATGGCACCGCCCGCCGCATGTCCCCATTTAACGCGTTAGGGCCACAAGCGGCCATTCGGAAAAAGCCATGATCGAACTCCGTTCCTTTGAAAGCCTGGGCAAGGCCAATCTTGGTTGGCTCAATGCCAATCACCATTTCTCCTTCGGGCATTACCGCGATGCGCAGCGCATGAATTGGGGGCGGCTGCGTGTGTGGAATGATGATGAAATCGCGCCAGGCAAGGGGTTTGACCCGCACCCGCATCGGGACATGGAAATCATCACCTATGTCCGGCAGGGGGCGATCACCCATAAGGACAGCATGGGTAATGAAGGCCGCACCGAAGCCGGCGATGTGCAGGTAATGAGTGCCGGCACCGGTGTGGTGCATTCGGAATTCAATCTGGAACCTGGTGTCACCACGCTGTTTCAGATTTGGATCATGCCGGACCGCACCGGCCTGCCGCCTTCCTGGGGCGCCAAGCAATTCCCCAAGGAAAAGCGCGAGGCGGGGTTTGAGGTTTTGGCATCAGGAAGGGCTTCAGACGCTGGTTCAGGCGCGCTTGGCATCAATGTGGATGGCGCGGTGATGGCGGCCACACTCGCCAAGGGGCAAAGCCTGACACAGAAGCTGGCCGAGGGCCGCGCCGCTTATCTGGTGCTGGCGCGTGGTGCGGTGGAAGTGAATGGTGTTGCCGCCAGCGCACGTGACGGGCTCGCCATTCGGGCAGAGCCCGCCATCACCATCACCGCCAGCGAAGATGCTGAATTGGTGATGGTGGAAGTGGCAGATAGCTGACGGCTACTACCATTTCTTCCAGATCGGCCGATGTGAAAACATCGGCCGATGGTCGGAATGGCCATGGTGCCGATAATGCCGCGGCGGTTCCCAAGCCCGGTAACTGTGGCGATAGTGCCGATGGGCATGGCCGCCATAGGGCGCATAGCCATAACCGCCGTAACCATAGCCATAGGAAGGGCTGTAATGGCCACCGCTGGCCAGGCATCCGCCCAGCGTTAGCAATAACAGCAGCATGGAAAGCGGTAAGGTGATTAGGCGCATCCGACACCCCCTTTGATCCATCTGGGATCGAGGGAATGTCACCATGGCTCCATGTCCACCACTGGGCGGAATCAGGGCATTTTCAGGATGAGCGCCTGATCAGCGGCGCAGTTCAGCCGCACAGACCCGAGTGAAATCGCGATCATCCAGCATCCAATCCTGGGTCCCGGTGAAGCGCGCCACGCCATCCGCGCCAAGCCGCCCTTCATAGCGCGCGCGATAATGAAAGCCGCGCCCTGAAGACCCGCCTTGCAGCACTAGCGTTCCATCCGCAGCTACACGCCCTTCGCCCCTTTCCCAAGCGCCGGTGCGCGCGCCTGATGCGGAGAGCACCGGGCGTTCATATTTCGCGACCGCGCCATCCACCCATATCGTGAATGGCGCGGTCAGCGGCGCTTGCGTGATACCTTCAACCGCGTCGCAGGTCAGCCTTCCTTGCCAAACGCCATTGAAGCCCTGCGCCGCCAGGGGGCTGGCAGCGCACAGCATTGCAGCAAGGAACAGAAAGCGGATCACTGATCCGCGTAGCAATGGGTTTCAGCCCCGCCACCCGGATGGGTCACGGCGCCCAGATAGGCAGGCCCCACGAGTTGCGCGTATTTCCAGAGCACGCCGGAATTGTAATCCGTCTTGCGCGGCTTCCATTCGGCGCGGCGCTTGGCCAATTCCTCATCCGACAGCGCCACATCAATCGTGCCCTTGCCGGCATCAATGATGATCTTGTCGCCATCACGCAGCAGCGCAATCGGCCCGCCCACCGCCGCTTCCGGGCCGACATGGCCGATGCAGAAGCCGCGTGTCGCACCCGAAAAACGCCCATCGGTGATCAGCGCCACCTTATCCCCCATGCCCTGGCCATAGATGGCCGAGGTGGTGGACAGCATCTCGCGCATGCCAGGCCCGCCCTTCGGGCCTTCATAGCGCACGATGATCACATCGCCCGGCTTATAGGCGCGCATTTCGACGGCCTTGAATGCATCTTCTTCGCAGTCAAAGCAAAGCGCGGTGCCTTCGAAGCGCAGCTTTTCCATGCCGGCGATTTTCACAATGGCGCCCTCAGGGGCCAGATTACCCTTCAGGGCCACCACGCCGCCAATCGGGCTGATCGGATCGGAACAGGGGCGCACCACATCCTGATCCTTCGGCACGATCACTTCGCGGTGATTTTCCGCAATGGTTTTGCCGGTGACGGTCATGCAATCGCCCTTCACATAGCCGCCATCAATCAGCGCCTTGATGATGATGGGCACGCCACCAATGCGATGCACATCGGCGGCGACATAACGCCCACCGGGCTTGAGGTCCGCGATATGCGGCGTCTTGCGCATGATCTCCGCGACATCTTGCAGTGTGAAGCGGATGCCCGCTTCATGCGCCATGGCGGGCAGATGCAGCGCGGCATTCGTCGAACCACCCGTCGCACCCACAATCGCTGCGGCGTTATGCAATGAATCCAGCGTCACGATATCGCGCGGGCGGATATTGCGGCGGATGAGTTCCACCACGGCGCGCCCTGATTCAATCGCCCAACGGTCGCGGTCTTCATCGGGCGCCGGCGCGCCAGCGGAAAACGGCAGCGCAAGCCCGATCATTTCCGAAACGCAGGCCATGGTATTGGCGGTGAATTGGCCGCCGCAAGCGCCCGCGCCTGGGCAGGCATGGCGTTCAAGCTCATCCAATTCCTCGTCAGACATGCCGCCCGCGGCATGCTTGCCCACCGCTTCAAACACATCCAGCACCGTCACGTCCTGGCCATGATGCTTGCCCGGCATGATGGACCCGCCATACATGAAGACCGAAGGCACATTCAGCCGAATCATGGACATCATAACGCCTGGCAGGGATTTGTCGCAGCCGGCAATGCCGACCAAAGCATCATAGCAATGCCCGCGCATGGTCAGTTCAATGGAATCCGCGATGGTATCGCGCGACGCGAGTGAGGATTTCATGGATTGATGGCCCATCGCGATGCCATCGGTCACGGTGATGGTAGTGAATTCGCGTGGTGTGGCGCCGGCTTCCTTCACGCCAATCTTGGCCGCCTGCGCCTGGCGCGACAGGGCGATATTGCAGGGTGCCGCTTCATTCCAGCAGGAAGCGACGCCGACCAGCGGCTGAGTGATTTCCTCAGTCGTCAGGCCCATCGCGTAGTAATAGGAACGATGCGGCGCACGTTCCGGCCCCATGGTGGTGTGCCGGCTCGGCAGCTTTGACTTGTCCCATTTTGTCATCGTGACTTTCCTCCTGAAACAATGGCTAATTCACTTAGCCAATCGCGTATAAAAAACCTACACCGACCGCGAGCCCGATCAAGGCTGCGATGAATTGCGCCACTGCGCGGCTCAGCGGGGCACCACCCAAATTGAGCCGCGCCAAGCCATTCGTCAGCACCACCGTCACGCCCACAAAAAGCGTGATGGCGGCGAATAGGTTGAGCGTGCCCCCCTCGAACACGCGCTAATCCGCAATCCGCGCCAAAGCCGCATCAAGCCGCGCGATTTCCGCCTGCCAAGCGGCCAGCCTTTCGCGGTTTTCTTCCACAATTTCGACTGGCGCGCGGGAGACGAAAGCCTCACTCCCAAGCTTGGCTTCAACCTTTTGCACTTCGCCTTCGATGCGCGTGCGTTCCTTGGCAAGGCGCGCGCGTTCGGCGGCGAAGTCAACCACATCAGCCAAGGGCAGCATCAGCGTCATTTCATCCAGCACGGCCTGCACCACGCCCTTCACTGGGTTATCAATCAAGGGACGGATGTCACTCGCGCGACCAAGGCGACGAATAGCGTCCGCCCAGCGTTCGGCGCGTGCCAAGCTTTCGGGCAGCGCTCCCGCCATCAGCAGCGGCACGGTGATGGAAGGGGCGACATTCATCTCCGACCGCACGGTACGCATTTCGGAGATCAGCCGCACCACCCAATCCAATTCCGCGCGCGCCGCCGCGGCATTGGTCACCGGCATGGCTTCCGGCCAGGGGCTCCGGATCAGGCTGCCTTCGGCGCCATAGCCCATGCGGTGCCATAGCTCCTCAGTGATGAAGGGCATGACGGGGTGCAGCATGCGCAGGATAACGCCCAGCACATGGGCGGCGGTGGCCTTCACTTCGTCCTTATCCGCACCATCCGGGCCGTTCAGCACGGGCTTGGCAAATTCCAGGAACCAATCGCAGAAATCATTCCAGGCAAAGCGATAACAGGCCTTGGCGTAATCATCGAAACGAAAGCCTTCCAAAGCGGCATTCGCCTCGGCCAGCGCCGAATTTGTTGTATCCAAAATCCAGCGGGAAAGCGGCAAGCGTGCCGAGGCAGGATCGAACCCGGCCACCGGCGCAATGCCATTCATTTCGCAAAACCGCGCCGCATTCCAGATTTTGGTCGCGAAGGACCGATAGCCCTCCACGCGCTGGCGCCCCAGCTTGATATCGCGCCCCGGCCCCGCAAGGGCGCAGAGCGTGAAGCGCATCGCGTCCGCGCCATAGGCATCCACCAATTCCAGCGGGTCCATCACATTGCCGCGCGATTTGGACATTTTCTGCCCTTTTTCATCGCGCACCAGCCCATGGATGCAGACCGTCTTGAAGGGCACTTCACCCATGAAATGAATGCCCATCATCATCATCCGGGCGACCCAGAAGAAGATGATGTCAAAACCCGTGACCAACACATCGCCGGGATAGTATTTCGCAAGTTCCGGCGTCTTTTCCGGCCAGCCAATGGTCGAAAATGGCCAAAGTGCGCTGGAAAACCAAGTATCCAGCACATCATCATCGCGTGTCAGCGCCACCGCATGACCGAATTTCGCGTGTGCGGCAGCTTGGGCTTCTTCTTCCGTATGGGCAACAAACACCTCGCCATCCGGCGCATACCAGGCGGGGATCTGATGCCCCCACCAAAGCTGGCGAGAAATGCACCAGGGCTGGATATCGCGCATCCAGGCGAAGAAAGTGTTTTCCCATTGCTTGGGCGTGAAGACCGTCTGCCCAGACTCCACCGCGCGAATGGCGGGGGCAGCCAGTGTCTTGGCATCCACATACCATTGCATCGTCAGGCGCGGTTCAATAGGCACACCGGAACGATCCCCATGCGGGACCATATGGGTATGGGGTTCGATCTTCTCGACCAACTCCAGTTCTTCCAACCGCGCCACAAATGCCTTGCGCGCCGCAAAGCGATCCTGCCCGGCCAGGCCGCGCACAAATCCGTGGTCGGCAATGCCATCAGCGGCAGCAAAATGCGAGCTGATTTCTTCCAGCATCACACGCCCTTCGGCATCCAGCACGGATGGCATGGGCAAATCATGGCGCCGCCCAACCTCAAAATCATTGAAGTCATGCGCCGGCGTAATCTTGACCGCGCCCGATCCCTTTTCGGGATCGGAATATTCATCCGCCACCACCGGAATGGCGTGGCCCAGCAGCGGCAGGATCACGCGCTTGCCGATCAAATCCTTGAAGCGCGCATCATCGGGATGCACGGCAACGGCGGTATCGCCCAGCATGGTCTCTGGCCGCGTTGTCGCCACCACCAGGAAGCGCCCCGGCGCGCCTTCCACCGGGTAGCGCAAATGCCAAAGGCTGCCCTTCACTTCCTTGCTTTCGACTTCCAGATCGGAAATCGCGGTCTGAAATTTCGGGTCCCAATTCACCAGCCGCCGGTCGCGATAGATCAAGCCTTGGCGGTGCAGCGTCACGAATACTTCGCGCACTGCGGCCGAAAGCCCTTCATCCATCGTGAAGCGCTCACGCGGCCAATCGAGCGATGCACCAAGCCGGCGCAATTGCCGTGTAATGGTGCCGCCCGATTCTGCCTTCCATTCCCAAACGCGCTTCAGAAAGGCCTCGCGCCCCATGGCGCGGCGGTCCGGCTGCTTCTGTTCGGCCAGCAGGCGTTCCACCACCATTTGCGTCGCAATGCCGGCATGGTCCGTGCCGGGCTGCCACAGCGCATCGCGCCCCTGCATGCGCCGCCAGCGGATCAGCACATCCTGCAAGGTATTATCCAGCGCATGGCCGATATGTAGGCTGCCCGTGACATTGGGCGGCGGGATCATGATGGTGAAGGGGCGGGCCGGGCTTTCCGGGCGGGCGGAAAAAGCGCCTGACGCTTCCCAGCCTTCATAGAGGCGGGGTTCAATCGCGGCGGGGTCAAAAAACTTGTCGAGCATGCTGCTTCCCTTCCCCGCCCCAGGGCGTTACGTCAAGGGCAGGCGCGTCTTCTGGGTCAAAGCGCGCTGCAAAACATCAAAGCTTCGGGAATCCGCCATGTTCCATCGCCGCGCCGTGATCGCCAGCCTATCCGGGCTTAGCCTTGCCGCCCCGGCCCTTGCCCAGGCGCCCGCTTGGCCGAATGGGCCGATCCGCATCATCGCCCCCTTCCCGCCGGGCGGCAGCGTGGACACCATTACGCGGCTGATCCAGCCACGGCTTTCGGCGGAACTCGGTGTGCCGGTGGTGGTGGAAAACCGCCCCGGCGCCTCAGGCGCTTTGGGCACCCAGGCAGCGGCGCGAGCGCCTGCTGATGGCAATAGCTGGGTCATGGTATTCGATACCCATGCGGTGAACCCGTTTCTGATCCCCAATCTAGGCTTTGATACGGAACGAGATTTCGCGCCGATCATGCTGATTGGCACTGCGCCCATGATCATCACCACGCATAATTCTCGCCCCTGGCAGAATCTGCGGGAAGTGATCGCGGCGGCCAAGGAAAAGCCGGATACGCTCACCTATGGGTCCATCGGCAATGGCAGCCTTTCCCATCTGACGATGACGCTGATGCAGAAGGCCGGGGATTTCCGCGTGGTGCATGTGCCCTATCGCGGTGGCGGACCCATGAGTGCCGCAGCCGCCGCCGGCGAATTGGACATGCCCATGGCGACCAATGCCGGGCTTGGCGGCCAGGTGGGGCGGACGCTCCGCCCACTCGCGCAAACCGGGGCCAAGCGTTCAGCGCTGTTTCCAGACCTGCCCACGGTGGCGGAACAGGGGCTGCCGGGGATTGATGCCCTGGCCTGGTGGGGCCTGCTGGCGCCGGCGCGGGTGCCGGAAGCGATCCAGCGCCGCTTTCACGCGGCCCTGGTCAAGGTGCTTGCGGAACAGGAATTACGCGCCCGGTTGACCGGGCCTTTGGGCATTGATGCGGTGGGCTCAACGCCCGAGGAGTTTGCCGGTTTCCTTAGGGCACAAATGACGCTTTGGGGGCGCGTGGTGCAGGAAAACAATATCAGATCGGAATAGGCCGCCCAGAATCACGTCAAACCGCGATTGACGACCCTTTCGATTTCGGCCCGCACCAGACGTTCCACCAAGGGCGGCAAATGCATGTCGAGCCAATCCTTCAGGATGGGGCGGATTTCTTCCCGCACGAGATCCTCAATGCTCGGCCCACCGCGATAGACATGGGACCCGCGTTCTGAACTGACCGCACGCAGCAATGACCCAACCGAGGCTGCCGCAGCAGCGGCAGCGGCCGGAGCAATAAGGCCCGAGGCATCATCCATGCCCATTCGTGGTGAAGAAGCCGCCTGGACTGGCGGTGTCACGAGCATGTCGGAGGTCAAATCTAGGGGCTCTGGCCCTGACCGCGCCGCCGGTGGTGGTGGGGATGGCGCAATCGGCGGGGGTGCGAATTCGGGCGCAGGCGGCCTGGGCGGCGGTGGTGCCTCAGGCTCCTCAGCGGATGGTGCCTCGGGCTTGGTGTCTTCCGCCACCTCCGTCGCCTGGGCCGCCGCCTCATCCTCATTCAGGATGCGGCGGATGGATGCCAGGATATCATCCATGGATTGATCCTGCCCCCCGGCGGGGGGCGGGGCGGTGCCGCTCATGGTGTTCCTCTCGGGCGCGTCTGGGACGCCGTGGGAGCAATGGCGGCCGCTGGACGGGCCGCAACATCACTGTAATCGCCAGTTCCAACCCAAAGGTTACGAACCGCCTGATGATATGCCTTCGGGTCGTAAAGCTGCACTTGCAGGCCAAGGTCCTGCGCCGTGAGGCGGCCAATCGTGGCGGTCAATGAATAGGAAGCGTTAACAAGGGTTGCCAGCGCCTGCACCAGGCTGACACGGGCATTGAGCAATTCCTGCTCGGCGTTCAGCACATCAAGCGTGGTGCGGCTGCCCACAACCGCTTCCCGCTGCACGCCATCAAGCGCGATTTCCTGGGCCCTGATCTGGGCCCGGACGCTTTCCACCTGGGCGCGGGCGGTACGCAGCGTTTCCCAAGCCTGCGCCGCCTGCTGGCCCGCTAGCCGCCGCGCGTCTTCTACCAATTGGCGCTGCTGCTGTGCCTGCTGGCGCGCCTGGCGCACTACAGAATGTTCTGCACCGCCCTGATAGAGTGGCACGGAAAGATTGGCGGTGACTTGCGAGCCGGTCTGGCGGGTACCGCGCAGGTTATTGTTATCTAATCGGAAAGTTTGCCCCTGCACGCTGACCGTCGGCAAAAGCGCACCGAATTGCAGGTCTATATTCTCGATCGCCGCGGCCTCATCAAACATGGCGGCGATGACGGTCGGGTTATTGCTGCTGGCCTTTTGGACCGCTTCCTGCGCGGAACGCACCGGTGGGACCAGCGGCTGCGGGGGGGTCACCGTATTGGGCGCCATGCCGATCAGGCGCTGGAATACCGCGCGGGCGGATTCCCGATTGCCATCCGCCTGTTCCAAAGCCGCCCGGGCACCAGCCAGGCGCGATTCCGCCTGCGCAACATCGGTGCGTGTGATTTCACCGACGCGAAAGCGTTCATTGGTGGCCTGCAATTGCCGCATCAGCACCTGAACATTGTTCGTGTTCAGGCGCACAACTTCAGTATCCCGGATCACCGCGACATAAGACGCAACGGAATCCAGCAATACCTGCTGTTCTGACGCAATCAGGCGCGAACGCTGGGCATAAATCTGATTTTCCACGCGCCGTGTGCCGGCCACGGTCCGGCCACCGCGATAGATTGGCTGCGTAACGGCGCCTGTCAGGTTGCCGGTATTCCGTTCAATGTCTGTGAAGCGTGAATAGGGGCCGTTAGCACTATCCACCCGCTGTCGCGAAGTGGCATCCGTGTAGCCGCCCGCAGCTGAGAAGGTGACGCTTGGCCGCCAACCGGCCAGGGCCTGGGGCAGGTTTTCGTCAACCGCACGCAGCTGCGCTCGTGCTGCGAGAAGCGCGGGATTATTGGCGTAAGCCGCCGCCAGGGCTTCCTGAAGGGTTTGCGCGTCAGCAGAGCCAAGCGGGGCCATGGCGAGCGCCGCAGACAAAAAAAGCGATGCACGAAAACTTTTCATCAAGTGCAACCCCCAAGCCCCGGCCTAGCCACCGGGGTAACCCCACCCCGAAGCCCCAGGACGGCTTCAAATATGAGGTTACAGCATGCGCGGGCGGTTGCGCCAGCCCAAGAGTGAATACAACCGAAGCGCGCCTAAAATGCGAAGCTCGGTTTTGGCTGAAAAGCAGGCAGTGGCGCGGCATGAGCCTCAAAGGCGGTGCGCGGCGTGAAGCTGCCACCAATATGGCGCACCAGCGTGGCCCGTGCCGGCGGCCCCCCCGCCGTGACCAGGGCGACCAGCCGGCCGCCTTCAGCCAGCAGCGTTTCGATGGGGCGCGGAATGGCAACGACACCGCCTTCAATGATGATCACGTCGAAAGGACCAAGCCCTGCTGGCGGATGGGCTGGGTCCTCGCGCAGCAGCCGGACCGAGGCTTCCGGCAGGCAGCGCGCCAAGCCAGCCTGCGCCAGGCCAAGCAGCACCGGGTCATTTTCAAGCGCGGTCACGTTGGCGCCCATGGCGGCAAGCACGGCGGCGCCGTAACCGCAGCCTGCGCTCAACAATAGCGTCCGGTCCCCGCGGCGGAGCTCTGCCAGTTGGAACAGGCGGGCCATCACCATGGGCTGCATCAACGCCCGTCCACCCGGCAGGGGGACATCCGCATCCACATAGGCGCGGGGGGAAAGATCGGGCGGCAGGAAAGCTTCGCGCGCCAAGTCGCCAAAGGCCGAGAGGATCCGCGGATCCTGAACCTGGTTCGGCCGCAACTGACCATCCACCATGAAACGCCTGGCGCGCGCGAAATCCATATCGCCGTTCCTTCAACCCTTGTTGGCGCCTTTATAGGTCCGAGAGCGCCCGCGCGCCAGGGTGGCGCTTGACCGGAAACGGGCGCGGCCCGATAGAGACGCCATGGGGTCCGGTGGCCGAGTGGTCAGGCAAGGGTCTGCAAAACCCTCTACAGCGGTTCGATTCCGCTCCGGACCTCCAGGGTGCTTTTTGTGAAGCCGCAGGGCTTTGACATAAGGCGCCGCGCTGCTATTAGGCGCGCCGGCTCCTGATCCCCGATAGCTCAGCTGGTAGAGCGCGGGACTGTTAATCCCTAGGTCGTTGGTTCGAGTCCAACTCGGGGAGCCAGATTTTTCAAAGACTTAGCAGTCTTTCGCCCTTCAAAAAAACCGAGATTTTGCTCCGTGGTGCCACTATGGTGCCAGATTGGTTGGGCTTGGTGACGCTCGCCCTGCCCGGACGTGCATCGGCGTCTTTCTGGTGATCGTCGCGTCTAAGCTGGATCAGTTTCGCGTCTGGCCGCTTGGGCGGCTGAACGACTGGGCGAGTTCTCCAGGCGCGTTCAGGTGCAAGCGGAGATTACACCGGAACGGGCGTTAACGCCCGTTATGACGCGCCCCCCAGAGACATGAAGCCCAGCTCGGGACTCCCGGGCGCAGGGGGCGCCAGTTCTTCACGCGTCGCCGACCAGCCGCCCCCCCTTACTCGCCCCCGCGCTTCCGGGCTGGCCCATCTGCCCATTCTGGTCGTGGCCGGGTCAATGGCACCGCTAAGCCGCTTGATGATGTAGGCGTCAAACCCCGCCAGTGTGGCTGAGTGCCGCGGGCGAGGCTGCTCTGCGTCGCCATCGTGCAGGCAGCGCCGGACAGCCTCGCGTCACAGCCAAACTTTTCGCGCAATCGCGGGCGGACCATTGTCCTGCTTTTTCAATAGAAGCTTGCCCAATACCAAATCTCCCGCATGCCTGAGCACGCCTATCCGTTTGGTGGCGAAAAAATAAAGCAGGGTCAGTTTTCAAACGGCACATGTGCCAGCTTTACGGCATCGATTGTAATCCAGGACGGATGGGCACCTTCACGCGTCATGTCCGTACGCATTTTTTCACGGCGTCCGGGGAGATCATGCGCTCCATCGTGGCGACTCAATCGCCATAGCTTTTCTTCAGTTTAGAGAGCGATGAGCCGGGTCGACGCCATCCAGCATGGCATCCGTGACAGAGATGGCAAGACACCGGCAGAGCTTCTTGATGAGGTCGGGCTGCTGGATGATCGCCTGGTTGCAGCCCATCGCATTCATCTTACGGCGGAGGACATCACGCGTATTGGTCGCGCTGGCGTAAAGCTGGCTTATCTCTCAATGGGCGATGCAACGGGCGGTATTATCGCGCCGACCCGCGCATTGGTGGATGCAGGGGCCAAGCTGACGATCGCTACCGATAATATGCACGCGGATATGGTGCTGTTGGACCTGCGGCGCCCCCATCTTTTGCCACATAATGACCCACTGGGGACTATCATGCACACAGGCCACGGGCACGACGTGGCACATGTGATCGTCGAGGGAGAGGTGGTCGTGCGGGACGGGCGCCCAACGCGTGTAGGCATGGAGGAGATCTATCGAAAGGGTGCTGCCGCAGCGGAAGCACTTTGGCGCCGCGCGCAGGGTGACTGACGACGAATGGGGGGCCGCTCCCCCGAAAATTTAAATCGTGAATAACAGCCATGTCTGACGAAACTACCGCTAACTCCAAGCATACTGAAGCTACTGCTTCTGGGATCATAGATGGATTATTCCATGATCCAGAAGACAGAAAACGCCTGAGTCCCTCAGCGGCGATTGGTGCTCGCAATATACTACGGATCTGGTATGTGCCGCCTGCAAGCGCAGTGATGATGATTGGCGTTTCTTCTTCGACTTGGCACCGTATCAAGCGTGACCAATGGAATGGTATCTTCACGCAGGATCAAATGATCCGGGTTTCGCTACTTCTAGGCATCTATCGTGGTCTTCACATCAATTTTGGTGAGGACCTAGGTAACCGATGGGTAAACCTAGCGAATAATGACCCCCTCTTTCGTGGGCGGACACCATGCGAGTTTATGACAAACGAGGGGATTTCGGGAATGTGGCAAGTGAGAAGGTATGTTGATGGGGTGGGGTAGGGGTTTGAGGGTATGATCCTCACCTATACTGACAAGAAATGGGCTTGAGAGAGGTTTGGGATATGAGAATTCTTGTACGCGCGCTTCTGCTCGCCTGCGCGACCATCGCAGCGCCATCCGCCCATGCAGAGGGTGACATGCAGCCGATCGGCCGCTTTGCGATTGACCGCACGGAGGTTTCTGTTGCTGCCTTTCGCCGCTTTGTAGCCGCCACCGGAATGGTGACCATGGCGGAGCGCCAGGGCGGTGGCTCAGTGTTCGAGGCAGGCTGGGTGCGCAAGCCTGGCTGGACTTGGCGCACGCCCTTCGGTGAGCCTGCTGATGAGCGTGAGCCTGCGGTTCATGTCACCTTCGACGAAGCCGCTGCCTATTGCCGCTGGGCTCGCAAGCGGCTCCCGACGGATGCTGAATGGCTGGAAGCCGCGCATACCGAAAGGCGGGTGTCGCCTCCGGCGCCGTTTCAGACCGGCGCCACCTATCTCTATCCAACCGGCGAACGCCCGAATGGTGCGAATTGCCTGCGCGATTGCGGGCCGACACCTTTAGCTCTCGATCGTTCCACCAGGATCAGTCGCGGCATCGGCCCCGCCCGCGTTGGCACCACGCAGTCCGGTGTGAATGGCCTGTACGACATGGGGGCCAATGTCTGGGAATGGGTGAGTACCGCCCAGGGAAATGAACGCATCACGCGGGGTGGATCCTGGTGGTATGGCGCGGCGCAAATGCGAAGCGACTACCGCGCTAGTAAGCCCCCGGAAACTGCTGTGGTGTATCTTGGATTTCGATGTGCACAGGATCGGAGTTCCTGAGGTGAGGAATCCATACACGATGTTCGTATTCGCGCTGCTGGGTCTTGGCTTGGCGGCGGTGCCGGTCGCGGCCAAGCGCATGGATCCCGTGCTGCTGCAGGGCGAGGCGCGGGCGATTGACGGCGATACGCTGCAGCTAGGCGATACGCGGCTTCGCCTGCATGGCATTGATGCGCCTGAGCTTCGGCAAACATGCGAGGACAATGCTGGCGAGGCCTGGTCTTGCGGGCGCCGCGCTGCATTGGAGTTGGCGGCTGCCTTATCTGGGGCAGAGGTTCACTGCATCAGCCGGGAGCGGGATCGTTATCAGCGCCTCATCGCCACCTGCTGGGCCGCGGGGCGGGATATCGGGCAATCGCTCGTCGCTCATGGCTGGGCTGTCGCGTATCGGCGCTTTTCGCCGGACTATGTGAGCGAAGAGGAACTCGCACGCTATCTCGCGCAGGGAATGTGGGCCGGGCGATTCGATATGCCCTGGGAATGGCGGCAGGCGAGGCGGCGGCAGTAAGCCACTGATAGGTATCATTCAGCCAAATGATTTCTGCTAACATTGCATGATAGCGCTTCACCAAAAAGGATGCTTTCCTAAGGGGCAAGCCTGATTGCCTAAGAAGGGATCGGGATACGCTGCCTTTAACTGCAAAACTGAAGGCACCCAATATGCCTAAGGGAGAGATCGCTATGTCTTTGTCACGCAGAGTTTTTGTCTCCACTACCGTATCATCTGGATTATTCTTCAATTCGGCGCATTCACAGCCACGTCAATGGCCTAATCGGCCTGTGCGCATCATCATACCTTATGCACCTGGCGGGCCCGTTGAAATTCCCGGCCGGTTTATCGCCGAGCATCTGACTCAACGGCTTGGCCAGCCGGTGATTGTTGAAACGCGGCCGGGCGCCGGTGGCGCCCTTGGCACCAAACATGTCATCGCGGCTCAGGATGATCACACCTTTCTGATGATTACCGGCGCTGTGGCTATCCAGCCCGCGGTCCAGCCAGATATCGGCTATGATCCTTTGATTGATCTCTTGCCCGTATCGCTGGTCTCGGAATCCAGTATGTGCTTTGCGGTACGGCCCAATGCGCAATTCCAGGATTTGCGCGGCCTGATTGCTGCGGCGAAAGCAAATCCCGGAAAGATCACTTACGGAACTTCTGGTAATGGCACTACAACGCATATGGCACCGGCGCTATTTGGTATTCGTGCCGGTATTTCCTGGCAGCATGTCCCCTATCGTGGTGCTGGTCAGCTTATCAGTGGATTTCTTGCAGGCGACGTTGATGTCATGAGCGCTGATGTCGCTTTGATGCTACCACACATCCGCGAGGGCAGAGCGAATGTTCTTGGCGTCACCGCACCAGAACGCTCGGCGATCCTACCCGAAGTACCCTCCATTACAGAGGTAGCACCCGGTACCGGCATCATGATCTGGTTTGGGATATGTGCCGCGCGCAATATGCCGGAGGCAAATATTGCCCGCTTTGTTAGTGAATTGGAGCCACTGCGCTCTGGATCAGTACTTGGTCAAAGGATGGCGGCTTCGGGAAGCACGCTATTGCTCGCTGGCCCACAAGAATTAGCCGAAAGACTGCGTCATGAATTACCACTTTGGCGGCAGGTGGTTGCCGAGGCAGGCATCAAACCGGATTGAGTCACGCCAGACGCTCTGCCGATATTGTTGGGCGAAACTGAACCCAGGGCCGCGCCGTTTCCTGAACTGCCGCAAGCCGCATCATATCTGTCTCAGCCCCCCAACGTCCTACGATTTGGAGTGCTGTCGGCAGACCATCCGCGGCGAAGCCTGACGGTATGGTTATGGCTGGATGGCCCGTTAAATTGAACGGATACAGGGCAGAATTCCAACCCAGCCTGGTGATGCCGCTTTTCACACCATCCACTTCAACCTCGTCATTGGCGGCATCAAAGCCAACATCAAGGGCCGTACGTGTTGTGGTTGGCATCACCAACGCGTCATAGCGCGCAAGCAGGCCCTGAATCGCACGATACAGCCGCCCTCGTGCGAATTGTGCATTCCGAAAATCAGCGACTGAGTATTGCGCACCACGTTCCATGAAAGCCAAAGTTACTGGGTCCATTTGGTTCTGCCAACGCGGCAGGTACTGTGCGCAAAACACCGTAAAGTTCGCCTGATAGAGAATCCGCCCCTCAAGCTCAATCCAGTCAATCGCGTCTGTAACCTCCTCGATAACGGCGCCCCTGTCCTCATAGGCTTTCAGGGCCGCATCGGTATTCGCCTCAACATCGCGTGATACGCGTGGATTGGCGCAGCGCGGAATGTAGCCAAGACGTATGCCGGAAAGATCATCGCCAATCAGCGTTGGCGACAAACGATACTGGTCCTGGCCTGACTGGCTCCATGGGTCCTTCGGTGCTGCGCCGCTCAGAATGGCATGCATGATGGCCGCATCAGTAACGCTGCGTGCCAGCGGACCAGCATAGACATTGTTACCAAAAGCGTCTCGCGCGGTTTCATAGGGCACCGCACCAAGGGTGGGCTTTAGACCGACCAAGCCTGTACAAGCCGCAGGGCCGCGGACAGAGCCAGCACCGTCCGTACCCAAGGAAATTGGTCCAACACCGGCAGCGACCGCTGCGGCGGAACCACCGGAAGATCCACCCGGGGTTCGTTCAAGATTCCACGGGTTGCGCGTAACACCAAAGGCCGGACCATCCGTCAGGCCCTTGACGCCAAATTCTGGCGTCGTTGTTTTTGCGAAGATAACAGCGCCCGCGTCACGTAATCGCTGCACCAATACGTCGTCCTGGGTGGCCGAAGGCGCGTCCGCAAAAATCGCTGAACCATGCCGCGTGGGCGTGCCACGTACATCCAGCAAATCCTTGATGCTGATCGGGACACCATGCAGGGGACCAAGAGGCGCGCCATCCATGACAGCCTGCTCGGCAAGCCATGCGGCTCTGCGCGCTTCCTCATCTAATATTGCCGTGAAGCAATTCAGACGGCCTTGCTGCTGATGTGCAGCGACAAGGATCGCCTCAAGATACTCAACCGGGGAAAGCTTACGCATGCGTATCAGCATAGCCGCGCGATTTGCGGTCATGAACAAAAGGTCGTCCTGGGCCATGGCTGACTCCTCCTTTGAAAGACCAGCCTAAGCCAGCATTTGGGCATTGTGGAAGGCCAAATGTGACTATAGGCTTGCCTCACGAAAAAAGAACAAGAGGAACTAAAATGGAGGGAAACATGCTTGGACGCCGCGTTGCTCTTGGTGCGACAGCAGGATTGGTGACGGCCGCGCTGATCCGTCCGCGTGAAGCGCGGGCAAGCAAGGCCGTGAATGTCGTCTTGGAATCCGAGGTGACTATATTAGACCCCCATTTCATCACTGCCGCCATTACGCGGACCTTTGGTCTGCATGTTTTTGACATGCTCTACGCCATGGATTCTAAAGGTGCGATTCAGCCACAGATGGTGGAAGCGCATCAGGTATCCTCTGACCGGCTGCGGTGGGATTTTCGCCTGCGGGAAGGCTTGAATTGGCATGATGGAACACCGGTTACCGCGACCGACTGTGTCGCCTCACTCAATCGATGGATGCCACGCGATGCTTTGGGCCGCGCGCTACGCAATGCACATGAACGCATAGAAGCGCGTGATGCGCGCAGCTTCACGATCCACCTGAAAGAACCCTTCCCTCTGATGCTCCAGGTGCTGGGCAAGCCCAATGCGCCACTACCAGTTATGATGCCGGAAAAGCTGGCGCGCATCCCTGGCGATCAACGCATTACTGAACCGCTTGGATCGGGCCCATTCAGGTTCCGCGCCGATTTGTGGCGGCCTGGCAGCCTGATGGTGCTGGAAAGAAACCCGGATTACGTACCCCGCCGTGAGGCCCCTGATTTTCTGGCGGGCGGCAAGGATGTGAAAATTGACCAGCTTCTACTGCGGGTCATGCCTGACCAGGCAACGGGCGCAACCGCGCTGATGGCGGGCGAGATTGATTACCAGCAGTACCTACCCTTCGATCTTCTGTCCCGGCTTGAACGCGCGCGCGGCGTGAAGCTCATGAGCTTTGGCGGTGTCGAGCAATTCCAGGGGAATTTCCGGCTAAACCATGCAGCGCCACCCTTTGATGATCCGGCAATCCGGAAAGTACTTTGGAAGCTTGTTGATCAGAACGCCGTTCTGACCGCCATTGGGGTGCCGCCGCAACATCGCGCGCCACAATGCCCTTCCTTCTGGATGTGCGGCGCGCCACTAACAACCGAAGCTGGGACTATTGGTGCCGGACTCGATATTGAAGCCGCCAAGGCTGAGCTTCGGGCAACTTCCTATCGGGGGCAACCCGTTATCATCCTGGAAGTGGGCGGTTCCATTAGTCAGACTGCCGCAATGGTCTTGGCTCATAATATGCGCCAAGCCGGGTTCACGGTTGATGAGCAGGTGATGGATTGGGGCACAGTACTGGCGCGCCGCGCTCGGCGCGACAATTGGTCCATGTTTTCCGTGTATTCCAACGGAACTGATATGTTATCGCCATTGACGCATTTTTATGTGGCATCCACCTGTGCGGATTTTCCGGGCTGGTCCTGCGATAATGCGGTACCACCCATGCTGCAGGCATTTGCGCGGGCTGAGGATGACGCATCCCGCAAGCGCATCGCGGCCGAACTTCAGGAAGCGATGTATCGCCTGACGCCAAATGTAATGTGGGGACAGTTTTCGATCCCTGCCGGGTATCGGACAACGCTGAAAAATATGATCGAATCCGCCTATCCAATGTTTTGGCAGGTAGAAAAGACGTGATGCACGCTAGCGGTCGCCTAATAATGAGACAGCGTCTGGGTACGACATGATGCCACGGCGTGTTTCCCTGAAAGGCTTGTATATCGCGCCAACGCGGCGTGCTTTCCTGGCAATGCCCGCCCTACTCACTGCAAAGGCAAATGCTCAGCAACCCTTCCCCACGCGGCCGATCAGGTTGATGGTGGGGTCTGCCAGCGCCGGATCGCTCGATTTTGTCGGACGACTTATCGCCAATGGCATGGCGGATATTTTGGGCCAGCCAGTGGTCGTGGAAAATCGTGGTGGCGCGCAAGGTGCTTTGGCCATAGAACCTGTGTTACGTGCAGCGCCAGATGGTCATACACTTGTCATCAATAATATGGGCGCCTTGCTCGTAAATTCCTTGGTACAGAACACGCCATTGGAGCAGCAACCGCTCGAGATCCTTGAACCTATTGCACTGGTTGCCGATGTACTGACCGTGCTGGTGACATCAAAGGACCGCCCATGGCTCAGCTTATCTGACTTACTTGCCGCAGCACGCAGCAATCCAGGCGGCTTGAGCTGGGGACATCCAGGCGTTGGTGCGAGCCCCTGGCTAGCGGCACTTTTACTCAGCCAAATGGCAGGGATCCGAACCATTGGCGTTCCCTATCGCGGCGGCGGTCCGGCGATGGTGGATTTGTTGGCGGGTCGGCTTGATTTCATGTTTGCGACGACGCCAACCTGCTTTCCACACATCCAGACAGGGGCCCTTCGCGCCTTGGCCGTGCCGTTACTTTCCCGCATGCCGCATCTACCGGATGTACCTACACTGGCTGAGGGCGGTGTCTCCGGCTTTGAGGTACGGAGCTGGTTCGGCGTGATGACAACAAAGGGAACTCCCCGCAGCGTGATCGAGAGTTTGAACACTGCAATCAAGCAAACCCTCGCCCAGCCCGCAGCGATTGCGCAGCTTGATGGTCAGGGCATTGCGCCATTGTACACGACACCTGAGGAATTCAGCCGCATAGGCAAGGCTGATCGCGAGAAATGGGGACCAATCGCCCAATTGGCCAATCGTGCCACGCAATAAACCCAGTCTATCATCTGGAAAAGCTTCCATGAATTCAACTGACCAATAGATTGGTCGTTGCTGGCGGCGTATGTGGTGGAGTCACGAAGCCTCTCATACGGATCGAAATAGACTTCAGCCTTTACTGCCCTGTCGGAAATCAATCACGCATTTCAAAACGGGCGAAAGAACAGGGCCCTCCCTTGTGGCCTGATTATCAATAGCCCTAGGATCGTGATGCCCAGCCACCATGGCACGGAGAAATCTCATGCCGGAAAACAATACCAGAACGCCACGTCGCACCCTACTGGCGGCTGCGCCACTCATGTTTGCCGTGGGCAGTGCGAGGGCCCAGGCAGTTTGGACACCGCAGCAACCTATCCGCATCCTGATCGGCTATGCGCCCGGCGGTGCTGTAGATATCCTCGTGCGCATTGTCGCCGAGGGGCTGCAACGGGTACGCGGCATAAGCGTGATTCCGGAAATCCGTAGTGGTGCCTATGGCTTTATTGCCGCCCAGACGGCTGCACGCGCAGCGCCGGATGGCTATACATTGGCCAGTGCGATCATGGGCATGATGTGTGTGGCGCCTGCCATCCCCGGCATTCCCATTCCGCTTGATCTGGATCGTGATCTCACACCTGTTACTGCGCTTGCAGGTACGCCCATGGCGCTTGTCGCGCGCCCGGATGCACCCTTCAATGATCTTGAAGGCTTGGCTGCCTTTGCGCGTTCGCGCAACGGTGCGGCGACCTATTCCTCGGCTGGAAATGGTTCCATCAATCATTTGGGTGGCGCCCTCATTGCCGGGGCGCTTGGCATACAGATGACGCATGTATCCTATCGCGGTGGCGCGCCTGCCGCGCTGGATGTCTCTGCAGGCCGCATTGACATCATGGTTGCCAATGTTGCCGAAGTCGCACCCGCCATTCGTGCCGGACAGTTGAAAGGCATCGGCGTCACCGCAAAGGAAACATCGCCGCTCATGCCTGAACTGCCGCCTCTTGCCGGTAGGCTGCCTGCGCTTGAAATCAATAATTGGTTCGGTTTGGCAGGGCCAGCAGGCTTGACAAAGGAAATCCGCGAAGGCCTTGCCGCCGCATTTGCGGCAACTTTGGCAGACCCTCAAACAGCCCGCACATTAGTGGAACGGGGCCTGCTGCCGCTCAGCGAAAGTGGTGCGGTTTTCGAGGAGCGCATCAAGCGTGATCGCGAAGCCTGGCGTCGTGTTGTGCAGGCCAATAACATTCGCGGCGATTGAAGCCGTTTAAGGCCACAGTCTTCACTCTTTACTGGATCAGAAATATGTCGGCGTCTCTCTCGCTTGGTATTGATATTGGCGGCACCTTCACTGACCTGGTTGTCCTGGATCCGAGTGATGGCCGGGCGATCATCTGGAAAGAAAGCACTACGCCTGACGATCCTGCGCGCGGGACCATGCTGGGGCTCACGCATCTCCTTAAGAAAGGTAATATCGCTCCTGCCTCAATCGGTCGCGTTGTTCATGCAACAACGCTGTTTACGAATGCCCTGATCGAAAGAAAAGGCGCGCCGACGGGACTTTTGACGACCGCAGGCTTCGCGGATGTTCTTGAGATCGGCCGGGAACGTAAGTACGAACTCTATGATTTGTTTCTTGAAATGCCAAAGCCCTTGGTGCCGCGCCCACTTCGCCGAGAGGCGCGTGAGCGTCTGGCGCCAAATGGTCTGGTGGAAATACCACTCGATATCGAAGCCATGCTGCGGGAGGTAGAATTGCTGGTGGAAGCGGGCGTCACTAGCCTTGCCATCTGCTTTTTGCATTCCTACGCCAATCCTATTCACGAAAAGATGGCGGCCGAGGCGATCGCACAGAAATATTCGAAGCTCTCTATTACCCTGTCATCCGATATTGCCCCGGAAATTCGTGAGTATCCGCGCTGTGTGACGGCCGTAGCAAATGCCTATGTGCGCCCGATTGCCGAAATCTATCTCGAGAGTTTGGAAAAGGCGCTGAAGCGGGTAGGCATACCGGGTTCGCTTTTCCTCATGCTTTCCAATGGTGGCCTGACCCATGTGGCCGAGGCAAAGCGCGCACCGGTGCAATTGCTTGAAAGTGGCCCGGCCGCGGGTGCCCTCGCGGGCGCGTGGTTTGGCCGCCATGCAGGGCTTGATCGCGTCTTGGCCTTTGATATGGGCGGCACCACCGCCAAGCTTGCCCTGGTGGATGATGGTGAGCCCCTGGTCGCTTGGGGCTTTGAGGCCGCGCGTACCAAGCGTTTCCTACGCGGCAGCGGCCTGCCCATTCAAATCGCTACGGTGGAGTTGATTGAAATCGGCGCCGGGGGAGGTTCGATCGCACGTCGCAGCGACCTAGGTACGCTGCATGTGGGACCTGAAAGCGCAGGTGCTCAACCTGGACCAGTTTGCTATGCCAGAGGTGGGCGTGAGCCGACAGTGACGGATAGCGATTTGTCACTTGGCTACCTGAACGCGGATTTTTTCCTGGGTGGCGCCATGCGTATTGATTTGGCTGGCGCGGAACGCGCGCTTGGGTCGTTATCCGCCAGTATGGGGCTGGAAGCGTCGCGGGGGACCTTCGGCATCCATGATGTGGTAAATGAAAATATGGCGGGTGCCGCGCGTGTGGCGATCGCAGAGCGCGGACGCGTGCCGCAGGATTACGCCTTGCTCGCCACAGGTGGCGCTGCGCCGGTGCATGCTTGGCATGTCGCGCGCAAACTTGGCGTGAAGCATGTGATTTGCCCGCCGGGTGCAGGTGCTGGCAGCACAATTGGCATGCTGATGGCCCCCGCGCGTATTGATCGCGTGGCGTCTTTCAATATGCCTTTGGGGGGCGCTGACCTGAGCGCCGCAGAGGCAATTTTCTCTAATTTAGAGAAGGATGGATTGGCTGTCATTCGCGAAACCGGCGCCGATATGGCCAAGGCGCGCCTGCGACGGCTGGCTGATATGCGCTATATTGGGCAAGGCTTTGAAATTACCGTGGCTCTTGACGCGGATTTCGACCGGCAGGGAATGCTGGCCGCTTTTGAAGCGGCCTATCGCAATTTGTTTGGCCGAACTCCGCCAGGAGCCGCGGCTCAATTCGTCGCACTGCGCGTATCAGTGACAGCCCCAATGCCTGGTGCGGGGGGCAAGCTTCGTTTGGATCAGCAGAATACCAGTAAGGCAGCGCTGAAAGGCCATCGGGAGGTCTATTTCGATGAACTCGGCGAAAGGCGCAGTACCCCTGTCTATGATCGTTATGCCCTGACACCCGGCACAAGC
>JADCFX010000036.1 GCA_020249285.1 Roseomonas sp. | reverse complement strand
TGCTCTCTCGAGCGCTCTCAGTCACACCACCATCCACCACAGCCGCCTCCTGCTCACCGCAAAGGCGCAAAGGGCACGATCAATGAGCGTAGACGCAAGGTGGGGTCCAGACAGCGGTTACGCTCAAGCCCCGCCGGAAGCCCTTGAGAGCGTGTCCCGTTTACTTTTGTGTACGAAACACGCTCCCAAGCTTTGTTGGATCGCTTTTTCCGAGCCTTCAAAGGGTTGCGATTGGCTCGAAAGAAATCCGATGCTTTACTTCTTTCAAAACGCGCAACTCTGCGTGATTAGTCGCCTTGCCGGGCCAACCGCGTTAGGTCATAATAAGGGAGTTCGTGAGCTAGGCAGTTGTTCCGAGCGCGTTAACTGGAATCTTCAACCTCGCAGGGAAATTGCGTCGCATGCCCTCCGTCATAACCATCCGACCCGTCACGAGTGACGACTACCCGCAGTGGCGACAGCTCTGGGACGGCTACAATGCCTTTTACGGCAGAGCAGGAAACACAGCCTTGCCCGAGGCAATTACGCAAGCCACATGGGATAGGTTCCACAATCAGACCGAACCGGTTCATGCGTTGGTTGCTATAGAGGGGACCCTCGTTGTCGGCCTGGTACACTACTTGTTTCATCGCAGCACAACACGGCTGAATGAGGTCTGCTATCTGCAAGACCTGTTCACGCGCCCAAGTCATCGGGGTCTTCGCATCGCTCCGAAACTCATCGAGGCTGTATATGCAGCAGCGCGCGAGGCCGGAAGTAGTCGGGTGTATTGGCAGACGCAGGCAACCAACGCCTCCGGCCGAGCACTCTACGACAAAGTCGCTCACCATGCTGGCTTCATCGTCTACGCGCACGAGCTTTAGTCACGACACTCGAGCATGGCTGAGTTTTTCCGCACCCGGCCCATCGGTTGGGGCGAGTAACTCTCGACTCAAGCCTCGCCGGAAGCTGAATCAGCCGCCAACCATGCGGCGAAAGCCATCCGTGACTCGCTTCACGAATTCCGGTTCACGCGTGCGCCAGTAACGCGGGTCGCGCATCATCTCACGCAAGCTAGCCTCATCCGCAGCCGGCGCGGCATCAGCCTTGCGCGTGACAGCGGGTTCGCTCTTTTCCATCATGCGATACAGCGCCATCACCCCTTCTGAGGTAGTGGAGAGCGCTTCAAACACCGCATCCGGCAGATTGGCGCGGCCCCAGGCGGAAAGCTGTTGCGCAATGCGGCGGAAGCGTTCTTCACCGCCGAAATATTCGCGCAGTTTTTCCACCTGGCGGTCGGCTTCGAATTGTGCGGCGGCTTCGGCAATCATCGGCAAAAGGCGTTCGGCTGCCAGATCATAGACAAGCTGTGCTTGGGCCGGCGTGAAGCCCGCTTCATGCAGGCGCTTATTCACATCCTCATCCGCGCAGCAAAGATCATGCTTGGGCGTGATCTGGTATTCTTCGGGACTATCCGGAATGCCAAGGCTGCGACGAAAGCGCTGCACTTCTTCTTCCGGCGCATCAGCGTTGGGCGGCACCATGCGCTGCGATAGGCGGCGTTCCAATTCGCGGTAGGATTTCAGCAGCGCATCCACGCGCAACTGGCCCGCTTCCTGGTCCCAGAATTTCTCTGGTACATCTTCCGGGCGCATTGATGTGTTGGGCTGGTCGGCAAGGGCATTGGCCAGCAGATCCTCGGGCATGGGGCTTACTCCTGATGGGGGGATGAGAGCATTTCGGCGGGGGTGCCGAGGGTGCGGGAAAGCCAGCGCGTGGTGGCGGGGATATTGATTTCAGCGACCGCTTGCGGGCCAAGACCGCGCAGCGCTTCCAGAAACAGCAGCGCATTCGCCGCATCTGCGCGGCCCTGCACTTGTGCCAGCGGGCTGCGATAGCGCAGCACCGCTTCGCGTCCATCGAGCAGCAGCGGCGCGATATCGCCACGCCGACGCAGGATGGAAAGGCAGCGTGCAATCAGCGGTGTCAGCAATTCCGCTTGCAGCCGCCCGTAAGTGGCGCCCAGAAGGCGTGATGTTTCGGCGGCGCGTTCCAGCACTTCGGTGGCCGTCATGCGCTGATCCCGCTGCGGGCCAAGCCTATCGGCCAGCAAGGCCGTGCGAATGCGCGCACGCAGATCATTCAGCACAAGTTGCGAAACATCGAAGCTGCCGGGCGCGGC
The DNA here is from genome assembly GCA_020249285.1 of Roseomonas sp. Lineage (GTDB taxonomy): Bacteria > Pseudomonadota > Alphaproteobacteria > Acetobacterales > Acetobacteraceae > Neoroseomonas. Next base: position 66,704 of record JADCFX010000036.1, on the reverse strand, counting down.
CAGCGGAGTCAGACCGGAAGAACCCGGCGCCTTCGGGATGATGGCACCCGGCACAAGCCTCACCGTCGCCGGGTTCAGCACGCCATCATCTTCCGCTTGCCAAATCCCGGTGACGGCGATGGAGGCATTGGCCAGCACCAGTTCCACTACCTTATTCGCGGTGCGAATATCGGGCAAAGCCTTCGCCACCGGGCCGCGGCCATAGCTTTCGCCAGGTGCCTTCAGCCAACGAAAGGCGATGAAAGGATTTTCCGCGAAGCTGCCTTCAGCCAATACGGAAGGTGCATCACCATCGGCCATGATGGCGGCGAAGCGATAGCCAGCGCGATCTGGCCAAATGGCTTCAATCACGCGATGGGCGGTTTCATCGGTGGTATCGCCCTTGCGGCGCGGTGGCAGGCTGCCCGGGAAGCGCTGGGCAAGTGCTGCTTCATTCATGCGAAGCGCGCGAAACACCTTATCCAACCGGCCAGAAGGGCCTTCTTCCAGCACCGCATCCTGCATGGGAATGGCGGTGAAGCGCAGCGCCGAAGCTTCGCCCGGTGCGGCTTCTTCCACCAGCATCAGGCCGGTGCCGGTGATCACCAGGTCAAGAAAGGCCTGATGCATTTCAAGCGCGAAATTGGAACGGTCGAAATGGGTTTGCAGCATCTCAGCCGCTTCTTCCAAAACGGCGGCGGCCTGCTGTTCATTCGCGTCTTGCGTCGAGCGACCGGGTGCGAGGCCGAACCAGCGCGACCAGGGCGGCGTGAGTTCTGCGAGCAAGCTGGCGGAAAGTTGTTCTGCTGCGTCCGCCGCTGTTGCATCAAACAACGTGGCGCCGCTGCCGATGGGGGGCAGCACATGGTTGTAGCAATCGCGCCAGATGCCTTCATGGCGTTGCCGCGCGGCAAGGGCGGATTCATAGCGCGCCAGAATATCCTGCGGGGCCATGCGCTTCATTCCCCAAGCAAGGAACGGCGGGTGGTGATGAAATCGGGCATACTGCCAAGCAGTCCGCGGGCCGAGGTTGCGATGGTGCCGGGCATGCCGCGTGTGGCGCGGGCACGGTTTTCAACGCGTGCTTCTGATGCCGTGGCCTCTGCCGCCGGGGAGGGCGGCGGCGCACTAATGACGCTTACCGGCGCCACATAAGCTGCCGGCGCCGGCGCCACCAAGGCGGGTGCTGGGCTTGGCGGGCGTTTGATCTTCGGCTTTGGCGCTTTGAAGAGGCCACCCATGCGCGCTTCTCCTGGAAAAGGTTGGCGCCCCGCCAAAAAGCCATGAGCCCGGCGCCTTCTTGTGGAAGAGGCCGGGCCCATGGAAGTTTCGGGAGGAGCGAGAGAGGAAGACCTTCAGGCGCACTTCGCCCGTTGGCGTGAGTTTGATAGCCTAAAGCCAAGCATGCGTCAAGATATTTTTCCTAAAAAAGTTCAGGGCGATTTTGCAACCTACGATAGAGCCCGAATGGGGTCAAAGCGCGTGGCGCATCGGCGCCCAGCAGGGCACGGCAAAGGGCCACGCAGCTCAGCCCGAAGATGGGCGGCAGCAGGCGCGGTGCGGCGGGGCCGGGGGTGAAGGGGCCGCGCAGGTGAAAGCCTGCGCGACGGTAAAAACCCGGTAGATCGAAGCCCGGGTCAAGCGGCAGATGCGCCACGATCAGCCGGCCTGAAAGCGGGTCCAGCACGGTCCAGCCTTGCGCATCATGGAGCGCGGCGAAGCAATGGCGAAAGCCGCGCTTCAGGGGATAAAGCCAGGGCTGATCCGCGCGGCCACCGAAGATGATCCAGATGGATTGGTCCGTTTCTTCAAGCCGCGCATGGGAAATGCGTGGCTTCATGCGACAATGCCCTTCACGCGAAGTGGCCATTCCAGCCGATCCAAGGCTTCACGCCACAGCCGCCAATCATGCTTTTCGGAAGGGTAGCGCGCGTCCGGCGCGGTGCCCCTTTCGCCCCAGATACGAAGAATCCGCGCATGGGTCAGATCAATGCGGCGATGGCGATAGAGCCGGTCCAGGCACTTCACCACATCATCCGGCTCACAAGGGCGCTGCTTGTCGCCCTTGCCGGCGACAATGCGGGCACCATCGCGTCGTGCCATCAGGGCGGCCATGGCCCAGAACCAGGCTTCCTCGGCTGAATGGAAGGGCTCGGCCTGGCTGATTGAGGCAAAGCGGGGGCTGTAATGGGTCTTTTGTGCTGCGATCATTGGGGGAAATCTCGCCTTATGGTTGTGGAACAAAGGAAGAATAACCGTATAAACTGCCATGATCAAGAGAAAAAAGGAAAACGAACCTATTGAATTTTGACACAAGACCTAGGATATATTGCACAGAAAGCAGAACCATATCTGGAGTCGGGACCCCCGCAGCATCGCGGGCACATGAGGAAGTAGCCCATGCGGCATGAGGATATTTGGCGAGCGCTTGATGCGCTCGCGGCGGAATACGGGCTCTCGGCTTCGGGGCTCGCGAAGAAGGCCGGGCTTGACCCCACTGCCTTCAACCCATCGAAGCGTGTCGGCGTGGATGGTCGCGCGCGTTGGCCTTCCACGGAAAGCATCGCGAAGGTGCTGGATGCGCTTGGCGCGCGGATGGATGATTTCGCGGCATTGGTCACTGGCGCGACAGCGATTTCCCGCGGCGGGCGCGGTGTGGTCAATCGGCGCATTCCCCTGATCGGCCTGGCGCAGGCGGGTGGTGAGGGGTATTTCGATGATGGCGGTTATCCGGTGGGTGGCAGTTGGGATGAAATCTCACTGCCCGATATCGGTGATCCCAATGCCTATGCGCTGGAAATTTCCGGCGATTCCATGGAACCGGTGTTTCGCGATGGAGATGTGGTGATCGTCTCCCCCGCCGCGCCGGTGCGCCGCGGGGATCGCGTGGTGGTGCGCACGCGCCGGGGCGAGGTGATGGCCAAGGAATTGCGGCGGCATTCAGCGAAGCGGATTGATGTGGCCAGCCTCAATCCCGCGCATCCCAGCTATAGTTTCGAATTGCCGGAAATTGCCTGGGTGCATCGGATTGTCTTGGCGAGCCAATAGTATTGGCGTCAACAGATAGTCTTGATCGCCAGCCCAAAGGCGCCTTGCGCGAAGCGGCGCATATTGGCGCGGCGATCCGCGCTGCCGGTTTCAAGCGTGATCACGCGTTCAACGTCCGGCCCAACAATGGCAATGCAGCTATGCCCGGCGGCATCGCCGTAGCGATTGCCGGTGGGGCCTGCCGCGCCGGTTTCCGCAAGCCCCCAATCGGCGCCGAGCTTTTCGCGTACGCGCTGTGCCAGCAAAATCGCATAGGGCTCACTCGCGGAACGCATGCCCGCCATATCGGCTGGCGTAATGCCAAGCAGCGCTTCCCGCGCCTGCGCCGTATAGATCACGCCGCCGCCGAGGAAATAGGCGGAAGCACCTGGTTCGGCGAGCAGGGCAGCCGCGATCAGCCCGCCGGTTGAAGATTCCGCCACCGCGATGCGCTGGCGCTTCGCCTTCAAACACGCCGCAAGGGCTGCCGCTGAAACATGCAAGGCTTCCATGCTGAAATTCCTTCACCCGCCGGAGATGTGTTTCCAATAGCGATGCGTCACCGCCAGCGCCAGCAGCCCGCAGCCGGCCATCAGCGCGGTGGCAATCGGTGCGCCCAAGAATTCGGCGGCGATGCCAAGGCCAATAAAGCCAATCGGCCCCATGCCGATGCAGACCGAAAGCAGGCCAAGCACGCGGCTGCGCAACTCCACCGGCGTTGCCAGATAAATCAGCGTGGGCTGCATGATGCCAAAGCCCGAACCACCAATACCCACCAGAATTAACGCAAGCCCCGCGAGCCAGGGATTGGGGACCATGGCGAAGGCAATCACCATGCAAAGATACATGGTAAGGCCGCCGATATAGCAGCGCCGATAAAGCGCAGGGCCGATCAACAGCGTGATCAGCACCGCACCCACCAGCGCGCCCACGCCATCCATGCTGGCCAGCACGCCAACACCTTCCGGCCCCAAAGCCAATTGATCCTTGCCAATCACCGGGATCATGCTGGTGAAGGGCCAGCCAAACAGGTTGAAGATCAGCGTGATCACCAGCGTACCGCTCAAGCGCGGATCGGCGCGCACGGCGGCCAGGCCTTCCGCGATGCGGGCCAGCACGGGGGCGGGACGGCTTGCAGTTGCGCGCGGTGTTGGTGGCAGCAGGATCGCGGCGATCAACGCGGGTAAATACAGCAATGTCGCCAGCACGAAAGTGCCATCCAGCCCAAGCAACGCCAGCAGCACGCCGCCAAGCGTTGGCCCCAACATGCGGCTGGCATTGCTGGTGCCGACATCTATGGACATGGCGGCACCCATGCGCGCTGGCCCCACCACGGCGCCGATCATGGCGCGGCGCACGGGATTATCTGCCGCCCAACCAACGCCATTGATAAAGGCCGCCACTGCCAAATGCCAAACGGCGATCAGTCCAAGCAAGGCAAGAAGCGCAATCACTGCCGAGGCCAAAATCTGCATCACCAGGATCAGGATTTGCACACGGCGCAGATCCATCCGCTCTGCTGCCGCGCCCAGAAAGGCACCAAACAACCCCATGGGCAAAAGACGCAGCATGGTCAGCATTGCAACGATGAAGGCCGACCCGGTTGCGTTATAGGCGAAAACACCCACCGCCAGCATTTCCAGCCAGCGCACCACGAAAATCGAAAACCCGACCATCCAGAGCCGACGAAAGTCGCGCTCCTGAAACAGGCTTCGCCAATGGGTTTCGTTTAGCGCCACGGCGCCTCAAGCATTTTGCAAGGCCGGTCAGGAAAAACCCGACCGGCCGTCAAGGTCACAAACCCGCCTGAGAGACGAATTTCGTGTTGAGGTAAGCCTCAATCGCCTCAAGCCCCCCTTCGGAGCCATAGCCGGAATCCTTGATGCCGCCGAAGGGCACTTCGGGCAGCGCAAGACCCAGATGATTGATCGTCATCATGCCGCTTTCCACGCGCGCCGCGACCGCATTGGCGGTTTTGGCGGAACGGGTGAAGGCGTAGGATGCCAGGCCATAGGGCAGGCGATTGGCTTCTTCCACCACCTCATCCAAATCCTTGAAGCGGGAGATCATCGCCATGGGGCCAAAGGGTTCCTCATTCATGGCGCGGGCATCTTTCGGCACATCGGTCATGACGGTGGGCTCATAGAAATAGCCCTTATTGCCGATGCGCTTGCCCCCGGTATGCAGCTTGCCGCCCTTGGCTTGCGCATCCTGCACCATCATTTCCACCCAAGGCACGCGGCGATCATGCGCCAATGGCCCCATGGTGGTATCCGCCGCCATGCCATCGCCCACCTTCAGCGTTTTGGCATGCGCCACGAATTTTTCGACGAAGCCATCATAAAGTTCTTCCTGCACCAGGAAGCGCGTCGGGCTCACACACACCTGGCCGGCATTGCGGAATTTGGCGAAAGCGAGCGTCTTGGCCGCCAGATCAAGATCGGCGTCGTTGAAAACAATCGCCGGCGCATGGCCACCCAATTCCATCGTCACGCGCTTCATGTGCTGGCCGGCCAGTGCGGCAAGCTGCTTGCCGACGGGGGTGGAGCCCGTGAAGGTCACTTTGCGGATGATCGGATGCGCGATCAGATAGGATGAAATCTCCGCCGGCACGCCATAGACCAGATTGGCCACACCCGCCGGCAGACCGGCGTCAATAAAGGCGCGGATCAATTCGGCGGGAGATGCCGGGGTTTCTTCCGGCGCTTTCACAATGATGGAACAGCCCGTGGCCACAGCGGCAGACAGCTTCCGCACCACCTGATTGATCGGGAAATTCCACGGCGTGAAGGCGGCGACGGGGCCGACCGGTTCCTTCACCACAAGCTGATAAATGCCCTCGGCCCGTGCAGGCACCACGCGGCCATAGGCGCGGCGGGCTTCTTCGGCGAACCAATCAATGATGTCAGCCGCCGCCATGATTTCCATCTTGGATTCGCCAAGCGGCTTGCCTTGTTCCAGCGTCATCAGCCGCGCAATGTCATCAGCGCGCGCACGCACCAGATCAGCGGCCTTGCGCATCAGTTTTGCGCGTTCATAGGCCGAGACCTTCTTCCACACCGCAAAGCCTTTCTCGGCGGCGGCCAAAGCCTCATCCAGATCGGGCTTTTCGGCATGGGCTACAGTGCCGATCACTTCCTCATTGGCAGGGTTCAGCACATTGATGGTCTTGCCACTGCGCGCGGCGCGCCATTCGCCATTCACGTGCAATTGAACATTGGGGTAGGTCATGCGGGCTTCCTCCGGCTTTCATTGCTTGAAAGCCTGACCCTAATCGGCCTTGGCGCGCGGGGCCAGATGGACGGGGCGGTCAGGGGTGCTAGAAACGCCTCAAGCATCATTTTTCCGGGAGGAAACCCCATGCGCCTTTCGCGCCGCACCCTGTTTGCCGCCAGCACCTTGCTGGCCGCCCCTGCCAGCCTGCGCGCGCAGCCTGCCTTCCCCAACCGGCCCATCACCGTGATGGTGCCGAACCCGCCGGGTGGGGGGACGGATTTCGCCGCGCGCCTGTTTCAGGAAGCCATGAGCCAAGGGCTCGGCCAACCCGTGGTGGTGGAAAACCGCCCCGGCGCCAATGGCAACCTTGCCATCAATGCCGTGGCGCGGTCAGCGCCTGATGGGCATACGATCCTGCTGCAATATAATGGCTTTCACGCCGGCAACCCGGCAATGATGAAGAACCTGACCTGGGACCCGATCAAGGATTTGGCGCTGGTTGGGATGGCGACCATGGCGCCGCATGCGATCATCGTAGCACCTACGGTGCCGGCGAATACGCTGCAGGAATTCATCGCCCATGCGCGGGCCAATCCAGGCAAGCTGAATTACGCGTCTTCCGGCAATGGCTCCATCCAGCATGTGGGCGCCGTGCTGTTCAGCCGCGCCATCGGGGCCGAGATGGTGCATGTGCCCTATCGCGGCGCCGCACCAGCGCTGCAGGACGTGGCCGGTGGCCGGGTGGAGCTTTTCATCACTACGCCATCTTCCACGATTGCCCTGGTGCAGGGCGGGCGGGTGAAGGCGCTCGCGATTGCCAGCGCCCAGCGCGCCGCGGGCCTGCCCGATGTGCCCACCACCGCCGAAGCCGGCCTGCCTGGCTTTACGCTGGATGCCTGGTTCGGCTTTGCCGTGCCCGCCGCCACCCCGCGGCCCATTCAGGAAAGGCTGAATGCGGTGATCAATGCCGCGGCCGAACAGGCTTCAGTGCGCGAAAGGGCGCAGGCGGGCGGCGCCACCACCAAGGCCATGACGCTGGCGGAACTGGACACGCTGGCGCGGCGCGAGGTGGAAGAATTGGGCGCCGTGATCCGCGCCGCCGGGATTACGATGGAATAGCAAACTGGGCCTTGGTTTGGCGGGAATGAGGGGCTAGGCTGCAACAATGACTTCCTGCTTCCCGCCCCGCCGCTTTTGGCTGCTTGCCGCCGCGCTGCTTTCCGCCTGTGCGGCAGGCGACAACATGGACCGCCCTGCGCTGCGCGGGGCCGCCCCGGAAGTGACCGGCGCCTTCGGGTCCTATCTGGCCGGGCGTTTCGCCACCAATGAAGCCGATACGAAATACGCTGCCGATAGCCTGTTGCAGGCACTCAGGCGCGACCCGAATGAGCCCGAGGTCATTCAGCGCGCCTTCATCGCCAGCCTGCTGGATGGCCGTTCGGACGCGGCCAGATTGGCGCGCGCCATTCCCAATGAACCCATCGCTGCCATGTATCTGGCCGGTCAGGATGCCCAGGCCGGGCGCTTTGATCGCGCGGAACAGCGCTTCCGCGCCTTGCCCAATCAGGGCCTGTCCAGCCTATTGCGGCCCTTGCTGATCGCCTGGGCGCAGCAAGGCAGGGGCCAGACGGATGCGGCGCTCGCCACACTCCGCCCATTGACGGAAGCGGGCCGCCAGCGCGGCATCTATGCCCTGCATGCCGCCATGATTGCCGATATCGCCGAACGCCCGCGCGAAGCGGAACGCCTGGTGCGCCTGGCGCTCGCTGATGGGCCGGCGCCGAGCCTGCCGCTGGCCCGCACCATGGCCGGCATTCTGATGCGCGCCGGCCAGCAGGCAGAAGCCGAGCGGCTGTTGGATCGGCTGGGCCGCGGCCAGGATGATGCCGGGCTTTTCGCTGATACTGGCGGGCGAGAGGCCTTGGCGACTCGGCGCGTGGTGGCATCCGCAACTGAGGGCATGGCGGAAGCCTATCTTGGCCTCGCCACCGCCTTGCGCGGGCCGCAAGCCGGCGAGTTTTCGCTGGCACTGGTACGGCTTTCCCTGCAACTCCGCCCGCGCTTTGGCCCGGCGCTGCTCGCGGGGGCAGAGGCGCTGAGTGATGAAGGCCAATATGCGGCGGCGCTCGCGCTGCTGGAACGCGCCGATCCCGCTGATCCCTTCGCGCCGCTCTTGGCGCTGCGCCGGGCGGGCCTGCTTGACCGGCTCGATAAATTGCCGGAGGCCGAGGCAGAACTCCGCCGCCTTTCGGCGCAATTCCCGCGCGCCTTTCAGCCGATGGCAAGGCTTGGGGATATGTATCGCGGGCGGCAGAATTGGCCGCCGGCAATCACCGCCTATGATGCGGCAATCGCCCGCATTGGGGTGCCGGCGGTTGCGCATTGGCCCATTTTCTATGCGCGCGGCATTGCTTTGGAACGCGCCAAGCGCTGGCCAGAGGCCGAGGCGGATTTCCAGCGCGCCCTCAGCCTCAACCCCGAACAGCCTTTGGTGCTGAATTATCTGGCTTATAGCTGGGTGGAGCTTGGGCAGAATCTGGTGGAAGCGCGGCGTATGCTGGAACGCGCGGTGGAACTGCGCCCGAATGATGGCAATATCGCCGATAGCCTGGGCTGGGCGCTGTATAAGCTGGGCGATATTCCGGGCGCGGTGCGCTGGCTGGAAAAGGCCGTCGAGCTTGAATCGCAAAGCAGCGTCATCAATGACCATTTGGGCGATGCCTATTGGGCGCAGGGCCGGCGTCGGGAGGCGCTGTTTCAATGGCGCCGCGCCCTGATGCTGGGGCCTGAGGGCGATGAGGGCCCGAAGATCGAAGCCAAGATCGCGGGCGGGCTGGCGCCTCAGCCGGCGGCGGAGACGCGGCGCTGAAAATTTCGGAAGCGGCCCCGGCCAAGGTCAATCTTTTCCTGCATGTCACGGGGCGCCGGGCGGATGGGTATCATCTGCTGGATAGCTTGGTCGTGTTCGCCGGCATGGGCGATGCGGTCAGTGCCTGTGCGGGGGAGATATTGTCCCTTGCCATTGAAGGCGCGGAAAGCGGGGCGCTGGCGGCGGAACCCGATAATCTGGTGCTGCGCGCGGCGCGCGTCCTGGCGGAGGCCGCCGGGCTTGAAGGCCATGCGCTGCTGCACCTGCTGAAGCGCCTGCCGGTCGCGAGCGGCATTGGCGGCGGCAGCGCCGATGCGGCGGCCAGCCTGCGCGCGCTGAACCAACTTTGGGGCCTGGGTTGGGGGGAAGCTCGGCTGGCGGCCTTGGGTGCCAAGCTTGGCGCTGACGTGCCGGTATGTGTGGGTTCTCGCCCCGCCCGGATGGAAGGCGTTGGGGAGGTGTTGAGCGCCACGCCCAGCCTGCCGCGCTTTGGGCTTCTGCTCGCGAATCCGCGTGAGGCTTTGGCGACGCCTGCCGTGTTTCGCGCGCGCGCGGGCGGGTTTTCAGCGCGCGCCAGCCTGCCGCAAGCCTGGGGGAGTGCGGCTGCCATGGCGGCGGATTTGGCGGGGCTGAGCAATGATCTGGAAGCCCCGGCAATCGGCCTCTGCCCGCCAATTGCTGAGGTTTTGGCGGCGATTTCGGCCAGCCCCGGCTGCCTTTTGGCGCGCATGAGTGGCTCGGGCGCTACCTGCTTCGGCATCTTTCCCAATGCGGCTGCAGCGGCTTCAGCCGCAGCGGCCTTGCCCCCCGCCTGGTGGTGTTGGGGAGGGGGGCTTCACGGCGCCGCCCTTTGAGGGCTAATACGCGGCGCGGATGGGGCGTCGCCAAGCGGTAAGGCAGCGGTTTTTGGTACCGCCATTCCCAGGTTCGAATCCTGGCGCCCCAACCAGCCTCTTCATTTCATTGCGATTTTCCTGCGCGACGCGGCGTATCAGGGTGCGATGCTGCTTCAGGCTAGCCCTGCCGCCTTCCCACTGCCAAGCTGAGCGACCCTTGCGTGAGGAGGCCAGCATGACCGCCACTGCATCCCCATTTCGCCTGCATATCCCCGATGCGGCGCTTGAGGATTTGCAAACCCGCCTGGCGCTGACGCGCCTGCCGGATGAAGCGCCGGAAGCGCCCTGGAAATACGGCACCAGCGTCGCCTATTTGCGCGATTTGCTGGCCTATTGGCAGCAGGGTTTCGATTGGCGTGCGCAGGAAGCCGTGCTGAACGCCTTTCCGCAATTCCGCACCAAGCTGCATGGCATTGATCTGCATTTCCTGCATGTGCGTGGCGAAGGGCCAAGCCCCATGCCGCTGCTGCTGTCGCATGGTTGGCCGGGTTCGGTGTTTGAATTCCTCGATCTCATTCCGCGCTTGACCGAGCCTTCGCGCTTCGGCGGCGATCCGCGCGATGCCTTCACCATCATCGCACCCTCCCTGCCGGGCTATGGCTTGTCCTTCCAGCCGGGGCAGGCGCGGTTCAGCCTGGAAGCGATTGCCGATTGCCTGGCGGATTTGATGACGGGCGTGCTGGGCTATCAGCGTTTCGGCGCGCAGGGCGGGGATTGGGGCGGTTTTGTATCGTCTCGGCTTGGGGCGGTGCATGCGGAAAAGCTGCTTGGCATTCACTTGAATCTTCTGGCGGTGCGGCGCGATCCCGCGCTGGTGCAAACTGAGGATGAGGCCGAGCGGCGTTATCTGGCGGAGCTTTCGGAATTCCTGAAGGAAGAAACCGGCTATCAATGGATTCAAGGCACGCGCCCGCAAACCCTGGCTTTTGGCTTGACGGATTCCCCCGCCGGTCTCGCCGCCTGGATCGCAGAAAAATTCAAGGTCTGGACGGATAATGATGGCAGCCCGGAAAGCGCCGTCAATCGGGACAGGATGCTGGCGAATATCGCGCTTTATTGGTACACGGGCTGCATTGGGGCGAGTTTCCATCCCTATTTCGCGCGCATACATGGGCCCTGGCCGATCCCCGGGACGGTGGATGTGCCGATGGGTTATTGCCAATTCCCGAAAGAAATCCTGCGCCCGCCGCAATCACTCGCCGCACGCACCTATACGGATATTCGCCGCTGGAGCGTGATGCCAAGGGGTGGGCATTTCGCCGCCATGGAACAGCCGGAAGTGCTGGCGCACGAAATCCAGGCGTTTTTCCGCGCGCTGCGTTGATGGCGCGTGTTTGCTTGAGGTTTATGGAAGTGATTTTTTCAGGGGGCGATGATGGATCTGACGCAAGCTGAAGAAGCCTCTCGGCTTTTGGTGACGCATTGGCGGGAAGGGAAGGTGTTGGGCGCGCTGCCGGATGCGCTGCGCCCGCAATCGCGCCTGGATGGCTATGCGATTCAAGCGCAGCTTGAAAGGTCAAGCGCGAAGCCCTTGTGGGGCTGGAAAATTGCCGCGACCAGCAGCGCGGGGCAGAAGCATATTGGTGTGGATGGGCCGCTGGCCGGCAGGATATTGGCAGAAATGGTCTATCCGAATGGCGCGACCCTTCCCTTCGGCGCCAATCGCATGGCTGTTGCGGAAGCGGAATTCGCCTTTCGCATCGGCCATGCCATCCTGCCGCGCGAAAAGCCTTACGAAATGGGGGAAGTCTTGAATGCGGTGGCCGCGCTGCATCTGGGCATTGAGGTACCTGATTCGCGTTTTACGGATTTTGTAACCGCGGGTGCTGCGCAGCTTATCGCGGATAATGCCTGCGCGCATCAATTCCTACTGGGGCCGGAAGCGCCCGCTGCTTGGCGCGGGATGGACCTTGCGCAGCATCGCGTGATCGGGCGCGTTGGCAAGCGGTATGAGCGGGAAGGTGTGGGTGCCAATGTGCTGGGCGACCCCAGGATTGCGCTGACCTGGATTGCCAATGAATTATCGCGCCATGGCGTGACGCTGGCAGCGGGGCAGATCGTCACCACGGGCACTTGCGTGGTGCCGCTTGAGATTTTGCCGGGCGATGAGGTGGTGGCGGATTTTGGCGCGCTGGGTGTGGCAAGCATGCGCATGTCTGCGACATGACTGATCAGGGCGCGCCAAGCACTTCCCTATAATCCCAATAAATCCAGCGTGCGCCCGATGATCTTTGCCTCATCAAAGCGTTCAAGCGCGCGGGCGCGTCCTGCCGCCCCCATGCGGGCGCGGAGAGCCCCATCGGTGGCAAGCTGGGACAGTGCCTCGGCCAGGGGTGTGATTGTTTCGGGCGGCACCAGCAGGCCCGTCTCCCCCGCCACCACCTGTTCGCGTGGGCCACGGATATCGGTGGCGACAACAGGCAGGCCGGTCAGCATCGCCTCAATCACGCTCATCGGCAGGCCCTCAAAATGGGAGGGCAGGCAGAACACATCCGCCGCCGCCAGCAGCCGCGCCACATCATGCCGATAGCCAAGCCGTTGCAGCCTGGGGCCAAGCGCCGCGGCGGCGCGGGCGAAATGCGGTTCCATATCTTCGCCATGATCGGAAGCCAGCCGCTCCCCCACCACCCAAAGCCGCGCATTTTCAGGCGTTTCTTCCATGGCACGCAGCAATTCGGGATAGCCCTTGTGGCGCACCAGGCGTGAAACCGCGATGATCACACAATCATTTTCAGCCGCGCCCAATTCGGCACGCAGCGCCAGGCGAGCTTCGGGATCTGGGTGGAATTGCGCTGGGTCGCGCCCGTTCAAAATGGCCGTGGCGTTTGGGTGAATGCCAAGCCGGCGCGCATCAGCGGCTTCTTCTTCGCTGACCGTCAGATAAACATCCGTGATGCGCCCGGCGGCGCGTTCAAGCTGTAGCGCCAAGGTGCGGCGCCACCATGGGCCGGGCTGATTGAACAGAAACCCATGGCAGGTATAGGCAATGCGCGGCACGCCGGCTGAACGTGCCGCCGCGCGCCCGATCAAGCCACTGATTGGCATATGCGCATGCACCAGATCGCAGTTCTCGCGCTTCAGGAAATCGCGCACGGCCTTACAGGCGTTCCATTGCAACAACGGGTTCATGCTGCGCGCCATAGGCATGGCTTCAATCCGAAAACCCTCGGCGCGGGGAATACCGAGCAAGGGGCCTTCGGCGCAAAGCCCAACAACCTCATGCCCACGCGCGCGGGCGCCACGCATCACCGGCAGGATGAAATGCCGCATGGCGAAATCAACATTCGCGATGAAGCAGATTTTCATTTAGAGCGTTTCCCGTTCACGTTCGTTCACAGGAAACGCTCTAAGCTTTTGTTTGGTCGCATTTTCCGAGTCGCCAAGTGATTCCACTTGGCTTGAAAATGCTCCAGGCTTTTGCGCGCTCACGCGCCTGGGATGGGTACGGCGCCGGGCAGGCTCACGCGCGTGATCGCCCATTGGAGCGAAACCTCATTTTCTTCGGCGTAGAGCACGATTTGCAGGCTGCGCCGCGCCTCACCACCCAGATAGATACTGTCTTCCAAGGCAACGCGCGCACCCTTGGCGCGAAGCTTCCAGCCCGCACCGGAAGCGAGGCGCAGCAGCACAGCGCTTTCATCCTGCAACAGATTGGCCGTCACGGCGGGGTGCAAATGAAACCGCGCAACGAAAATGGGCACCGGCGCATCGGGCGGCATTTCCAACACATCCTCACCGCGCAGATCATCGCCGGATTCCGCCAAGTAAAGCCGGCGGCGATGCACTGTGCCGAAGGGGCCGCGCCAGCCATCATGGCTCACTTCCAGCCATTGCGCACCGGTGGCTTCCTGGCGCTCAACCTCCACGGTTTCGGGCTTGCGGCCCAGGCCCTCGGGGCGGAGTTCGCTGGAATTGGTGTCAGACAGCACCAGCGTGGAATGCGCGGCGGTGGCACGCAGCGCATCGCGCCAGCCTTCCTCACCCGCCGGGGCCGCGCCGCAATTCACAATCAGCCGATCACGCCCGATGGACATTTCGAAGGAAAGCGTGCCGGCATGGGCGAAGCGGTCCGCCCCACTCGGCAGGCCGCCAAACCCGGTGGTGGCCCCGCGCCCGCGTGGCGGCGGGCCAGCATCCATGATAATCACGGTGCGCCCGGCTTGCAGGCGCTGAAAGCCTGCTTCGGGCAATTCCATCGCGCCGCGCCCACGCGCCTGGCCTTGCGTCAGCACCAGATCAAGCAAAGCCGAGTTTTCTTCCCGCGCGCCATTGAACAGTGCCAAGCAGCCATCGCCATGGCGGAACAGCCTGAGCGCGGGGGCAGCGCGGTCCAAGGCGGCCAACAGATGCGGCGGCGCTTCCACCCCCACGCCATGTAGCAGGTTGCGGATTTCAATCAGGTCTTGCAGGGCGGCCAATTGCTGCGCGGGGGAGCGTTCGACATGCCCGCCATCAGGCAGGAATTGGCGTTCGATCTCGGCGGGCAGGAAGCGGATGGCGCGCTGCAGATAGGCGTCTTCTTCCAAGGCGACAGCAGCAGCCAGCGCACCCTTCAACGCCACCAGCGCGCCGCGATGTTCTTCCTCGGCCGGCAGCGCGCCGACCAAATCGCGCGCATCCTGCGCGAGCCGCTGCATCACCTGGCGGCGGAAGACATCCTCAGCCGTGGCCGCGAAGAAATCCCAATGGCCGAGCCAGGCGGAAATCCGCGCGCCGACCACTTCCGGCGCATCGGCAATGTCTTCTTCCCAGCCGGTTTGCAGCCAATCGGCTGTAAGCGCACGGGCGCGCAGCCTTGCGGCATCCGTCCCCAAGGCGCGCAAATCCCGCATCCAGGCAAAGCCATGCGCCGAGGCGCGCCAAGCCGGAGAAGCGCCTTTGCCACCCCAGGGCTCTCCGCCTTCTGTGGCCAGGCGCATGGGGCGGATGGTGCCGGCGAAATCAGCCTCCCCGCGCAATAAGCGCGCACCGCGGGCGGCATCGCCGGGCCAAAGATCACGGAAGGGGCGGGAAGGGGCATCGGGCACCCGCACGGGGCGCAGCCGTGCGAGTTTCTGCCGGGCACCGCGCAGCAGATTGATCATGCCGCACCCCCGCGCAATGCCTTGATCGCTGCCGCGTAATCCGGCGCGCCAAACACTGCGGTGCCGGCCACCAGCACATCAGCGCCCGCATTCAGGCACATCGGCGCGGTTTTGGCGGTGACGCCGCCATCCACCTGCAAGCGAATATCGCGGCCGGAGGCTTCAATCAGTCGGCGCAGCTTTTCAATCTTGGGCAATTGGCTTTCCAGAAAGCTCTGCCCGCCAAAGCCGGGATTGACAGACATGACCAGAATAAGGTCGCAAAGGTCCAGCACATGTTCGATGGTGGCGATGGGCGTGGCCGGGTTCAGCACCACGCCAGCCTTTTTGCCCAAGCCGCGAATCGTTTGCAGCGAACGATGCAAATGCGCCCCGGCTTCGGGGTGCAGCGAAATCAGATCCGCCCCGGCATCGGCAAAAGCCTGCAAATACGGGTCCACCGGCGCGATCATCAAATGCACATCGAAGGGGATGGTGGTGTGGTGGCGTAACGCCTTGATCAGCCCCGGCCCGAAGGAGATGTTCGGGACGAAATGCCCATCCATGATGTCGAGGTGCAGCCAATCCGCGCCTGCTGCGGTCACGGCGCGCACTTCCTCACCGAGTTTGGCGAAATCGGCGGCCAGAAGCGACGGGGTGATGAGCGGCGCGGGGTGCACGATTCCCCTTGTAACCTTGGGAACCTGCCGGGACAACCTTGCGCGGCGTCATTCCTTTCTCAACAAGGCGCGCACCACTTCCGCATGGCCTTGATGGCGCGGGCCTTCATCCAGCAGCACCGTGCCTTCCAGCAATTCCAGCACCTCAAGCCCGGCGAAGCATTCCTCGACAATCGCGCGACTCCAGAGCAATTCGCGGAGCTTCGGCCCGCCACTGCGGCGCCCTTCCTGTGCGGGGGTGAAGCATTCCAGCGCCAACAAACCGCCAGGGGCGAGCGCGGCCAAAGCGCCTTGCGTGGCCCGGGCACGGTCTTCTGGCGGCAGATGCACAAAAATCCAGGCAATCAGATCATATTGCGCGCGGGGCCATTCCCAGGCGGCGACATCGGCGGTGATGGTTTGCAGCGCCACGCCGCGCTGCCGGGCCAGCGACGCGGCCTTGGCAAGACCCACGCCGGACCAATCCACCGAAGTGACCTCCAGCCCCTGGCCCGCCAGCCAGACTCCATTGCGGCCTTCGCCATCCCCGACAGCCAGCGCGCGCATCCCCGGGCGCAGGCGATGGGCCTGGGATTGCAGATAAAGGTTCGGCGCTTCGCCAAATTCAAAGCCGCCATTCTGGTAGCGTTCATCCCAGGCCAGGCTTGTGCTCATGATCTTCCTCGCGGGGTGGGGCGCCAATCGGGCGGCGCCAATTCAAAGCAGGCGAAATCAAAGGCGGGGCTGACGGTGCAACCCACTAGCGACCAGCGCCCTAATGAGACCGCGCTTTGCCACCAGCCCTTCGGCACCAGGGCGAAGGGGCGCTGATGCCGGGAGAGATCGGGGCCGAGGTGAACGGCCTCAGCATCATGCCCATTGGCGGAAAGGCTCAGCGCCAGAGGCCCGCCGGCATACCAATGCCAGGCTTCAGCGGCATCCACGCGATGCCAATGGCTGAACTCATCGGCGGCGAGCAGGAAATAGATCGCCGTGCCCGCGCCACGCCCGCCCGCTTCCGGCGCATCCCGCCAGATTTCACGGTAATGCCCGCCTTCTGGGTGGGGCGCCAAATCAAGCGCGGCAATGACCTGCGCGGCGGTCACGCCCGGGTCGCGCAGGTCAATCATGACCTCAGCCAACCGGCACGGTTTCAGCCAGTTGTGGCAGCTTGGAGACTTCCGTGAACCAGGCGGCCAGCTTCGGGCAGGCATCGCGCCAGGGCTCAGCCGCAAAGCGGAAATCAAGATAGCCCAGCGCGCAGGCAATGCTGATGGCGCCGATATCGCCAAGCCCGCGCGGCGGGTCTTTTTCCAGCACGGCGAGGGCGCGTTCCACCGCGGCCTTCTGGCGCGCATCGAAAGCCTTGCGGCCATCATCCTGCGGGTGGCCCATTTGCAGGCGGCGCGCCACGGCGGCATCCAGAATGCCATCTGCGGCGGCCTGACGGATCATGGCCTTCAGGCGCGGCGCGCTACCCGTTGGCGGGAAAAGCGGCGCAGCGGAGCCAATCGTGTCCAGATATTCGCAAATCACCGGGCTGTCATAAATCGCTGTGCCATCCTTCGTGACCAAGGCGGGCACTTTGGAAAGCGGGTTATCGGCCAGCAAATCAGCCGGCGATTGATGCGGGTTGGTGGATACCTTTTCCAATAACCCGCCAATGCCGCGCGCAATGGCGCAGACCATGACTTTCCGCACATAGGGGCTGGCTGGGGAGTAATGCAGTTTCATGGGGTGTTTCCTTCCTTTATATTAACGGAACGTATCTTTGGCGGCGCGAATGCGGGCCAGAGTGGCGACATCCGCCGCGCGGACAAAAGGATTGGCGGCGCGCTCAGACGCGATGGTGCTGGGCAGGCTTGGCTTGCCTGCGGCGCGCTGGGCGTGGACTTCCACAATGCGGGCTTTCAGCGCGGCATTATCCGGCTCAACGGTGATGGCAAAGCGCGCATTGCTTTCGGTGTATTCATGCCCGCAACAGACCAGCGTTTCCCCGGGCAGCGCGGCAAGGGCGGCGAGAGATGCGAACATTTCTCCCGCATCCCCTTCCAGCAAGCGGCCACACCCAAGCGAGAATAACGTATCGCCGCAAAGCAAAATATGGGAATCGGCGATGTGAAAGGCGATATGGCCGCGTGTATGGCCATCACTGGCCAAAACCTTGGCAGGGCTGCCCAAAACATCCACCACATCGCCTGGCTGCACCGCTTGATCCAGCGCTGGCAGCCGATGGCGATCCGCCGCCGCGCCAATCACCTTGGCTCCATAGCGCGCCACCAGGCCAGGCACCCCGGCCACGTGATCCCCGTGATGATGCGTCAGTAGAATGAGGTCGAGCTTACCGCCCGCCGCTTCCACCGCGGCGGCCACGGGCGCGTCCTCGGCCGGGTCGCAGACCGCAAGCCTTCCATCGGCGGCGCGCAGGAGCCAGGCGTAGTTATCCGAAAGACAGGGAATGGGGGTCGCTGTGAGTGCCATGGGGTCGCCCTTTGCTGGGGGGCCATCCCATCCGGCCCCGTAAGCCCCTATATCAACCGCATGAGCGGGGAAATCCATGGGCTGGTCCGATTCTATGCCGCCCCGGCCGGGGCGCTGACGGCGCGGCTGCTGCGCCGGCGTTTGGCTGGGCTTTGGCCGCGCCTGACCGGGCTTTCCGTCTTGGGGCTTGGCCATGCAGAGCCCTATTTGCCGCTTTGGCGCGATGATGCGGCGCGCTGCGTTGCCCTTTCCCCCGCCCAGCTTGGGCCGGCGCGCTTCAGCCAGGCCGGGCTTTCGGCTTCTGTCTTGGCCGAAGAAGACGCGTTGCCCTTCCCAGATTTAAGCTTTGATCGGATCCTTCTGGTGCACGGGCTGGAAGCGGCGGAGAATGCCGGGCGGTTGCTGAGGGAATGTTGGCGCGTGCTGCGCGATGATGGGCGCTTGCTGGTGGTGGCACCCAATCGGCGCGGTATCTGGGCGCAGTTTGACCACACACCCTTCGGCCATGGGCAGCCTTATTCGCCGGCGCAGATCACAAAATTGTTACAGGCCCATATGTTTCGCGTGGAACGGCGCGACGCCGCGCTTTACGTGCCGCCCTTCACGCCCTTGATGCGTGCTGGCACGGCTTGGGAAAAGGCAGGGCGCATCATTTGCCCCGCGCGCTGGGCGGGGCTCAGCCTGATCGAGGCGGAGAAGGATGTCTTCGCCGCCATACCAACCGGGGCGGTGCGGGTGCGACGGCGTATTCTGGTTCGCGCCTGATTGGCCTTTCGTGGCGCTTGGTCCATGCTTCTGTCATGGCCCAGGGAGAAACGCCATGAACCAAGACCCACGCTGGCAGCAAAGCCTGCGCTATCCAGACCCTTCCATCGTCGCGATGGACCCAGGCTTCAAGAAGTACCATTTGGCGCTGTCATCCGTGGAGCGGCTTTATCACGGCACGCGCTGGGGTGAGGGGCCGGTGTGGCTTGGCGATGCGCGTTGTCTTTTATGGTCCGATATTCCGAATAACCGCGTGCTGAAATGGGATGAGGAAACCGGCGCGGTCAGTGCCTGGCGGAAGCCCGCCAACAACGCCAATGGCCATACGCGGGACCGTCAGGGCCGCGTGATTGCCTGCGAACATTTGGGCCGCCGCGTGGTGCGCTTTGAATATGATGGCGCGATCACTGTTTTGGCCGATAGCTACACGGGCAAGCGGCTGAATAGCCCGAATGATGTTGTGGTAAAATCTGATGGGTCCATCTGGTTCACCGACCCGCCCTTCGGCCTGATGGCGAATTATGAGGGTGAACGCGGCACGCCGGAATTGCCGCATACCAATGTCTATCGCATTGATGGCCAGAGCGGCGAAATCACGCTGGTCACCGATGAGGTGAACCATCCGAATGGCCTGGCCTTCAGCCCGGATGAGAAAATTCTTTACGTCATCGAAAGCCGCGCTGACCCGCGCAATATCCTGGCCTTTGATGTCGGGGCCAATGGCAAAACTTTGCGTAAGCGCCGGGTTTTCGTGGCCTGCCAGCCAGGCGAATCACCCGATGGCTTCCGCGTGGATGTGGATGGCAATTTATGGTGCGGTTGGGGCATGACCGCCGAATTTGATGGCGTGCGCGTGTATAATAATGCCGGTGCGCCGATTGGGCATATTCATCTGCCCGAACGCTGCGCCAATGTCTGTTTCGGCGGGCGCTATCGCAACCGGCTATTCATGGCCGCGGCGCAGTCTTTGTATGCGCTTTATGTGAATACCGAAGGCGTCAAGGGCGGCTGAGCATTGCTTTTGGAACAGCGATGGTCATGGCGAGCAGCCGGAACGAATGGCTCTTGCCATGGCCATCAAGATTGAGGCTGCCATTCACGCCGCCTTCCAGCACATCATCAATCACGAAATTGAAGGCGTGTAGCAGCGGCAGATCGTAACGCTTGCACCCGGTGGCACCGCGATGGCGGAACAATGCCAGCACTTTTTCTTCCGTGACCTGTTCCGCCAATAGCGAATAAAGCGCCGGATCATAGGGCATGAGCGAGAGGTTCACGCGATTGCCCTTATCGCCGGCACGGCTATGCGCGATGCGGTGCAGCGGGGTTTCGATATTTTGGGTCATCAATTCCACTCTCGCGCCGGCAGAACCCGCGTTTCGGTTGGCACCATATCGCGCGGCACCAGGAAGCTCCGCGTCAGGATGCGGGGTGTAACGCGCCAACGCGCGCCGGAGGTGCCTGCCGTGCCGCAGCAAAGCAGCGCCAAGGCTTCACGCGAAGCCTGATCCGCATCATCGCGCGTGGTGGCCTCCACCGCCAAGCGAATACGAATATCCTGCGGATCTGGCCCCGCATAGCCGCGCCAAAGCGCGCCATCATCCGAATCATGCACGGAAGCGACGCCGATCAAATCCACTCGCGCTCGCCGCGCCAGGCCGCGCTGCTTTACGCGTTGCAGCAGCACATCTGCCGTTGCCCGCGCGCGCGCCAAGGCATTGGGGCCAGCCACGCTAATTTCGCCTTCGCCCAACCAGGAACCTTCGTAGCAGGCTGTCACTTTCAGCAAATCTGGCCGCTGACGGCCCTGCAAGCCATGCACGGCAACACGATCCTGCCCGTCTGGCGTTAGATGCGCCCCGGTAATATCCAGAATCACATCTGGGGTGATATAGGTCGAAGGATCATGCAATTCATACAAAAGCTGTTCCTTGACCGTGCGCTGATCAACAATGCCGCCCGTGTGTTCCGGTTTGGTGATCAGCAAGGATAGATCGCGCCCGACCTCGGCAATCGGGAAGCCGATATTGGCGGGGTCTGGAATATCCTTGAAGCCAGGGTCCCAGAAAACGCCGCCCGTCACCTGGCTGCCGCATTCCAGCAAATGCCCCGCTGCGGCACCAACCGCCAGCGCCTGCCAATCATCCTCGGCCCAGCCGAAATAATGCATGAGGGGTGCGATGGCGAGAGCGGGGTCTGAGGTGCGCCCCGCCACCACAATTTGCGCGCCTGCCGCCAGCGCTTCGGCTAAGGGGGCGGCACCGATATAGGCATTGGCGGAAACGAGTTTCCAGGAAGACATATCAAGCCCAGCATCCGCTTCATGCACGGCAAGCTTATCGAGATTGACGCTATCCGAAACATCATCGCCCGTCACAAGACCAATGCGGAGTTCCGGCAGGCCGAGTTTCTTCGCAAGCCGGGCAATGGCCCGCGCGGCAGCGGCTGGATTGGCCGCGCCGAAATTGCCGAGAATGGGAATGCCCGCGCGGGCGCAATCCACCAGGATCGGTTCCAACAACCTCTCCAGCATGGGTTCATAGCCCGCTTCCGGATCGCGCCGGCGTTCAAGCTGCGCCAAAGCCACGGTGCGTTCGCCAAGGCATTCGAAGAACATGGCCGCCGGCAGGCCACGCTTGACCAGGCTGCGCACCACCGGGATGGGGGCATCAATCCGATCCCCGGAAAAACCAGCACCATTGCCGACCAGAAAAAGATCACTCACGCCGCGCACTCCTTGATCGCGGCGCCGAGTGTGGCCGCGTCGCTATCGTCAAAGGCAATTGGGTTGATGGCAAGCAGGCCCTGGGTGATGCGGGATGCATCAACATGAATGGCGGGACGATGGGCGCGGAGCCTTGCATCCGCGGCTTGTGCGGTGGCCGCATCGGGCAGGCGCCATTCCAGAATGGGCAGACCTGGCTTGGCGCCATCGGGGATAAGGCGCAGCGCTTGCGGGTGCCCCGCCGCCGCCAGCACCGCTTCAAGCCGCGCCTGCCAGCGTGCGCTGCGTTGCATTGGGTCATCCGCCACAAAGCGCCGCAAGGCCACAATTAGCCCGATGATTTCTTCCTTGCCGATCTTGCAAGACCGTCCAATGCCGTGATGCGGCAGGCCGCGCATTTGCGCGAGTGGCGCGAATTCCGCCGGCGCGATGAACGCCGCTTCCGGCATATCAAGGTCAAGCATTTGCGCGAGGGCCGAGGAGACAAGATCACGCCGCCCTGCGAGAATGCCGGAGGATTGCGGCCCGCCCAAAGCCTTGCCACCTGAAAAACACACCAGATCGGCGCCTTCAGCGATGAAGCGCTTCAGGTTTTCAGCGGGTGGCAATTGCGCCGCCGCATCCACCAGCACTGGGATGTGCCGCTCGCGCGCCACACGCACCACATCGGGCAGTGGCGGTTCGCTTTGCGCGCCCGCCAGATAGTAAATCGCCGCTGTACGATCCGTGATGGAGTCAGCGATTTCCCAGGGCGCGGCATCGCGCACGCCAGGGCCGGAAACCCGATCCGGAATACCGATTTCAACAATACGCCCGCCTGCCACGCGAAGCGCACGGTCATACATATTGCGCTGGCTGCGGATGGTGATGAATTCATCCGGCATGCCGCGCGTATCTGGCAGGCGGTTCATCGCCCCCGGATCTAGCCGCGCCATACAGGCGGCGGCACCCAGCAAAACCGCGGCAGAGGCACCCGAAGTGACAATACCCGCCTCAGCCCCCGTGGCCTTTGCGATTTCTCGGCTAGCCGCGGCTTGCAGATGGTGCATTTCCACCGTGGCGCGCGCAGCTTCCGCCATGGCGGACAGCACTTCCGGCGCCATCAGCCCGCCGGAAAGCCGCGTATTCGTGCCATAGGCATTGATGATGCGCGGCACACCAAGATCATCGTAAATCATGCAGGTTGTTCCGAAAGGGTGCGGCGGAGCGCATCGCGCCAAAGCGCATAACGACTATCCGCTTCCGCGCGATTCATTTGAGGCACGAAGCGCCGTTCCAGCCGCCAATGGGTGGCACCCGCCGCACCTGGCGGGGCGCAAAGCCCGGCCTGCATCCCGGCCAGATAAGCAGCGCCAAGGGCGGTGGTTTCCAGGATGGTTGGCCGGTCCACCGGCGCGCCCAATTGGTCGGCCAGGAATTGCATGGTCCAGTCAGAAGCGACCATGCCGCCATCCACGCGCAATACTGTTTCCTTGGCACCCTGCCAATCCGCATGCATGGCTTCGATCAGATCGCGCGTCTGAAAGGCAACACTTTCCAGCGCAGCACGGCATAACTCGGCACGGCCGCTGCCGCGTGTGAGGCCAAAAATGCCCGCCTGCGCCTTGGCATCCCAATGCGGTGCGCCAAGCCCGGCAAAGGCCGGCACCAGCACCACGCGCTGTGCGGGGTCTGCCTGTGCGGCGAGAACGCCGGCTTCCTTCGCATGCCGGATGATGCCCAGGCCATCACGAAGCCATTGCACTGCTGCGCCTGCCACGAAAATCGCGCCTTCCAGCGCGTAATGGCGCTTGCCTTGCAATTGGTAAGCGATGGTCGTCAGCAGCCGGTTGCGCGACGCGACCGGCGTTTCGCCCGTATTCAACAACGCAAAACAGCCTGTGCCATAGGTGGATTTCACCATGCCCGGCGCGAAGCAGCCCTGGCCGATGGTCGCCGCCTGTTGATCACCCGCCATACCACGAATGGGAATGGCGGCACCCAATAGCGCGGGATCGGTTTCGCCAAAATCCCCGGCGCAATCACGCACTTCTGGCAAAATGGCTTCCGGGATACGAAATAGGCGCAGCAATTCAGCATCCCAAACGCCGCGCCGGATATCGAACAACATGGTACGCGCGGCATTGGTGGCATCTGTCGCATGCACGCGCCCACCCGTCAGGCGCCAGAGTAAAAAGCAATCCACCGTGCCGAAGGCCAGCGCTCCGCGTTCCGCCGCTGCCCGCGCGCCCGCGACATTGTCCAGCAGCCAGGCAAGCTTGGTGGCGGGGAAATAGGGATCAGCCAGCAGCCCCGTGCGTTCTGTCAGCAGCGCCTCGTGGCCCTCGGCGCGCAGCTTCGCGCAGTCATCCGCCGTGCGCCGATCCTGCCAGACAATGGCACGATGCAGGCAGCGCCCGGTGGCACGGTCCCAAAGCAGCGTTGTCTCTCGTTGATTGGTGATGCCAATACCCGCCACATCCGCCGCAGTACCGCCAGCCTTTTCCAAGGCCTGGCGCAGCGTGGTGATGGCGCCCTGCCAGATATCTTCCGGCTCATGCTCCACCCAGCTGGGTGATGGGAAATGCTGCGGCAATTCCATCTGCGCTGTCGCGCGTGGCGTAAGATCAGCCCCGAAGGCGATGGTGCGCGTGGAGGTTGTGCCCTGATCGAGTGCAAGCAGCAGAGGGGTCTTCATGCTGTGGCGTTTCCTTTCGCCGCCGAGCATAATGCGGGAAAGGAGATTGCGCGATGGCCATTCAGCTTTTTGAACTCTGCGGTGTCGATCCGGCGCGGCGCTTCAGCCCCTATTGCTGGCGGAGCCGGCTGGCGCTGGCCCATAAGGGCCTGGCGGTGGAAACCATTCCTTGGCGCTTTACGGAACGGGATGCGATTGGCGTCCATGGGGCACAGAAAGTGCCGGTGATGTTGGATAATGGTCGCGCCATTGTCGATTCCTGGGTGATCGCGGAATATCTGGAGGATGCTTATCCGGATCAGCCTTCGTTGTTTGGTGGTGCGGGCGGGCACGCGCTGGCGCGCTTCATCAATGCCTGGGGTGATGCGGTGTTGCATGCCGGGATTGCGCGGCTGGTGGTTTCCGACATTGTGCAGCATTTGGCGCCGGGAGATGCGGCGTATTTTGTGCCAGATCGGGAAAAGCGCTTCGGCATGAAGCTTGAAGCGGTAACGGCGGATCGCGCCGAACGGGTCAAGGGTTTTCGTGACAGCCTGATGCCGCTGCGCATCGCCTTGCGGTCTGCGCCTTTCCTGCATGGCGATAAGCCCGGCTATGCGGACATGATCGTCTTTGGCGGTTTCCAATGGGCGCGCTGCGTGAGCGCCTTCCCGCTATTGGCTCAAGATGATGCGGTTTATGCTTGGCGAGAGAGGATGCTGGATGCCTATGGCGGTATTGCCCGCGCCGCGCCAGCCTATGCGGAAGCCTAAACCGCGACTTCTTTTCGCTTGAAAGGCGGCGCGCTTCGCGCTTGGCTTGTGGTGTTGATTTCACCCGCAAGCCAGGAGGCCGCCATGTCCTTGCGAACCTTTATCCGCAACGCCGCCTGGACCGCCGAATGGGACTCAACGGCGGGTCAACATTTCTATGGCCAGGGCAGGGATGTGCTGCTGGTGGCTGGGCGCATCGCCGCCATCACGCCGCATGATCCGAATGCACCTCCGCCCACCGGCGCTGAGGTGATTGATGGCAGCAAGCTTCTGGTCATGCCGGGGCTGATCAATATCCACACGCATCCAACGACAGAACCTGCCGGGCGCGGCGTGCGTGAAGATCACGGCGTGGCGGAACAGCAAATGACTGGGTTGTTTGAACGCCTGCAAGCCTTCAAGCTGGATCAGCAGGGCCAGGCCGCTGCCATGCGCCTTGCCTATGCGGAGTTGATGTCTGCCGGTGTCACCAGCGTGGTGGATTTGTCGCCTCCTTTCCCATCTTGGCTTTCCATCATGGCGGAAAGCGGCCTGCGCGGTTGGGCGGGGGCGGGCTATGCCGCGGCGCGTTGGGGCATAGAAGCGCCGCAAACCGTAACCTGGATGTGGAACCGCGAAGATGCGCGCCGGCAATTCGATGCCGCCAAGCAATTCATGAAGCAAGCGGAGGCCGATCCTTCGGGCCGGCTGACCGGCATTGTGTTCCCCGCACAAATTGACACGGTGGAGGAGGAAATGCTGCGCGAAAGCATCGCCTATGCTGCCGAGACGGGGCGGCCCTTCACCACGCATATCGCGCAATCCGTGGTGGAGGTGCGAGAGATGATCAGCCGCCACGGCGTCACCCCCATTCAATGGGCGGCTTGTATTGGGCTGCTGACGCCGCGCAGCATTCTGGGCCATGCGATTTTTGTGGATGAGCATATCTCGATCGGCTGGCACACGGCGAAAGATGTCGGCCTGATTGCTGATGCGGGGGCGACGGTGGCGCATTGCCCATCACCCTTTGCGCGGTATGGGGAGCATTTGCGCCATTTCGGCAAATACCGTGCGCGCGGCGTGAATATGGGGTTTGGCACAGATTGCGCACCGCATAATTTGATTGAGGAAATGCGCCTGGCGATCATCCTCGCGCGCAATGCCTGCCGCGATGTCGCCGCCGCGGATACCGGTAGCGTCTTCCACGCTGCAACGATTGGCGGCGCGACCGCGCTTGGGCGGCCTGATCTGGGGCGGCTGCATGTGGGTGCTGCGGCGGATATTGTGCTGGTGGATCTGGCGCATCCGTTGATGACGCCGCCGCGTGATCCGTTGCGCGCGCTTGTTTTCCACGCGGCGGATCGCGCCGTGAAACGCGTAATGGTGGGTGGCGAGACGATTTATGCTGATGGCCGCCCAACTAAGCTGAATGTCGCGGATGCCGCCGGCATTCTGGCCGAAAGCCAGGCCAAGATGCTGCGCGATTCAGTGGGGCGGGATTATCGCGGGCGGAGCGGCGATGAAATCGCGCCAATCAGCCTGCCAATTCATTAGCGCTTATTGCACAATCGCGATCTGCTGCGGGTCTATGCGCAGCCAAAGCTTCGTGCCGACCGCATGGGCGGCCAGCGGTGGTGCGGCGGCGCGTAGGCGAAGCTCCGCCCCTTCAGGGCGCAGCACATAATCCCAGGCCTCACCCAGATAAGTGCGTTCTAGCACCATCACTGGCATGATCAGCGCCGCACTTTCATGCGCTGGTTCGGACAAATGCAGGCTCATGGCCTGCGGGCGAAGCGACAGCAGAATCTCGCCAGATACATCGGGCGAAATGCCAGCCGCCGCGGCGGGGCCAAGCGATAGGCCGCCAAGCACCAAAGCACCTGCTTCAACGCGCGCTTCCAGCAGATTGGTGCGCCCAACAAAGCCTGCGACAAAGCGTGTGCGCGGCTTGGTGTAGAGCAAATGCGGCGCATCAACCTGTTCAATCTTGCCCGCATTCATCACCGCAATGCGGTCAGATGTCGCCATGGCTTCGGATTGGTCATGGGTGACATAAACGGTGGTGATACGGAATTCATCATGCAGGCGGCGGATTTCGAAGCGCATTTCCTCCCGCAAATTGGCATCGAGGTTGGAGAGCGGTTCATCCAGCAGCAGCACGGCGGGTTTCACGACAATGGCGCGGGCCAGCGCCACACGCTGTTGCTGGCCGCCGGAAAGCTCAGCCGGGTAGCGCCCCGCCAGGTGGCCCATTTTCACCACATCCAGAATTTCGGCTACGCGGCGCTTTATTTCATCGCTAGGGAGTTTGCGGAGTGTCAGCCCAAAGCCGACATTTTCCGCCACCGTCATATTCGGCCAAATGGCATAGGATTGGAAAATCATGGACATGCCGCGCCGTTCCGGCGGCAGCACGGCACCAGGGGCGGAAAGCACGCGGCCATCGACAGAAATCATCCCCGCATTGGGTTCAACAAAGCCGGCAATCATGCGCAGCGTTGTGGTCTTGCCGCAGCCGGAAGGGCCGAGCAGCGACAGGAACTCACCTTCTTCCAGATTCAGATCAATCGCGTCCACAACAACATTTTTGCCATAGGCCTTTGTCAGGCCAGAAAGGGTCAGGCGCGGCATATCAATCCCTCCGCAACATGAAATCGCGGCCGACAAGCTTCATGCCGATGCCGACAAAAACCATTGTGATCACCAGCAATATGCCGCCAAAGGCGGATACCAATTCGAAATTGCCTTGCTCACTCAGGTCATAGAGCAAGACAGACATGGTGCGCGTGCGTGGGCCGACCAGGAAAATTGCTGCCGATAACTCACGCGAGGCGACGATAAAAACGATCAGCCAGCCGCCCAGCAGCGATGTTTTCAGCAAGGGCGCGGTGATGCGGCGGATGGTTTGCAGCCGCCCGCTGCCCAGGATGCGCGCGGCTTCTTCCATTTCCGGATGCACGGCGCGGATCGAAGCTTGAGCATTGGCATAGGCAATCGGCAGGAAGCGCGCAGTAAAAGCCAGGATAATGAGCAAGGCGCTGCCATAAAGCATCAGCGGCGGCCCGGCATAGGCTGCGTAAAAACCGATCGCCATAACAATGCCGGGAATGACGAAAGGCGCCATGGCAAGAAAGGCCAAGCCATCGGCAAAGCGGATCAGGCGTCGCACAACAATGTAGGCAACCAATAACGCGAGAATCAGCGCGAGCCCAGCGGACGCCGCGGAGAACCAGATCGTATTCCAGACCGATTGCAGCGCCATGTCATGTTCAAACAGCAGCATCCGATAATTGCGAAAGGTGAGGTTATCCAGGGAAAGCCCGCGCCCCCAGGCCTTTGCGAAGGAGGCTTGCAGCAGCACGAGCAGGGGCTTCAGCACCGCCAGCAGCGCCACACCAAAGCACCAGGCAAACAAAACCCAGCGCCAGGGACCAAGCTTGATCTGGCGCCTTTCGCCACCCTTCCCAGTCTGAGAGACAAAGCCCTTGCGGGACAGCATCAGTTTCTGCACGCCAATCAGCGCCACCGTTATCAGCAACAGCGGAATGGCATAGGCCGCCGCGACTTCCACCCGCACCGGGTCTTCAAAAAACTGCCAAAGCTGCGTGGTCACCACATTGATGCGGGCGGGAATACCGATGATGGCCGGGGTGCCGAAAAGGGCGATGGTTTCAAGAAAGATCAGAATGAAGCCACCCAGAATGGAAGGCCACACCAAGGGCAGCGTCACCTTGCGCATGGTGGTCCAGGTGCCCGCTCCCATGATATTGGCGGCGTCCTCCATTTCGGATGAAATCAGATCAAGCGCGGATTTGACGAAAATAAAGACCAGCGGGAAGGAATGCAACGCAATCACAAAGGCCATGCCGGCGAAGGTATAGACATTCATCAGCGGGTCCTGCGCGCCAGTGACGGCGCGCCAGACCTGATTGATCCAGCCGGCATTTGGCCCCGCCAGCAAAATCCAGCCAATGGCGCCAAGATAAGGCGGCATCACAAACGCGGCCAGCACCATGGCCCAGGTGAAGCCCTTGCCCGGCATATCCGTGCGTGAAACAGCCCAGGCCATGGGTACCGCGATGATGGTGGAAATCGTGGCACTCAACAGCCCAAGCAGAAGGGAATTACGCAGGGCATCCAGATAGCGCTGCCTGCCATAGGCAGTCGCGTAATTCATCAAAGTGAAATCGCCGGTATCCTGTTCCTCAAAGCTGATGACCAGCATCTTGAGGAGTGGCGCTGCGATCAGGAAAAATAGCCCTAGAACCAGTATAACCCAAAGAAGGGTAATCGGTTCCAGCATCCTGATCCGCGCGCCGAACCTCGTGCGCGGTGCTGCCTGCATGACTGCGGCTTCAGTCATTTTGGCCTACTAAACGCCGAAAATATCACGCCAAGTGTCGCGCACTTCGGGGACACCCTTATCGGCTTCCTCAAGCGTTGGCGCCAGCATCTTCACCTGATCCAGCGGACGAGAACCTTCCGGCGGTGCCACATCGGGGCGTAGGCTTTCGTTGAAAAGCTTCACAACGGCCGCCGATAGGGCGGGACCAGTTTGGAATTCCATAAAGAGCTTCGCTGCATTCGGATGCGGCGCATTGCGGATAATGGCGGAAGGCGAAAGCGCGGCAATCACCCCTTCTTCGGGATAGATCAGCTTGAGCGGATTGCCGCGTGACATGCTGAACAGCGTGGAGGAGGAAGGCACCGCAACGCCCACCGAACGCTCCCCAGCATTCATGGCGGTGACTGGATCAATGGAAGAACGACCGATTTGCGGCTTATTCCTCTCGAAATCGCGCAGAAAATTCGGGCCATAGAGGCGGCGCATTTCAAGCGCCCAAAGGCCGATCGCACCGCTGAAGCCCGGGTGGCCGATCGCGAGCTTGTCCTTCCATTTCGGATCAAGCGTATCCTTCCAGCTCTTTGGTGCATCAGCTTCCGAAACAAGGCGCGTATTATGCGCCATCAGAAAAATACCCAGAAAGCTGGATTGGAAGAAATTATCCGGATCGGCCACCTTCAGCAGCGGCAATAGGCCATCGGCATTCTTGGGCCGGAATTGCATCAGCCGGTTCTGCCGCTTCAATTGGATGTAATGACCCCCATTGGTGGAGGAGAAGACATCACATTGCGCGACTCCCGCCCTTTGGTCCTGCGACAGTCGCTGAAAAGCCACTTGGGATGTGCTGCGCACCACATTGCAGCGCACGCCTGGGTAGCGTTCATTGAAGGCGCGGCCGGCGGCTTCCGAGGCCTCCGCGCTATATTGGCCGGAATACCAGGTGATTTCGCCCTCTCGCCGCGCGGCTTCATACAGAACCCGTTCATGCTCCGGCATTGGGCCTTGGGCGAAGGCTTTGCTGGTGGCGGCGGCCCAGGCGCCAAGCGCCAAGATACCGCGACGATCAATCATCATCATTATGTGCTTCCTCCCCGGTGTTGCGGGCGCTCTATCAGCGCTCCGGATCACTTTTGTGAGAGCTTGCCACCCTCGCCGAAGCCTGTAAACCATGCGCGAGATAGGGAGAAAGACCATGGCGTTGATTGACCGGATCGGGGTGGATGTGGGGCGCAAGCTGAAGCTTGAAGATGCCATTGAATGGGCGGCGCGCAACCAGGTGCGCCACATAGATATCCAATTGGACACGGGCGAGAATAAGGTGACCATGTTCGATGATGCGCGCTGCCGCGCCATTGTCGCCTCGGCCCGCGCCAATGGCGTGACGATTGCGCTGCACACGCTTTCCGCCGTGAATGTCGCGGAATATTCGCCCTTCCTGGCTGAAGCGGTGGATGCCTATATGCGCGCCTATATCGAAGTGGCGCCCAAGCTCGCAGCGGAATGGATTGTGGTCCATGCCGGCTATCACTTCACCGCCGATGTGCCGATGCGCATGGAAGCGGGGCGGGACCGGTTGCAGCGCATGGTGCAGCATGCGGAAAAACATGGCGCGCTATTGTTGCTCGAAAACCTGAATGTCGAACCGCCAACGGCGGAGGTGCATTACCTGGCGCATACGCAGGAAGAATGGCGCTATTATTATGACGCGATCCATTCCCCCTCCTTCGCGCTTTCCTTCACCGCCAATCACGCGCATCTGATGCCCGATGGTGTCGCTTCCTGGGTGGCGGGCATTCCAATGGACCGCGTGCGCGAAGTGCGCCTGGCCGATTGCTGGCGCAATGGGCATGAGGAACATCTGGTGCCCGGCCAGGGTGATTTCGATTTTGGCGATATGTTCCGCCTGATCGAAGCGCGCGGCTTCAAGGGCCATTACACCAATGCCTTTGGCTCGCTGGAAGAAATGCAATGGGCGCGCGGCTATATGGTGGAAAAGGCCCGCGCAGCCGGGGTGAAGGTGGACTGAACCGCCCCGGCACGGAGTTTGCTCAGCAAGCCTCGGAAAAACAATTCCGGGGCTTCAAACCATGTCCATTTCTCGCTTTTCGCGCCGTGCCTTGCTGGGGGCTGGCGCTTCCGGGCTGACCCTGCCGCTTATTCCTGAGGCGTTCAGCCCGGCTTTTGCCCAAGGTGCGGGCGAAAGAACGCTGCGCTACGGCATTTCCATGGCCGATATTCCGCAAACCACCGGCCAGCCGGATCGCGGCGCGGGTGCTTATCAATTTACTGGCTATACGCTTTATGACCCGCTGGTTGCTTGGGAAATGGATGTGGCGGATCGCCCGGGCAAGCTTATGCCGGGCCTTGCGACAGCCTGGGAGACTGATCCAGCCGACCGCAAGCGTTGGATTTTCCGGCTGCGGCCAGGCGTGAAATTCCATGACGGGTCGGATTTCGATGCCGATGCGGTGGTCTGGAATTTCGAAAAAGTGCTCAATCCACAGGCGCCGCATTTTGACAATCGCCAGGCCGCGCAGGTGCGCCCGCGCCTGCCCTCGGTCGCATCCTGGCGGAAGATTGATGCCATGACGGTGGAAGTTACCACCAAGGCAGTGGACAGCATCTTCCCCTATCAGATGCTTTGGTTCCTGATTTCCTCGCCTGCGCAATATGAAAAGCTTGGCCGTTCCTGGGAACGCTTTGCCAATGAACCTTCCGGCACCGGCCCCTTCCGCATGGGGCGGCTGGTGCCGCGCGCGAGTGTCGAATTACTGCGCAATACCAGCTATTGGAACCCTGCGCGCATGGCGAAAGTGGATCGCATTGTGCTGGTCTGCGCGCCGGAAGCCGTCACCCGTTCCAATGCGCTGCTGACCGGCCAGGTGGATCTGATTGACACGCCGGCGCACGATATTGTCCCGCGGCTGCGCCAATCTGGCGCGCGGATCATGGAAAACATCACGCCGCATGTCTGGAATTATCATTTGAGCCTGCTGGAAGGCTCCCCCTGGCGTGATATCCGCCTGCGTCAGGCGGCGAATTTGGCGATTGACCGCGCCGGCGTGGTGGCGCTGATGAATGGGTTGGCAAAACCCGCTGTTGGGGTAGTTGACCCATCCTCCCCATGGTTTGGCAACCCGAGCTTCAAGATCAGGCATGACCCGGCCGAAGCGCGGCGCCTGCTTTCGGCTGCCGGCTTTACGCCGCGCAATCCGCTGCGGACGAAATTCATCGTGGCCACGGGCGGCAGCGGGCAGATGCTGTCCATGCCGATCAATGAATTCATCCAGCAAAGCTGGCGCGCAGTGGGGATCGAGGTTGAATTCGTCCCGGTGGAATTGGAAGTGCTTTATACCTGCTGGCGCCAGGGCGCGGCGGGTGAATTGGCGCGCAACAACAATGTCACCGCCAATAATGTCGCCTATGTCACCAGCGATCCGCTTTACGCGCTGATCCGCTTCTTC
Organism: Roseomonas sp.; assembly: GCA_020249285.1. GTDB lineage: Bacteria > Pseudomonadota > Alphaproteobacteria > Acetobacterales > Acetobacteraceae > Neoroseomonas. Next base: position 33,807 of record JADCFX010000036.1, on the reverse strand, counting down.
CATTCCAACCAAATCGCACCAACCGGCGTGAATTGGTCCCATTACCGCGATGCGGAAATGGATCGGCTGATAGATACGGCCCTCAATACCTTTAATGAGGCCGAGGTGGATCGGCTGATGGCGAAAGTCCATGAAAAAGCGGTGGATGAAGCGCTATTGGTGTTTGTGGTGCATGATACCAACCCGCGCGCGCTTGGGCGCAATGTGCGCGGCTATACCCAGGCGCAGCATTGGTTCCAGGATTTGACAACGCTTTCCTAAGACTGGTGGCCGCGCCGGGATTGCGATCCCTCTTCTTTCGCGCCATGCTCCGCGCAAGAAGGGGATCGCGCCATGGCTATTCCCGCATTGGGCTATTTGGAACTCCGCGCCAGCGCGTCATCATCAGCGCCGATCCGCATGACGGGCTCGGCGCCTGCCCCTGGTGGGATGGGCTGCGCGGCGCCGCGGAATAGCGCGCGGCTTTTCCCCGCCATCCCCGTAATCCCCAGGGGGCGACTCCTCTGCGCTGGGCTATAAGGGGGCATGAATAGTTTTGACACGACGCCCGGCGCGATCCCCGGGGCCGGTTTGCTCGGCCTTTCGCAGCGTATCCCGCCCTCAAACTTGGCGGCCGAACAGGCGCTGCTTGGCGCGCTTTTGGCCAATAACAAGGCGTTTGAGCGTGTTGGCGAATATCTGGCGCCGGAACACTTCGCCGATCCGGTGCATGGGCGGATTTTCCACGCCATCAAGCGCCGCGTGGAAGCGGGGCAGCTTGCGGATGCGGTGACGTTGCGCGCGGAATTTGAACATTCCGGCTTGTTGGATGAGGTGGGTGGCCCGGCCTATTTGGCGCAGCTTCTCTCGGCCATGGTGGGGGTCATCAATGCCGGTGAGTATGGCCAGGTGATCTATGATGCCTGGCTGCGCCGCCAATTGGTGGATTTGGGCGAGGTGGTGGTGAACCGCGCCTTTGGCTCCGAAGCGGAACTGGACGCCAAGGGGCAATTGGAATCAGCCGAACAGGCTTTGTTCGAATTGGCTAAAGAAGGCGGCGCGGGTGAGGGGGGCTTCCTGACCTTTGAGCGCGCGCTGACCATCGCCGTGCAACACGCCGAAAAGGCCTTCTCCACGCCGGGCGGGGTTTCGGGCCTGCCCACCGGTTTGCGTGATTTGGATACGAAAACGGGCGGGCTGCATCCTTCCGATCTGCTCATCATCGCGGGCCGCCCCGGCATGGGCAAAACCGCGCTTGCCACCAAAATCGCCTTTGGCGCGGCAAAATCCGTGCTGCGGAGCGCCCAGGAAGCTGACCCGAATGCGGTGCCCAAGGGCGGGGTTGCGCTGTTCTCCCTGGAAATGAGCGCGGATCAATTGGCGACACGTTTGCTTGCGGAAGAATCGCGCATTTCCGGCGATCGCATCCGGCGTGGCGAGATCAGCCAGCGTGATTTTGACCGCTTCCTGGAAGTCAGCCGCGAATTGGCATCCCTGCCGCTCAATATTGATGACACGCCGGCGATCAGCATCTCCGCACTACGCACGCGCTGCCGGCGTTTGCAGCGCACTAAGGGGCTTGATCTGATTGTGGTGGATTACCTGCAATTGATGCGCCCCGCCGCCGGCACACGCCCGGAAAGCCGCGTGCTTGAAATCAGCATGATCACGCAAGGGCTGAAGGCTTTGGCGAAAGAATTATCGGTGCCTGTCATTGCGCTGTCTCAGCTTTCGCGCGCCGTGGAAAGCCGCGAAGATAAGCGCCCGCAGCTTTCGGATTTGCGTGAATCAGGTTCGATCGAACAGGACGCGGATGTTGTGATGTTCGTCTATCGTGACGAATACTACTTGGCTCAGCGCGCGCCTAAGGAGCTTTCCTTCGATAATGGCGAGAAATTCCAGGGCGCCTTGGACAAGTGGCAAAAGGATATGGAAGAAGCGCATAACAAGGCGGAACTGATTATCGCCAAGCAGCGACATGGCCCCACCGGCACCATAAAACTGTTCTTCGAAGCGGAATTCACGCGCTTTGGCGATTTGGATACGCAGCATGATGATGGTTATGGCGGCTGATCCTGGTTCCGCATGATGGACCCTTCTGCGGTTTTGCATATTGATCTGGCGGCCATTGTCGCGAATTGGCGCGCGCTTGCCGCGCGTGCTGCGCCAGGGGCGGTGGCGGGGGTGGTGAAGGCCAATGCCTATGGGCTGGGGGCGGTGCCGGTGGCCCGCGCGCTCAACGCTGCCGGCTGTCGGCATTTCTTCGTCGCACATCTTTCGGAAGGCATGGCGCTGCGCGCGGCCCTTGGCGCCGGGCCGATGATTGCCGTGCTGGATGGCTTTGCCCCCGGCGCTGATGAAGACGCTGGGCTGGTGCCGGTGCTGAACAGCCTTGGCGATGTGCTGGCCCATGCGGATGCCGGGCGCAAAGCTGGCAGGGCGCGACAGGCGCTTTTGCATCTGGATACCGGCATGGCGCGGCTTGGGCTGGATGCCGGGGAACAGGCGCGGCTGGCGGACGATCACTCCCTGCTGGCAGGGCTCGATCTGCTTTATGTCATGTCGCATCTGGCCTGCGCGGATGAACCGGACCATCCGCTCAATGCCGAACAGGCCACGCGTTTCGCCCGCGCCTGCGCGGGGCTGCCCAGGCTGCCTCGGTCCTTCGCCAATTCATCCGGCCTGTTTCTGGGCGCGGATTATGCCTCAGACCTCGCCCGGCCAGGCTGCGCTCTGTACGGCATCAACCCCACGCCCGGGGCGCCCAACCCCATGCGGCCAGTCGTCCGGCTGGAAGCGCCCATCCTGCAAATCCGCGACATCCCTGCCGGCGCCAGCGTTGGCTATGGCGCTTCCTTTGTCGCGGCGCGGCCCAGCCGAATTGCCACCATTGCCGTCGGCTACGCGGACGGCTACCTGAGATGCCTATCCGGGCAGGGTGTCGCGGCCTATCGCGACATGATCCTGCCCATGGTGGGGCGCGTTTCCATGGATTTGATCACGCTGGATGTGACGGATGCGCCAGGCATCGCCCCAGGCGATGTGCTGCAATTGATCGGCGGTGCCGCGCCTTCGCCCGATGATCTGGCGGCGCGGGCCGGCACGATTGGCTATGAGATTCTGACATCGCTGGGCGATCGCTATCGCCGCGCCTACGGAGCGGCCTGAGCTTGGCCGCGATACTGAACCCCATCGCCGCCTTGGGCCGCGCCGTGCTCGGCGCCTTGCAGGGCGTTGGCGCCGTGGTGCTGTTTGCGCTGGAAGGCGTCTCACACCTGTTTCGCCCGCCCTTCTATGGCCGGCTGTTTCTGCGCCAAGTGATCGAGATTGGTTATTTCTCCCTGCCCGTTGTGGCGCTGACCGCGTTTTTCACCGGTATGGTGCTGGCGCTGCAAACCTATACAGGTTTCGCGCGCTTCAATGCCGAAGGGGCGGTCGCGAATGTTGTCGTGCTTTCCATCACGCGCGAATTGGGCCCCGTGATTGCCGGGCTGATGGTGGCGGGGCGCATTGGCGCGGCTTTCGCCGCCGAAATCGGCACCATGCGCGTGACCGATCAGATAGATGCGCTGACCACGCTTTCGACCAACCCAATGAAATATCTGGTGGCGCCAAGGCTTTTGGCCGGCACCGTGGCGCTGCCCTTCCTGGTGATTATTGCTGATACTCTGGGGGTGATGGGCGGCTGGCTAATCGGCACGGCGAAGCTTGGCTTCAATTCGGCCGGGTATTTGCGCGCCACGCTGGATTTCATGCAGACCATGGATGTCGTCTCCGGCCTGGTGAAGGCTTCCGTCTTTGGCTTTGTGATTGCGCTGATGGGCTGCTGGTGTGGCTATAACAGCCGCGGCGGCGCGCAAGGTGTGGGCGCGGCGGCGACATCGGCGGTGGTGATTTCCTCCATCCTGATCCTGGCGCTGGATTACATCATTACCGAGATGTTCTTCGCGCGATGAGTGGCGCAGTGCCAAAAATTCGCCTGCGCGGGCTGTCAAAAGCCTTTGGGCCGAAGCAGGTGCTGGATGGCGTGGATCTGGATATCCGCGCCGGGCATGGCATGGTGATTCTGGGTGGTTCGGGTTCCGGCAAATCCGTCACCATCAAATGCATCCTGGGGCTGATTGAACCCGATGCCGGCAGTATTGAAATTGACGGTCAGGATATTCTGAAGCTGCCACGGCGCAAACGTGAAGCGCTGAATGACCGCATCGGCATGCTGTTCCAGAATGGTGCGCTGTTTGATAGCCTGCCGGTCTGGGAAAATGTCTGCTTCAAGCTGCTGGCCCAAAAGCGCATCACGCGCGCGCAGGCCCGCGACAAGGCGGCTGAGGTGCTCGCGCAAGTCGGCCTAGCCGCATCGGTGGGTGATCTCTCGCCATCAGAGCTTTCGGGCGGCATGCAAAAGCGCGTCGCCCTTGCGCGCGCCATTGCGGCAGAGCCCGAGATCATTTTCTTCGACGAACCCACCACCGGCCTTGATCCCATCATGGGCGCGGTGATTGATGGGCTGATTATGGATGTGGTGCATCGGCTGGGGGCGACCGCCGTTTCTATCACGCATGACATGGCAAGCGCTCGGCGGATCGGCGATGACGCCGCCATGATCCATAAGGGCCGCATCATCTGGACCGGTGAGGCAGCCAAGCTTGGCCAGACCGGCAATGCCATGGTGGATCAATTCGCCCGTGGGGAGCGGGAGGGGCCGATTCAGATGGAGCTGCGGCGGTAGCGCTTACGCCGCAAATCCCCGATTCAACCCTGCAATCGCTTCCGTATATTCGCGGCTTAGCCGCGCGACCAATTCCGCCGTGCTCGGCACATCGTGAATGGCCCCCACCCCCTGACCGGCAGACCAGATATTCTTCCAGGCGCGCTTTTCACTGCTGCCCAAGTGAAGTTCCCTGTTGAATTCGGGCAAATTCGCAGGATCAAGCCCCGCCGCTTCCAAGGATGCGCTCAGGAAATTGCCATTCACCCCGCTGATCGCATTGGTATAGACAATATCCTTCGCCGTCGCGGCCAGGATCATTTGCTTGTAATCTTCCGGCGCACGGCTTTCGGTGGTCGCGATGAAGCGCGTACCCAGATAGGCGAAATCCGCCCCCGCCGCCCGCGCCGCCACCACATGCGCCCCGGTGGACATGGCACCCGATAGAATGATGGTGCCCTGATAGAATTGCCGAATTTCCTGCACAAAGGCGAAGGGGTTATAGGTGCCGGCATGGCCGCCCGCGCCGGCGGCAACCGCAATCAGCCCATCCACCCCGGCTTCGGCGGCTTTCTGCGCATGGCGCAGATTGATCACGTCATGGAATACCAGCCCGCCATAGCCATGGATGGCATCCACCACCTCAGACACCGCACCGAGGGAGGTGATCACGAAGGGCACGCGCTGGCGCACGGTTTCGGCCAAATCCGCATCCAGCCTGGCGTTGGACCGATGCACGATCAGATTGACGCCAAAGGGGGCGGCGGCATTGCCGGTCCGCTCCCGGATTTCGCCGAGCCATTCCCCATAGCCTTCCGTGCTGCGCTGATTGAGCGCGGGGAAGCTGCCCACCACGCCGGCCTTGCAGGTTTCCACCACCAGATCGGGGCCGGAGACCAGGAACATGGGGGCGGCAATCACCGGCAGGGCGATTCTGCCCTGAAACAAGGCGGGGATGGGCATGGGCTATCCTTCAAAGGGGGGTGCCCAAGCCTGCCGGGGCCAGGCCAAGGACGCAAGGCCATGACCTTGTTGCATCCGGGCGCAAAGCAAGCCTAGGCTTGCCCCTCAGGCACCGGGAGCGTGCCGTGCGATGAAACGGCGCCAGGCGCCAGGGTAGAGGAAATCCGGTATGAAACTCGGCGCGGCCATTGCTGAAATCATGAAGCGTGAAGGGATTCAAATCCTCACCGGCTATCCGGTCAATCATTTGATCGAATATGCGGCCGATGCGGATATCCGCCCCATCATGGTTCGGCAGGAGAGAATCGGCCTGCATATGGCGGATGCCATTTCGCGCGTGACATCGGGCCGCACCATTGGCGCCTTCTGCATGCAGCATGGCCCGGGCGCCGAGAATGCCTATGGCGGCGTTGCGCAATGCTATGGCGAAAGCGTGCCAGTGCTGGTGCTGCCCATGGGTTATCCGCGCCGCATTGCGCATATCGACCCGAATTTCAATTCTTCCGTGCAAATGCGCGGCATCACCAAATCCGCTGAACCGATCATGAGCGCGGCTGAGGTGCCAAATATTCTGCGCCGCGCCTTCGCCCGGCTGCGCAATGGCCGAGGCGGTCCCGTATTGGTCGAAATCCCGACCGATATGTGGAATGAGGAAGTGCCGGAACCGCTGGCCTATCACCCGGTTGCGGCCACGCGCTATGGCCCAGACCCGGTTGATCTGGAACGCGCCGCTGCCATGCTGGCCAAGGCAAAACGCCCGGTGATTTATGCCGGCACGGGCGTGCATTGGGCGCGCGCCTGGCCGCAATTGCAGGCTTTGGCTGAAATGTTGGCGGCGCCCGTGACCACCAGCCTTGGCGGCAAATCCGCCTTCCCGGAAGATCATCCGCTGGCGCTGGGGTCAGGTGGCCTCGCGATGCGGCGCGGTGTCAGGCATTTCCTGGACAATGCCGATGTGATCCTTGGGATCGGGTGTTCCTTTACCGAAACCAATTTCGGCGTGAAGATGCCAAGCGGCAAGAAGATCATTCACGCGACGCTCGATCCTGACCATCTGGGCAAGGATATTCCGATTGATATCGGCCTGGTCGGTGATGCGGGCCTGACCATGGATGGGCTGATTGCTGATTTGGCAACGCGCATCAAAAAGCCGCGCAGCCGGACGGCGGTTGCCAAGGAAATCGCCGCGCTGGACAAGGAATGGCTGGCCGCCTGGGCGCATAAGACGGATAGTGATGCCTCGCCGCTCAACCCCTATCGTGTGCTGCGCGATTTGTGGCGGACAGTGGATGTGGACAATACCATCATCACCCATGATGCCGGCAGCCCGCGCGATCAGCTCTCCCCCTTCTGGGTCAGCCGCAAGCCGTTGACGTATCTCGGCTGGGGCAAAACGACGCAGTTGGGCTATGGGCTCGGGCTCGCCATGGGTGCCAAGCTTGCCGCGCCGGATAAGCTTTGCATCAATGTCTGGGGCGATGCCGCCATTGGCTTTACGGGGATGGATTTTGAAACGGCGGTGCGTGAACGCATCCCCATTCTTTCAATCCTGCTCAATAACTTCTCCATGGCGATTGAATTGAAAGTCATGCCGATCAGCACGAAGAAGTATCGCTCTACCGATATTTCCGGCGATTACGCAGCCATGGCGCGCGCCTTTGGTGGCTATGGCGAAAGGGTTGAAAAGATCGCGGACATTATCCCGGCGATTAAGCGCGGTATTGAACAGACCAAGAATGGTACGCCGGCGCTGCTGGAATTCATCACGTCGAAGGAAACGGAAGTCTCACGCCAATAGAAGCGGCGAACCGCAGGCCGGGAAGGAATAGGGTATGGCGACAGTAGAAATTCGCGACGTCAAAAAGGCCTTCGGTTCCACGCAAATTCTGCATGGCGTGAGCGTGGATATCGAAGACGGGCAATTTGTGGTGCTGGTCGGCCCTTCCGGCTGCGGCAAATCCACCTTGCTGCGTATGTTGGCGGGGCTTGAGAATATCACGGGCGGTGAAATCGCCATCGGCGACCGGGTGGTGAATAAGGTGCCGCCGAAGGATCGCGATATCGCGATGGTCTTCCAGAATTACGCGCTTTATCCGCATATGACCGTCTATCAGAACATGGCCTTTTCCATGAAGCTGGCGGGTGCGCCCAAGGAAGTGATGGACCAGGAAGTGCAGAAGGCCGCGCGGATCCTGGGCCTTGAGCAGCTATTGCATCGCTTCCCGCGCCAGCTTTCGGGCGGCCAGCGCCAGCGCGTTGCCATGGGGCGCGCCATTGTGCGCAACCCGCAAGTGTTCTTGTTTGATGAGCCCTTGTCCAATCTTGACGCCAAGCTTCGCGTGCAGATGCGCTCCGAAATCAAGGATTTGCATCAGCGCCTCAAGGTCACCACGGTTTACGTCACGCATGACCAGATCGAAGCCATGACCATGGCGGATAAGATTGTGGTCATGAATCATGGCCGCATTGAACAGGCCGGCGCGCCGCTCGAACTTTATGATCGCCCCGCAAATCTTTTTGTGGCCGGCTTCATCGGATCACCTGCCATGAATATGTTGGCTGGTCGTATCAAGGATGGTAGCTTCATTGATGGCAGCGGCACGCGATGGCCGCTGCCGCCTGCCCATGCGGGACGTGAAGGGGCTGAGGTGGTTTATGGCATTCGGCCAGAACATCTCCGCCTTGATCCGAATGGTATCCAGGCGCGCATCCAGGTCGTGGAGCCCACAGGTTCCGAGACGCAGGTCACCCTGCGCATTGGTGAGATTTCCGTGATGGGCGCCTTCCGCGAAAGGGTTACAGCCAGTCACGGGGATGTGCTGGCGGTTTCGCCCGATCTTGCCCTTGTCCACATCTTCGACAAGGCAACGGGACAGAGGGTTTAGCTTCGTTTCAACATAACATCAGGGAGTGAGAACATGACAAATATCATCACACGTCGCAGCATTCTTGGTGCTGGTGTCGGCATGGCGGCGCTTGCTGCCGGTGGGGAAGCACTTGCACAAATCCAGACGCGCGGCGATGCCAGCGTTGCCGCGCCGCGCCTGCCGATTGAAAATGGCGCCACCTTGCGCATCCTGCGCCCGGTGCGCTTCGTAGCGCCGGATGAGGAAATCTTCCGCGCCAATGCCGCGCGCTTCACGCAGCAAACGGGCGTACAGGTCCGCGTGGATTTCGTGGGTTGGGAAGACATCAACCAGCAAACCGCCGTCACTGCCAATACCGGCGCGGGGCCGGATTGCATCATCGGCTTCGGCGATGCGCCGCATATCTATGTGGACAAGCTGGTTGAGGTTTCCGATATCGCTGAATATCTCGGCAGGAAGTATGGCGGCTGGATGTTTGGCGGCGAAAAGCTCGGCAAGCGGCACGGCACCAATAACTGGATCGGCCTGCCCATGGGCGGCACTTCCGGCCCGCTGATCTGGCGCAAATCCGCGGTGAATGAGGTGGGCTTCCAGGCCCCGCCAAATGATCTGCCGAGCGTGCTTGAACTCTGCCGGCGTCTGCGCCGTATCAACAAGCCGGCTGGCTTCGCGCTCGGCAATGCGATGGGCGATGGCAATGGCTTCGCCAATTGGCTGATGTGGAGCCATGGCGCTTCCATTATCGATGAAAGCGGCGCCGTTTCGGTCAATAGCCCGCAAACACTGGCGGCGCTGAATTACCTGCGCGAACTCTACCCGACCTTCGTGGATGGTGGCACCATTGCGTGGGGCGATATCAGCAACAACCAGGCCTATGCTGCGAATACCTGTTGGCTGACGCAGAATGGCGTGTCGCTCTATTTTGCCTTGAAGAACGACCCTGCCACGCGGGCCATTGCCGATGATTCGGAACATAGCGTCATGCCGCTTGGTGTTGCGAATAGCTGGCCCAATGCGCCGCTGACGCTGAACGCCATGGTGTTCCGCCATAGCCGTTTCCCGAACGCGGCCAAGGCCTTCCTGACTTTCATGATGGAAACGGAACAATATGAGCCCTGGCTGAATGCCAATCTTGGCTATTGGGCGCATCCGCTCAACGCCTATCGGGCCGCGCCGGTTTGGACCAGCGATCCGAAGATCACGATCTTCCGCGACGCGATGAACAACCAGTTCTGGAATGGCTATAAGGGGCCGATTTCGGAAGCCTCTGGCCAGGCCAATGCGGAATATGTGCTGGTGCAGATGTTCGCTTCTGTCGCTGCCGGACAGGCAACGCCGGATGCCGCGATGCGAGAGGCTGAACGGCGGTCCCGCCGCATCTTCCGTCGCGCTTGAACCAAACAAGGGCGGCCTTCAACGTAAAGGCCGCCCCCTGCCGGAGCCCCAGTAATGTCCAGCACCACCACCGGATGGGTCAGGCCGAAGATTGAGCAGAACTGGTTTACCAGATTGCTCGATTGGAAGCCCTTCCTGATCATCATCTGTCTGCTGCCCGCAATGGGGCTTTTGGCGGTTTTCCTGACCTATCCGCTGGGGCTTGGGATTTGGCTGGCCTTTACCGACACGACCATCGGGCGTAGCGGACGTTGGGTTGGGCTCGAGAATTTTGAGTTCATGATGGAAGACCCCATTTTCTGGAATGCGGTCTTTTTCAGTGTTTTCTACACGGGCGTCGCCACCATTGGAAAATTCGCACTCGGGCTTTGGTTGGCGCTGCTGTTGAACAATCATTTGCCCTTCAAATCGCTGCTGCGCGCCATCATCCTGCTGCCCTGGATTGTGCCAACGGTGCTGACGGCAATTGCCTTCTGGTGGATCTATAACCCACAATTTTCTGTTATTTCCTGGATGCTGATCGAACTTGGCTTGCGCGATACCAATGTTGATTTCATCAATACTGCTTGGCCCGCACGTTGGTCCCTGATTGCAGCAAATATCTGGCGCGGCATTCCCTTTGTGGCGATTTCGCTGCTGGCGGGTTTGCAGACCATTTCGCCATCGCTTTATGAAGCGGCGCTTTTGGATGGCTCAACCGCCTGGCAGCGCTTTCGCTACATCACCTTCCCGATGCTGCTGCCGATCCTGGCGATTGTCATGACCTTCAGCATCATTTTTACCTTTACGGATTTCCAGCTTGTCTATGCCATCACGCGCGGCGGGCCGGTAAATTCAACACATCTCCTCGCCACGCTGGCCTTTCAGCGCGGTATCCCCGGCGGGCAATTGGGCGAAGGTGCGGCCATCGCGGTTTCCATGATCCCCTTCCTCGTCTTCGCGACGCTTTTTAGCTATTTCGCCTTGGCGCGGCGCAAATGGCAGCAGGGTGAGAGCAATGATTGAAGCCGGGAGCATCAAGCAATGAGCGCCACAACCCAAGCGGAAGAAACACAAGCAAGCGCCGCCCCGCCATCTGAAACCATGGCCTGGGACAGCAAGGCGCGGCGGATGGTCACCATCTATCTGCCGCTTGCATGCTTTCTGATCATCCTGCTTTTCCCCTTCTATTGGATGACGATCACCGCCTTCAAACCGAATGCGGAGCTTTACGATTACAAGACGCATAATCCGTTTTGGATCACGTCACCGACGCTGGATCACATCAGGTTGCTGCTATTCGATACGGCCTATCCCAGATGGCTGATGACGACGATGATGGTCGCGGTTGGCGCCACCATTCTGTCCTTGGTCAGCTCAACCCTGGCGGCCTATGCCATCCAGCGTTTGCGTTTCAGCGGTAGCCAATATGTGGGGCTTGGGATTTACCTGGCCTATCTGGTGCCGCCTTCCATCCTATTCATTCCGCTCGCGACCATGGTGTTCCAGCTTGGGCTGTTTGATACACCCTTCGCGCTGATCCTGGTCTATCCGACCTTCCTGGTGCCCTTCTGCACCTGGCTGCTGATTGGCTATTTCAAATCCATTCCCTATGAGCTTGAGGAATGCGCGCTGATTGATGGCGCCACACGGCTGCAAATCCTGCGTCAGATCACCCTGCCGCTTGCGGTGCCGGGGCTGATCAGCGCGGGCATTTTCTCCTTCACGCTGTCCTGGAATGAATTCATCTATGCGCTCGCCTTTATCCAATCGAGCGAGAATAAAACTGTCCCAGTCGCGATCCTGACCGAATTGGTAACAGGCGATGTCTATCAATGGGGCGCGCTGATGGCGGGCTCACTTTTGGGGTCGCTACCGGTTGCGATCTTCTATTCCTTCTTCGTGGATTACTACGTTTCCTCCCTGACCGGTGCGGTCAAGGAATGAGCTGAAAAGGACCTATCACATGGCGAAATTTACCATCCTGACGCCCGCGGCGGCGTCCTTCACCACCTCTGGCGGCGGCTATGATTATGAGCTTGAAGCGCTGGATGGCATGGGTGTCGAGATCATCGAATGCCAGCCGACAGAAAAGGATTTCATCGCCAAGGCTGGCCAGGCGGATGCGGTTTACGCGAAGGGCATGCAATTCAATGCCAAGATGATCAAGGCGCTGAAGAAGTGCCGCATCATCGCGCTGGGTTCAGTGGGCGTTGATTATGTGGACGTGGCGGCGGCGACCGCGCAGGGCATTCCGGTGACGAATTGCCCCGATACCTTCATCGAAGAAGTGGCTGATCACGCCATGATGCTGCTGTTGGCCACGCATCGGCGCTGCATCGAGCAGGACCGGATGGTGCGTGAAGGCCGCTGGGGCGAAGGCCGCCCGCAATTGCTGCAAATCCCGCGCCTGATGGGCCAAACCATGGGCTTCATTGGCTTTGGTCGCGTGGCGCGCGCCACCGCCATTCGCGCCCGCGCCTTCGGGCTGCACATGAAGGCCTATGATCCCTTCGTGGAAGAACTGACCATGTCAGCACTTGGCGTGGAGCCTGCCAGCCTTTCTGATTTGCTGGCGACATCGGATTTCGTTTCCATGCATTTGCCGGATACGCCTGAGACCCGCGGCTTCTTCAAGGAAAAGCACTTCAAGCAGATGAAGAAGAATGCGCTTTTCATCACAACAGGCCGTGGCCCGACAGTGGAAGAAGCCGGGCTGATCAAGGCTTTGCAAAAGGGTTGGATCGCGGGTGCGGGTATTGACGTGTTCGAAATTGAACCGACCAAGCCAGACAATCCGCTGCACAAGATGCAGAATGTGATTCTCTCCCCGCATAACGCATCCGCTTCCGCGCGGTTTGATCCGGCGCGTAAGCGTCGTGTGGGGCAGAATGTCGCGCTGGTGCTGTCAGGCCGCTGGCCGCTTTCCTGCGTGAACCCGACCGTGCTGACGGATTCCAAGCTGAAGCGTTGGCAGCCCTATTCCATGGAACGCGGGCCGAATTCGTAACAGCCAAAGGCGCATCACATGTCTGAAACTGAAAACCCCGTTCTTCTCACGCGGGAAGGGCCGGTGGTGCGCCTGACACTCAATCGGCCGCATCGGCGCAATGCCATGTCGTCTGCCATGGGTGTTGCTTTGGATGCCGCACTTGATGCGCTGGAGAAAGATACCTCCGCGCGCATCATCATCTTCTCCGGCGCTGGCGGGCATTTCTGCGCGGGGCTTGACCTGACCGAGGTTGGCTCTCAAGGGACCGAGGCGGAAAGGCTGGCCGCCGCGCAACAACGCAACCACGCCACGGGGCAACGCTTTGTGCGACTTTGCAACTTGCCGCAGGTGGTGATTGCCGCTGTGCAGGGCTCAGCCCATGCCGGCGGGCTTGGCTGGCTTTGCGCGGCTGACATCGCGATTGCCACGGCTGATGCGCGCTTCGCCGCGCCGGAAGCCAAGCGTGGCCTGGTGCCCGCGCAAATCCTGCCTTGGATGGTGCGCCGCATGGGCCGCAGCAATGCCGCGCGCATGGTGCTGCAAGGCAATGTGATTGACGCGCCTGAAGCCGCACGCATTGGCCTGGTGCATCAGATGGTGGCTGACGCATCGGCGCTGGAAGCGGCTGTTGCGGCGGTGATTGCGGATTGCCGGCAGGGCGCGCCGCGTGCCTTGGCGGAAACCAAAAAGCTGATTGCGGCGCTCGGCCCGCTTTCGCCAGATGGTTACGCGGAAGCCGGGGCGCTGGCCTTTGCGCGCTGTGCCTCGGGCGATGAAGCGCGAGAGGGGATTGCTGCCTTCAAGGAAAAGCGCCCCCCTAGCTGGGCTTCCTGAGCGTTAGCCCAACCAGTGCCGAGACCAGCAAAAGCTGCGCTGCCGTCAGGATTTGTGGCAGCATCCAGCTTCCGGTCAGGCTGACAAGCGTGGCGAAAATCGAAGGCCCTGCAACATAGCCGAGAAAGACGAAAATCGTCGAACCCGCTGTTGCATCCGCAACCTTGCCGGGGGGCGCAAGCCGCGCGACTTCCGCCAGCGAAATGCCATTCCAGGAAGCGCCGAAAAACCCCGTCAGCGCGCAGATCAGCGCGAGCGGCCAGAAGCCGGCATCGGCGGGCAGCAGTGCCAAGGCCAGGATAGCGCCGCCCGCCACAAAACCCTGCGCCACCAGATTGCCGAGTGCGTTGCCGGTGCGATCCGCCACCCAACCCAGCAGAATGCGCGCCACCACGCCTGCGAATTGCATGGCGGCAAAAACAGTACCGGCCAGCACCAGATCAAAGCCGCGCTTTTCGACAAGCCAGGTGACAGTGAAGGAAAACAGGCAGCCCTGACAAATGGCGAAGGAAACCGAAAGTGCTGTGACGCGCCTCAGCACCGGGTTCTGTTTGAATGTCGCCAATGGGGCGCTGATGGCGCGTGCTGAAAAAATGTCATGTAAGTGTAACCGCTGCGCGCGATTGCGGTCCGCATCGAAAGCTGGGCGCAGCGGTTGGATTACCAATATGGCCAGCACCCCGGCTGCAAAAGCTAGCATCAGCGCCGCCGGCCAGCCATAGGCCAGCGCAACCGGCGCCGCGATCAGCCCGGCCAAAGCGCCGCCGGCGGGCGCGCCCGCCTGTTTGATGGAAAAGATCAGCGAACGATGCGCAGGCGGCGCGGTTGCCGCTAGCATGCGGCTGCCGGCGGGCGGTGTTGGCCCATAGCCAAGCCCGAGCATGAAGGCGGCCAGGAATATCGCCCAAGCATGGCCAAGGCTTGCCACTAGCAGCGCCGTCACCGCCATGGCCGTGCCCAATTGCAGCATCCGCACCGGCCCCATGCGTGCCAGGAAAACGCCCCCTACCATCAGGTAAAGCACGGTCGCGAGTGCGGTCAGTGATGAAAGATTGCCCACGCGTTCTGGCGCCAGCCCAGTACTTGCCAACATCAGTGGCGCAAGCACCGGCAGGCTTTGGCCCATGAAGGACGCGACCAATTGCATCAGCATGGTGGCGCCAAGGGCCGAGAGCCAAAGTTTCATGCGCTCATCTTGACCGGTTCATCCGACCTGGACCAGGGGCGCCCTGCTGACAATTCGGTGAAGCCGTCCTATGTGACCAGCGCCGCGACACAAAGCCGAGGACCCCCATGGCCCAGCCCGAAGAATTCAAGCCGCTTCGTCCCCTAGCCGCCCTGATCTTTGGGTCTCGTTGGCTGCAATTGCCACTCTATCTCGGTCTTATTCTGGCGCAATGCGTCTATGTCTATAAGTTCCTCAAGGAACTGACCCGGTTGGTGCTGGAAGCGACAACCTTCACCGAACAGCAAATCATGCTGATTGTCCTTGGCCTGATTGACGTGGTGATGATCGCCAATCTGCTGGTCATGGTGATTGTCGGGGGGTTTGAGACCTTCGTATCGCGCTTGAACCTGAGGGGCCACCCGGATCAGCCGGAATGGCTGAGCCATGTGAATGCCAGCGTACTCAAGATCAAATTGGCCATGGCGATAGTCGGCATTTCCTCGATCCACCTGCTGCGGACCTTTATCGAAGCCGGCAACCTTGGTTCCCCGAACGCTGCTTTTACCGAAGCCGGTATCATGTGGCAGACCATCATCCACACTATCTTCATCCTCTCGGCGATCGGGATTGCGCTGGTGGATCGGCTTTCCACCGTGCCGACCGGGGTGAAATCGGGGCATTGACGTCCGGGTTGAAGATTTTCGGCTTTCCTGAGACGCCGTAACATATTAAAAGCTTCATCTTCCAAGCCTCGGGACAAGGGCGCTGGATCGTTTTTGCTCAACCTTTTCGCACAGGGAGCTTCCCGCAGTGGAACGTCGTAACTTCATCAAAAAGGCCGGCTTTGGCACCACCGCCGTTGCCGCCACCGCTCTTGCCACCCCGGCGCTGGCCCAGGCCATGCCGGAAATCCGTTGGCGCCATACATCGGCCTTCCCGAAATCGCTCGATACGCTGTTCGGCGGCACTGAGCAGTTCGCAAAAGCCATCCATGACATGTCCGATGGCAAGTTCCAGCTCCGCATCTTCGCTGCGGGTGAAATTGTGCCCGCCTTGCAGGTGTATGATGCGGTGCAGAATGGCACGGTGGAATGCGGCCAGGACGCGGCCTATTACCATTTCGGCAAGGACCCGTCCTTCGTGTTCGAAACGGGCCTGCCCTTCAGCCTGAACCAGCGGCAATATTATTCCTGGCTCCGCAATGGTGGTGGCCATGAATTGATCAATGATTTTTATCGCCCGCTTGGCGTTAGGTCCTTCACCTTCGGCGGCACGGCCTGCCAGATGGGCGGCTGGTTCCGCAAGGAAATCAACACGGTTGAAGATCTGCGCGGCCTGAAATTCCGCGTTGGCGGCTTTGCCGGCAATATCCTGCGCCGCCTTGGCGTGGTGCCGCAGCAGATTGGCGCTGGCGATATCTATCCCGCGCTGGAACGCGGCACGATTGACGGCGCCGAATGGGTCGGCCCGCATGATGATGAAAAGCTCGGCTTCAACAAGGTTGCGCGCTTCTATCACTACCCCGGCTGGTGGGAAGGCGCTTCCTGCGGCACGCTGTTCATCAATGAACGGGCCTGGAATTCGATCCCCAAGATCTACCAATCCATGATCGAAACGGCCGCTGGGCTCGTCACCGCCTCCATGGTGCCGAAATATGACGCGCTGAACCCGCAGGCCATGAAACGTCTGCTGGCTGGCGGTACGCAGCTGAAGCCCTTCGCAACACCTGTTCTGCAGGCCTGTTATGATGAGTGCTGGAAGTATTATGATGAAGTCGCGGCACAGAACGCCAATTTCAAGCGAATCCTGGACAGCCTGAAGGCCTTCCGTCCCGATAACGTCGCGTGGTTCCGTGTGGCCGAGGGCAGTTTCGATAGCTTCATGAACAGGATGTCGGCTGCCAATCGCATTTGATCCAGCCGCGTATCTGGTTTTCTTGGAACCGGTCAGGTGGCAGCACCTGACCGGATTTTTTGTGGCTGAATTTTTTGCCAAAGAAAAACCCCATGGCAGTTCGCCATGGGGTTTTCCGTTGAGGGCCTGGCCAGGATTTACCTGGCTGGCCCGAAGCTTGGCGGTGGTAGATCATCCTCCTCGGGTGGCGGCGCGACCTCAATTCTGACCGTACTTGGGTCAATACCGTGCGGTTTATCCAGGAAGAAGGTGACCGTGATCGGCATGAAAATCACGATCGCCACCATGATAAGCTGCAAGCCCACCCAGGGGATAGCACCCCAATAGATATCCGCGCTGCTGATGGTCTTTGGAATAACGCTACGCAGGTAGAACAGCGCGAAGCCAAAGGGCGGGTGCATGAAGCTGGTCTGCATATTCACGCAAAGCATCACGCCGAACCAGATCAGCGCCGCATCTGCGCCCACCACCGGGGTCAGCAGCTTCTGCGCCACTGGCGCCAGCATGGGCACGATGATGAAGGCGATTTCGAAGAAATCAAGGAAGAAGGCGAGGAAGAAGACCAGTAGATTGACCGCGATCAGGAAGCCCCAAACGCCGCCCGGCAGGCTGGTCAGCCCATGTTCAACCCAAAGATTGCCATCCACGCCGGCAAACACAATGGAAAAGCAGGTCGCGCCCACCACAATGAAAGCGACCATGGAGGTAATGCGCATGGTCGAACGCATGCCCTCCACAATCAAATCATGCAGCGCCTTGTCCTGCCAGGCACGCCAGCAGAGCCAAATGACTGCTGCAAAGAATACGGAGAAGCTGATGCGAAACGGCACCGTCTTCATGCCGACCGTGTAGGCAGCGACCAGACAGCAGGCTACGGCGATCAAGCCGGCGGCATAGGCCGTCTGATCCATCTTGGTCATTTTTGTATTGCGCAGCACGGCCAAAATGATGGCACCAACCGTGCCGAGCGCACCGGCTTCCGTGGGCGTGGCCAGACCCAGCATGATGGTGCCGAGCACCAGGAAGATCAGAACGGCAGCGGGGATAATACCCCACATGCATTTGATCAGCAGCGGCCGGCCCGTAAGGGTGCGCGGCACCGGCGGCAAATCCTGCGGCCGGATGATAGTCAGGAACCACGTATAGAGCGCGAAAAGCGCGATTTGCAGTAGCGAAGGCCCCCAAGCGCCCAGGTACATATCGCCCACGGACCGGCCCAACTGGTCAGCCAACACCACCAGCACCAGCGAAGGCGGCACCAACTGCGTGATGGTGCCGGATGCGGCCAAAACGCCGGTCGCGTATCGGATATTATAGTTATAGCGCATCATCACCGGCATGGTGATCAGCGCCATGGCAATCACCTGCGCGGCCACGGTGCCGGTAATGGCGCCCAGGATGAAGCCCACGATAATGACCGAATAGCCAAGGCCGCCCTTCATCGGGCCGAATAATTGCCCCATGCTTTCCAGCATATCTTCCGCCAGCCCGCATTTCTCCAATATCGCGCCCATGAGCGTGAAGAAGGGAATGGCAAGCAGCAAATCATTGGCCAGAATACTGCCGAAAATGCGCCCCGGTATGGCTTGCATGAAGTCTATGGTGAAAAAGCCCTGCGCCATGGAAATCATGCCGAAGAACAGGCCCACAGACGCGAGCGAAAAGGCCACCGGAAAGCCAATGATCAAGAATACAATCAGCCCCGCAAACATCAGCGGCGGCATCCACTCCAAAGGTATCATTGCACTGGCCTCTCGTAATGGGCTTCAAGATCGGGGATGTCATAGCCCCGCAAAGCGGCAACGCGCTTGATGAGTTCCGAAATACCTTGCAGCGTCAGCAGGCCAAAGCCCAGCGGGATCAGGAATTTCACCGGCCAGCGCAGCAAGCCGCCGGCATTGCTGGACCATTCATTCATATGGAAGGACTGCATGAAGAAGGGCCAGGACAGCCAGCCAATCAGGATGCAGGCCGGCAGCAGGAAGACGATAATGCCCGCAATATCCAGGATGATCTGACCGCGGCGCGACAGCATCATGTAAAGTATATCCACCCGCACATGTTCATTGCGCTTGAGCGTATAGCTGGCGCCGAGCATGACGATGGTGGCGTACATATACCATTGCAGCTCAAGCCAAGCGTTGGAGCTTATATCGAAGCCGTAGCGCATCATGGCGTTGACGGAACTGACCAGGACGGCGAGCAGCACAAGCCAATCGCAGACCTTGCCGATATTTTGATTGATCCAGTCGACAAACCGACTGAACGCCAAGAGTGGCGCCATGAAGCGAATACCCCCTGTTGGAATCTCCGTCCCGCTCGGGTGGCGGGATTCTTTACTGTTTAAAGTCAAGCTACCGGAGGCTTCAGAAAAAGGAAACAGCCTCAAGAGGGTGAGCGTGTGAGATTTCGGTAACCTGCCCCCTTCGCACCATAGCGCGGGCCTGCCAGGATCGTCGCTGCCAGGGGCGAGGGAACAGGCCCGCCCGGCCAAAGCAGGAGGAAACCATGAAGCGCCGCCAGATTATTGTCGCCGGGGCAGCCATGCTCGTCGCCCCTAGCGTCCATGCCCAGGCCTTTCCCGCGCGCCCCATTACCATCATCGCCGCCGGTGCCGCAGGTGGCCCGACCGACACCATCACCCGCATCGTCGCCGATAGTCTTAGCCGGCATATCGGCCAATCCGTGGTGGTGGAGGCCATTGGTGGTTCCGTGGTGGGGCCGCAGCGTTTGGCCCAGTCCCGCCCGGATGGCTATACGTTGATGATCAATAATATCGGCATGGCCGCGAGTGCCACCTTGTTCCGGCGCCTGCCGTATCAGGTGCCGGGCAGCTTCGCGCCGCTTGGCATAGTCTCCGACGCTGCCATGACAGTGATCACCCGGCTCGATTTCCCGGCAGCCAATCTGCGCGAATTGATGGCGGAATTGGGCCGCAAGGGCGATGTGATTAACTTGGCAACTGCTGGTATCGGCTCAGCCGCCAATCTATGCGGGCTATTGGTACAACAGGCCGCCGGCGCCAAGGCAACCACGGTGGTCTTCCGCGGCACCGCCCCCGCCATTGCCGAACTCATGGCCGGGCGCATTGATATTCTTTGCGATCAGGCGACGAACACCGTGCCCTATATCCGCGACAATCGCGTCAAGGTTTTTTCCGTGAGCAGCCCAGCGCGCCTTGCTGGCTTGCCGAGTGTTCCCACCACTGCCGAGGCCGGATCGCCCAGCATTGCCATGTCCACCTGGCATGGGCTCTACGCGCCCGCCGGCACCCCTGAACCGATCCAGGAACATATCTCAGCCGCGCTGCGTCTGGCCTTGCGGGAAGAAAGGCTCCGTCAGCGCTTCGCTGATCTGCTGACCGATGTACCTTCGGATGAGCGCGCTTCCATTGCCTTCCATCGCCGCTTCGTGGCCGAGGAAGTGGATCGCTGGCGGCCCATCATTGAAGCGGCCGGTGCTTACGCGGATTAAGCGGGCAGGGGGCGTGATCCGGTGAACCGGGTCACGCCTTTTTCGCAGACGGCTATTCAGCCGCCGCCTTTTCTTCTTCTTCGGTCACATCGCCGGAGAGCATCTTCTCAGACAATACGACGGCCTGGCCACGAATGCGCTGTTCGATGGAAGCCGCCATATCCGGATGTTCGCGCAGGAAGTTCTTGGCGTTTTCACGCCCCTGGCCAATGCGCTGACTATCGCAGGAGAACCAGGCACCCGATTTCTCAACGATATTGGCCTTCACGCCAAGATCAATCAGCTCACCAAGCTTGCTGATGCCCTCACCATACATGATGTCGAATTCCACCTCTCGGAAGGGTGGCGCCATCTTGTTCTTCACCACCTTCACGCGGGTGTGATTGCCCGTCACCTCATCGCGTTCCTTGATGGCACCGATGCGGCGGATTTCCATGCGGACTGACGCGTAGAATTTCAGCGCATTGCCGCCCGTGGTGGTTTCCGGATTGCCAAACATGACACCAATTTTCAGGCGGATCTGGTTCAAGAAAATCAGCAGCGTATTGGATTTGGAAACCGACCCCGTGAGCTTGCGGAGCGCCTGCGACATCAGCCGCGCATGCAGCCCGACATGGGTATCGCCCATTTCGCCTTCCAATTCCGCCCGCGGCACCAGCGCCGCGACGGAATCGACCACCAGCACATCCACCGCGCCGGAACGCACCAGCGTATCGGCGATTTCAAGCGCCTGTTCGCCGGCATCGGGCTGGCTGATCAACAGATTGTCCACATCCACGCCAAGCTTCCTGGCATAGCCGGGGTCGAGCGCGTGTTCTGCATCCACAAAGGCGCAGGTGCCGCCGCGCTTCTGCGCTTCCGCAATCACATGCAGTGCGAGCGTGGTTTTGCCCGAGGATTCCGGCCCGTAGATT
The DNA here is from genome assembly GCA_020249285.1 of Roseomonas sp. GTDB lineage: Bacteria > Pseudomonadota > Alphaproteobacteria > Acetobacterales > Acetobacteraceae > Neoroseomonas. Next base: position 12,620 of record JADCFX010000036.1, on the reverse strand, counting down.
TCAACAATGCGTCCCTTGGGCAGGCCGCCAATGCCAAGCGCCAGATCAAGCCCAAGCGAGCCTGAGGATATAACCTCAATATCCCCCTGCAGGGATTGCTTGGCGCCGAGGCGCATGATGGAGCCCTTGCCGAAGGCCCTTTCGATCTGGCTGAGCGCTGCGTCGAGCGCTTTTCCCTTATCCATGCCCTATCCCCGATGCTGTTGAGTAACTTGAGGTAATTTCAACTATAACGCGATTTTGGCCGCAACTACCACAACTTATGGCAGGGAGACCAGAAAATTCGTCAGCGCCCCGCCACAAGGCCCTGAGGCCTCGATTCGGTGCAAGTGAAAGATGCCGGACGGTTAGGGGTTTGGCAAGAACAAAAATAGAACATTGGTAGTGGTGGGCCTAAAATCAGTCCTTGGTCCCGCCATGCCATTCCGCGATCTGGGCTTCTTGTTTGAGGCGGAGGCGGCGTAGATCGAGGGTGGCAAAAAGGCCTTGGCATACAAACCGACCCTAGAGATTTCGGAACGCTTGTGCGAAACCTTCCACAAGGCGCGTGAGAAGCACCACTGCTGTGGCGGTGCTACCAGCTAAAAAACAAAGGCCACAGACCCATCGCCAAGAGGGATTACGCCAAGTGAGTGGCACGTAGTTGATAGCGGATTTACCCAGTTCGTTGGTCCAACGCTCGAGCGAAGACTCTTTGATCACCTGCGGGCACTTCAAAGCGTAAATGGTACTGGCAATCATCAGTAGCATTGCACCTAGTAACAGGGTCGGCATTTGCCAGTTCAAGGATAGAGGGTTGAGACGTTCAACAAAGCTTTGAAGAGGGCCAATGGTGTCGCTAGAATCAATCTTTACCTTCAATCTGCCGATCTGAGCGTTGTAGTGATCAATAACGCTCAGCAAAAATAGGATTAGCGCAGTGCCGCCATAGGAAAGGCCGAAGAACGGAAGGCTACCGAAGCCGCGAAGCGTTGCCCATGTTAGATGCTTGTAAACTAACGGAAGCGGTGTGGCTTCGAGATCACGCTCAAAACGATACCTCAGCGTAGGGTTCTCAATGGAAATATTCTCTAATCCCGCGCATGTCTCGAGACCCTTTGTAGTGCGCATACGAATTCCGGCGACAGAAAACGGATTAGCAAAACGAACCTTCCGCAATTCACTTCGCTGAAATCCAAGATGGCTTTGACTCAGGTTTTCAAAAAAACAATCTCCAAGCTCACTTTTAAAAAAATGAATTGTTAAAGAATTATCCGGAAAACTGAAGGAGCATCCGATGAACTTACAATGATCAAAAGTAACGTTACCCAGCCTAATGAAAAATTTTGTATTCTTGAATGTCCCTCTCGAAAACAATCGCGGCTCATTAATATGAAGAGTTTCGTTTTCAAGCAGAACAAAACGAACTATCTGAGTAGCCTGAAAGCTCTCAACCCTTCGAGTTCCAAAGGGTTCGATATCGCGAGGTGATGTACATGCTAGCCCTAAAAAACGCCCGAGCCATTTACCCATTTTACCCAAATAATTACGACGGAAATGTAACGAGTTCCTCATAATGTACTAGCTCCGATTTGCGAAACTCTTCACCCCGCTGCGCGTATCCCCCGGCTTTTGATCACCTCGCCCCATTTGGCAAGCTCCCGCGTCCAATACGCGTCAAACTCCGCCGGGCTATCGCCAAGCGGCTCCGTCCCTTGCGTGATCATCTGCTGGCGAAAGGCCGGGTCATCCACTGCCGCGCGCACCGCACCCGCCAACCGTTCCACCACCACGCTGGATAGGCCCGCCGGCCCCATCAGCGCCATATCGGTGGACGAATCAAACCCCGTCACACCTGATTCCGCCAGCGTCGGCAATTCCGGCAATAGCGAAGACCGAGTTGCGGTGCCCACCGCCACCAATTTCAGCGTCCCCGCGGCGCGATGCGGCAGGGAAGATACCGCATCAATGAAGGACATTTGCGTCTCTCCGGCCACCACTGCCTGCATGGAAGGCGCGCCGCCGCGATAGGGCACATGCAGCATCTTGAGCCCTGCAATCGCCATCAGCATTTCACTTGCCAAATGGCTTGATGCGCCAATCCCGGCTGAAGAGAAGGAAATCTGTTCCGGCCGTGCCCGCACATAAGCCAGGAATTCCGCGATGTTATTCACCGGCAAGCCAGGATGCACGCAAAGCGCCTGCGGCGTGCGCCCCACCAGGCTGATGCCCGTAAAGCCCGCACGATTATCATAGGGCAGCGGGCTGATCAGATGGGGCGCGATGGCATAGGTGCTATTGGTCGCGAATAGCAGCGTATAGCCATCTGGCCGCGCGCGGGCGACTGCGCCATGCCCGATTGTGCCCGAAGCGCCGGCGCGATTATCCACCACGAATTGCTGCCCGAACGCCGCGGTGAAGCGCTGCGCGAAAAGCCGCGCCATGGTGTCGGAAGACCCACCTGCCGGCCAGGGATTGATGATCTGCACCGGGCGCGCCGGCCACATCTCCTGCGCGCCGGCGCTGCGGATCGCGGGCGCGGCCAATAGCCCGGCTAAAATTACGCGGCGTTGGATGGAATGCATGGAAGCCTCCCTCAGCTTTGGCTCAATTCAATGATGAGATTGCGATGCCTGTCCACGGAAACCAGTGCCCCAGGTGGAATAACGCAGGTTGATTCGCGTTCTTCCACCAGCGCCGGGCCAGCGAAAGCAGCACCTGGCGCCAGCCTATACCGGTCATAGACCGCGCAATCGCACCAGCCATGGCCTTCAAACAGCGCGCGCCGGCTGCCGCGTTGCGCTTCGCCTGCCTCGGCTTGTTGCGCGCCTTCCATGGCGATATCGCGCCCGGGTGCAGAAGCCGCGAGCCGCCAGGTCAGCGCTTCAATAGGCAGCCCATCCAGGGCGCGGCCGAAGCGCTCGCGATAGGCAGCAAGGAAATTCTCAGCGATGGCGGCAACATCGCCCTGTCCCGGCGCAAGGCTTGGCATCGGCACGGGGATTTCAAAGCCTTGGCCGACATAGCGCATATCCGCCGCCGGTTTGTAGATGATATCAGCAGGATCAGCGCCGGCGCCGAGCAGTAGGCCGCGCGCTTCCGCGACCATTTCGGCATAAAGCGCGGCGACTTTCGCCCAATCGAGCCTCTCCAACCGACCCACAAGGCTGCGCACCAAATCAGTCGCGGGCGGGGCGACCAGAAAGCCAATCGCGGAAGCAACACCAGCGCCAAGCGGCACCAGCACGCGCTTGATCTTCAGCAGCCTCGCCAAATCACACGCATGCACTGGCCCCGCGCCGCCAAAGGCAATCAGCGTGAAGCGGCGCGGGTCGCGGCCCTTTTCCGCCATATGCATGCGCGTTGCCGCCGCCATGGTCTCATCCACAATGCGGCGAATGCCAAGCGCGGCGTCATCGGCACTCACGCCGAGCTTCGCTGAAAGATCACCACTCACGGCGCGCGTCACGGCGGGCAGATCAAGCGCCATTTCGCCACCCAGGAAATAGGCGGGATCAAGCCGGCCCAGCACCAGATCGGAATCGGTGACGGTGGGCTCAACGCCGCCGCGCCCGTAGCAGATCGGCCCCGGCTTGGCGCCGGCGCTGCGCGGCCCGACCTTCATAAGCCCGGAAGCGGGATCAACCCGCGCGATGGAACCACCGCCGGCGCCAATCTCGATCATATCCACCACGGATACTTTCAACGGCAGGCCGGAACCCTTTTGGAAGCGCCGCACACGCCCGGCTTCGAAATCGAATTTGCGATCCGGCGCGCCATTCTGGATCAGACACATCTTGGCCGTGGTGCCGCCCATGTCATAGGAAATCACCTGATCAAGCCCGGCGCGTTGCGCGAGCCATGATGCCGCCATGGCGCCCGCAGCCGGCCCGCTTTCAATCAACCGGATCGGGTATTCCTTCGCCTCCTGCACTGAGGCAATGCCACCGCCTGAGAGCATCACATAAAGCGCGCCAGTGACGCCCATCGCGGCGAGGGATGCTTCAAGCTTCGCCAGATAACGCTGCATGCGTGGCTGCACATAGGCATTGGCGCAGGCGGTGCTGATCCGTTCAAATTCGCGGATTTCCGGCGCCACGGCGGATGAAAGTGTCATGGCCAGATCAGGATAAAGCCTGCGAATCACCTCCGCCGCGCGGCGTTCATGGCGCGGGTCGCGCCAGGCATGCAGAAAGCCAATCGCCAGGGCTTCAACCTTCTCAACCTCCACCAATTGGCGCGCGGCGGCGATCAGCGCGGCTTCATCCAGGGGCAGCAAAACCTGGCCCTGCACATCCAAGCGTTCGGGCACTTCCAGGCGCAAATGGCGCGGCACCAGGGTGGGCGGTGCTTCGAGGAAAAGATCGTATAAATCATAGCGGATTTCGCGCCCGATCTCGATAGAATCGCGAAAGCCATCGGTGGTGAGCAAGCCCACCTTGCAGCCGGTGCGTTCAATGATGGTATTCGTCACCAGCGTCGTGCCGTGCACAATGCTGTGCAGATCGCCGGGCTTCAGGCCGGTTTCTTCCAGCAGCCGCGCAATGCCGGCGACAATCGCTTCCGATGGATCATCCGGCGTCGTCAGCCGCTTGCCGGTCGCCACAAGATTGCGCGCTGGATCATGCAGGACGAAATCGGTGAAGGTGCCACCGACATCAACGCCGATGCGTGCTGTGGCGCTCATGGCTTGGCTCCGTAATCACGCGTGGCACCTTCGGCGGAGACATAGCCATCGCGAATATCTGCGGCCAATGCTTCGGGATCACGCGTTGCGGGGTCTCCATAACCGCCGCCGCCAGGGTAAAGCAGTGTCACCCGCGTGCCGGGCGCGACCGTGGTGCGGGATTTCGGGTGCGGGCGCGTGCCATCATCAAGGGCAATCACCGCCGCACCGCCCGCGCCGCCACCCAAAACGCCCTGCGCCGGATGGTCGCGCCGGTCAGAAAGCAGCGAAAGCCGCACCTCATCCGGGGCGCGCACTTCGATCTCCACCTCCTGCCCAAGCCCGCCACGGAAGCGCCCCGCGCCGCCGGAATCAGCGCGCAGTCTTTTCTTCCAGACCACCAAGGGTGCCACACTCTCATAAGCCTCAATCGAACCGGCGCCGACATTGGTGGGGAAGGCGGTGGTGGGCAGCCCGTCACGATGGGGCGAAGCGCCCATGCCGCCCGAGGCGAACAGCACCTGCGAAAAACGATCCCCCGCACCATCCAAGCCGCTGAACAGCGCGCGCATGGTGGGCGCGCCGCCGCATTCGGCGATGATCTTATCCGGCATGATGGGTGCCAGTGCCTTATAAATTGCACCCGCCAGCAAATGCCCGGTCAATTGCCGCGCGCTGCACGCCGCCGGGAAGCGCGGGTTCAGGATGCTGCCCTCAGGCGCGCTGACGGTAATCGCGCCGTAGGATCCCTCATTGCGCGGCGTGAAGGGATCAAGCGCGCATTTCACCGGATAAACCGAATAGGCATGGGTGTAATTCATCACGCAATTGATGCCGCGATCCACCTGTTTGGAACTGCCGGCGAAATCAATATGCATCGTCTCACCCTTGATGGTGACGGCGCAGGCAATGCGCGTAATCGCCTCATCAAAGCCATCGGCTTCCAGGGTGGAATGCCAGGTGCCATCGGGGAGTGCCGCGATGGCGCGGCGCATGGCGGCATCTGCCCGCTGATGCAGTGCAGCGCCCAGCCCTTGTAGATCAGGCAGGCCCGTATCGCCCAGAAATTCATCAACGCCCCGCGCGCAGACCTCATTCGCAATCACCTGCGCTTCCAGATCGCCCATCACTTGCCGTGGCAGGCGCACATTCGCGAGCAGGACCTCCGCCAGATCCTCATTGCGTTTGCCGGCGCGAAACAGGCGGGAAGGGGGGATACGGATGCCTTCTTCAAACAATTCCCGACAATCGGCGGACCAAAGCGCGCCGCCGACATCGGGTGAATGGGAAATGGAACCGGCAAAGCCCACCAAACGCCCTTGATGGAAAATCGGGCTGACCGCGGTGAAATCCGGCAAATGCCCGGTGGCAAGCCAAGGATCATTCGTGATCACGCAATCGCCTGGCTGCCAGGTCTCGGCCGGGAAGCGTTCCAGAAATGTCTTCGTGGTTTTCGGCAGAATGCAGGAGAAGGAGGCAATGCCGCCGGTATTCTCGCTGATTGAATCCCCATTGCGATCCATCAGCACTGTCGCGAAGTCATTTGATTCGCGGACAATGGTGGAAAAGGCGGTGCGGAGCAGGCCGGTTGCGGCCTCATCAGCAATGGAAATCAGGCGGGACCAGTAGATTTCCAGGCTGATTGGATCAAAGATGTCGTGCCGATCATGCGTTGCCATCATGCTCTATCCCAAGGCGCGCCATGCGCTGCGCATGGCGCGCGCATCGGACGCCCGGTTGGCAGGCGCGTCAAGTCAATCGGGTTTTGCTTCTTCGGCGGGCGCGATGGTGATCAGGCCAAGCTTCATCAGCCAAACCATGCCGGCGCCCGCACGGGGGCGCTGGTCTGGCGGCAGCGTGCCACCCAGTTCCCCCGCTGTCATGCTGCCTTGCGCCAGGCGTTCCAGCATCACTTGAAAGCCGTTGAGAGAAGGCAGCAATGAACCGCGGGAAACCGCGCCAGGTATGGCCGCGCGCTGGCGCAAAAGGTCAAGATTTGCGCCCGGCACCAGGGTAACCCGCTGCTTGGGATCAAGCCGATTTGTTGGATAATCCGCGAATAGCATGAAGGGATCAGGGCGCGTCGGCGCAGCTTGACGCCCTGGGACCAGTGGCGCGAATTCCGTGGCCTTGGCACGAATGCGCGCCTGTTCGTCCCACAGCGCCTGATACTGCGGAATGATGGCAGACCAATCATACATGCGCCTGGCGCGCAGCCTTGCCGCTTCCGCCATTTGCCGGCGCAAATTCGCATCTTCCGCAAGCCGATAATAGGCATCCGCCGCCGCGCCAATATCCATGGCAATGGCCTGAGAGGTTGCGCGCAAATAGGCGTTGTAATCATCTGCCCCCATTTGGTAGCGCGTGGCAATGGGATTGCCATTGCCGCCCATCATGGTTGGGATGCGAAACCCCGTCACGCCATCTTCCACCGTATCGCGAAAGCCATCCCAATCCGTCACCACAACGGGCAAGCCCGCCGCCATGGCTTCAACCGGCGCCAGGCCGAAGGTTTCCTGGATATTGTCCACCGGCAGGGTGAAGATATCCGCCGCCGCCCAGGCTTTTGTGCGAATCTCGGCATTCTGGCCATCCAGCAAATGCACCTTCACATCCGGGCAGGCTTGCGTCGCGGCTTCGGTAAAGGCGGGGCGCGACCCATCATTCTCGATCCAGCCGGTCAGCAGCAGATGGAGCTTCCGTCCCTTTCGCTCGGCTGCCTTTTGCAGGGCCAGAAACATCGGCAAGGGCGAGAATTTTGTCGCATTGGACAAGCGCGCCACCAGAATAATGGCAATGTCCTCAGCCCCGATGCCCAATTCCTGGCGATAGGCTGCACCCAGGGCAGGGTCGCGACGGAAGGCATCGCAATCCACGCCAAGCGGGATCATGGGCAGCATCGGCACCCCGGCGCGCGTCGTCCCCATAGCGCTTTGAAGATAGGCCACGTTCTCCTGCAATTGCCGCCGCACCATGCTCTGCACCGCACGCGATGTGCAGATGATCGCATCCCAAGGCTGCACCGGCGCGGTCAGGGAATGGGCCAGCGCATCCATCACCCGATCGGTGGAGGTTGTATGCGTCACACCGCATAGGCTGAAGGCGCGCTGATTGCCCGAACGCCGGCGCCAATAAGCGTAGGATTCCAGCCCTGGTCCTGGCAGGAATAGCGTGCCGGCTTCCGCGACCGGGCGCTGATCCTCATAACCTGCGGTGCGCACTTGCAAACCCGGTGCGCGGGCCTGGATTTCCGCCGGAAAATCCTTCGCCTCCCGGTCATTCAGCAACAGCCCGACCAGGCTTTCCAGCCCGCCATGGCGGAGCAAGCCATTCAGGAAACTATCGCCCGCAACCCGCCGCCCGAGCATGGCGCGCCCCTGGGAGACATAGCCATCAGCGGCATAGAGAATGGCGACAGAACGTGTCATGGATCATCACACCTGGAGGGATACAGTGTCACTAATTCCCTCACCGCAAAGGATCAATGCCGCTTGGATTGTGGGGGCGCCCTGGTCGGGGTAAGCGCGAGCCATGCAGCTTGTTGAGGAAAGCGACTCGAAAACCAAAGGGACGGCGCCAGGGCCATTGCCGGCCTATCAGGCGCGCCTCTCGACCGGCGAATTGGCGCCCGACCCGGCCCAGGCTGCGGCGATGGAGCGTTTGCAAGCCCTTTGGCAGGCGCTGCGCGGCTATGATCCCGCCCCCTTGGACGCCGCACCCAAGCCCACCGGGCTGCTCGGGCGGCTTTTCGGCCGCACCACCGCCGCGCCGCGTCGGGAGCCCCCGCAGGGGCTTTACCTGGTGGGCGAGGTCGGGCGCGGGAAATCCATGCTCATGGACCTGTTTTTTGAAACAGCCGAGGTGCCGCGCAAGCAAAGGCTCCATTTCCACGCCTTTATGCAGCAGGCGCATCGGCGAATTCATGGCTGGAAGCAGGTGCATGGCGATAGCGCAGACCCCATCCCGCCCTTGGCTGATTCCATCGCCGCCGATGCCGCTTTGCTCTGTTTTGACGAGTTTCAGGTGCATGACATTGCGGACGCCATGATCCTGGGCCGGCTGTTTGAAGCGCTTTTCGCCCGCGGGACCGTGATTGTTGCCACGTCAAACACCGCCCCGAATGATCTGTTCAAGGGCCAGCCCGGGCGGGACGCCTTCCTTCCCTTCATCGCGCTGATCAACCGGCATGTGCAGGTCTGGCCCTTGGTCGCAGCGCGGGATTACCGGCGGGAAAGGATCAGGAACCTACCCACCTGGCATGTCCCCGCCGATGGTAGGTCCGAAGCCGCCTTGAATGCCGCTTTTGCGGAACTGACCGGCCAGGAAAGGGGGGCGCCGATGGAACTCCCCCTGCTAGGCCGGGTGATTGAGGTGCCGGAAGCCGCCCGGGGAGTCGCGCGGTTCGACTTCAACCAGCTTTGTGGAAAACCATTAGGACCCGCGGATTACTTGGCCATTGCCCAGGCCTTCCATAGCCTGGTGGTCGATGACATCCCCCGCCTGGGGCCGGAGAATTTCGACAAGGCGCGGCGCTTCATCACCTGTATCGACACGCTTTACGAACACCGCTGCAAGCTGGTGGCGAGTGCGGCTTCCAGCCCCGATCAGCTTTATGAACGCGGCACCAATGCCGCGATGTTTGAGCGCACGGCCTCTCGCCTGACCGAAATGCAAAGCCAGGAATACCTGGCCCTGCCGCATCTGGGCGGGCAGGGCGCTGCCTGAGCGCAGCCCGCCTTGCCGGGCGGAGGCTTCGGGGCTAGGAGTCGGGCGTTTTCCAGGCAAGGTTTAAGGAAGCGACATGGCCCGCAAGAAAATTGCTTTGGTCGGCGCCGGTAATATCGGCGGCACTTTGGCTCACCTCATTGGTCTCAAGGAACTTGGCGACGTCGTGATGTTCGATGTCTTCCCCGGCGTTGCCGCGGGCAAGGCGCTGGACCTCATGCAATCCGGCCCGGTGGATGGGTTTGATTCGCACATGGTCGGCACGGGCGATTATGCCGCCATTGCCGGTTCCGATGTGGTCATCGTCACCGCTGGCTTCCCGCGCATGCCGGGCATGAGCCGTGATGATCTGGTGGCGAAGAATGCCGGCGTGATCGCCCAAGTGGCGGAAGGCATCAAGAATCATTGCCCGAACGCCTTTGTGATCGTCATCACCAACCCGCTGGATGCGATGGTGTGGGTGATGCGCGAAAAATCCGACCTGCCGCATAATAAGGTTGTGGGCATGGCGGGCGTGCTGGATTCGTCGCGCTTCCGGCTGTTCCTGGCGCAGGAATTCAATGTCTCGGTGGAAGATGTCACCGCCTTCGTGCTGGGCGGGCATGGCGATACCATGGTGCCGCTCACGCGTTATTCCACGGTGGCCGGCATTCCCGTGCCTGATCTGATCAAGATGGGCTGGACCACGCAGGAAAAGATTGATGCCATCGTGGCGCGCACCGCCAATGGTGGCGGCGAAATCGTGAAGCTTCTGGAACGCGGCAGCGCTTTCTATGCGCCGGCGGCTTCCGCCATCGCCATGGCGGAAAGCTATCTGAAGGACAAGAAGCGCGTGCTGCCCTGCGCTGCCTGGCTGACTGGCCAATATGGCATCAAGGATCTTTATGTCGGCGTGCCGGTGGTGATTGGCGCGGGCGGCATTGAACGCATTGTGGAAATTGAACTGAACCCGGCTGAACAAGCCGCTTTCGATAAAAGCTGCGCTGCGGTGCAGGAATTGATCGAAGCGTCACGCAAGTTGGTTGGCTGATCCCTAAGGGGGCCGGGCAGCAAGCCCAGCCCTTTCCGTATTCTTACCGGAGCTTCCTGCATGAACATTCATGAGTATCAGGCGAAGGAATTGCTGCGCCGCTATGGCGTTGCCGTTCTTGAAGGCCATGTCGCCTGGAATGCCGAGGAAGCCGCCGCGGCAGCGGCCAAGCTCCCTGGCCCGGTCTATGTGGTGAAATCACAAATCCATGCTGGTGGGCGCGGCGCTGGCCGCTTCATGGAAGACCCGAATGGCAAGGGCGGCGTGCGTGTGGTGAAGTCAGTGGCGGATGTGAAGGCCGCCGCTGATACTATGATCGGCAAGACGCTGGTGACCAAGCAAACCGGCCCCGCCGGCAAGCTGGTCTCGCGCGTTTATGTCGAAGATGGCTGCGATATTGCGCGCGAACTCTATCTTGGCCTGCTGGTGGACCGCGCGACCTCGCGCCTCACCATCATGGCCTCCACCGAAGGCGGGATGGAAATTGAAGAAGTCGCTGAAAACCATCCCGAGAAAATCCTCAAGGTCGCGATTGATCCTGCTTCGGGGGTTTCAGGTTTTCATGCGCGCAAGCTCGCCTTCGGCCTTGGGCTCACGGGCAAGCAGGTTGCATCCTTCACCAAGTTTGTGCTGGCGCTTTACGGCGCCTTTGTTGAACTTGATTGCGCGATTGTGGAGATCAACCCGCTGGTCGTGACCGGCGCGGGTGAGATTGTCGCCCTCGACGCCAAAGTATCCTTCGATGACAGCGCCCTGTTCCGCCATAAGGATCTGGAAGCGCTGCGCGATGATACGGAAATGGATCCGAAGGAACTCGACGCGGTCAAGAATGACCTGAACTACGTGGCTTTGGATGGCGAGATCGGCTGCATGGTCAATGGCGCGGGCCTGGCCATGGCGACGATGGATATCATCAAGCTTTATGGTTCAAGCCCGGCGAACTTCCTGGATGTGGGCGGCACCGCCACTGCGGCGCGCGTCACGGAGGCGTTTCGCATCATCACCTCGGACGCCAATGTGAAGGCCATTCTGGTCAATATCTTTGGTGGCATCGCGAAATGCGACATGATCGCAACGGGGATTGTGGAAGCGACCAAGACGCTTTCGTTGAAGGTGCCTTTGGTGGTGCGGCTTGAAGGCACCAATGTTGATTTGGGCAAGAAGATCCTGGCCGATAGCGGGCTTGCCATTATTGCCGCCGATAATCTTGCCGATGCAGCGAAGAAAGTCGTTGCTGCTGTGAAGGGGGCCTGAACCATGGCTGTTCTTGTCAACGCCAATACCCGCGTGATGACCCAGGGCTTTACCGGGGCGCAGGGCACCTTCCATGCCGAACAGGGCATTGCCTATGGCTCGACTTATGTCGGCGGTGTCACGCCCGGCAAGGGCGGTACCACCCATATCGGCCTGCCGGTGTTTGATACCGTGGCTGAATGTGTCGCCAAGACCGGCGCCAATGCTTCCGTGATTTACGTCCCGCCGCCCTTCGCTGCGGATGCGATTCTGGAAGCGATTGATGCGGAAGTGCCGCTGATTATCTGCATCACGGAAGGCATTCCGGTGCTGGACATGGTGAAGGTGAAGCGGGCGCTGGATGGGTCAAAATCCCGTCTGGTTGGGCCGAATTGCCCGGGCGTGATCACGCCAGGCGCCTGCAAAATCGGCATTATGCCGGGGCATATCCATAAGCCTGGTTCGGTTGGCATCGTCTCCCGTTCTGGGACGCTCACCTATGAAGCCGTGGCGCAAACCACCGCCGCCGGGCTTGGCCAATCAAGCTGCGTTGGCATTGGTGGTGACCCGGTGAAGGGCATGGACTTTATCGAAGTGCTGGAGATGTTCCTGGCCGACCCCGATACCAAATCCATCGTCATGATTGGCGAGATTGGCGGTCAATCCGAAATCCTGGCCGCTGAGTACCTGAAGCGAGAGAATTTCGCGCCGGGCAAGCCGAATAAGCCGGTGGTGGGTTTCATTGCCGGCGCCACGGCCCCTCCGGGCCGGCGCATGGGCCATGCCGGGGCGGTGATTTCTGGCGGGGCGGATACGGCAGAAGCGAAAATGGCCGCCATGAAAGCCGCCGGGATTCACGTTGCGGATAGTCCTTCTGCGCTAGGCTCCACCATGGTCAAGGCGCTTGGTGGCTGATTTCGCCCAAAACTAGAATTGGGGGGCTGCCGCAGCGGGCGTTAAGGCCTTATGCTTGCAGCCCTCTGCCCC